>NZ_JAPZKZ010000009.1:0-358109 GCF_033804605.1 Mycobacterium sp. RTGN6
CAAACGCAAAATGCCCAAATGGCACGTCAAGCGCGCCCATCACGCATCCTGGCCTCAGCCACAGCACTCACCAGACATCACCGTCCGACCACCTTAACTGAACGGTATTGGGACTAGTTCCCCAGCGCTCCCAGGCAATTGACGTGGCGATTCGGGCCACCGTTGACACCAGTCCCACCTTGTCGCTGATGGCCATCTTCACGTGCCTCCTGCATTCATGTGATTGCGTAGTGATTCGCCGGGCCCGATGTGTCACAGGTGAGGGACCCGCGGGCAACCAGAAGGTCGAGGTGGGCTGCGACCTCGAGGATCGCGGTCATTCCGTGCACCGCCCCCAGCTCGTCGACGGTGCGCTCGTGGCGCGTCCACAGCATGCGCCGGGCAACGTCGTAGGCGGTGTAGGAGCCTGCCGCTACCAGCTGGTGGACGAGGTCGAGACGCTCCCGGTGATGATCGAGCAGCTCGTCGACCCGGGCCTTGACGCTTTGTGTCACCGCACCGTGGGCGGGAAGCATCCACGCGTCCGGTAAGTCGAGGAACAGCCGAAGCGAGGAAAGATAGGACCGAAGTGGCAGCTCTTCGGGCGTTCGCTCAAGGGCGATCGAGGGTGTGATACGCGGCAGGATGTGGTCACCGGTGAACGCCAGTCCGGACCCGCGATCCTCGTAAACCATGTGGCCACGTGTGTGCCCGGGTGTCGCGCGCGCGACGATCACCGTTCCGCCGCAGTCGATTTCATCACCGTCATCGAGCCAGATGTCGGGCGGCCCGTACGGAATGTCCCGTTCGAACGGTTCGAACTCCAAGTCGGCGATCGTCTGCGCGAGTGCGGGTGCGCCTGCCCGGCGCAGCAGCCCCGCTTGCATCGGATAGGCGCCGGTGGCCTCGTCGAATGCCTCGATCGAATGGTGCTCCTGACGGCCAATCATCACTGTGGTGCCATAGCGCCGCTGCCACAGAATGGCCCGGGTGAAGTGATCCCAATGGGCGTGGGTGACGACGATGCGCCGCACGTCGGTGGGAGCGAATCCGAGCCCGCGCAGCGCGTCGATGATGACGGATTCGCTTGGCTCGTCGGCCCAACCGGAGTCCACTAACGTCACCCCGTCGTCGCCCAGGATGGCGTAGACATTCACCACGCGCAGATCCGACAGTGGAAGCGGCAGCGGGATGCGTACGACGTGCGAGGCGACGCTTTCCGCCTCGCGATCAGTGGTCAGACGACGATCCAGCATTCCAATGAGTCCCTTCGCCTCCGACGACTGCGTGCAATTTAACACGGAGTAGAAATCTGGCCGAACCGGCCAAGGGTGGCGTTTGGGGCATCGGGGTGGCCGGTTGACTCCGATCCGATCACGGCATCGAGATCAACCAACGGCCGGGGCGAGCGTGCGAGCACCTGGGCCTAGTTGAAACGCCGAGGGACTTAGTTTAATATTGATTAGAAATTGATGCCTCACACGGTCGGAGTCTGCGTTGCCCATGACTGATCCACTGCTCGCTGACCGCGTCGCCGTCGTCACCGGGGCGGGGCAAGGCATCGGGCGCGAGATCGCTCGGTCGCTGCGCGCCTACGGCGCGAACGTGGTTCTGGTCGACATCGACGAAGCTGCGGCGGAGTCTGCTGCCGCGGATGTCGACGGAATGGGGCTGGCCTGCGACGTGACGTCGGAGGAGCAGATGCGCGCGGTCGTCGCGGACACGATGGGTCAGTTCGGTCGGCTGGACGTCTTCGTCAACAATGCGGGAATCACCAGGGACGCGTCGCTGAAGAAGATGACCGTCGAGCAGTTCGACACCGTCGTGACGGTGCATCTGCGGGGGACCTGGCTAGGTGTGCGCGAGGCCTCCGCGGTGATGCGCGAGGCGAAATCAGGCAGCATCGTGAACATTTCGTCTCTGTCGGGAAAGTCCGGGAATCCCGGCCAAACCAACTACAGTGCCGCCAAGGCGGGCATCGTCGGCCTGACCAAGGCCGCCGCCAAGGAACTGGCGCATCACAACGTCAGGGTCAATGCCGTTCAGCCAGGCCTCATTCGCACCCCGATGACCGCAGCCATGCCACCCGAGGTCTTCGCCGAGCGCGAGGCGGCCGTTCCCATGAAGCGTGCCGGTGAGCCGGCCGAGGTCGCGGGCGCGGTGGTGTTCTTGGCGTCGGACTTGGCCAGCTACATCACTGGAACGGTTATCGAGGTCGGCGGGGGCCGGTACATATGACGCCGGTATCGGTCAACGCGGCTGACGGGATCGGTCGGATCACCCTCGATCGACCGGAGCAGATGAACGCCGTCAACGTCGAGATGTGCGTCGAACTCGAGCGCGCGATCCTGACACTCGGATCGGACCCGGCGGTCAACGCGATCCTCGTCCGGGGAGCGGCTGGAAACTTCTGTGCCGGCGGCGATTTCGACGAAGTCGAAAGACTACGCGCGCAGGGGCCAATCGCATTGCGAACGCTGTTCGCCGCCTTCCGGCGCGCCTGCGATGCCATCGCCGCGGTCGACGTACCCGTGGTGGCCGCAGTCGAAGGAGTCGCCGCAGCGGGTGGGTTCGAACTCATGCAGGCCGCGGACATCGTGCTCGTCAGCGACGATGCGCGGATCTCGGACAATCACATCAGGTTCGGCATGATCCCGGGTGGGGGCAGCACTCAGAGGTTGCCTCGGCTGATCGGTCGCCAACAGGCGATGGGAGTCCTGCTCAGCGGAGAGCGGCTTTCGGGCGCAGACGCCGCTCGGCTGGGTCTGGCGTACCACAGCTTTCCGCGAGCTCAGTTCGATGACGCGGTCGAGGCGTTCATGTCCGCAATGGCAGGTCGCGACCGGAGCGCACTCACGGCCATCAAGAAACTGGTGGGCTCTGGGTTGCAGCAGCCCGCTGCAGCGGGTCTCGACGACGAAATCACCGAGGTAGTACGCCACATCAGCGAGGGGGCCGGACGCAACGGCGCGTCGGCCTTCAGCGAGCGAGGAGGAAAGCGGTGACGACGATCGGATCGGCAACGCCTGTCGCACTCGACGTGGAGGGTGGGCTCGCCCGCCTTCGGCTCAACCGGCCGGAGGTCTCCAACGGGTTGAACGTGGAACTGCTCAAGGCCCTGCACGAAGCGATCCTGGCCTGTCACGCCGACCCGAGCGTGAGGGTCGTGTTGTTGACCGGGGAGGGGCGCAACTTCTGCGCAGGCGGTGACATCCACACGTTCGAGTCAAAGGGTGCAGCGCTACCGGATTACCTGCGCGAGGCGACCGCCTGGCTACAGCTGGCGTCTGCTGCGTTGATTCAGCTACGGGTCCCGGTAGTGACGGCGGTGCAGGGCTTCGCAGCCGGTGGTGGCGGTCTGGGGTTGGTGTGTGCGTCAGACATCGTGATCGCCGGCGAATCCGCGAAGTTCTTCTCCGGCGCCGTGCGTGTCGGGATGGCCCCCGATGGCGGGGTGTCGGTGACGCTGACCCAGTTGGTTGGGCTACGGCAGGCGCTGCGGATCGTGCTGACCAACCCGACGCTCACATCCGCTGAAGCGCTGAGCATCGGGCTGATCACCGAGGTAGCAGCAGACGACGAACTGCAAAGTCGCGCAGAGGAGCTGGCTCTTCAGCTTGTCGAACTACCCACGCAGGCGTTGTCGGCGACCAAGCGTTTGGTGTGGAGCGGAATCGGAGCGTCCGTAGAACAGCGGTTGGCCGAGGAGGCGCGGACGGTCTCCGAACTCTCCGGCACCGCCGATGCCCTCGAAGGCCTGCGTGCCGTCATCGAACGACGGCCGCCGAGGTTCCAGCGATGACGACGTCTGCTCAGGAGTTCCGGTCCCGGGCCACCGGCCCAGTGCTCGCCGAGAAGATCGGCGCGGTCGCGGTGGTGACCCTGAATCGCCCCGACAAGCTCAACGCGATCGACATGCCCTTGCGGTTGGCGCTCGCCGACGCCATCGAAGCCGCCGACTGCGACACGTCGGTCAGGGCCATCGTGCTGACCGGAGCAGGCAAGGCCTTCTGCTCTGGCGGCGACATCAGCTCGATGGAGCGAATGGCTCCGCAGCAAGCGCTGGAGCGAGCACAGCTGGCGCAGCGTGTGATTCGGGCGATCTGGAGCACGGAAAAGCCCGTGATCGCTGCGGTCGAGGGGGCGGCCTACGGCGCGGGCGCTGCTCTGGCCGCCGCATGTGACCGCGTGGTCGCAGCGCGCGACGCCCGGTTCGCGACCACGTTCACCGCGGTCGGGCTTGCCGGTGACATGGGAGCCTACGTCTCGTTGCCGACCCGCGTCGGCGTGGCCCGGGCCCGCCAGATGTTGATGCTGCCCAAGCCGATTCCAGCGGAGGAAGCGCTGAGCATTGGACTCGTCGATGCGCTCGCCGAGCCGGGAGCGGCGCTTGACGCTGCGCTGCAGGACGCCAGCCGGCTCGCGGCGGCGCCAGCCCAGGCGCTCGGAGTGATCAAGTCGCTACTCGCAGTGGCGCCCGGGTTGTCCCCGTTCAACGTGCTCGACCGGGAAGCCGCCCATCAGGCCGCCCTCTTCGGCAGCGACGATTTCGTCGAAGGCGTCACCGCGTTTCGAGAGAAGCGGCCCGCAGTCTTCGGCGCCACGAAAGGAGTTCGAGAATGACATCGGTCAAGCCGCCCGATCTCGGCGTCGATGGCGCAAGCCGAGTCGCACCCCTGATCAAGCAAGACAAGGTGCACGGCTCGCTGTACACCGATCCGGCCATCTTCGCCGAAGAACTTCAGAAGATCTGGTACCGCACATGGGTATTCGTCGGCCACGAAAGCGAAGTCAGCCAGCCGGGTGACTACGTGCGCAAGCGGCTCGGTCTGCAAGACGTCATCATGACCCGCGATCGCGACGGCGGTATTCACCTTCTCCTGAACAGGTGTGCTCATCGCGGAAATCAAGTCTGCGATGCCGCCAAGGGCAACTCCGCGACGTTCCGGTGTCCCCTCCACGGGTGGACGTACCGGAACACCGGCGAACTCATCGGCTTCCCGTTCTTCAAGGGCTACGGCGGCCGCAAACTTGACCTCGCGATGGGACGGGTGACACGCGTCGAGTCATACGAGGGCTTCGTGTTCGGCAGTTTCGCCGAGGAGGGACCCTCACTCGTGGAGCATCTCGGAGCCGCCGCTGGCGAGATCGACCGGCTGGTGCGGCTGTCCCCGCAGGGGCGGGTGGAACTGTCGGCGGGGTGGCTTCAGCACGAGACGAGCGCCAACTGGAAGCTGCTGGCGGAGAACGAGACCGACGGCTATCACCCTCAGTTCGTGCACGGTTCGATCTTCGGGGTGACCGGCAGCACGATCGGACCGCTCTACAGCGACGCCTCCACGGCGGTGACGCGAAACCTAGGAAACGGTCACAGCGAGAACGACCTGCGCCCGGAGTTCCGCAAGTTCGCGGAACCGATGCGGTGGTTCGGCACCACCGAACAACGGGTGCCGGACTACGTCGCGGCGATGCGCGAACGGCACGGGGAGGCCGCCGATCAGTTTCTGATCGAGGGTGCACCGCACGTGATGATCTTCCCCAACCTGTTCATCGCCGAGATCCAGGTCTTCAACATCCAGCCAGTCTCGGTCAACCAGTGCGTTCAATACTCCACGGCGGTCCAGCTCGTGGGCGCACCTGAGCTGAACAAGCGAATGGTGTCCCAGTGTGTCGGGTCGGTGGGTCCGGCCGGCATGTTGCTGGCCGACGACACCGAGATGTACGAACGCAATCAGCTGGGTATCGAGGCGCGACAGCCCGAATGGCTGGATATTCGTCGGGGCTTGCAGCGCGAGCGTACCGACGACAACGGCTTCACCATCGGGGGAGCGACCGACGAAACCGGCATGCGCGGCTTCTGGTCTCACTATGCGTCGCTGATGGAGGCAGAATGACCAGCACGATCGACAACACCGATGCGCTGACAGCGGTGCCCGACGGGTTCGACGTTCGCGACGTCGAGCAGTTCCTCTACCGCGAAGCGCGTTTCGCCGACGAAAGCGACTACGACTCGTGGGAGGCGTTGTGGACCGACGACGCGCTGTACTGGGTTCCCGCCGGGAACGACAGCGTCGACCCGATGGAATCGATGTCGGTGATCTACGACAACCGCAATCGAATCGCCACCCGACTCAAACAACTCCGCACCGGCAGGCGTTACGCCCAGGCGCCCCCGTCCAACCTGCGGCGGACGATTTCGAACGTCGAACTGCTCGGCGGCCGCGCCACCTCCGTAGGCGGCACTGACCTCGAGGTGGGCGCGAACTTCCTCGTGCTCGAGTCGCGCGCGCGAGGCAACCACCTGTGGGGTGGGCGTGTGACGTACCGGCTCCGTCGCGTGGAGGGGACGCTGCGGATGTCCTACAAGAAGGTCGTTCTGGTGGACAAGGACAAGCCCATCCCGACCATGGGGTTTCTGATCTGATGACCGTCGAATTCGGCGAGGGTGCACCCGTCAACGTGCCCGGCATCGGTCCGGTGGTCGAAAGCGAATTCGCGCAAGTCTCGGTCAACATCGACGACGAGGGCAACTCGCCGCGGCTGCGCCTGGAGGATCTGCGGACTGGTCGCGTGCGCTACCTCGACGCCCTCGAACTGGAGACCGTCATCTGGCTTCCCGCAGGCAAATTGGCTCAGCTCCTCGATCCGTCCGCAGACCGCTGGCGCGGTGACGAATGAGGCGCGCGGCAATCGTCGCCCCGGTGCGCACCGCGGTCGGCACGTTCGGAGGTAGCCTGCGGCCGTTACGCGCCGAAGATCTGGCGGCGAAGGTGGTGGCGGCGACGGTGCAGCGCAGCGGCGTCGATCCCGGCCGCATCGAGGACGTCGTCTTTGCACAGTCGTACGCGAACTCGGAAGCGCCGTGCATCGGACGCTGGGTCGCGTTGCACGCCGATCTCCCGGTTCAAGTACCCGGCTTGCAGATCGATCGCCGTTGCGGTGGGGGGCTGCAGGCCGTCATCACGGCGGCGATGACGGTGCAGACCGGCGCGGCCGACGTAGTGATCGCAGGCGGTGTCGAGTCGATGAGCAACATCGAGCACTACACGACGACCGCGCGTTGGGGTGCCAGGGCTGGCAATCAGACGCTCTACGACCGGCTCGATCGAGGTCGTGAAAGATCGCAACCCGCATGGCGTTTCGGCGAGATCAGCGGCATGATCGAAACGGCGGAGAACCTGGCCTCCGACTACGGCATCGACCGCGACGCTGCCGATGCCTTCGCCGCGCGCAGTCACCAACGGGCTGCCGCCGCCGTGCAGGCCGGGGCGTTCGACGACGAGATCGTGGCCGTCGAGGTACCCCAACGCCGAGCGGATCCGGTGATCGTCGACCGCGACGAGGGTGTGCGTCCTGACACCACGGCGGCCACGTTGGCGAAGCTGCGCACCGTGACGCCAGGTGGCACCGTCACGGCGGGTAACTCCAGTCAGCAGAACGATGCCGCTGCGGCCTGCCTGGTCGTGGCCGAGGACCGACTGGATGAGCTGGGACTGGTGCCCATCGGCTACCTCGAAGGCTGGGCCGCGGTCGGGTGCGAGCCATCGCGTATGGGAATCGGACCCGTCGGCGCGGTCGAGAAACTCTTCAGCAGAACTGGATTCGGGTTCGACGACCTGAGTCTCATCGAAATCAACGAAGCCTTCGCGGTGCAGGTACTCGCCGTCCTGTCCGGTTGGGGAGTAAAGCTCACCGACGTCGACGACCGGCTCAACGTCAACGGATCTGGAATCTCGCTCGGCCATCCCATCGGCGCCACCGGCGTTCGCATCCTCACCACGATGCTGCACGAATTGCGCAGACGGGGTGGGGGATTGGCGCTCGAGACCATGTGCATCGGCGGCGGGCAGGGCATCGCGGCAGTATTCCGGGGCGTCGCGGAATGACGGCGTCCCTGATCGCCTACGCGACGTACCTTCCCCGATATCGTCTGGCCGGGGGCGACGTCGGGCTGCGTCGCGGTGACCGGGTGGTCGCGTCCTACGACGAGGACAGCACCACCATGGCAGTCGCGGCGGCAGCACGCGCCCTCGAAGGACACCCGCTGCCCACCAACCTCTACTTCGCGACCAGCAGCCCCGCTTATGCCGACAAGACCAATGCGACGGCGATTCACGCTGCGCTCGAGCTGCCCCACGCCTCATTTGCGACGGATCTGTGCGGGACGGGGCGCAGCGGATTTGCGGCATGGCAGGCCGCTGCCGCCACCGGCGGGCTGGCGCTGACCGCGGACGTCCGGGTCGGCAGGCCCGGTTCTGCCGATGAACGCCTTGGCGGTGACGGGGCCGCAGCGCTGCTGTTCGGCGAGGGACCTGGGATCGCCGACGTCCTCGCCGCCACGTCGCACACGGCCGAATTCCTCGACCGTTGGCGATCACCCAGGTCGATCACGGGTGAGCAATGGGAAGAGCGCTTCGGTGCAGAGCGCTACGCGGCCCTGATCCGAACTGCCGTCGATCGGATACTCGACGAAACAGGGCTGGCCGAAGTCGATCACGTCGTGGTCGCGTGCCCCAACTCTGCCATCGTCAAACGCGTCGGCACGTTGGTGAAGGCGCTCAAGTCAACCCGCACTTCGCCCGTCGGGTTCTCCGGTGTCGCCGATACCGGCATCGCGCTGTCCGCAGTGCTCGACATCGCAGAGCCCGACGAGACCATCCTCGTCGTCTCGGCGTTCGACGGCTGTGATGCCGTTCTACTACGCACTACCGCCCAGTTGCCGCTCGCGCGCCAGTCAACCCCTGTCAGTCTTCAGCGGGCGGAGGGCAATGTGGTGACCCACCTGACCTATCTGTCGTGGCACGGGCTGGTCGAGCTCGAACCGCCACGTCGCCCCGAACCAGACCGACCTGCCGCGCCCCCGTCCGCACGCGCCGAGGAGTGGAAGTTCGGCTTCGCTGGGACACGTTGCCGCCAATGCGGATTCGTGCATCTGCCCCCGGTGCGGGTGTGTCGGAGCTGCGGGACCGAAGACGAGATGGACGCAGCGCCGGTTGCGACACTTCACGGCACCATCGTCACGCACACCGTGGACCACCTTGCGTATTCGCCGTCGCCGCCGATGATTCAGGCGGTCGTCGACGTCGATGGCGGCGGGCGATGCACCATCGAGGTCACCGATGCCGAACCCGAGCGTCTGCACGTCGGCGCGAGGGTCGCCTTTACCTTCCGTCGGCTGTTCACTGCCGGCGGCGTGCACGACTACTTCTGGAAGTCGCGTCTTCTGGACACCGGATCGGAGAACGATGGCAAGCCGCGGAATCACTGATCGGGTCGCGGTCGTCGGCATGGGATGTACCCGGTTCGGCGAGCGTTGGGACAGTTCCACCGAGGATCTGATCCTGGAGGCGTTCGCGGAATGCATCGGTTCGACGCCGAACATCGACAAGGGCGATATCGACGCGTACTGGCTCGGCACCCTGGGCTCGGGCCAGTCCGGCCTCACCCTGAGTCGTGCATTGGCCACCGACGACAAGCCCGTGACGCGCGTCGAGAATTATTGCGCCACAGGGTCGGAGGCCTTCCGCAACGCGTGCTACGGGGTGGCCGCAGGCGCCTACGACGTCGTGATGGCCGTGGGAGTGGAGAAGCTCAAGGATTCCGGATTCTCGGGTTTGATGCGTACCGATCCGCCGAGTGACGGAACGTCGCCGGAGTTGTCGATGACAGCGCCGGCTGCATTCTCGCTGCTCGACCCGGCGTACTGCGCCAAGCACGGGGTGCATCCCGACGAGATGCGCGAGGCCATGACCCACGTGGCGTGGAAGAACCACGACAACGGTTCGCGGAATCCCAAGGCGCAGTTCCGCTCACCCGTCTCACGCGAGACGATCGACAAGGCGGTCAAGGTCGCCGGTCGCCTCGGAGTGTTCGACTGCTCGGGCGTGTCCGACGGCGCGGCCTGCGCGCTGATCGTGCCCGCCGAGCGGGCGCTCGAGTACACCGATACTCCGATGTACGTCAAGGGACTATCCCTCGTCGCCGGATCGGCCCGGGGCTCAATGGATCCCGAGTTCGACTTCACCACCTTTCCGGAAGTGGTGAAGGCGGCGCGCGATGCCTACGGCCAGGCGGGAATCGACAACCCCAGCACGCAGTTGTCCCTTGCCGAGGTCCACGATTGCTTCACCCCGACTGAGATCGTGCTCATGGAAGATCTCGGTTTTTCGGAGGCTGGCCACGGGTGGAAGGACGTCCTCGGTGGGGACTTCGACGCGGACGGAAGGTTGCCGATCAATCCCGACGGAGGATTGAAGTCGTTCGGTCATCCGGTCGGTGCCAGTGGGCTGCGGATGCTCTACGAGGCCTGGTTGCAGTTCCGCGGCGCGGCCGGGGATCGTCAACTATCCGATCCGCACACGGCGTTGACACACAATCTGGGCGGGCGCCCGGGAGGCTGCGTGTCGTTCGTGTCGATCGTGGGGCGCGAACTCGGCCGCTGACGTCGACCTTGGGGCCCAACCCCGATTAAGCGCAGCAGCTGCCCGGTTAGTGTGAGCGGTCGAGGATGAGATCGACTGCGCGCAGCGCGATCATCATGGTGGGGGCGTTGGTGTTGCCAGAGGTGATAGCAGGTATCACTGAGGCATCGGCGACGCGCAGACCGTCGATTCCGTGCACGCGCAGATCCGGGCCGACGACCGACTGGTCATCGGTTCCCATGCGGCACGTGCCGACTGCGTGATAGATGCTGCCCTCGGCAGCTGACAGCCAATGACGCGCATCGTCTCCGGTCGGGGTCAGATTGGCACCGGTCACCCCGCGCATGGCCGGTTGAGATTCGATGAGTTCGCGGGTCAGCGCCGCGCCCGCCAACAGTTTTCGCACATCCTCGGGCCGGCCCAACCGGTCGAATTCGATATACGGTTTGGCGCCCCGGACGCTCACTCGACCGCGGCCCTCCGGATGCATCAGCACCGTGTAGGCCGTGAATGCGTCAGAGCGCTTCAAGATGGCTCGGCCGGTCACGGGATCAAGCTCGTAACGGACCGGGCTCACCGCGATCTGGAAGTCCTCGGTGAAGAGCTGAGCTTCGAATGGGGTGGTGGTCATCGGACCCTCACCGCGTGCGAAGAATTCGCGAAGCGCCTTGGCTGCGCTGACCGGACCCATGGTGTTTATCGTCGGCACCTTCGAGGCCCAGCACTGGGTGACGACGAGATGGTCGTGGAAGTTCTCGCCGACACCCGGCAGGTCGGCGACGCGCCCGCCGGCGGCGATGCCGGAGTTCATCAACAACGCGGCAGACCCAATGGTTCCGGCGCACAGCACGACTTCTTGCCGCGCCCGGATGACTTCGCCGCCGATTTCAATCCCGATAGCCCGTCCGCGCTCGACGACCACGCGAGTCACGGTCTTGCGCGTCACGACTTTTGGGCGTCGTTCACGGGGGAGGCGATGAAGGAATTCCCGGCCCGACGAACTGCGATAGCCCCGCCGCTGGTTGACCTGGCTGCGCGCCACCCCCAGTTGGTCGGCGCCGTTCGGATCCGGGTTGAGCCGATGGCCGGCGTCGGCGGCCGCCTGGATGAAGGCGTCGTCGATTTCGTGGTGATTGCCGCACCACGACACCGAAATGGGTCCGGACCCGCCGCGATGCTCGTCGGGACCTTCAACCCAACTCTCCAGCGCCTTGAAGTGCGGAAGTACGTCGCGGTAGGACCAGTCGGTTGCGCCGGCTTGCACCCATCCGTCGTAGTCGGCGCGCCGGCCTCGCACGTAGACCATTGCATTGATGGATCCGCTGCCCCCGATGATTCGCCCGCTGGCGAACGCACTCGCTTTTCCGTCCTTGCCGGGCTCGGGCGCAGTGGGGTATTTCCAGTTGGCTGTCAGGTAGAGCGTGGCGATCCCCAGCGGGAAGGCCACGTCGGGGCGTCGATCGGTGCCGCCCGCTTCCACGAGAATTACGCTCGCTCCGGCCGAAGCCAGACGACTCGCGATGATCGACCCGGCAGAACCTGCCCCGACCACGATGTAGTCCGCAACGTGAGGGTGTTTCACGTCGAACTGGCCTCCACACTTGAGTGCAGGCTCAACGAAGATGGTCGATCCTGCCAAGGGGTCGTATTGCCGGCATAACGGCGATTGTCGTTGCCTGGCATCGAAACTAAGCGGTCGCGCGTAGTTGAGCCACCATCTGGCCCGCATCCCAGAAGTCTCGGTGGTTGGTCAATTTTCCGTTCGTGCCGTAGTGGCACGCTGCGACGCCCGGGACGCTGAAGTTCTGCCCGTTGGACGGGATGACCGAGCCGTCGGCCAGGCGGAGCGCACCTTCGAAGGATCCACTCCACAGCCACTCCAGGTAGAGCACGCCGTCGCGAAGTGCCGGAGCGCAGAACTCGATGACGGAGTCCGGCGCGAACTTCAGCATCCACTGATGGAAACGCAGGATGCCGTCGTGGCCCTCGTAGGTGGTGCCCATGGCCATGTCGGTGTAGCTACCCGTCGGATCGAAGAAGTCGAGCAGGCCGACGGGATCCTTCGTCCACGCCGTGGAGTAGGCAGCGGCAAACGCGTCGAGGTCTTATGTCGGTTGGAGCGCGGTCATGATGGCGGTTGTCCTTTGGTCGGCGAGAGCGCGTTTATTCAAGATTAAAAAGAATCTAACTCACGCAACGATGGCGAACCACGCTGTTCCGTGAAATGCGTGGTCGGCGAATGCTTGTCTCGCTGTCATCGGTTCGCGAGGATCGCACTATTTCACACTAGAAAGTGAGGATCGAGCGAGTCGCAAAGTCGCTGGACTCATCACCATAGAGTGCTCTATGGTGATGGGCGTCACCAACGGCCAGATGGTCGCTTCGGCGGCAGTCATGTGAGCAAGGGAGAGTGCAATGGCAATCGATGTGGAACCTACGACCGGCGGTATCGCGCCGACTCGGGACGAAACCGTTCTGCGCGCAGACTTCCGGATGCTCCACGTGGCCACGTGGTCGGTTGTCGCTTACTGCGGGCTCGGGCTTGTCGGGTTCGCGGTGCTGGCCGGATTCTGGCCACCGCCAGCTGAGTACCTGGGCGCGGTCGACATCGCGGCCTACTTCCGCGAGCACGAGACCACCATTCGCATCGGCATGGTGATGATGGCGATGGGTGCGCCGTTCTACTTCGTGTGGAGTGCGGCCCTGTCGAAGATCATCGGCCGAATTGAGGGTCCGATGGGGGTGCTGTCCACCGTCGAACTGCTCGGCGGTCTGCTCACGGCCATCGTCACGCTTGTCCCGCCGACGATCTGGTTGACGGCGGCGCTGCGGGCGGACACGCGCACCGATGAGTCGATCCAGCTGTTTTATGACTTCGGCTGGATTTTCTTCGACCTCACGTTCATCTGCTCGGTCTTGCAGAGCGTCGCTCTGGGCTTGGCGATCCTGCGGGACCGTCGGCCAACCCCACTGTTCCCCCGGTGGGTCGCGTGGCTGGCCTTCCTCGTCGCGGCGACATACTTTCCGCTCGTCTTCGTTCCGTTCTTCCGGGATGGGCTGTTCGCGTGGCACGGGCTGATCAGTTTCTGGGCAGTGTTCGTCATGTTCTTCGTGCTAATCGCGGTCGTTACGCCGTACGCGCTCAAGGCATTACGCACCCTCGAAGCCGAGCTGACGGCGCCGCGCTGACCTGCACAGCCGCCGGTCAGGGCGGGGATGCGTAGCCGTGCACGAGGTCGATGAACTGACCGAGCAGCTCGTCGAGCCCGTGCGCGTCAAATGGAAGACTGAGTTGCTGCCAGCCGACGATGAGGCTCAGGCCGTGCCGTGCCAGGCGATCTGCCCGAACGTCGGCCACACCAGCGTTGGAGACAGCCTCGGCAATGATCGCCAACCGCTGAGTATCGACGTGACGCTGAGCGGTTGCCACCGTCGAATCTGTTGCGCTCCACATGCGCATCGCTGCCTCGGCGGCATGTGGAACAGACTTCGCAAGTAAGCGCAGGATCTCGAGGCGATCGAACGGGTCCGATGTCTGTTGAGCCTCTAGCGAGATCTCGGCGGTCTGCGTGATCCAGCTCTCCAGGAACTGCGCGACGAAGTCGTCCCAACCGGCGAAGAAGTGATAAAAGGACCCGCTGGACACCCCCAGCCGCCGATGCAGTGCGGTCATCGTCAAGTGACCGAACCCCTGGGCGGTCAAGATTTCCAGAGCGGCCGTGAAGTACCTCTCCCGGCTGGCGCTTTCCGGCACGGTGCTCCTCGACTCGAACCTGTAGACGAGGCCATCGTCGCATGCGCCGCGCGGACTCACTTTGAGGGCGGGCTCGAGTGAGGTTTCACGGTACGCCGAGCGTTGCCAGAAGTCGTAGACAGTGCTGACCAGATGTGGCCGGACGGGTCGTCCGGCGTGGAGATTGCGCACGTCGTCCTCCATGGCGCGGAAGATGATGCCCAGCAGAATCCGGGACTGTGTCTCTACCTCAGAGTGAGCGCAGTGCCGCGAAGCTGTCGTTGGCGGTGATCTGTGCGGCGACGCGTCGTGCCATCGCGCCGAACATGGCGTCGCCGCGGGCGGTGCTCTGCACGCCCATCGAAACCGGGATGGTCAACACCAGGCCGAACAGCGCATGCGCCCGATACTCCCGCCAGCACTCGTCGAACGAATAGTTCTCGACGCCGTGGGACGAGAGTTGCTGGTGGTACTCGGTCACCAAATTGCGTTCGTGCTTCTCCCGCTCCGCCTCGGTCATCGACGTGCCCAGGAAATAGGAGACGTCGATGACACCGGGCGCGGCGGCCACGCTTTGCCAGTCCACCACTGCCACCGGAACCTCGCCGCCGCGCGCGTCGAACAGTAGGTTGTCAAGTCGAAAATCCCCGTGCCACAACGTGCGATGACTTCCTAGTGTCTCCAACCACGTGCCGACCTCGACGGCCAGCCGGTTCACCGCGGAGACGTGTTCGGGGTTGAGGTATTCACCGAATCGGTCCAACCAGGGAGCTACGACCGCGGGGATGGCAGCGCCGAGCATGCCCCAGACCGACTCCGCCGGCAGCCACCGTTCCCGGAGATAGTCCTCCTGCCATGAGCTGCCATGCAGCGCAGCCGCCTGGCCCAATGCCAGCGACGCCTGATCGGCTGTGCAGCCGCCGATCTGTTCCAACGTCCTTGCTGGCCCAAGATCCTCCAGCAGGGCAACGAAACTGACGTCATTGTCGGCGATGTCGGCGTAGTAACAGTCCGGCGTGCGGGTCTGCACACGGTTGGCCAGTCGCTGGTAGAACAGCACTTCGCGACGGTAAGCGGCCGTGGCGGCCGCCATCTGTCGACTCGCCTCGTCGGTGCTGGACACCTTGGCGACCACGCTGGCCGGGGCACCGGGAACGGCTGTCGCATAACTGAGCTCGAGCCGGTAGCTGGCAGCCATCTGGCCGGTTCCGATCGGCGTCACCGTCACTTCCTCGACGGTTGCGTCGGCGAAACGGCCAGAGATCCGCAGCATTGAGGTAATGCTTTGGGGAGTCAACGACTCCACGGTGTTCTCGGCAGTGGGCAGCATGGTGTTCTCCTGGGAGCGAATCAGGGTGTCGGTATGTCGGTTTGATGCGGACTAGGCGTCCTGTGGGGCAAGATCCGGTAACTGGGCGCCCGGTGGCACGAAGATCGGGCTGGGCTCCCCGGCCGACCAGCCTCCATCGACGGCGAACTCTGCAGTTGCCTCCGACGCGGTCGGGGGACTCGAAGCAGTCGTATTCGACTCCGGGGCGTCGGCGAGGTTCTTCGCGGAGGTGAGGCCGCTGATGCCCGCACCGATGATGGCGGTCTTGGGTGTGGCGTGCATGACTCTCCATCGTTGTTGTGAGTGCGCTCACTTGGGGCGACCGTAGCAGCATTCTCTGACACGCGTCGACAATTTGACAGCAGATTTCTATCGGCGATTCATAAACAGAAAGTGCTCGTAGATGCGTGAAAATACTGCCTCTAAGGCGACTATCGGTGTGAAGGCGGCTTCATTTCGAATCATGATTCAGTTATCTTTGGTGAGGTCCGTCACGGCGTCGAGCCGACGAGGAGAACACGATGACAGCGGCATCAGCAGGGGGATTGGGCCTTCGACCCGCCCATCTGCCTGCGGACGACAGCGCAGTACTAGTCGATCTCACCGTCGGTCAGTTACTGGCGCAGCGGGCGCAGACTCACGCCGAGCAGACCGCGCTCGTCGGGGTCCGGCACGATGGCTCACCGGCCCGCCTGACCTATGCGCAGCTCTGCGACGAGGCCGCTCGGGTCGCAACGGCGTTGAGTGCGCTGACCGAGCGAGGCGGTTGCATTGCCCTGTGGGCCCCGAACGTGCTGGAGTGGAACATCATTCAGTACGGCTCTGCACTGGCCGGTATGGTGCTCGTAGCGTTGAATCCTGCCCTGAGGGCCGAGGAACTCCGCTACGCGCTCACGCACTCGCGGGCAGCGGTCCTTATCCATGCCGACACCAATCGTGACGACGACCTCGCCGCCGTTGTGGACAGCGTGGCGCCCGGACTACCGAGCCTGATCTGCATCTCGCTGTCGGAGCGAGACCGGTGGCAGGCCGCCGAGGTGAGCAGCGCCGTCCTCGACTCCGCGCCGACCGACCCCGACGATGCAATGATGTTGCAATACACCTCTGGCACAACCGGCCGGCCCAAGGGTGTCCTGCTCAAGCACAGGTCTTTGGTCAACGTCGCGAAGCTGACGCTGGAGGCGGTGGGGGTCGAGCACGGTTCGGTGTGCCTGAATCCGCTGCCGATGTTCCACACCGCGGGCTGCGTGATCGCGACCCTGGGCCCCCTGTGGATCGGCGGGACGGCGGTTGTCGTCGAACGCTTCCGGCCCGGCCCGGTACTGGAGACGCTGCGTCGCGAGCACGTATCCGTCTTGTTCTATGTGCCGACCATCCTCGGTGCGCTGCTGGAATGTCAACGCAGCTCGACCATTCTGGCGCCGACGTTGAAGGTGATCATGGGTGGTGCGTCGAACGTCCCGGCTTCGATGATCGAAGACGCTGAGAAGGTCTTCGGCGCTACCGTGCTGAACCTATTTGGTCAGACCGAACTCGCCCCCGTGCTGTCGGCGACCAGGCCCACAGACTCGCGTCAGGACCAATTGACCACAGTGGGCCGCCCTCTGCCCCACGTCGAATGCAAGATCGTCGATCCGTACTCCGGTGAAACCGTTGCCATCGGCCAACCGGGCGAGATCTGCGCGCGGGGGTATCAGCAATTCCTGGAGTACCTGCACGACCCCGATGCGACGGCCCGCACGGTTGACTCCGAGGGCTTCGTGCACACCGGCGATCTGGGCACCCTCGACGAGCGCGGATACCTCACCGTCACCGGGCGGCTCAAGGAACTGATCATCAGGGGCGGGGAGAACATCTCGCCAGCCGAGATCGAGACGGTCCTCGGCGGTCACGACGCAATCCTCGACGTGGCCGTCGTCGGTGTGCCCGACCATCGCTGGGGCGAGATCGTCGCCGCGGTGATCCGGGTCCACGACGAGGCACCGCAGCTCGACAAGGCTGAGGTCGCCGATTTCGTCGCCGCGCGCTTGGCGCCGTTCAAGGTGCCGGCTCGGTGGTTCGTCACCGACTCCTTGCCGACGACCCCGACGGGCAAGGTGCGCAAGTTCGCCTTGCGCGACGCCATTGCATGCGGACACCTGCGGGAGATCTGACATGCCCGAGCCGACGGTCGCGACGACCGAGACCATCTACCCCAGACGCCAGGCGCTGCGTGAGGCCTTCCCCGCGTGGACGCCCACCACACTGCACGGTCGGCTCGACTCCTGCGCCAGGCTTTACGGAAGTCGGCCGCTGGTCGTTGGCGACGATGCGACCCTGACCTACCGCGACGTGGCATTCGAATCACAGCGCCTGGCGGCGGGATTGCGCCAGCTGGGCATCGAGCGGGGTGATCGCGTCGGCCTGGTGATGGCCAACCATCTCGAGTTCGTGACGCTCAAATTCGCGATCTCGCGGGCGGGAGCCATCGCGGTGCCGTTCAACTTCCTCTACAAGCAAGACGAACTCGCGTACGTGCTGGGCGATTCGGGGTGCCGTGTCTTGGTGACGATGACGGGGTTCGACGGTCTGGACTACCAGGCAATGCTCGACGGGTTCGCGCCCGGTTGGGACACGACCGGTTTCGCGAACCGCCCGGGCGGGCGCAACGACGCGGTGCCCGAGCTGCGACACGTGGTGGTCCTGGACACCGACGGGCGCGCGCGCCCAGGTGTTCGGTCGGTTGCCGACTTGGCGGCACTGGGAACCCGGCATCAGGGCTACGGCCGCGGTGGCGCAGTATCGCCGGACGATCCGGCCGACATGCTGTACACCAGCGGGACTACCGGTAAGCCCAAGGGTGTGGTCACCTCCCATGACGCGGTGTTGCGGACCGCGTACGCGTCGGCTCTGACGCGCGCCTTCGAGGACGGGCGCCGAATCCTGTTCTCGCTGCCCAGTTATCACATGTTCGGGTACGTCGAAGGCCTGCTGTCCGTCCTCTACGTGGGGGGCGCGATCATTCCCCTCACCGGGTTCAGCGCCGAGCGATACTTCGCGGGTATCCAACGTCACGGCGCCACGGACATGTTGTGCGTGCCAACGATGGCCGTCGCCATGGTGGAGAGCCCGTTGAGGTCGTCCTACAACCTGTCCTCGCTCACGGCCCTGCTCTGCGGCTCCGCACCCGCACCAGTGTGGCTCTGGCCTCGTATCGCCGAGGAGTTCGGCGTCCACGAAATCGTCACCGGGTACGGAATGACGGAGTGCGGTGGCGCGATGACCCTCACGCGTCCAGAGGATCCGCTGCACCTGACCACCGAGACGGCGGGACGACCGAAAATGGCTGGCGCAGCGTCTCTTCTGGGATCCGACGCACTCGTCGTCTACAAGACGGTGGACCCGGTGACGGGGGCGGAGCTGCCGGCAGGTGAAGAAGGCGAGTTGGTCTCTCACGGGCCGACCGTGATGCGAGGCTACTGGAACCGGCCCGAGCAGACCGCGGCCGCGCTACGCGGTGAATGGCTGCACTCCGGCGACCTAGGAGTTGTGCGATCCGACGGGTACCTCCGAGTCACGGGTCGCAGCAAGGAGCTCTACAAGAGCGGTGGCGAGCTTGTGATGCCGAAGGAGATCGAGGACCTACTTGCCGGCCACGACGACATCAGCCAGGTGTTCGCCATCGGGTTGGTCGACGACCGGTGGGGTGAGATCGGCTGTGCTGTCGTGGTTCTCGTGCCTGGCGCCAGTATGACCGAGTCCGACGTCCTGGCGCTCTGCCGTGAGAACCTGGCCAAGTTCAAGGTGCCCAAACGGGTGGTGTTCTGCGCGGCCGAAGACCTGCCCAAGACACCGACGGGAAAGGTTCAGAAGTTCAAACTCGTCGAGCAGCTGGCAATCTGAGCCCGCAAGCTGCCGTCAGCCGGTGTGTTCCTTGAGCAGCGCGAGCTGTTCGACCCGCTCCGCGTGTGACTGTGCCAGCGGTTCGGCGATGAGGCAGGTGACGCCGGCCGCCCGGTAGGCCTGCACTCGCCGTTGGACGTGTTCGATCGGTCCTATGAGTGCGATCGACCGGACGAATTCGTCGGGTACGACGGCTGCAGCCTCCTGCTTCTCGCCCTGCAGATAGAGCTCCTGGATCGACTCGGCTTCATCGGCGTAGCCGTAACGGGTGAACAGGGTGTTGTAGAAGTTCTTGCCCTTGGCGCCCATCCCACCGACGTACAGCGCGACGTGGTTTCGCACGCCGTCCAACGCTGCGGCTTCGGCCTTGGCGTCGTCGGTGATCAGTAGAAAGGTCTGCACGGCGATGCCGAGCTCGTCCAACGCGGGATCGCGCTTGGCGCGACCTACCGCCAACGCCTCGCCGAAGGCGAGGTCAGCCAGTTCGGGATGGAACAGGAAGGGCTGCCACTCGTCGAAGAGTTCGGCGGCCAAGGCAACGTTCTTTGGGCCTATCGCAGCGAGCAGCATCGGAATGCGCGTAGTGGCTTATTCATCAACCGAAGTGGCTTGCCCAGTCCGCTTCCACCCGCTGCTGCAGGTAGGGGAAGCTGATAGTGCGCGCCGTGGTACTCGCTCTTGTCCCGCCGCCAGATGCTCCGACAGATTTCCACGTGCTCGCGCGCACGTCGAAGTGGGGCGTCGTACTTCACACCGTGGAAGCCCTCAACGACCTGCGGGCCGGACGCGCCCAAGCCGAGCACGCAGCGCCCGCCGCTGATGTAGTCCAGGCCGGCTGCTGTCATCGCCAGGTTGGTCGGGGTGCGTGAGTACATGGGCAGAATGCCGAATGCTAGCTCGAGCCGTTCGGTCATCGCTGCGGCGTAACCCATTTGGGTGACGGCGTCGAACCCGTACGCCTCGGGGATCATGACGCGATCGAGCCCGACCGCTTCGAAGTCGCGCAGGTTCCTGATCGTCTCGCGGAAGTCAGTCGCGTACGAGATGGGCATGCCGAGTTTCATTGCCACGCTCCTCAACCGTCGGGGCCAGCATTGGCCTCGAAATCTAACACATAATAGAAAATGTGATCATTGGGAGACCGAGCGGTCTTTGACGACGGTCGAAAATAGTCTAATCTAGATTAAATAGTGGCATCGGGTGGTGGCGTTCGTAGAAACAGGGAGGCGTGCAGTGTCGGCAGCGAGCAACCTGATGTGCGACGACACCGCAGCGGTCGCTGCATGGCTCCGAGCCCATGGAGAGGACCTCGAGGGCGGCGTGACCATCGCCCGAGTCGGTTTCGGGCAGTCCAACATCACCACCATCGTTTCCGCCGCGGACGGTCGGGAGTGGGTGTTGCGTGAGCCCCCGCCGGGCAACCACACTCAGTCAGCGCACGACGTCACGCGCGAGGCCCGCATCGTGTCGAACCTCGCGAACAGCGGTGTCCCCGTCCCACGGGTCATCGGTACGGGCGTCGCCCCAAGCGGTGCCGGATTCTTCGTGATGGAGCGAGTGCCGGGCTCGCCCCTCGAAAGCGAGGACGACGCCGCCGAGTTGAGTACGCAGCAGCGGCGCGAACTCGGCCTGCAGGTGATTCGCACGCTCGCCCGACTGCACACCCTCGATCCCGCTGCGGTCGGCCTGTCAGACCTCGGACGGCCGAGCTCCACGCCCTACCTAGAGCGGCAGCTCCGTCGGATGTCGGCTACGTGGGCTCGCGTCGGAATGGCGACCGGCCACGATGTCGTGTGGCACGAGGTGCGGACCCTGCTGGGCGACGGATTGCCCGCGCCCGCTGCGACGGTCATCATGCATGGCGACTTTCGGCTGTCGAACCTTCTGGTTGAAAGCGGTCTTATCACTGCCGTGCTGGACTGGGAACTGTGCACGCTCGGCGACCCGCTCGCCGATCTGGCCTGGCTGCTCGACGACTGGCGGCAGCCGAATGACGATGCGATCTCGATGCCGAGCCCGACGCGCGTGGGCGGCTTCCCGGACAGACCGGCAATGATCGATGAATATCGCCGGCTCACGGGATTCAGCGTCGACCGCATCACGTACTACCGCGGGTTCACGCAATGGCGAGCGGCAACTTTGTTGCAGGGCGTGGCAGCTCGTCGGCGCTCGGGCGCGCTGGGCAGCCACGGAAACCTGGATCTGGACAGTCTCGACGACTCCATCGCAACGCTCTTGGCCGCTGCCGCGTCAGACTTGGAGGTGGCGACGTGATCCTTTCCGCAACAGACGATTACACTCACCCGGTCGGTCCGGAGTCGAATTGGAATGAGTCCATGTACTTCCAGTTCCACGATCCGATCGCCGGACTGGGCGGCTTCCTGCGGCTCGCGAAACGCTTCAACGAGGGGCGGGGTGAGCGGACCGTCTGCCTCTACCTCCCCGATGGATCGGTGGCATTCGGATTCGCGCGGCCCCGTGCCGACGCCGACGAGTCGTTTCGCGGGGCCGGGCTCGGCGTCGAGGTCGTCGAACCGTTCGAACACGTGCGCGTGACCTTCGACGGGACCGTCAACCTCTTGCCCGATCCGGCTGCACTGGTCGATCCCAAGCAGGCCCTATCGAGCACAGCCGTCACGAACTGCACGGCGACCCTTGACTTCCGCGCCGCAGCAGCGCCGTACGCGGAGACCTTCGACGGTGACAACGAATCCTTCGCGCCTCATCACTACGAACAGCTGACGAAGGTCAGCGGTGCGCTTGCTCTCGGCGATGCCTCGATCGACGTCAACGGCTTCGGCTTGCGTGATCACTCGTGGGGCCCCCGGTCCTGGCAGGCGCCCTACTTCTATCGGTGGGTGCACGGATCCACCGGTGGGCTCGGGTTTATGGGCGCCTACTTCGGCGAAGCCGATGGTGCTGACCGATCGGGCGGATTCGTCTGGGATGGAGCGCATCTGCACGTATGCGACGACGTCGAGGTCTCGACCGAACGTGACGTCGAGTCCCAGCCGCGCTCGGTCACCGTCGCGTTGGCCGCAGCGCAGCGCCGTTGGGTGTTCCGCGGTGAAGTCGACGCCATCGTTCCGCTCCGTCATCGACGGGGTGATGACGACAGTGGGCTGAATGCCACGCGGATCGCCGAAGCCGCGACCGTGTGGACCGCCGAGGACGGAACGACCTTGCACGGGATGGCCGAGTACCTGGATCAAGTTCACGACGGCCAGCCGGTCGGACTGAGGGTTTGAGGAGTAGACGATGAGTACCCAGAGTGAGCACGAAACGTTGACGGTGT
Source organism: Mycobacterium sp. RTGN6 (assembly GCF_033804605.1). Taxonomy (NCBI): domain Bacteria; kingdom Bacillati; phylum Actinomycetota; class Actinomycetes; order Mycobacteriales; family Mycobacteriaceae; genus Mycobacterium; species Mycobacterium sp. RTGN6. The sequence goes on from NZ_JAPZKZ010000009.1 coordinate 22,641, forward strand.
TCAGCGGGCTGGCGGAGTTCACGGCCGCCGAGGGCGCCGAACTGGGCCCGACCGACTGGCTGGTCATCGATCAGGCCAGGGTCGATCAGTTCGCGCAGGCGACGGATGACCACCAGTGGATTCACGTGGACCCCGAGCGGGCGGCGAGTGGCCCCTACGGCGGCACGATCGCGCACGGACTCCTGACGCTCTCGTTGCTACCGCACTTCATGCACGACCTCTATCGCGTCGACAACGTCGCGATGGCGATCAACTACGGCTTCAACAAGGTTCGGTTCATTTCTCCCGTGCCGGTGGGGTCGCGCCTGCGCGCCGCATCCAAGATCACCGCCGTCGCCGAGGTCAGTGGCGGAGTGCAGGCGACCCTGACCACGACCATCGAAGTCGAGGGGTCGGACAAGCCGGCGGCAGTCGTCGAGTCCATCGTCAGGTACGTGGCCTGACGTGAGCATTGAAACTCGGGGCGACGTCACATCGACGGCCAAGGCGCTCTATCAGGCGCTGGCGGCCGGTGACCGGGACGCGATCGCGACGCTGCTGAGCGAGGACTTCGTCGGCCACGCCGCGGAGGGATTGCCGTTGGGGATGGGTGGGGAGCATCGCGGTGCCGAGGCGATGCAGCGCAACCTCTGGTGGAAGATCGGCAAGCACTTCAAGGTGGAGGCACAACCCGACGAGTTTCGGGTTCTCGACGACGGCAGCCTCTTGGTGACCGGACACTATCGAGGTGTGGCGCGCCGCTCTGGACGACCGCTGGACGCCGAATTCACCCACGTGCTGGGATTCGACCACGACGGGCGCATCGCGTCATTGCGCCAACTGACCGACACCGCTGCCTGGATCGAGGCCCTCGGGGCCGACGCGCCCCTCGAGACCATCGAGTACTCGGTCGCCGACGGGGTCGCGACCATCTGCCTGAACAGGCCGGACGAACGCAACGCGATCGATCTGCGGATGGGGGAGGAGACTCTGATCGTCGCCCGCAGGATCGCGGCCGATGAGTCCGTCCGGGCCGTCCTCATCTGTGGAAACGGTCCCTCCCTGACCGTCGGCGGGGACATTACCTACTTCCTCGAGTCGCCAGCCGCCGAGTTCGGAAATCTATTCTCCCGCATGACGACTCCGTTTCACGAGGCGTTCCGGATTCTCAGTCGGATAGACGCACCCATCGTCACCGCTGCGCAAGGGCCGGTGGCCGGTGGCGGGCTGGGATACGTCTACGCCGCCGACATTGTGTTGGCGGCCGAAGGTACCAAGTTCGTCACGGCTTTCGCGGGCATCGGGCTCTCCGGAGACGGTGGCGGCACCTGGCATCTGCCTCGGCTGATCGGACCCGCCCGTGCCGCACGGGCCTACCTGGAGAACCGTCCGATCACAGCCGAGCAGGCGCTCGACTGGGGCATGATCAGCGAAATCGTGCCCGCCGCCGAGCTCCGTCAACGAGCCGCTGCACTGGCCGCGTCGCTTGCACAGGGCCCCACCCGTGCATTCGGCCGCATGCGCACGCTCTTGCGCGACACCTGGGACAACGATCTGTCCCAGCAACTGCTGGCAGAGACCGAGGGAATCAAGGCCACCGGCGACACCATCGACGCCGCCAATGCCATAGCCAGCTTCGCCGCGAGGCGCACACCCAAGTTCGAAGGAAGGTAAGAAATGCCGGGACTCGTTGAAGATACGCCTGAACACAAGGAGATTCGCCAAACCGTATCGGGCATCGTCTCGCGATACGGTCCGGAGTACTTCCTGGAACGTGGCCGCAGCGGCCAGGGCATCGAAGAGCTGTGGAAGGACCTGGGCGCCGCGGGTCTGCTGGGCGTACACCTGCCCGAGGAGTACGGCGGCGGGGGTGGCGGCATGGCGGAGGCCGTCATCGTCGTCGAGGAACTGGCGGCGCACGGGATGCCGATGCTGATCTGGGTGATCTCGCCGGCAATCTGCGGCAACATCCTGTCTCACCACGGCTCGGAACAGATGAAACGTGACTGGCTACCCGACCTGGCTGACGGTTCCAGGAAGATGGCCTTCGGGCTGACCGAGCCAGACGCCGGATCGAACAGCCACAAGGTCGCCACCACCGCGCGCCGTACCGCAACTGGGTGGACGCTCTCGGGTTCGAAGTACTACATCTCGGCCGTCGATCAGTGTGATGCCCTGCTCTTGGTCGCCAAGGATGTCGAGCACTCGACTCCGGAGAAGAGTGCGCTTTCGCTCTTCGTCGTTCCCACCGACAGTCCAGGCCTTCAGTTTCAGAAGATCGAGACCTCAATCGTGTCGCCCGACAGTCAGTTCACCGTGTTCCTCGATGACGTCGAGGTCGGTGACGATGCGCTGATCGGCGAGGCCGGAAACGGGCTTCGGCAGGTGTTCGCAGGCCTGAACCCCGAGCGCATCCTCGTCGGCGCCATCTGCGGCGGCGTCGGGCGCTACGCCATCGGCAAGGCCGCGGACTATGCAAAGCAGCGTCAGGTGTGGTCGACCCCGATCGGCGCCCATCAAGGAATCGCGCACCCGCTGGCCGAAGCGCACATCGCCGTCGAGTTGAGTCGGCTGGCCACCATGCGCAGTGCGGAGCTCTTCGATGCCGGCCAATCAGCCGGCGAGGCCGCCAACATCGCGAAGTTCGCCGCTTCCGAGGCCGCGCTCAAAGCGCTCGATCAGGCCATCCAGACGCACGGCGGCAACGGTCTGGCACACGAGTACGGGCTATCCGAGCTGTGGTTCATCACTCGACTGATGCGTACCGCCCCCGTCAGCCGGGAAATGGTGCTCAACTTCGTCGCCCAGACGTCGCTCGGCCTTCCGCGGTCGTACTAGTAGTAGTGAAACCTGAAGGGAAGCAATGTGACCGAGAACAAGACGCAGTTTGACGTCGTCGTCATCGGAGCCGGAGCGGGAGGGCTGTTCACCGCAGCCCGGCTCGCGCACCGCGGTTACCGAACCCTGGTCGTCGAACGCCTCGACAAGGTCGGCGGACGGGCCTCCACCGACGACATCGACGGATTCAAGGTGAACAACGGCGCCATCGTGATCGAGGTCGGTGGCATCACCCAGCAGACCTGTGAAGAAGTCGGAGCACCGTTCGACATCCGCGAACCCAGTCCGCCGATTCTGTATCGGATCGCCGGCAAGGACGTCGACGTCACCGGGGGAGGCTGGGGCTTTCTGCTCGGCAAGCTGACTCGTCAAGGCGCCAAGCTGGTCAAGGGTATCGGCGCGGCGCGGTCGGACTCCGGCCTGCCGGAGGACGAGATCACCACGGCCGAGTGGGTCTCCAAGTACACCAAGAACGAAGGCGTGCACGGGATCTTCCGCAACATGTGTGCATCGGTGTTCGCGGTCGGATCCGAGGATCTGCCGGCCCGGGTGTTCCTCACCTACTTCACCCGCAAGAGCGCGTTCAAGCGTTTCGGTTTTCATCCGAAGGGGACGATCGGCCTGTGGCAGGGGCTGGCCGACGTCGTGACCTCCCATGGTGGTGAGATCTGGTTGTCCACCGAAGTCGCGAAGATCGTCGTCGACGGCAGCAAGGTGACCGGGGTTCAGGTCGAACGTGACGGTGCGACAATCGAAATCACGTCGTCGATCGTCGTCAGCGATGTCGGCCCCGCGGCCACGGTGACTCTGATCGGCGCGGACCACGTGCCCGACGAATACAAGGAGACCGTCAGGCGGGGGGATCGTCCCACCGCGATGATATCGGTGAACTTTGCGAGCCAAGAGCGGCTCGTGGACGTGCCGGGCATGTTGAGCTTCGCCAAGTCGCGTCGCCTCGCCTACGTCGCCAACTTCACCGACATTTGCCCCGAGATGGCACCGCCCGGTTGGAACCTCTACGTAGGTACCGCCGTCCCGAAACCTTCCGTCGGCGAGTTCGACGAGCAGGCCGAGACCGAACTTCTGCTGGCCGACCTTCGGGAAGCGATCGACGGCTTCGACGAGCGCGCCAGGATCCTCAACATCGCGGTAACCCGAGATGGCTGGCCCCCCCAACGTGCCGTCGCCGGATTCGATCTGCCTCGCGAGACCCCCTTCGAGGGGCTATGGAACGTCGGTGACGCCGTCAAGGAATACGCCAACGGAGGTACCACGGCGTGCGCGGAGACGGCTCAACTGGTGGTCGACGAGATCGTGGCCACCTACGCGCTGACCAAGAGCGGATAGGTTCGGCCGCTCCGCCTCGGTCGTGCCCGTGTCATCCGCAACTTCCGCTGTTGACTGTGGTGCCCGTCATACGTACTATATTTTTTAATCAAGAATAAGTTTTGAGGCTGACGAACAAAGAGAGCGGGAACAATGGGGTTCAACAACTCTGAAGAGGTCACCAAGTACATCGGCGGAATCTTCGAAGATGCGTTCGGCGATCCGGAAATCGGGCCGAAACTGACCGAAACGGGCCTCGTCGTCGCTTTCGACTTCAGCGATCCCGCAGCGGTGGTGGTAGTCGACATGCCCAGCAAGAGGGTTAGCAGCGGGGGACCGGGTACGCCCGAGCCGTCAGCCACCATGACCATGACGGCTGATCTAGGCAACGCCTACTGGCAGGGAAAGGTCAACCTTCCGATGGCCATGGCCAAGCGAAAGGTCAAGGTCGACGGCAACGTCGCCAGCCTGCTCAAGCTTGCCCCGCTGGGCAAGAAGCTCTACGCCGGTTACATCCAGCGGCTCAAGGACGACGGCCGCGACGACCTGATCGTCTAGACACCGCCATGTATCCAGGAACCCACGCCGCGACCGCGCCCCACCGCCCCGCCGTGATCATGGCCGGGTCGGACCGCACGGTGACTTATGCCGAACTCGAGGACAACTCGGCCCGCCTCGCGGCCGCGCTGCACAAACTGGGTCTGCGGACCGGCGACGTGGTGGCAGTGCTATCCGACAACGTGCCAGAGGCCTTCGAAATCTATTGGGCGGCAATACGGTCCGGCCTCTACGTCACCTTCGTGAACTGGCACCTTTCGCCGGCCGAGGCTGCCTACATCGTGGAGGACAGCGCGGCGCGGGTGGTGCTTACCTCTGCGGGTGTCGCAGCTCTCGGCGCGGAGCTTGCCACCCTGGCACCGCAGGTCGAGCACTGGTACGCGTTTGGTGGAGCCGTTGAAGGGCACGACTCCTACGCCGAGCTGCTGGCGCAGGCGGGGCCTCGGTTGATCGATCAGCCCCGTGGATCCGAGCTGTTGTATTCCTCGGGCACGACCGGCAGACCCAAGGGCATCAAGCCGCGCCTGCTGCCCATTCAGGTCGACGAGCCGGGAGACAGCTTTACCGCCTTGCTGGCACATGGATTTGGAATCAACGCTAATGACGTCTACCTCTCACCGGCCCCCGTCTACCACGCGGCGCCGTTGAAGTGGTGCGCTACCGTGCACGCGCTCGGCGGAACGGTCGTGGTGATGGACCGATTCGACGCCGAAACCTCGCTTGCGGCCATCCAGCAGTACCAGGTCACCGCACTCCAGATGGTCCCCACCATGTTCGTGCGGCTGCTGCAACTGCCCGAGGAAGCCCGCGCGGCATATGACACCTCGTCGCTGCGGCTCGCAGTGCACGCGGCAGCGCCGTGCCCGCCCGACGTCAAGGACGCGATGATCGAGTGGTGGGGGCCGATCCTCACCGAGTACTACGGGGCCACCGAGGGGCATGGCATCACGCTGATAAGCACGCCGGAGTGGCGGACGAAGCGGGGATCGGTGGGTAAGGCCGCGCTCGGAGTCGTGCACATCTGCGCCGACGACGGCGCCGAATTGTCCAGCGGCCAGCCAGGTGTCATCTACTTCGAGCGTGACGAACCTGCATTCAGCTACCACAACGATCCCGAAAAGACCTCTGAATCAAGGCATCCCGGCCACAACAATTGGGCCACCGTCGGCGACATCGGCTATCTCGACGACGACGGTTATCTCTTCCTCACCGATCGCAAGGCGTTCATGATCATTTCTGGAGGAGTGAACATCTACCCTCAGGAAGTCGAAAACGTCCTGGCGATGCACCCGCAGATCTTCGACGTCGCCGTGATCGGAGTTCCGCACGCCGAAATGGGTCAGGAAGTGAAGGCCGTCGTGCAGATCCGCGATGGCGTGACACCGTCCGACGAGCTGGCCGCGGAGCTCATCGATTACGTCCGAGCGCGGCTTGCCCGCTTCAAGGCACCGCGCTCAGTGGACTTCATCGACGAACTGCCCCGGTCAGCCACCGGAAAGCTCGTCAAACGCAAACTGCAGGAACGATACGCGGAGGTAGCAACATGAGCGTGGAAGTGGGGCAACCTAGCCGCACCTATGATCCGGTCAGCATCTCGCCGCTGAGTTTCTGGTCCGATACCGCCGAGGGCCGGGAGAAGTCGTTCAAGATCCTGCGCGACGAGCGCCCGATCAGCTGGCACCCGCCGATAGCCGGCGCACTGATGGTCCCCGAGATCGACGGGATCTGGGCGGTGACGCGCCACGAGGACATCGCCTACGTGAGCAAGCATCCCGATCTGTTCTGTTCCGGCCAGGGTGTCCAAAGTGAAGCGGTTCCGGAGGAGATCCTCGACGCGGCCCAGTCTTTCCTCGGCATGGACGGTGCAAACCACTCGAGCTTGCGCAAGTTGGTCAGTTCGGTGTTCACTCCCCGGCAGATCGCCAAGATCGGAGACCAGGTCAAGAGCCAGGCGACCACGATCGTCGATGAACTGCTTGCCACCAAGGACGGTGATTTCGTCGAGCAAGTCTCCAAGCGCCTGCCCATGTGGACGATCTACGAAATGATGGGCCTCCCACCGGAGTTGCGAGACGAAGCGGCGCACAACGCCGACGGGATGGTGTCGTGGGCCGACGAGGACGTGGCCGCCGGGCGTGAGTCGGGCCAGGTGCTCAGCGATTCGCTCGTTGGTCTCCTCACGGCTGGTCTGGAGTTGGCCGAGCTGCGGCGCTCGCACCCGATGTCTGATCTGATGTCGCAGCTGGTGCAGGCCGAGATCGACGGCAGAAAGCTCACCGACGAAGAACTCGGCGCGTTCTTCGTGCTGTTGTCGGTAGCCGGCAACGACACGACGCGCAACACGATCAGCCTGACGACGCTGGCGCTGCAGCAGTTTCCCGAACAACGCGAACTGCTGGTACGTGACTTCGACAGTGTCATCAAACCGGCGATGGAGGAGTTCGTGCGCTGGGTGACCCCGGTGATGACCTTCCGCCGCACGGCAACCCGCGACACCATGCTGCGTGATCAGGAGATCAAGGAGGGCGAGTGGGTCATGCTGATGTACTCCTCGGCCAACCGCGACGATCGCGTGTTCACCGACCCCAACCTCTTCGACATCCAGCGAAAGCCCAACAACCACCTTGGCTTCGGTGGTGGTGGTCCGCACTTCTGCATGGGCAGCTTCCTGGCCAAGATGCAGTTGGAGGCCTTCTTCCGCGAGTTGATCTTCCGGGCGCCGAATCTGCGTGTCGGCGAACCGGAGTACCTCGTCGGCAACTTCGTGCGTGCCGTGAAGTCCCTGCCGTACACCCTCGATTAGGAGAACTGATGACTGCCTTCGAAGGAAAGCGCTTCGTCGTGACCGGTGCCGCGTCTGGCATCGGTAATGCCGTGGCCGAACGTCTCCTCGCCGCGGGCGCGGAAGTGGTCTCGTTGGACCGGAATACGCCCGTCGCGGCCGTGAGCCGCCACGTCGAAGTGGACCTCGCCAATCCCCGCAGCATCGACGCAGCCGTCGAGCAGCTCGACGGGCAGTTCGACGGCCTGATGAACGTCGCCGGGATTCCCGGCACCGCGCCGGCGGACCTGGTGCTAGCGGTCAACAGCCTCGCGGTCCGACACCTGACCGAGGCGTTCTTCGAACGGCTGAATCCCGGTGGTTCGGTGACGATCGTGTCCTCCACCGCAGGCTTCGGCTGGCCGACCCGGTTGGAGGCCATCCGCGACCTGCTTGCCACCGACACCTTCGAAGAAGGTGCGGCCTGGTTCAAGGCCAACCCGCAGCAGGGCAACGCCTACAACTTCTCCAAAGAGGTCACCACCGTCTACACGATGACGATGGGGCTGGCGGTGGTCGAGTTGGGACTGCGCATCAACGCGGTGCTTCCCGGTCCGGTCGAGACACCCATTCTCGCCGACTTTGAGGAGTCGATGGGCAAGGACAACCTCGACGGCGTCAAGGAGCTCCTGGGTCGACACGCCGATCCCGACGACATCGCCTCGGCACTGCTGTTCCTCGCCTCCGACGAGGCTCGGTGGATCAATGGCCACGCCCTGGTTGTCGACGGCGGGATCACCGGTGCCGTGCTCACCGGAGTCGTTCCGGCACCAGAGATCTGAGCCGGGACGTGACGATTCAAGCGCCCGCCGAGCATGCGGCGCAGCATGGCGATACGTCAGGGGCGTTCGACTTGGCGGAGCTTCGGCAGGTCTTCGGCACGGGTCGCACCCGTGAATTGAGTTGGCGGCTGGCGCAACTCGAGGCCATCGAGCGGCTGTGCGACGAGCGGGAAGCGGACATCGCGGCCGCCCTGCACGCCGATCTCGGCCGCCCAGCCGTCGAAGCCTGGCTCGGCGACATCGCCTCGACAAAGGGTGAGGCGACCTTTGCCCGCAAGCATCTGAAGTCATGGATGCGGCGGCGCAGACAACCGTTGCCCCTTTCTCAGCTGCCAGGGCGCAGCTGGGTGCAGTACGACCCGCTCGGCGTCGTCCTGATCATCGGGCCGTGGAACTACCCGGTCTATCTGAGCCTCGGCCCGCTGGTCGCCGCATTGGCGGCGGGCAATTGCGCCGTGCTGAAGCCATCGGAATTGGCGCCAGCCACTTCCGCGCTGCTGGCCACGTTGGTGCCGCTCTACCTGGATGCCGAGGCCATTCGCGTCGTCGAAGGGGACGGACAGACGACGCAGGATCTACTGGCACAGGGCTTCGATCACGCCCTCTTCACCGGTGGTACCGAGATCGGCAAGAAGATCATGGCCGCGGCCGCGCCCACGCTGACCCCGGTCACCCTGGAACTCGGCGGCAAGAGTCCGGTGATCGTCGCCGCCGACGCCGATCTCGACGTCACCGCCCGACGCATCGCGTGGGTCAAGCTGATGAACTCGGGCCAGACCTGCATCGCGCCGGACTACGTTCTGGCCGAGCGGTCGATCGCCAAGGATCTGACCGACAAGATCGTCGCGAACATCACGGCATTCCGGGCCGAGGACACCGGCGGGTTGCGAATCGTCAACGCCCGGCAGTTCGACCGGCTGGCCTCGCTGATCGATACCACCACCGGGAAGATCGTCGCCGGAGGTGGTTACTCGCGCGACACGTTGACTATCCAGCCGACCGTGATCCTCGATCCGGCTGCCGATGACCCCGTGATGGCGGACGAGATCTTTGGACCCGTGTTGCCGGTGATCACCGTCGAATCCACCGACGCTGCGATCGATTTCGTCAACCGCAGGCCAAAGCCGTTGGCGCTCTACGTCTTCACGGCCTCTCGGCGGTTGGCCACGGGTTTGGTGGACTCAATTCCGTCTGGGGGAGCGGTGGTGAACCACGTGGCGATGCACTGCCTCGTCCCGCAGCTGCCATTTGGCGGCGTGGGAGCCAGCGGCATGGGTGCCTATCACGGGCGGTGGGGCTTCGAGGCCTTGAGCCATCGTCGAGCGGTGTTGTCGAAGACCATCTGGCCCGACCCAATGGTGGTGTATCCGCCGTACACCGACCGGGCCATCAAGATCATGCGCAAGCTCTTCTAACGGCGCGTCAGAGCGAATGGCATTACCTCACAGCAGTTGTCAGCGAGTGACAACCTTCAAAGGGATGGGATAGAAGACATGGCAGGGCTAGACGGCAGGGTCGTCATCATCACCGGTGCGGGCGGCGGCCTGGGGCGCGAGTACGCACTGCTCGCGGCGGACGAGGGCGCCCGGATCGTGGTCAACGACCTCGGGGGAGCCCGCGACGGATCGGGAGCCGGGCAGGCGATGGCGGACACGGTCGTCGACGAGATTCGCCAGCGTGGCGGCACGGCGTTGGCCAACTACGACAACATCGCGACCCAAGACGGTGCGCAGTCGGTGGTCGATGCCGCCCTGGCGGAGTTCGGAACAGTCGACGGAATCGTCAACAATGCCGGCATCCTGCGCGACGGCGCGTTCCACAAGATGAGCTCGCAGAATTGGGACGCGGTCCTCAAGGTTCACCTCTACGGCGGTTACTACGTCACCCAGGCGGCCTGGCCGCACCTGCGCGAGAAGAAGTTCGGCAGGATCGTCATGGCCACCTCGACCAGCGGCCTGTTCGGCAATTTCGGGCAAGCCAACTACGGCGCCGCGAAACTGGGACTGGTCGGGTTGACCAACACCCTGGCCATCGAGGGCGCCAAGTACGGAATCCTGGTGAACGCCGTTGCACCGATGGCGGCCACGCGGATGACGACGGACGTCGCTCCGCCAGAGCTACTGGACAAACTGCCTGCGGCACAAGTGGCCCCCGTCGTTGGATACCTGCTGAGCGAGCAGTGCACCGATACGGCCAGTGTGTACGTCGTCGGTGGGGGCAACATCCAGCGGGTGGCGCAGTTCCAGAACAAGGGCGTGTCGTTCTCCGAGCCGCCGACCGTCGACGAACTCACCGCGCGCTGGTCGGAGATCTCCGATCTGTCGAACGTCGAACTGGGAACCAATCCAGTCGGCTAATCGGCCCACCCCACGATCGCAGGAGCGACATTGACCAAACGAATACTCACGCTTTGTGCTTGGGCCGGCCCGGCCACCGTTGTCGTCGCCCTTATCGGCTGGCTCATTGCCGGCGTGCTGCCGATACCGTTGGGCTCGGAGAGTTCGGTCGAGCAGGTCGTCGACTTCTATGGCCACACCCGAGTGCTAGTCGGATTGGTGATCTCGTCGGTTGGTATCTGTCTCGTCTTTCCCTTGATCGCCGTCATCGGCGTGCACATGGTGCGGATGGAGGGTCGGACGCCGATCCTGACGTTCCTCCAGCTGATCACGGGCGCGGCGACGGGCGTGCTCTTGCTCCTGCCGATGTTGTTGATGGCCGTGATCGCCTTTCGGCCGGACCGCAACCCGGAACTGACGGTGACGCTGAACGACATCGCATGGCTGTTGTTCATCACCCCGATCGCACCGTTCATGATTCAGAACGTTGCCATTGGGGTCGCCATCCTGAACGACAAACGCCAAACGCTGCCCCGGTGGGTGGGTTACGTCAACTTCTGGATCGCGTTCTCGTTCATACCCGACCCACTCGCGTTCTTCTTCCACAGCGGACCCTTCGCGTGGCGAGGCATCTTCATCTTCTGGTTGGCGCTGACCACGTACAGCATCTTCCTGGTCGTGATGGGTGTGATGCTGCACAAGACGGTCAAGGAGTCGGCCGATCCCGACCTCCCGGCGGTCGCGGTCTAAGCGGCATGACGCACTTGGAGGCCCGCGCGGATGCCGAGCTGCCTGAATTCCTCGGAGGCAGAAACGACGCCGATCACGTCGCAGTCCCGCTGCGGCCGGCGAAGGCTCGTCCTGGGCACATTCCAGGCGAAGCCGGGCTGTGGATATTCATCCTCGGCGACATGACGCTCTTTGCGGCGATCATGCTGGCATTCCTGTGGGATCGCCGGTCGAATCCGGGGGTCTTCAAAGACGCTGCACATCAACTGATTCAACCGATCGGCGCGGTCAACACCCTCGTTCTGCTGCTGAGCTCCTACCTGGTGGTGGGAGCGATGTGCGCGCACCGCGCCGCGCGGTACGGTCACGCGCGGCGACTGGTCGCAGGCGCGATGTGCTGTGCGGCAACGTTCGCCGGCCTGAAGGCCCTCGAGTACTACCTAGAGCTCTCCGCCGGCCACACACCGGCGTCGGGGAAGTTCTTCAACTTCTACTTCATTCTCACTGGATTGCACCTGCTGCACGTCATCGTCGGGACTGCACTCCTCACGGCGTGGCAGCTCATGTTGAAACGCCGGCGGGAATGGGCGGGCGCACAACGGGTCACCGAGGGGATCGCATCCTATTGGCACATGGTCGATTTGCTATGGGTGGCGATCTTCGCCCTGGTGTACCTGGTGAGTGCCGAGTGAATGGCGCCGTGCCTCGCCGGGCCACCGTGGTCTTCGTCGGCCTCGTCGTCGCGACGTGCATCACCTGGTGGCTGGGCAGCGAATCCTCGCTGACCGGAGGCGGTTTCGGCCTGGCCGCGACGCTCACGATTCTGATCGCCTTCGCGAAGGTCTACTTCATTGGCCGCGACTTCATGGAACTGCGGTCCGCACCAACGGGTTTGCGCACCGCATTCAATGTCTGGGTGGGCGCAGTGGCCGCCGCCGCGATCGCGCTCGTGGTCGTGTGATGGGAGCAGGAACTATGGAAGGGCAGGCCCGAGTGAAGGACCGTCGCATGGCCAGTCGCCATTACCCAGCAATGTTGGGCGTTTCACTGCTCGTTGTGCCGATCGCGTGGGCGGCTCCGGTCGCACACGCCGACAACAAGCGACTGAACGACGCTGTCGCGCAGAACGTGTACACGATTCAGCACCAAGCCGGCTGCACCACGGACTTGAAGATCAACCCTGCGCTGCAGCTCGCCGCCCAGTGGCACACCGACGACGTCCTCAACAACCGTAGCCTCGACGACGACCTCGGCTCCGATGCCTCGACACCACAGGATCGGGCCAATGCGGCGGGCTTTCACGGGAAGGTGGCCGAGACCGTGGCCATCAATCCCGCCTTGGCGATCAGCGGCGTCGAACTGATCAACCAGTGGTACTACAACCCCGCATACATGGCGATCATGCAGGACTGCGCCAACACCCTCATTGGCGTGTGGTCGGAAAGCGTTCTCGACCGGACCGTGGTCGTCGCTGTCTATGGCCAACCGGCCTGAGCTCAAGCGCGCGAAGCGATGTCGCGACCGATGATCTCTTTCATGATCTCGGTGGTGCCGCCGTAGATCGTCTGCACGCGGGTGTCGACGAACGCACGCGCGACCGGGTATTCCATCATGTAGCCGTACCCGCCGTGCAATTGAAGGCAGCGATCCACCACGCGCTTCTGCAGCTCGCTGACGAACCACTTTCCCTTGGCGGCGTCGACGTCGGTGAGTTCCCCGGCGTTGTAGGCCAGAACGGACTTGTCGACGTAGGCCTCGGCGATGTCGATCTCGGTGGCCATGTCCGCGAGTTCGAAGCGTACGTGCTGATTGGCCGCTAGCGGCTTGCCGAATGCGGTGCGGTCTCGGCAGTAGGCACAAGTCAGTTCGAAGATCGCCCTGGTAGTTGCCATGGCCTTCGCCGACACCCCCAACCGCTCCCGTGGGAGATGGCTCATCAGGTAGGGCAATCCGCGCCCCTCCTCCCCGAGGAGATTGGCCACGGGGACGACGGCGTCGTTGAAGAACAGCTCAGAGGTGTCCTGCCCCGGCAGGCCGATCTTCTCCAGCTGTCGGCCCCGCTCGAACCCCGGGGTGCCGCGTTCGACGACGAAGAGGCTGAAGCCCGCGGAGCCGCCCTCGACATTGGTGCGGGCAGCCACGACCACGAGGTCGGACATGATCCCGCTGGAGATGAACGTCTTCTGCCCGTTCAGGAGCCAGCGATCGCCGGCTTTGCGGGCCGTGGTGCGGATGCCCTTGAGGTCGCTGCCTGCGCCGGGCTCCGTCATCGCCAGTGCCCCGATGAGCTCGCCCGAGGCGAACCCGGGGAGCCAGCGTTGCTTCTGCTCGTCGTTGGTGAGGTCGAGGAGATAGTGCAGGACGAGATCGTCCTGCAGGCTGATCGTCAGCCCGAAGGAAAGTGCGTTGATGCGCGCGATCTCCTCGCTGACTACCATCCGGTAGCGATAGTCGGACTCGCCCGCTCCGCCGTACTGCTCACCGACCTGTAGCGCGTAGATGCCCGCCTTCGCTGCGCGGGCAAAGACTTCCCGGTCGATCCAATGCTGACGGTCCCACTCATCCTGGTGAGGAGCGACTTCGCGAGACAGGAACTCGCGCACCGTTTCCCGATACGCCTCGTGGTCGGGTCCGTACAGGGTGCGCTTCACGATTACAGCCGCTCGATGATCGTGACGTTGGCCTGGCCACCGCCTTCGCACATGGTCTGCAGGCCGTACCTGCCGCCCGTGCGTTCGAGTTCGTGCAGCAGTGACGTCATGAGCCGGGCGCCGGTGCAGCCGATGGGATGCCCGAGCGCGATGGCGCCACCGTTGGGGTTCACCCGCTTGGGATCCGCGCCCAGCTCAGCGAGCCATGCCAGCACCACAGGGGCGAAGGCCTCGTTGATCTCGACGGCGTCGATGTCGTCGATCGACAGACCCGTCCGCTTGAGGGCGTGCTGAGTGGCCGGTATCGGGGCGCTGAGCATCATCACCGGGTCGGCGCCGCGCACCGACATGTGATGGATCCGCGCCCGAGGAGTTAGACCGAATCGATCGACGGCGTCCTGCGATGCGATGAGCAGGGCCGCGGCTCCGTCCGAGATCTGACTCGCGACGGCAGCGGTGAGTACACCGCCTTCGGTCAGCGTTGCAAGTGTGGCCATCTTCTCCAGGGACGTGTTCGCGCGCGGCCCTTCGTCGGTGGAGATCCCTGCGTACGGCGAGATCTCGCGTTCGAAGTACCCGCTGGCGATGGCGGCGAGCGCGCGCCGGTGGCTCTCAAGGGCAAAACGTTCGTTGTCCTCGCGGCTGAGCATCCACTGGCTGGCGATCATCTCGGCACCGCGGAACTGAGAGATCTCCTGGTCCCCGAAGCGCTCCTGCCACCCGCGGCATCCCGTCCAGGGATCAGTGCTGCCGTATGGCTCGCCGGCCGCGAAGGCGCTCAGGATGGGGAACTGGCTCATCTTCTGCACGCCGCCGGCGACGATGAGGTCCGACGTCCCGCTCATGACCGCTTGCGCGGCGAAATGCACTGCCTGCTGGGCAGATCCGCACTGGCGATCGATCGTCACTCCGGGTACCGATTCTGGAAGGCCGGCAGCCAGCGCCGCGGTGCGGGCGATGTCGCCTGCTTGCGAGCCGATGTTGTCGAGACAACCGAGAATGACGTCATCGATGGCGGCGGGGTCCACGTCGTGTCGGCCGACGACGGTCTTGATGACGTGCGCGGCCATGTCGGCGGGATGTTCGGCGGCGAATCCGCCGTTTCGCTTGCCGACTGCCGTACGGACGGCGTCGACGATGAAGGCTTCAGGCATGTACTTAATTTAACATAAATTTGAAACCGGACCAAGACACTCAAACCGATCGTCGTGGTCCGTCAGACGCCCTCCGCAGGCAGATCGCCGTCGTAACCGACGGGTAGGAGCGCGCTCCGAATGAGTGTCTGTGCGGCGGACACGATTGCATCCAAGGGCGTGCGACTTGGGTCCCACCATTCAGCCGCCCAGTTGAGTGCTCCCATGACCAACATCTGGGCGATACGAGGATCGATGTCCGTGCGCAACGCGCCCGTCCGGACGGCATCATCGAAGAGTTGGCGCCAGATCGCACCGTAGCTGTTCCCCTCCTGGTCGGCGCGGATCCGCAGGCGCTCCGGAATCTGACCGCGATTGCGGATCGAAGCCGTTGTGTAATCGGAGATTTCCAGCTCATGGCGCAGATGCGTCTCGGCCGCCACCAGGATTCGGTCGATGGCAGCGGTGTCGGGCGGCAGTGCAGCCAACGTCGACTTGAGCTGCTCTCGCATATCGGCCAGGCCGCACGCCATGACCTCTTCGATCAGATCGTCGCGCGACGCGAAGTAGTAGTAGATCGCCGGGGTCTGGATGTCCGCGCGTTCGGCGACGTCGGAGAGTCGGGTGCCCGCATAGCCCTGTCGGCTCAGTACGTAAGCCGCCGCATCGAGTATCCGAGCGCGGGTACGGGCGTACTTGGTTCTGCTCTCGGTGGCTACCACTGCGTTGACCCGGGTGCTGTTGGTAGTCATTGGTCAGGAGCTCGACGCGAGAAGGGTGGGCAATTCACGGCATGGTGTATCCGCCGCTGACCGAGATCAGCTGGCCGGTCACCTGGCGTGCGGCCAGCGGCGAGGCGAACCAGAGCACCGAGCGGCCGACGTCGTCAGCGGTCGTGAGTCTGCGCATCGGAGTGTCCTTGAGCATGAATTCGATTTGTTTGGGGTTGAAGACTTCGCCTTCTCCGACAGCCCAAAGACTCGACGCGCCAATGGCATCGGGGCCGTCAGGTATGACGAGTCCCGGGCATACGACGTTCGAGCGAATGCCATGTCGGCCGTGCTCGCGAGCCGTCGTGCGCGCCAGCGCCACCATGGCGGCCTTGGATGCGCCGTAGATGCCCTGTCGGATTTGGCCGAAGGCTGCGTCGCTAGCGATGAACACGATGGATCCGCCGCCGGCATCCTTCATCGGGCCGATCGCGGACTGGGTCGCCGCGACCGCGGTGAAGAAGTTGATCTCGATGGTCCGCTGCCACTTGTCGCGGTCGGTATCGGTCGCAATGAACCCGGGCACCGACCACCCGGCGTTGTTCACCAGTACGTCGATTCCGCCCCACGAACTCACGGCCGCGCCGATCGCCTGGTCCGCCCCGTCGGAAGTGGTGAGGTCCGCGATGGCCAGTTCCACTGCAGCCGCGCCGCGTTCGAGTGCCTCGGCCCGCACCTTCTCGGCCTGGGGCTCGTCGATGTCACTGATGACAATTCGGGCACCCTCGCCCGCGAACTGGTGAACGATACCGCGCCCGATGTTGGAAGCGCCTCCGGTGACGACGACACGGGCGTTGGTCAGTCCCAGGTCCATTGGTCTTTCCTCTCGTGGCACGGAGCAACGTCGGATCCGCGTCGGGCGCTGTAAGCAATCCCTCAAAAGTTTAACGTATATTAGAAACATTGGGAATGACATTCGAGTCCCGGTGCGAGGATGGATGACCTTGACACCCATCGCGAGTTATTTTAATATCGATTAGATAATCGTAGACCGGTTCCGTGGCCGCTACGTATCCGGACTCTGGCCACCGGGGGGTTGGCTCAGCTCAAGCGAGGAGGGGCACATGAAGGTCATCGTCGATTTCGTCAAGTGCACGGGATTGGGCATCTGCGAGTCAATGGCGCCCGACATCTTCGAGGTCAATGACGACGGTGAACTCGTCCTGCTCAAGGAGGACATCACCGACGATGAACTGCAGTCCGTCGAAGAGGCGGTTGCAGGTTGTCCGACCGAAGCCCTGAGAATCGAGCGCTGAATGCGACGCCGCGGCCGGAGGAGTGGATGACCGTCCAACGGCTGGTCGTCGTCGGTGGCTCGTTGGCTGGGCTGCGTGCGGTGGAAGCCGCGCGCAAGGCGGGTTTCGAAGGGTCCATCACCCTGATCGGCGCCGAGCGGCACCTCCCATACGACCGCCCGCCGCTGTCCAAGGAGTTCCTCGACGTCACCGACCCCGGTGGCGAGGCGCCGATTCCCTTCTTCCGCGGTGACGACGTCTTCGCCGACGAACTCAGGGTCGAGTTGGTGCTCGGCGCTCCGGCAACGGGTCTGGACGTCCAGCGCAAGATCGTCTTCGTGGGCGGCCGGGAGATCGGCTACGACGCCCTGGTGATCGCGACCGGGTCGCAGCTTCGCACACTCCCAGACTCCGAACACCTCGACGGCGTCCATGGCCTACGCACGCTCGATGATTCGCTCGCCATCCGTTCGGCACTGGACTCCGGCGCACGAACTGTGGTGATCGGCGCCGGGTTCATCGGCTCGGAGGTGGCCTCGAGTGCACAGAAGCGCAGAGTCGACGTGACGGTCATCGAAGCCCTGCCGACTCCGTTGGTGCGTGCGACGGGCAACGTCATGGGTGCCGCCATCGCCTCGCTGCACGAACGCAACGGCACCACACTGCTATGCGGTACGGGAGTCAAGGCACTCGAGGGCGACGGCCACGTCGAACGCGTCGTTTTGAGCGACGACACCGTCCTTGACGCAGACCTCGTGGTGGTGGGCATCGGCGTGACTCCCTGTACGAGTTGGCTCGAGGGATCCGGGCTGACGCTCGACAACGGAATCGTCTGCGACGAGACGCTGTGGACCGGGGTGCCCGGCATCTACGCGGCAGGCGACGTCGCAAACTGGCTGAACCCGATGTTCGGCGTGCGCCAGCGCATGGAGAACTGGACCGCCGCAGCGGAACAGGGCGCAACAGCCGCGCGCAACGCATTGGACCCCGACAACGCCAAACCATACGAAACGGTGCCGTACTTCTGGTCGGATTGGTACGGGTCGAGAATCCAGTTCGTCGGGGTGCCGGAGTCAGAAGAAGTGCTCCTGGTGGATGGCGACGTCGACAACGACGACCGGTGGACCGCACTCTATCGGCAGGGCGGCCGTATCGTCGGCGCGCTCACGCTCAACGGTCAGACCGTGATCATGAAGTACCGCAGGATGATTGCGCAGAAGGCATCGTGGGGTGACGCTTTGGAGTTCGCCGAGAAGCGGAGGGCGTCGGCACTTGCCAAGGCCACCGCAAGCAATGAATAACGCCGAAGGTGATGCCTCCCTCTGAGCTGGGGTGGCCCTCGCGAGCTCACACCGGGTCGGTCACACACCGCCACGTGCGACGAGCTGGCCGGCTATGACGTTGCGCAGGATCTCATTGGTGCCTTCGCCGACGATCATCAGCGGGGCGTCGCGGAAGTAGCGTTCGACGTCGTACTCGGTGGAGTATCCGTATCCGCCGTGGATCCGGACGGCGTTGAGCGCGATCTCCATCGCAGTCTCAGAGGCGAATAGCTTGGCCATCCCGGCTTCCATGTCGCAGCGCTCTCCGCTGTCATATCGCTCGGCCGCATAGCGGGTGAGTTGCCGTGCGGCCGTGAGCTTGGTAGCCATGTCGGCCAGATAGTGGCCAACGGCCTGGTGCTTCCAAATCGGCTGACCGAAACTCTCCCGGTCTTGGGCGTAGGCGAGCGCATCCTCCAGCGCCGCTGTCGCCACGCCGAGGGCGCGAGATGCCACCTGAATGCGGCCGGTCTCAAGCCCTTTCATCATCTGAGCGAAGCCCTTGCCTGGCTCGCCGCCGAGGATGGCGGAGGCTGGGACCCGGCAGTCGTCGAATGCCAGTTCGCAGCTCTCCACGCCCTTGTAGCCCAGCTTGGGGAGATCCCTCGATACGGTGAGGCCGTCGGTTCCCTGTTCGACGAGCAGTACCGAGATGCCGCGGAATTTGGGGCTGGCGTTTGGGTCTGTCTTACAGAGCAGTGCGATCAGCCCTGATCGCCGGGCGTTGCTGATCCAGGTCTTGGCGCCGTTGATCACCAACTCGTTGCCGTCGGCGCGGGCGATCGTGGTCATGCTCTGCAGGTCCGAACCGCCGCCGGGTTCGGTCAGAGCCATCGTCGCGCGCACTTCGCCCGTGGCCATCCTCGGCAGGTACGCCCGCTTCTGCTGTTCGGTACCGAAGAGCGTGATCAGCTTCGCCACCACGGTGTGCCCGCCCATCGCGCCGGCGAGGCTCATCCAACCCCGAGACAACTCCTGGGTGACCTCGACATAGCAGGGCATCGAGACCGGAGTGCCGCCGTACTCCTCGGGGATTGCAAGCCCGTAGATGCCGATGCGCTTCATCTGCTCGATCCACGCTTCGGGGTATTCGTTGGCGTGCTCGACCTCGCGCACGGTCGGCTTGACGTCTCGATCGACGAATGCGCGCACCGTCTCGACCAGCAGGGCTTCCTCGACGTCCAAAGCTGCAGTCATGTCGGCCTTTCCTGTGCGTCTACATCGGGCACGTTGGTCTGCCGAAAGCAGTAGTGCTACGTCGAAGCGCGACGGAGCGCGGAAGGCGGCACGACCATGCGTTGATCGTTTTTAACACAAATTAAAGAACGCATCAATTCGCGGCCGCGCCGCGTCGCGCCCCGAGGGAAGCAGACCTCCGGGCTACCTGCGCCTGCTGGGTCGGACTTCGGTGAGCCCGTGGCGCACCAAGGACTGCGCGTTCGCCACCACGGCGTCGACCGATCCGCGTCGGGAATCCCACCATTCCACGGTCCAGTTCAACGCGCCAAGGACCAGCATCTGTGCGATGTAGAGGTCCAGGTCTGCGCGCAAGGCTCCAGATCGGGCCAAGTCGTTGACCAGCTTTCGCCAGATCTCGCCGTATCGCTCCTCTTCGAGAATCTGCCGCTGTCGTATCGCTTGCGGTACCTGGCCGGCATTGCGGATCGAAGCCGTTGTGTAGTCGGAGATCTCCAGCGCGTGGCGCAGGTGAGCCTCGACGGCGGCGAGAAGGCGATCGAGCGCCGACGACTTCGCCGGTAGTGCGTCGAGCACCTCGGCGACGTGCACGTTCATCTCGGCAATGCCGGCCCACATCACTTCTTCGATGAGGTCTTCGCGGGACGGAAAGTAGTAGTAGATCGCCGGAGCTTGAAGGTCGGCTTCCGCGGCTACATCGGTCAGTCGCAAACCGCCGTAGCCCTTCACGCTGAGCACGTGTGCTGCAGCGTCGAGGATGCGGCGTCGGGTCAACGCCGACTTCGAGTCGACCTCGACCTCGCCGACGGGCGAGACGGGAGTTGCGGAGATGTCTCGGGCCCGTGCCATGAACAGATGGTACCGAGCGGGCGCATGCAAGACCGTTAAGCGCGCTACGTGCGCGGTTACTTGCCGCGGCTGACGTGCCGCCGCGGTTGTGGTCCGACAGGCTGCGCACGGCGGTGCGTTCGGATACTGTCTGCGGCGTCGCCAGGTGTAGATGGTGGAAGAAATTTAACGCCGCCGCAGATCGCATATCGATCTTGAACTGGCTACTTGCCCCCAGAGATTTTTTAGTTTAATTTCAATTCTGACAAGTGGGCCACATCACGCGGGTGTCGTACGCGGGCAGAGCTCACACCAAGACGGAGGGACGGTCAGCTGTGAGATTCGCGACGTTCGTGGGCGAGGAGCAGTGACCACCAACCCCCCTGCGTCTGTCCTGCTGTCCCCGCAGCGGCGGCGAACCGTCACGGCGATGCGGAGGGCTAGGTAAGTGGTATCCACCGACGCCGTCATCAAGCCGCTCCGGGGGCTGGGTGGCTTCTTTGCGATGGCATTGGACACGTTCGTGTGCATGTTCCGGAGGCCGTTCGCGTGGCGTGAGTATCTGCTGCAGACGTGGTTCGTGGCCCGGGTGTCGTTGGTGCCGACACTGTTCTTGTCGATCCCGTTCACCGTGTTGACGGTGTTTACGTTCAACGTCCTGCTGGTCGAGTTCGGCGCGGCGGATTTCTCCGGGACCGGAGCCTCGTTGGGAACGGTCAACCAGACCGGTCCGATCGTGACGGTGTTGGTGGTCGCCGGCGCCGGGGCGACCGCGATGTGCGCCGATCTGGGGGCGCGCACGATCCGCGAGGAGCTCGATGCGTTGCGGGTGATGGGGATCAACCCGATTCAGTCGCTGGTCGTGCCGCGTGTGTTGGCGGCGACGACGGTCGCATTGTTGTTGTCCTCCTTGGTGATTCTGGTCGGGCTGGCCGGCGGTTTCGTCTTCTCCGTGTACTTTCAGCACGTCACTCCTGGTGCGTTCGTCGCGGGGATGACGCTGATCACCGGTTTGAGCGACGTCGTGGTTGCTCTGATCAAGGCAACCCTGTTCGGGCTGACCGCCGGGTTGATCGCCTGCTACATGGGAACCTCGGTGGGAGGCGGTCCGGCTGGCGTCGGCAACGCCGTCAACGAGACGGTGGTCTTCTCGTTCATTGCGTTGTTCGTGATCAACGTGATCGTGACCGCTGTGGGCTTCCAGGTGCAGCCGTGAGCGCCGCTGCCGCGCAGCGGTTTCCGCGCGTGACCAGACGGGTGCAGGTGGCGCTCGACGGCTGGTACCGGATCGGTGGGCAGGCCGAGTTCTACGGCAAGACCTTGGTGTCAGTTGGCGACGCAGTGACGCGTTACAAGGCCGAGTTGATCCGGCTGATCGCCGCGATGAGTCTGGGTACCGGCGCGTTGGTCATGATCGGCGGCACTACCGCGATCGTCGCGTTCTTGACCCTGTCCACCGGTGCTCTGGTCGCAGTGCAGGGGTACAACCAATTCTCCGACGTGGGCGTGGAAGCTCTGATCGGTTTCGCGTCGGCGTACTTCAACGTGCGACTGATCGCGCCGCTGACTGCTGGGATCGCGATGGCCGCGACGATCGGCGCCGGGGCGACCGCGCAGATCGGCGCGATGCGGATCAGCGAGGAGATCGACGCGCTCGAGGTGATGGGTATCCGCTCAGTGGCCTACCTGGCGTCGACCCGGGTGGCCGCCGGTGTGGTAGTCGTCGTCCCGGTCTACTGCGTGGCGGTGATGGCGTCGTTCTTCGCCGCGCGCTTCGGTACCACCTTCTTCTATGGGCAGTCCACCGGCGTTTACGACCATTACTTCTACACGTTCCTGTCCACGAAGGACATGTTGTGGTCGTTCTTGCTGGCGCTAGTGATGGCGGTCGTGATCATGCTGGTGCACACCTTCTACGGCTACACCGCAACGGGCGGGCCTGCAGGCGTGGGCGAGGCCGTCGGCCGGGCAGTGCGGACGTCGATGATCACATCGTCGGTGGTGGTTCTGTTCGTTTCGCTGGCCATCTACGGTCAGACCGGCCACTTCAACTTGGCGGGTTAGGGCGATGGCCAATCGAGGGCGCGAGAGCCGCGACCGCAGGGGATGGTGGGCGCTGGCGATGGTGTTGGCGGTCATCGTGTTCGTCTACGCCACCATGGGTGCGTTCAACAAGACGTTCACCACGTTCACGCCGGTGACTCTGAACTCCGATCGGGCTGGGCTGGTGATGGAGGTGGGCGCCAAGGTCAAGTTGCGGGGTGTGCAGGTCGGCGAGGTCGGCGCGGTCACTGGCGGCAAGGACCCGATTACCCTGAAGTTGAACATCTTTCGCGATCAGGCGAAGTTCATCCCGGCCAACGTGGGGGCCCGCATCGAGGCCACCACGATCTTCGGCGCGAAGTACGTGGAGCTGACGTACCCGAGCGACCCGAGCCCAAAGCGGCTGCAGGCCGGCGCGGTGCTGACGTCGGAAAACGTCAGCACCGAAGTGAACACGGTCTTCGAGAACCTGGTGGGTCTTCTCGAGCAGGTCGATCCCGCGAAGCTGAACGCGATCCTGTCCGCGCTGGCCGAAGGCGTGCGCGGCCAGGGTCAGCGGATCGGTGAGGCCACGACCGATTTGAACCAAGTGCTGTTGGAGCTGAACCCGCGCTCGGAGACCATCCGCGCCGACTTCCGCTCACTGAAGGGGTTCGCAGACGCGTATAGTGCTGCGGCGCAGAACATTCTGGCCACCCTCGATGCGGCCAGCACCACCAGCGACACCATCACCAGGCAGTCCAAACAGCTGGATTCCTTGCTGCTCAACGTGATGGGCTTCTCCAACAGTGGCGTGAATCTGTTGGCGCCCAACCAGGCTGACTTCGTCGCGGCCATCAACGACCTCGCGCCGACGACGGCACTGTTGGCGAAGTACAACCCGGAATACACATGTCTGCTGTTGGGCGCCAAGACGCTGCTCGACACCGGGTACCCCGAGATCACCGGTGGCGGCAACGGCAAGTCGCTGATCGTCGACGCCGCGCTGCTGTTCGGCAAGGACCAGTACCGCTACCCAGACAACCTGCCGATCGTCGCGGCCAAGGGCGGGACCGGCGGCAAGCCGAGCTGCGGGTCGCTGCCCGACGTGGCGAAGAACTTCCCGGTCCGCGCGCTGGTCACCGACACCGGGTGGGGCACCGGAATCGACTGGCGGCCCAACCCGGGTATCGGGCGCCCGTTCTACACCGACCTGTTCCCCGTTACCCGCGGGATACCCCAACCGCCAACGCTTCGAGGCCAGGACAGGGGCGCGGCACCCGGCCCGATTCCGTATCCGGGTGCACCGCCCTACGGAGCGCCGATGTACGCCCCCGACGGCACCCCGCTCTACCCGGGCGAACCGCCAGCGCCCGCCCCGATGTCACCGCGTGAACCCGGCCCGCCGCCGATCGGTTCCGAACCCTTCGTGGTGCCCAATCCGGCAGAGCTCCAGCCCAATCCGCCGGCTACGCCGGTGCCCGTGCCTGCGGCACCGTCGCCGTGACCGAACCGCAGCTCGCACCCCCACGACAGGAGAGGACACCGTGAGAGATAACTTGTCGGGCGCCGTCGCGCGACTGATCGTCTTCGTGGTGGTGTGCCTGCTGGGGATGTTCGCGCTGTTGGCGGTCTACGCCCAGTTCCGCTTCGACAAGGGCACGACCTATACGGCCGTCTTCAGTAACGTGAGCGGGCTGGAGAACGGCAACTTCGTGCGGGTCGCCGGTGTCGAAGTCGGCAAGGTCACCCACATCTCCGTCAACGCCGATGACACCGCGTCGGTCGAGTTCAGTGCCAATGACGCGGTAGTGCTGACCGAGGGCAGCAAGGCCGCCATCCGCTACGACAACTTGATCGGCGGGCGGTATCTGGAACTGCTGGAAGGCGCGGGCGGGACCAGGCGGCTCAACGCGGGCAGCACCATCGGATTGGATCGGACCGCCCCGGCATTGGACCTCGATGCGCTCATCGGCGGCTTCCGACCGCTGTTTCACGCGCTGGACCCCGATCAGGTCAATGCGCTGTCAGGCGAACTGATCTCGGCCTTCCAGGGCCAGGGTGACTCCATCGGATCGTTCTTGACCCAGACCGCGGCACTGACCAGCACCCTGGCCGACCGCGATCAGCTGATCGGTCAGGTCGTCGTCAACCTGAACACGGTCCTCGGCTCCCTGGCCGGGCAGGGCGACCAGTTCGCCAAGGCCGTCGACTCGTTGTCCTCACTGATAGCCGGACTGGAGAGCCGCAAGAAGGACATCAGCACCGGGCTGGCCTACGCCAACGCCGCCGCCGCGTCGGTCGGCGACCTGCTCGTCGCCGCCCGTCCTCCCCTGAAAACCACCGTGGCAGAAACCGATCGGGTGGCCTCCACCGTGCTGGCCGACCACGAGTACTTCGACGACTTGCTCAACACCTTGCCGGATGCGTACCGCGTGCTCGGACGTCAGGCGTTGACCGGGGACTACTTCAGCTTCTACATCTGCGACCTGGTGCTCAAGCTCAATGGAAAGGGCGGTCAGCCGGTGTACGTCAAGATGGCCGGTCAGGACTCGGGGAGGTGCACGCCGAAGTGAAGCCGTTCTCCGAACGAAACCCGGTCGTGCTCGGCCTGATCGGCGCCGTCGTACTGTCCGCCCTCGTCGTCGGCGCGCTGCAATTCAAGAGCCTGCCGTTCTTCTCTAGGGGAACGACGTACTCGGCGTACTTCGCCGACGCAGGCGGTCTGAAAACCGGTGCGGCGGTGCAGGTTGCGGGCTTCCGGGTCGGTGAGGTCAGCAGCATCGAGCTGCATGATTCGCATGCTCTGGTGACATTCGACGTCGCTGACGACATCCGCGTCGGAGACCGCTCCGAGGCCGCGATCAAGACCAAGGCGCTACTCGGATCCAAGGTCCTGGAGGTGACCCCGCGCGGCGACGGCCAGCAGGACGGCATCATCCCGCTGGAGCGGACTACCTCGCCGTATCAGCTGCCCGACGCCCTCGGCGATCTGTCGGCGACCATCAGCGGGCTGAATACCGACCAGCTTTCCAGTTCGCTGTCGGTACTGGCACAAACCTTCGCCGACACCCCGCCGCAGCTGCAGGCTGCCGTGGCGGGCGTGGCGCGGTTCTCCCAGACCCTCAACGAACGCGACGCCGAGCTGCGATCGCTGTTGAGCAACGCCAACAAGGCGACCGGGATTCTGGCGCAACGCAGCGACGAGGTCGTCAGCCTGATCACCAACACCAACGCACTGTTGATCCAGCTGGAAAGTCAAAGCAGCGCGCTTGACCAACTTTCCGGCAGCTTCTCGGTACTGGCGCAGCAGTTGAGGGGCCTGATCGCCGACAACCGCACGACGCTGAAACCCGCACTCGACCGGTTGAACGGCGTGCTGGCGATCGTCGACAACCGCAAGGCCAAGATCCAGGAGGCGCTCAAGGGGTTGCGGGACTACGCCACGTCGCTAGGGGAGTCGGTCGGTTCGGGACCCTTCTTCAAGGCCTACCTGGCCAACTTGTTGCCCGGCCAATTCGTGCAGCCGTTCGTCGACGCGGCGTTCTCCGACCTCGGACTGGACCCCAACACGCTGCTGCCCTCGCAGCGCGTCGATCCGCAGATCGGCCAGCCGGGGACGCCCCCACTGCCCGTGCCATACCCGCGCACCGGCCAAGGCGGCGAGCCGAATCTCACACTGCCCGACGCGATTACCGGCAACCCGGGTGACCCGGGTTGCGGACCGCCCGGATTGCCGTTGCCCGGTCCGACCGGCTGCTACCCATACCGCGAGCCCCTCCCGGCCCCGCCGCCTGGCGGCCCGCCGCCAGGTCCACCGGCGATCGTCCCGCCTGCCCCGACGCCCAGCCCGGTCTTCGAACCGGCCCCAGGTGAGGTACCGCCTGGACCTGCACCCACGGAGGCGGGCCAGTGAGAACACGCAACGGCCGGATCGTCATTGCCGCCGCCTTGGCGTTGGCGTTGATCGCCGGAATCGTGGTGGCGACCCGGAGTAGCGGCGTAGTCGGTCGCACCCACCTGGTCGCCTACTTCGACAACAGCAACGGGATCTTCGTGGGCGACGAGGTGCGCATCGTCGGCGTGCCGGTCGGCGGGATCGACAAGATCGAGCCCGAGCCGCAGCGGGTGAAGATCAGCTTCTGGCTCGACGACCAGTACAAGGTGCCCGCGGACGCAAAGGCCGTGATTCTGTCGCCCACCCTGGTGACGTCGCGGGCGATCCAACTGACGCCTGCCTACACGAGTGGGCCGGTGATGGCCGACAACACCGTCATCGGACAGGACCGCACCGCCGTTCCAATGGAATTCGACGACTTCCGCAACCAGCTCCAGAAACTCAACGACGCGCTACAACCCACCGAGCCGGGTGGGGTGAGCCCGCTCGGCGCGTTGGTCAACACCACCGCGGACAACCTGCGCGGCCAGGGCGCGACCATTCGCGACTCCATCATCAAACTCTCCCAGGCGATCTCGGCACTCGGCGACCACAGCAACGATCTGTTCACCACGCTGAAGAACCTGTCGATCCTGGTGTCGGCATTGCACGGCTCCTCGGACCTGCTGGCCCAGCTCAACCAGAATCTGGCCAACGTCACGCATCTGGTCGCCAACGATCCCAACGAGGTCGCCAACGCCGTACGTGACCTCGGCGACCTGACAGGGGAACTGAGCAGCTTCGTCAACGAGAATCGGGAATCGTTGGGCACCACGTCGGACAAGCTCGCATCGGTATCGGCGGCGCTCAAGGACAGCATCCCCGACATCAAGGAGGTCCTGCACGTCGCCCCGAGCACGCTGCAGAACTTCCTCAACATCTACCAGCCCGCCCAGGGCACGTTGACCGGCGCGTTGTCAGTCAACAACTTTCAGAATCCGATCACGTTCCTGTGCGGCGCGATTCAGGCCGCGTCACGGATGGGCGCGGAGCAATCAGCGAAGTTGTGCGTGCAGTACCTGGCGCCGATCATCAAGAACCGCCAGTACAACTTCCTCCCGCTGGGGCTCAACCCGCTCGTAGGGACCACCGCTCGGCCCAACGAGCTGACCTTCAGCGAAGACTGGATGCGTCCGGATTACATTCCGCCGCAACCGCCTGCGGCCGCCGATGCGCCGCCGGCGCCCGAAGGATCACCGACGCCGCTCGCCGCTGAGGCGCCCTTGCCGGCGGAGCAGGCCGCGGCGACCGACCCGGCCGAAGGTCTGCCCGGATTGATGGTTCCGCCAGGAGGTGGCCAATGACGATTCGAGGACTGCGACTTCGGGAGCTGCGCGGCATGATCGCCGTCGTACTCGCCCTGGTCGTGGTGGCCGGGCTGTCCGGGTGCGGCTGGCACGGCCTGAACACTCTGCCGCTACCCGGCACCGCCGGCGGCGGGCCTGGTTCCTTCACGATTCAGGCCCAGCTCCCCAATGTGACCAATTTGCAACCCAATTCACGTGTCCGGGTGAACGACGTGACGGTCGGCAACGTCACCAAGGTCGAGATGCAGGGCTGGCACGCACTGCTGACCATGACGCTCGACCGCGACGTCGACCTGCCGGCCAACTCGACGGTGAAGCTGGGCCAGACGAGCCTGTTCGGCTCGCTGCACGTCGAGCTGGCCCCACCGACCGACGCACCGCCGCAGGGCAAATTGCAGGACGGATCGCTGATCCCGCTGGCGGCCGCCGGCACCTACCCGAGCACCGAGCAGACCCTGGCGGCGATCTCGCTGGTCCTCAACGGCGGCGGGGTGGGCCAAGTGCAGGACATCACCGAAGCGCTCAGCACGGCGTTCGCCGGCCGCGCCGGCGACCTGCGCAGCCTGATCGTGCAGCTCGACAAATACGTCGGCTACCTCAATGACCAAAAAGACGACATCATCGCCGCCGCAGACAGTCTCAACAACCTCGTCGGTCAGATCGCCGCGCAGAAACCGGTCGTCGACAAGGCGCTCAAGACGATTCCGGATGCGCTGGCGGTCCTCAATGACCAACGCAAGACCATCTCCGACGCGATCACGCAGCTGGGCAAGTTCTCCGCGCTGACCGCCGATACGATCAACCAGACCAAGGGGGCGCTCGTCCAAGAGCTCACCGACGTCGGTCCGGTGCTGAAATCGTTGGCCGACGCCGGGCCCGCGTTGACCAAGGCGCTGGGTGTGCTGCCGACCTACCCGTTCCCGAAGGACACGCTCACCAAGTGGAATCGCGGCGACTACGCCAACCTCACCGCGGTCATCGACCTCACCTTGAGCCGGATCGACTCGTCGTTCTTCACCGGAACCCGGTGGGAGGGCGACCTCACCGAGCTCGAACTGCAATGGGGACGGACCATCGGGCAACTCCCCAGCCCCTACACCGTGGCGAATCCGTTGGTCGTGCCCTACACCTTCGATCAGGGGTCCTAGCATGCATCTGCCAAGGCGAGTCGTCTCGCAGATGGCGATCTTCACCGTCGGCACCCTGGTCGCGGTGTCGGTGATGGCGTTCCACTACATGCAGCTGCCGAACTACCTGTTCGGTGCTGGGCATTACCGCGTTACCTTGCAGCTGCCGACCGCTGCCGGTCTGTATTCCTCCGGCAACGTCACCTACCGCGGCACCGAAGTCGGCCGCGTCGAAAGCGTCGGGCTCACCGACAGCGGGGTCGAGGCGGTGCTGTCGCTGAACTCGGGGGTGGCCATCCCCGCCGACCTGGATGCCGAAGTGCACAGCCAGACCGCGGTCGGTGAACAGTTCGTGGCACTGCGCCCCCGCAGCGGGAACGGTCCGATGCTGAAGAACGGCGACGTCATCCCGGTCGACCGAGCATCGGTTCCCCCCGACATCAACTCGCTACTGGCGGCCACGAATCGGGGCATTCAGGCGATCCCGCACGACAACCTCAAGACCGTCATCGACGAGGGGTACACGGCCGTCGGCGGCCTGGGCCCCGAGCTGTCCCGATTGGTGAAGGGGTCGACTTCGCTGGCGATCGACGCCCGCAAGAACCTCGACTCGTTGATCACCCTGACCGACCAGTCCCAGCCGGTGCTGGATTCGCAGACCGAGACCGCAGGATCCATTGCGGCCTGGGCAGCGAACATCGCGACGGTTACCCGAGAACTCAAGACTCAGGACCCCGCCGCGTCGCGGGTGCTCGACGATGGTCCTGCAGCGGCCGACGAGACACGGGCGCTACTGGACCGGCTACAGCCGTCGCTGCCGATCCTGATGGCCAATCTGGCCAGTCTGGACCAAGTCGGCATCACCTACCGAAACGATCTCGAGCAACTCCTCGTCCTTCTGCCACCGGGCATCGCGATCCTCCAAGGTGCCGGGCTGGCCAACCGAAACACCAAGCAGGCCTACAAGGGTGGATACCTCAGCTTCAATCTGAACCTCAATCTGCCGCCGGCCTGCACTACCGGATTCCTGCCACCCCAGCAGCAGCGCGTGCCCACCGACGTGGACTACCCGCCGCGCCCGCCCGGCAACGTGTACTGCAGGGTGCCCCAGGACGCGCCGTTCAACGTCCGTGGCGCCCGCAACATCCCGTGTGAAACCAAACCCGGCAAGCGCGCCCCGAGTGCGGCGATGTGCGAAAGCGACGAGAACTACGTCCCGCTCAACGACGGGTACAACTGGAAGGGCGATTCGAACGCCACTCTGTCCGGCCAGGCCATCCCGCAATTGCCGCCGGGCACACCAGGTTCCACCGCATTACCGCCTGCGCCGCTCGCGGTAGCCGAGTATGACCCCGCCACCGGCACCTACATCGGTCCCGACGGCAAGACCTACACCCAGGCCAACCTGGCGCGCGATGCCGACCAACACCAATCCTGGCGGGACATGTTGCTGCCACCGAAGGGACAGTGACCCCTTTGCCGACCAACACCCGCCCAACGATTGGAGTTCGCACATGGATCCCAACCCCGACTACGACGCGAGCGACGAGCTCGAGTACTTCTTCAACTGGTTCCCGTGGGCGTTGCGGGGGGTCTACCCACCTCCCGCGTACCCGCCCGTCTAGTCCGCGGTGTCACCTAGCGCCATGAGCATGGTTCGCGTTCTTCGCACCCCAAGGATTCACCAATGAAGCTTGGCATCAACGTGTTACGCGTCGCGCTCGTCGCGTTATCGGGGATGTGCCTATGGACGGCAGCGGAGGCGCGGGGTGAGAGCATCGAGTACTTGGTGGTGCCGTTGGACGCGCTCAACGCCACGCCGGCAGATGATCCGTGCCCGCTGGCGATGTCGTTCCTGTGCGGGTTCTTGCCCATCGCGCCCGATCTGGATGGCGACGTCGATTTGACCAAGCAGCTTCCCCCGGCCGATCCCACCGCACCGGCGCCGGACTCGCTGCCACCGCCGATTTCTGCGCCGGCGGCTGTGTCTGGCAGAACCACCGAATGAAAGCATGATCGACGAGGGGATGACGCGTGGGCATCGGTATTCAGGTTGAGATTCCCGCTGGCGAGGTCAGCGTGCTGCTGGGCCCGATGTGACGACGCTGGCCGATGGCGTTGCGACGCCGGTGGACATCGAAGCCGAGTTCGACAGATTCGCGGCTGTCATGACTTCGTTGGCCACACGACAAGCGGATGGGCGTGGGCGCCGCGCTCCCAGCGATGGAACGCGACGCGGTCCTCAACCGTCGATCTCGGCGGAGACCATCTACGAGCACACGCTCGGGCTCCTTGATGCGGAGGGTGCACGGGCGGTGACCGTGCGACGTCTCGCCGCGGACCTCAAGATCTCGACACGGACTCTATACAAGCGGATCGGCAACCGCGACAATCTGATTCGTAACGTCGTCGAACTCCACTTGGCCAAGCTGAATCTGAACTTCCGTGAATGCGGCTCATGGGAGTCGACCGCGTCGAACTGGTGTCTTGGACTGCATGGGACGTTGTGTGCTCATCCCCACCTCACCGATCTGATGACCGATGACGACGTGCTGATCCTTGGCGACTATGTTCACGCCCTCATCAAAGCCACAGTTCAGGAAGGCATTTCACAAGATACCGCGGCCGAGTGCTGTCTTGCGCTGGCCAACGTCACCATCAGCGACGCCATCAGGGAGGTCCGCGCGACGCGTCACTCCAGTGGTGCCCCGCAGGCTGATTCGAAGGCGCTGGCGTCTTCGCGGAGCTTCCGTGAATCTGTCAGGCTGATACTCACCGGCGTCCGCGCAGAGGCATCAGATCGCTTCCACGGAACCGGTCGGTGAGCGCAGGCGTGCTTCAAGGCGTTCCGTCCATCGGGTGAGTTCAGCGGGCAGGTCGAAGCCGGGCTCGACGATCCACCAGTAGGCGTAACCGATGGCGGTCGAGAGGATCTCCCGGGTCTCGGTATCGGCGTCGAGTTCAGGGGCAATGCTCGCGTCGGACTGACCGGCTCGGACTGCCTCGACGATCCCGCCGAGGAACTGATCGAGCCATTGCCGGATGCGTGTGCGCAGCTGATTGTCGGCTTGGGCTGCTTCGAAATTCAGTACGAGCATGGCTCGAAGCAGCTGGCCGTCTTCCTCGGCGAAGCGACGCATCCTGGCGATTCGGCCGAGCACGCGGTCGAGCCCGGATTCGCTGGGGTCATCCGGGGTGTCGAGTCGGCTCTCGTACTGGGAGGTGAGGATCGTATCGACCAATGCCTCCTTGGTGCCGAACCGCACGCGGACCATGTCGCGGCTGTAGCCGGCGCGCAGCCCGATCTCCTGCGCGGTGGTCGCGGCATAGCCTTGCTCGGCGATCAGCGCGATCGCGGCTTCGGCCAGCCGGCGCGATGACTCCCCGACGCGTTCTCGCTGTGTGCGGCGCGGCTTATCGGTCACCAGAACACGATAGGCGCGCACTACCCGTCGGTGACGGAGAGCGCGCCGGTGTCCTCGATGATGGCGAACGCCCGCTCCATCAGCGCGTGCAGCAGTTCGCGCGCGCGGTCGGTGAGGGTGTCCCACGACAACATTGCCGAGAGCGGGAAGGTGATCTGGGCCAAGGCCGCGGCCCGGAACTGTGGCCAGGCTTCCGCGAAGGAGTAGCCGTGCACGCCGTGCGCGACAAGGGCATCGACGTAACGCTGCACGAGCTGTTTCTCGCGACCATCCCGCTCGGCCGGCGTCATGCCCTGCCCGACGAGGTAGGCGACGTCCCAGATCCCGGCGCCCCGCATCACGAGTTGAAAGTCGACCACCACCGGCTTGTCATCAGCATCGAAGAACAGGTTGTCCGCCCGTAGATCACCGTTGAGCAGCGTTGGCGGATCGCTCACCCCGGCGAGCAGGCGGGGGAGATGCCGAGGGAAGTCCGCCATGAATTCCGCGAGTCCCTCGGGGGCACAAGCCCTTCCATGAATCTGATGTGTGGACCAGCCAGCTGCCACACCCATCGTGTAGAGCCCGACCGTCACGGGATCGGCAAGCGCAGGGAACACCGACGCGCGCGTCGCATCGGGACGCAGGTTCCACGCCCAGGCGTGAAATTCCGCGAAGGCGTCGATGACCCGCTCGACCCGCTCGAAGGTCAGTCCGTCCAAGTGATCAGCCGCGTCGAGTGCGCCGAGGTCGTCGAGGAGCAGCACGAAATCAGTCGTCCCCTCCGTCTGTCGTGCGACGTGCGCCCGAGGGGCCGTCAACGGCGCAGTGGGTGCGACGTCGGCATAGAAACGCACCTCACGGCCGTACGCCCCAGTCTCTTCGGCAAGCAGACGATAGGCGGTATCGGTCGGAAGTTTGGCCACCAGCGTCGATGGCCCGGGCCCATCGAGATCGAGGTGAAGTCGGTAGACGTAGGACAAGAAGCCCACTCCTTCGGCGATCCGTTCGGCGCGTACCGCTCGGACGGACGTCGCCGCGTCGATGGTGGCGGAGTCTCGAAGCGCAACGGTCAGCCAGTCGGCGGTGAGCGCGTCCACGGTCGTCGGGATGGTCTGCGATGAAGCGGTCATGAACACTGATGCTACTTGTTTGTTTGGACACAAACAAGTAAAGTAGTGACCGTGCTCACGTCACTGCGGTTCGCCGCTTCTGCTTGGACCACCGGAGACGGCCAACGGCCAGGCCGGAGCGGATCATGAGGATTGCCGGCTCCCGAGTGCTCATCACCGGGGCGAGCCGCGGCATCGGTGCCGAGCTCGCCCGGGGCTTTCGCGCCGCTGGCGCCGAGGTCGCACTCGTCGCTCGCGGTGCCGATTCGTTACGCGCTCTCGCCGAGCAGATCGGTGGCCGGGCATATCCCACGGATCTCACCAACAGGGCGGAGCTCCGCGAGCTTCTCGACCGAGTCGAGGCGGACGGGCCGGTCGACATCGTCGTGAACAACGCAGGGGACGAGAAGATTGGGCCGTTCGCCGAGATGGACGCCGACACCCTTGAGTTCATCGTTGCGCTCAATGTCGTCGCCGTCGCCGAGCTTCAGCGCCAGGCGATACCACGGATGATCGCTCGCGGGCGGGGGCACATCGTGAACGTGTCGTCGTTCGCGGGTGTGATCTGCCCGCCGAACTTGGCCACCTACGCCGCGACGAAGGCGTTCATCACTCACCACACCGTCAACCTCGCCGAGGAGCTCAGGCACACTCCGGTGGGCTTCACGAAGGTCGAGATCGGCGAGGTCGCCGACACCGGCTTGATGGACAAGGGACGCACGGACCCGACCTTCTCGGCGCTGGTGCATCGCCTTTACCGCCTGCATCTGAGCAGACTCATCACGCCACAGGAGATCACCAAGCACACGCTCGCCGCGATCGAGCATGAACGTCTGTCGGTGCGTCTACCGCGACGCCTCGGGCTGAGTTCCTATCTCGTCGACGCTCCCCGCACCCTCAGCGCGCTTGCCGCGCGGGACTTGCGGCGGCGCGGCGCACGACAGGGGGTGGCGTGAGTATCACGCGGAACGTCGTCGAGCGGTACAACCTGGAACTCTGGAACCACCGCCGGTTCGAGCTAGGGCAGGAACTCCTGGGCGAACAGGTCATCCGTCACGGGCCCGCTGGGCGGGACGTACTCAGCCGGGAAGAAGCGATTTCGCGGGTTGAAAAGCTTTGGAGCACAGTCGAGCACGTCGAGTTCACGCTTGTGCACACCGTCGTCGACGGCGAATTCTGCGCCATCGTCTACCAGGCCGAGATGTGCTTGCCCGGGGGAGTCAACGACGCCATCGCATCCATCGAAGTGTTCCGCGTTGTCGACGGTCGGATCGTCGAGGTGTGGAACAACGAGCATCAGCATGGCCGATGGCCCGAACTGGACGAAGGAGTCTCGGAGTGAGCACCACCACGGAGTTGTCCGAGTTGGGCTTCTACACACTCGGAGGGCAGCCGGACCGGCCACGCGAACTGATCGATGAAGTGCGCCAGGCCGAGGCGATGGGTTTGGGGCACACCTTCATCTCGGAGCGCTTCAACACGAAGGAAGCCGCCACACTCTGCGGAGCAGCGGCTGCCGTCTCCGAGCGCATCGGCATCGCGACGGGCGCCACCAACCACAACACCCGCCACCCAATCCTCTCGGCCTCCTACGCGTTGACCATGCACCGCCTCACGGGTGGTCGTTTCACTCTTGGCATCGGCCGCGGCGTCCGGGTACTGCAGGACGCCTTCGGAATGGCTCCCGTTACGACCGCGCAGATGGAGGACTTCGCCGGAGTCATGCGGCGACTGTTCCGAGGCGAGACCATCGTTGGACATGACGGGCCGATTGGGCGGTATCCCGCGCTGAGGCTCGGCAAGGAATTTGCAGCGGACATTCCGCTGGGGCTGGTGGCGTTCGGGCCGGACTCGCTGGCGCTCGGTGGCCGGGCGTTCGACCAGATCGTGCTGCACACCTTCTTCACCGATGAGACGCTCGCGCGCTGCGTGCGCACGGTCAAACGCGCGGCCGAGCAGGCGGGTCGTGACCCGGCGCAGGTCAAGGTGTGGTCGTGTTTCGCAACCATTGGGGATCATCTGACCGAGGAGCTGCGGCTGCGAAAGACGGTTGGCCGACTCGCTACCTACCTTCAGGCATATGGCGACTTGATGGTGCGGACGAACGCTTGGGATCCCCAAGTGCTGCAACGGTTCCGGGCCGACGCAGTGGTGCAGAGTTTCCACCAGGGCGGATTGACCGTCATCGACAGTCCCCATACCACGGTCGATCAACTCGAGCACATCGCCACCCTGCTGCCCGACGAATGGTTGGCTCCGTCAGCCACTGGGACACCTGAGCAGTGCGCCGCGGCGGTTCACGGCCAGCTCGACCTTGGCGCGGATGGCGTCATCCTCCACGGTGCCACCCCCAACGAGTTGGTTCCGATCGTCGACGCGTACCGCCTGCAGTTGGCCGAACCTGGACTGCAATCATGAGCGCCGCGGTTTTCGATCGGTGGGTAATCGACGCCGACACGCTGGGCGCGAGCAAGCGCATGCAGACCGTCATGTCGGAAACCATGGTGCCCTACTCGGTCGACGAGCAGCCCGTCGAACGGATCCGCCGTTCGCCGTGCATCGTCCGGCGTGCCCAGTTCGATGGTCTGTCGATACTCGACTGCGATGTGCCGGACGTGTTTTCGGGGCAGACCCACCCGCCCGACGGAGCCAAGTCGGACCTGCTGGTCGTCACCTTGGTCACGGCCGGCCAGGAAGTCGTCGGACAGGATGGCCGCCAGGCGACCCTGGAACCCGGTGACATCTTCATCGTCGACGCGGCCCTGCCCGGCACGTGCCACATCCCCAGTCGCATCCACACCGTCACCCTGGTCGTCCCGAAGCCACTCGTATCGTTGCGTGGCCCGCTACCGGACAAGCTCCCGGCTCGGTCGCCGATGGCGCGATTGCTCGGCGACTACATGAGCCTGTTGGTGCGCGAACTCGCGACGTTGCCCGCTGCGGCGGTGAGCATTGCTGCCACGGCCACCTTGGAATTGGTCCAACTGATCACTGCAACCGACAGTCCGCCGCTCGACTCGACACCGCTACGTGTCGCCTTGCTGCCCCAGGTTCGTCGATATATCGAACGGTCTCTGCACGATCCCGAGTTGACGCCGTCGAGAATCGCTGAAGCCAACGCGATCTCGGTGCGGACACTTCACGCGATGTTCGCAGCCACCGGCGAATCGGTGAGCGACTACGTCCGGCGGCATCGGCTGGCGCGTAGCCGCGAGGCGCTCATCTCCGCGCCGGACGCGATCATCGATGTTTCGCGCCGCTGGGGATTCAAGAACGCGAGTCATTTCGCGCGAGCGTTCAAGGCCGAGTACGGGATGGCACCGCAGGACCTTCGTCGCGCGCTGAGCGACGCTGGGATCGGCGGCGATCACGCGCCGCCGACCTGAACCGCGTCATCTGTCGCCCAGTAGCGGGCCCGAAGACTGCGGCGAAGCACCTTGCCGAGAGCCGACTTCGGTAGCGCGTCGACGAAGTCGACGCGCGTGACCTTCTTGACCGATCCCACGGCTTGACGGGACACCTCGATGAGCTCGTCGGCGGTGGCGAGGCCGTCGGCGACGAGAACCACTACAGCGATCGGAGTTTCACCCCACCGGTCGTGCGGTGCTGCGACCACGCTCACCTCGGCAACGGCTGGATGCTGCAACAACGCCTGCTCGAGCTGTGCCGGCCAGATGTTGAAGCCACCCGAGATGATCATGTCGTCCTTGCGATCGACGACGAACAGGAAGCCCGCGTCGTCGAGGAAGCCGACGTCGCGGGTGAGCACGCTGCCGTCTGGTAGAAACCGGCTGGCCGTTCCTTCCGGGTCGTTCCACAACCCGAGCATTGCACTCGGCGAATGCGCTGCGATCTCGCCGATCTCGCCGCGCGGCAGCGCATTTCCATCGTCATCGACGATGGTGACTTGAGTGTTTGGCGTGGGCCTGCCCACCGATCGGGCTCGGCTGCGCTCGCCGTCCGTGCCGGTCGCTGCATGCTGATGCGGCAGGAGCATGGTGATGGGCACTACCTCGCTCTGCGCGTACATGTGGAACAAGGCGTCACCGAACACTTCAACCGCTCGGTCGAGGGTGGCGGGTGCGATGGGGGATGCCGCATAGTTCAGGCACCGCAGTGACGATAGGTCTCGCTTCGCCACGTCGGGATGGTCGACGAGCGCCTGAATCATCGTCGGAACTGCAAGTGTCACTGAGACTCTCTGCTGTTCGATGATCTCCAAGGTAAGGCCGGGCTCGAACGCGGGCATGATCACCACGCGCCCGCCGACTTGCAATATGGGCCAGAAGAACACGATCGCGGCGTGCGTCAGCTGACCTACCGCGAGATAGACGTCGCGATCGTCGAGCATTGGGGTGACCCAACGGTATTGATCGCCGATCGCCAGCCAACCGCCCACGGTGTGCACGATGCCCTTCGGGCGACCCGTCGTACCGGCGGAGAAGCGGATGACGTGGATGTCATCGGGGGACTGGACCAACATCGGGTCGGAGGCCGGTTGGGCTGGCAGCCAGTTCTCGTAGACGAGCGTCG
The DNA here is from genome assembly GCF_033804605.1 of Mycobacterium sp. RTGN6. Taxonomy (NCBI): domain Bacteria; kingdom Bacillati; phylum Actinomycetota; class Actinomycetes; order Mycobacteriales; family Mycobacteriaceae; genus Mycobacterium; species Mycobacterium sp. RTGN6. The sequence goes on from NZ_JAPZKZ010000009.1 coordinate 60,588, forward strand.
ACTGCACTGGGTCAGTTCCGCCGTAGACGATGACGTGCTCGAGACAGTCGATGTCATCGAGTGCGTGTGACAGCGATGCATAGGATTCGGCGTGGACGATGAGCACCCGCGCGCCAACGTGACCGATCAGATACGCATTCACTTCGGCTGACTCGTGTCCATACAAGCTGGCCCGGACGAATCCACCCAACGCAAGTCCCGCGATCTGCTCCGCGGTGTGAAAGTTGTTGGGTCCGAGCGTCGCAACACGGTCACCGGGTCTTAGCCCTAGGAAGTGAAGGCCCTGCGCGAGTTGACGGGCACGGCCATACAGTTCTGCATAGGTCTGCTCGCGTTCCTCACAGGACACTGCTACCGAGTCGGGGTGCGTTCGCGCAGCGTTGCGCAGAATCATTCCGAAGTCCACGAAACCAATTCCTTCCATTGTTCAGCCCAGTACGAACGGAATGCGCGTGTCACGCTGAGCTGATCCCGCCGTTGATGCTGATCGCTTGGCCGGTGATGCGGTGTCCATGGGGGCCCGCTAGGTAGACCATCAGTGCGGCCTGGTCATCCGGCGTGCTGACGCCGAGATTGGCCAGTGCGCGCGCCTTGCCGAAGAGACGGGCGCTGAATTCATCTGCGAACAGTCGTTCCGCGGTGCCGGTTCCTTCGACGAGCGACGGTGTCAGCACGTTGACTCTGACACCGTCGCGCTTGGCTTCCATAGCCGCTGTTCGAGAGAAGACGACGATCGCCGCCATGGCGGCGCCGATGACGGATTCGCCTGGGGTGGCCACCTTTGCAGCGTCGGAGGCGACGTTGATGATGCACCCCGAGGATTGCGCGCGCATCAATGGCAGCACGGCTCGCGTCATCAGGAGCGGGGGCAGAGCTATGTCGGTGAGGATTCCGGGGAGGGTTTCAATTGGGCTGTTGTGCAGCAGTGTGGGCAGGTGCGTGCCCGCCGCCGCGTTGATCAACACGTCGATCCGGTGCAGATGGCGCTGGGCCTCCGTCGCCACTAGTAGCGCACCTTCGACGTCTGTGACATCGGCGGCGACGAAGTGCACCTCACACTCTGACTGCGCGCTGAGCTCGTCGCGAACGGCCGCGCCCCGCTCGCGATCACGCCCAACCAGGACCAGTCGGGGCGCACCTTCGGCGATGAACGCCCGCGCAGCGGCGCGTCCGATACCGGATGTGCCGCCCACGATGAGCACCCCGGAGTCCGATATGGCCTGGGGGCGTTCAGATTGCACGGACGCCATAGCGAATCAGCCTATGGACGGTCGGCGACTGATCCCCACGATCTTGGACACCGTGCACGCGCTGGCAAGGGTTCGTGCGCGCTCAGATGCGCTCGGGGCCGCCCTCCAGCGTTAGCTTCGGAACACAGCCCTAGCACTATCTTGGAGGACGGACCGATGGCACCTAGAGACATCGCCGAGACGATCAGCGCCGCAGACAAACTACTTGAGACCACCGAGAACCCGCTTCATCGAGCGATCCTGGAGAACTATCGCCGTCACGCCATCCTCGAGATCTGCGGCGAGTGGGAAGGGATCTTCGCGCCCGACATGATGGTCGAGGAACCCGTCTACTACTTCAGCATTACCGGGTTCGATGGCGTGGTAGTCGACGGTGCGGATGCCGTGAAGGACGTCTACCGCAACCTTGCCGAAACCCTCACGTGTGTGATGTTGGTGGAGAACGAACATCTATGGGTCGACGACTGGGGATTCGCATCCGATTCCAACTTCGTCACCTATCAGCGTGGCCACAACCTGATCGAAAAGGGGTTTGAGGTCGAGGACCCGTCCGGCTATTACCGCGAGATCCAACACTTCGTCATGGTCTGGCCGTACGACGAGCGGGCCCGGCTGATCGGCGAGCGCGTCTATGAAGACAAGTCACTGCACCGCATCGAACAGATTGCACAGGAGGACTTCATCAGCATCGATGATGCGCGCGAACGCCTGTTACCCCTACTGCGGCCGCTTCCCGAACTCGCTTCCGCGGCAACCTCGTGACGACCACCGAAGATGCGGCGGTTGCCGTCGGGGACACACGACTCGACGGCCGAGTTGCCTTGGTCACCGGGGCGGCGGGCAATATCGGATCGACCATGATTAGAGCGCTCGCTGCGGCGGGAGCAGACGTCGCAGTCGCCTATCGCAGCGACCGTGAAGCCGCAGAACAGATCGCCGCGGACAGTCGCGCCGCGGGACGGCGGGCGATTGCAGTGCAGGCAGACCTAAGCGATCCAGGAGACGTCGAACGGCTTGTCGACACCGTCGTCGAAAACCTAGGAGCCGTCGACATTCTCGTCGCCAATGCTGGCACTGGTGTGGCTAGGTCGTGGGAGCAGGTCGGTGCTGCCGAGTTCGACGAGGCACTGGCTGTCAACCTGCGTGCTCCGTATCTGATGGCTAGACGTGCACTGCCGAAGATGATCGAACGATCGTGGGGCCGAATACTTTTCGTCTCGTCGTTGGCGGCGTGGGTGGGTGGGCCGTTCGGGCCGGACTATTCGGCAAGCAAGGCCGCCCTGCACGGCCTCACTCACTACTTTGCCGGACAGGTAGCCCGCCACGGGGTGACCGTCAACGTGCTTGCTCCGGCGCTGGTCGGCGAGCACAGCGTGGCGATGATGGATGAGGAAACGGCACGCGCCTACACCGCCGCGATTCCGGTCGGCCGCCTCGGAACCACTGACGAGTTGGCGGCTTTCGCCGTGTCGATCCTCGAAAACGGCTACCTAACAAACAAAGTATTGACGATCGATGGCGGCATGCTTCCGCGTTGACTCGACGCTAGTGCGTGATTTCGGCAAGTTGATTCGCGATTGAGAGGCGCTATTCATGAGTAGATTCTTCGGCGGTATCCGCCAGAACGGGTACGTCGTCGACGACCTTGATGCGGCCATCCGACACTGGACAACCGTTGTCGGAGTCGGACCGTTCTATCGAGTCGATCACGTTCCGCTGGAATACTTCTCCTACCAGGGCGAGCCGTCGGCTCCCGACCTCAACATCGCACTCGCGAACAGTGGTGACCTGCAGATCGAACTCATCCACCAGCTCAACGACGCACCGTCGCCGTATCGGAACTTTGCCCTGGCGAAAGGGGCGGGCCTGCACCACGTGTCAGGTTGGACGCAGACCTACGACTCCGACCTGAAGAAACTCGACGAATTGGGTTTCGTTCCCACATGTGAGGGCTCGATCGCGGGTGCGGCCCGCTTTGCTTACTACCGCGCAGACAACCTGGACGGCACGGCGATCGAGGTCGCCGATCTCGCATCGCCGGAGTTTCAACAGCTCTTCGCACACATCCACCGAACGGCGGCCACGTGGAACGGTGACGATCCCGTTCGCGACCTCTTTGGTGCGCTTGCCGAGCTACAGAACCAATGACAAACCCGCACATCGTCTATCACCCAGCCTGCGACACCAAAGGACTTTGACATGAAGCTTGACATCGGACTCAACGCCGCCGCACACGACCGGCTTTTGGAGACCCTCGACAACCCACGCCACCGTCGAATCGTGGCGAACTATCGCCGTCACGCGCTGCTCGAGGTCGCGGGCGAGTGGGAGCCCATCTTCGCACCCGACATGACGATCGAGATCCCCGTGTACATCCTCGAATTCGGAGGGACCGGTGGACAGATCCTTCGTGGCAATGAAGTCCGCGACATGTACCGCCAAATGAAGGCCGTGGGCGCCAACGTCATCGTCGTCACCGACGAGCAGATCGCAGTCAACGATTCAGGTTTCGGGCAGGAGGCATACTTCCATCAGTTCCTGCGCGGCGACGTCATGCGGGCAATGGGGGACGACGTCGACGACCTCGACGCGTGGTATCGGAAGACCACGATGGTGGCGAGCTTCTGGCCCTATGACGAGCGGGCTCGACTCATTGGCGAGCACGGCGGCAAGATCGGGCCGGTCGAAATCACGCAGATCCCGGAGAGCGAAGTCATCACCCAGGCGGAGGCCCGCGAGAAGCTGCTTCCGATCGTCAACCCCCTACCCGACTACGATCCCGCGCTTGCTCTCTGAGCTCGACCTTGCGCACCTTTCCGGTGACCGTCATAGGAAACTCGTCGACGACCTCGACATAGCGCGGCACCTTGAAATGGGCGATCTTGCCCGCGCAGAACGCCCGGATCGATTCCACGGTGGGTGCGTCGGCACCTGGCTTGATCCGGAGGAAGGCCATGAGTTCCTCGCCGTACCGAGCATCGGGGACCCCGATGACGGCAGCGTCGACGATGTCGGGATGTGAGTAGAGGAGCTCTTCGACCTCTCGTGGGTAGACGTTCTCACCACCGCGAATCACCATGTCCTTGATCCGCCCGGTGACACTGAGGTAGCCGTCGTGGTCCATGACCGCGATGTCTCCGGTGTGCATCCATCCCGCGTCGTCGATGGCTTCGGCCGTCTTCTCCGGTTGATTCCAGTAGCCCGTCATGACGCTGTAGCCACGGGTGCACAACTCGCCAGGGGTATCGCGTGGAACCTGCTCACCCGTGCTGGGATCGATGATCTGGACCTCCAGATGTGGCCCGACACGCCCCACCGTGCCGACCCTGCGCTCGAGTGAATCGTCGGGCTGGGTTTGAGTCGACACAGGCGACGTCTCGGTCATCCCGTAGCAGATGCCGACACCGGTCATATTCATGCGGTCGATGGCTGCGAGCATGACCTGCTCGGGGCAGGGCGAGCCCGCCATGATCCCGGTGCGCAGCGAGCTGAGGTCGAAGTCTTCGAAGTTGGGCAGCTCGAGCTCGGCGATGAACATGGTCGGCACGCCGTATAGCGATGTGCACCTGTGATTCTCGACGGCGCGTAGGGTCGCCTCCGGATCAAAGCCCTGCGCTGGGATGACCATCGTCGAGCCGTGGCTCGTGCATGCGAGATTGCCCATCACCATGCCGAAGCAGTGGTAGAACGGCACGGGTATGCACACTCGATCGTGTTCGGTGTATCCCAACCCCTGGCCGACGAAGTACCCGTTGTTGAGGATGTTGGTGTGGTTCAACGTCGCGCCTTTGGGCGATCCGGTGGTTCCCGACGTGTACTGAATGCACACCGGATCCGACGGCCTCAAACCGCTCGCGATGCGGCGCAAGGTCGCATGATCCGCGCGGGTGTCTGCGATTTCCTGCCAGCCGGCACCGCCGATGATGACGACTCCGCGCAGGGCCGGGCAGCGGTCTCGCACCTCGTCGAGCATGGCGACGTAGTTCGACGTCTTGAACGAGGACGCCGCGAAGACGTAGGAGATGCTGGACTGGGTCAGGGCGAATTCAAGTTCCTGAACGCGGTACGCCGGATTGATGGTGACCAGCATGGCGCCGATCTCGGCGGTCGCGTACTGAAGCAGCGTCCATTCCGGGGTATTTGGCGACCAGATGCCCACCCGGTCACCGGGCTCGATGCCGAGCTGGACGAGGGCCGACGCAATCGCATCGACATCGTCCTGGAATTCGGCGTAGGTCCACGTTCGCCCAGTGGGCGCATCGACGAGCGCTTGGCGATCGGCGAACCGAGATACCGTCCGCCGCAAATTCGCCTCGATCGTCTCGTCGAGCAGACCGGGCAGCGTGGGCCCGTGTGCATGCGACAGCGTCATGGCATCAGACATCCTTCCCTCGGCTCCGTCTTCGGTCGGTCAACTACACGGTCGAAGAGCTCGTCGAATGGAATATGGTGCGTCAGAACATCTTCCAGAGAGTTTCCTTCATCCGTGTAGGGACAAGTGGAACCTATCTGGGCGTGGCACTGCGGGCGCGCCTGCGCGCGCACCGAACGTTGCCCATACGTGCACGGTGGCGACGGCTACGCGACCGACCGACGCACCGTCAATCGGTTCATTCCCAGTGGCATCCGCGCAGTGTCAACGGCCCCAGTCCACATCGGACTCCGGCATGCTGATCAAACGGTAGATGGAGAGGTAGGCAAGGTGGCGCGAGTCAAGGATGATCCAAACGGATTTCAGTTGTTTCAGGTTGCGTTCAACACCTGCGATCTGGCAGCAGAACCTGTTTCGGCTGGCGAGGCAATTTTGCCGATTTACTGGTCGAGGAACATGACCGACATCGCGATGGCCTACCCGCGGGCCATCTTGACCCCGTTCGCCGGACGAATGGTCAAGCTGCACAGAACAACTGGGTGAGAAGTAGAGCGGGGCGTAGGACGTTTCGGCATCCGATAGCTGGCCGACAAACGCCGCGAGACTGACCTCTGACCAGTGATCGACGATCTCGCCACCGTCGACAACGTCGATAGAGATGGCAGTCGCCATGGCGGACCTTCCCTTTGGCGGGATGCCCATGAACTCAGCTTTCTGGTTGGCCGCCGTAAGGGTCCAGCGTGAAGCGACCTTGGGGCCCTCGCGTGCCTCGTCGTGCACTTCGATTAACGCAGGGTCGCACCAGCAGCCACCGCTGTGTTCGGACTGTAAAACTAGCCGGACTCGTTCACCGGTGAACCAGCCAAGTGCGCCCCTCAGACGTCACGGCGTACCGTGATGCGATGTCGACATCCTCGGCACAGACAGTGACCTTTTCCTTCGACGACGGCGTGCGGCAGTTGCGGCTGGGCGAGACCACGGCCGAAACGGCGGCCGAGCGGTTGATCGCGCAGTTGACTGACAAGGAACTGCTCTGGCTACTCGACGGTGATACCCCGATACGGGCCCTGCCATCGATGGTCAAGAAGATCAGCATCATGGCGCTGAGCGGGGGAGCGCTACCGCGGCTAGGCATCCCGGGCATTCGATTCAGCGACGGTCCACGTGGTGTCGTCATCGGCCATTCGACGGCCTTCCCCGTGACCATCGCCCGCGCCGCGACGTGGGAGCCCGACCTCGAAGAGCGCGTCGGGCAGGCGATGGGCGTCGAGGCTCGCGCTGCTGGGGCCAACTACTCGGGCGCGGTCTGCGTCAACCTGTTGAGGCATCCGGCCTGGGGGCGCGCGCAGGAGTGCTACGGCGAGGACCCGGTCCTGACCGGTCGGATGGGGGCGGGACTGACCCGCGGGTTGCGGCGCAACGTCATGGCGTGCGTCAAGCACTTCGCGCTGAACTCGATGGAGAACGCGCGTTTCACCGTCGACGTCACCGTCGACGACCAAGCGCTGCACGAGGTGTATCTGCCGCACTTCAAGACGGTGATCGAGGCAGGCGCCGACTCGGTGATGAGTTCCTACAACTCCGTCAACGGCGACTTCCTCGACGTCAACAAGATCCTGCTCACCGACGTCTTGCGCGACGAGTGGGGATTCGATGGATTCGTCAGCAGCGATTGGGTTTTCGGCATTCACGATGCGGTCAGGAGCCTGGAGGCGGGCATGGACGTGGAGATGCCATTGCGACTGTTGCGGGCCCGGGCACTGCCGGAAGCCTTCGCGCGCGGTCAGTTGGCTCGCGAAACGGTGCTGACGTCGGCGCGACGCATTCTGACCACCACCCTGCGGCACTACGCCATTCGCGACGAAGGCGAACCACCAGCATCGGTCATCGCCAAGGCGGAGCACCGGGTACTCGCCCGTCACGTAGCCGCACGCGGGTCGGTGCTACTGAAGAACGAACCCGTCGGCGGCGCCGCCGTGTTGCCGCTGGCCGCCACGATCCGCCGGCTCGCGGTGATCGGGGCGCTGGCCACCGAGGCGAACCTCGGCGACCACGGCTCGTCGCGAGTGCGCCCGCCCGCAGTGTCCTCGCCATTGGACGGGCTGCGCGAGGCGCTTCCGCACACTCAGATCATGCACCTCGACGGCAGCGACCCGGCCGCCGCGGCACGTGCGGCCACCGACGCCGACGTCGCCATCGTCGTGGCTGGCATGACGTGGGACGACGAAGGCGAATTCATCGCCAACACCGACATGGACAGTCTCAACGTGCTCGGCTTCCCCTTCAACTCAAGGGTTTTGCAGTTCATCGGAGGAAAGCTCGCGACATTTGGCAAGCAGTTCGCCAAGGGCGGTGACCGCGAGGTGTTGACCTTGCACGGTTCCGACGAGGCACTCATCTCCACCGTGGTCGCAGCCAACCCGCGGACCGCGGTCGTCGTGATCGGCGGTAGTGCGATCATCATGGAAGCTTGGCGGCATCAAGTCGCGGCCATTCTGATGGCGTGGTACCCGGGCATGGAAGGCGGCCGGGCCGTCGCCGATGTCCTCATCGGGGCGCAGGAGCCGGGTGGGCGGCTACCCGTGGCGATTCCCACCGATGCGCGTCATCTGCCCTTCTTCGACGCCCACGCGAAGTCGATCGTCTACGACTCCTGGTGGGGCCAGCGCAAACTCGACCGTGACGGGAACGCTGCCGCGTACCCGTTCGGCTTTGGACTGGGGTACACCACATTCGACATGGAGCTCATCGACCATGCAGTCTCTGACCAAGAGGCCGTTGCCACCGTCCGAGTCATGAACACGGGTCGACGCGCCGGCTCGACCGTCGCGCAGGTGTACGCCCTCAGCGACGCCGCCGACGCGGTGCCACAGCTGGTCGGGTTTCGCAGGGTCGAACTGCCCGCCGGTGGCGAGGAGACCGTCGAGATCAGCCTCGACCTGACTCCGACCAAGCAGCGCGACCCCGAGACCGGAACGTGGTCGCGGCGGCCGGGGGAGTGGGGCATCGTCGTATCATCTTGCAGCCCAACGACGCCAACGAACGTGCGACCACTCCTGGTGGACAGCGATGCGTGATGACGACTAGCCGTAGCGTTGCGCCAGTCGCTGCCGGTGTACGGCGGGGGAGTCGAACAGCGCGCGATTGAGCGCGGCTCGCTTGAGGTAGACGTGCACGCCGCTTTCCCAGGTGTAGCCGATGCCGCCGTGCAACTGCATCGCCTTGCCGACGACGTCCACTGCCGCCGCGCATGCGTACGACTTGGCCATCGACGCCGCGACCGACGAGTCGGTGCCATCGGCCACCTGCGCGACAGCTGCATCGACAAGCTGTCGTGCCACGGACGTCTGCACCAGCATGTCGGCGCACGCGTGCTTGACGGCCTGGAACGAGCCGATCGGGCGCCCGAATTGCTGGCGTACCTTCACGTAGTCGACGGTGGCCGCCAGCATCGCCTCGGCGACTCCGAGGCTGTCGCACGCGACCGCGACCGCCGCACGGTCGCGCAACGCTTCAGGAGCTGCTGCCAGTGGCCATGATTCGGCGACCGCGGCGCCATCGGCCGTCACGACCGCGAGGGTGCGGGTTTCGTCGAGCACGGGCTGCGCGGTGATGGACAACTCGGATGACGTGACGACGACGGGTGTGCCGTCCTCGTCGGCGAGCAAGAGCATGAGCTCGGCGCTGTTGGCGTCTGGCACGAACTCGGCGCGGCCCGACACCACGCCGTCGGTCACGGTGAAGCCCGACGCGAACGCGGCGGTCGCGCCGGAACCGATGCGCTCGAGCAGCGCGTCGCGGGAGTCATTGGGCGACAATGCCGTCAGCGCTCCGACGGCTAGCGTCGTGCCGAGGAATGGCGCCCGAGCCCCCGCCCGGCCCAACTCCTCGAGCACGATCGCAGTCTCGACGAACGACGCACCCGCACCGCCCAGTGGCTCCGGCACCTCGAGCCCTGGCCACCCCGCATCCGAGACCTGGCGCCAGTCGACGTCGTCGCCAGCCTTGCCGAGCAGGTCGCGCGCGACCGCCCGCATTTCGTCGTGGAACTCCCGCAACTCGGACATCACGCGGTCGCCGGTTCCCGCGGAAGGCCGAGCCCGCGCTCCCCAATGATGGTGCGCTGAATCTCGCTGGCCCCACCCGGAATCGTCCACTCCCAAGAGCCGATGAAGTCCAGCATCCAGGCGCCCGACTCCCATCCGCTCGACATCGGCTTGGTCAGCACGGTGTGCGCGGCCAAGCCAGTGACGTCGGTGCCGAAGTCCGTCATCCGTTGCAGGAGTTCGCTGTAGAACAACTTGACGATCGACGGATCCGCCGGACCGACGCCCCCGACCTCGTGGCCTTCGACGACGTTGCGGCACAGCCCGCGCAGCCCGGTGAGCTCGATCTCGAACTGCGCCAGCCGATCCCGCACCGACGCGTCGTCGAGCGGCCGGGTGCCGTCGGCGCGCACGCGGGCGCAGTCGTCGATCAACCAGCGAAATCCGGCGTTGCTCAGCCGCTCGGCCAACTCGAGCATCGTCATGCCGCGCTCGGCACCTAGCGTGGCCTGCGCGACCTGCCAACCCTGGTGCTCGGCGCCGATGAGGTTGGCGGCCGGGATCGCGACGTCATTGAGGAACACCTCGCAAAAGTGCGAGTCGCCGATGGCGTTGCGGATTGGGCGCACGTCGATGCCCGGCGTCGTCATGTCCATCAGGAAGTAGGAGATGCCCTTGCGCTTCGGTGCATCGGGATCGGTGCGCGCCAGCAGCAGGCACCAGTCGGCGTGCAATCCGCCACTGGCCCAGAGTTTCTGGCCGTTGACGATGAACTGATCGCCGTCGCGACGGGCCGTGGTGCGCAGCGAGGCCAGGTCGGAACCCGCCTCCGGCTCGGAGAAGCCCTGCACCCAGATCTCGCCGTCGAGAATGGCGGGCAGATGCCGCTGGCGCTGTTCATCGGTGCCCGCGACGAGCAACGTCGACGCGGCGTGGTGAATCCCCACGAATGCCAGCACGAGCCGGGGTGCGTCGTGGGCGGCCAACTCCTGATACAACACGATCTGCTCGCCGACCGACATGCCGCCACCCCACTCGCGCGGCCAGTGCGGCACGGCGAAGCCGGCCTGGTGAAGTTCGGCAAACCACGCCTTCTGGAACGCCACGAACTCGGCGTCGCTCACACCGGTCTGTGCGGCGCGCCAATCGGCGGGCACGTGGTCGGCGCACCACTGGCGTACGTGCGCCCGGAAATCGGCGAGTTCGGTCACGATACGACTGCCCGGTCGGCGCCGAACAACCCGGTGAGCCCGTCGCGGCCGATCCGGCGCGTCAGCACGTCGCGGGTGGCCGATAGCCCAAGGGGTAAGCGGCGCAACGGTTGGCTGTACCGCGACAGCCAGGACAGCGTGGTCTCGTCGCAGAATCCGACGGCGCCATGCAGCTGGTGCGTCACGCGGAACACCACCTCGGCGGCCTCCAGCGCTGCCATCCTGAGGGCGAGTGCGTCGTCGACGGCGTCGGCGTGACCTGCGCCTACGCTCCAGAGCGCGTACTTGGCCAGCATCTCCAGCCCGGCGCGCTCCACCTCGCCGTCGGTCAGCTGGAACTGCACGCTCTGGAATCCCGACAGCGGCTGCCCGAACTGATGCCGTGACTGAACGTGCGCAATGGTGAGTTCCATTGCGCGGTCGAGCATTCCGAGCAAGGTCCAGCACGGGAGTACCAGCGCCAGGGCTACGTCTGCGCGTCCGTCGCCGTCGATGGGGGTGAGGTCCAGCTGCGCGACGAACGCCGGTTCCTCGCCGACGAGTCCGGTCACCTCGCTGCGTCGCCCGTCCAACGTGACTGCCGCCCAACGGACGTCGATGCCCCGGATCGCTGCCGCCGGCCGGTTGTCGGCGACGACGAGCAAACCGTCGGCGTCGAGGTCCGTCGACCTGGACAGCCGCTCGGCGACGGGATAGGGCAACGCCCAGTAGCCTGCGCTGCGGCACAGCGCCGCGGCGGCCTCCAGCGAGTCGGGGTCCTCACGCGGTTCGAGATCCCAGGCGCCGAGATCGGCCAGCACCTGGCCAGCCAGGGCGTCGCGCGTCGTGGGGTCGGCCTCGGCGCGCTGCACCAACTCGTCGCCGCCGGCAGCTTCGAACGCCCGAAGTGCCTGCCGCCCAAACTCCTTGGCCTCCGCGGAGAGTTCGGTGATCATCGCGTCGCCAACATCGAACGCGACAGCAGGATGCGTTGCATCTCGATGCTGCCAGAGGACACGGTCGCGGCCTGCGAATAGCGCCAATGGTCGTCGACCTCCCTGCGGAACAACCCCGCGGTCGGCCCGGTGTCGGAGTCGGGGACCTCGGCGGCCAGTTCCATCAGCACCTCGGCACTGTCCTGGTCCAGCTTGGTGACGGCGATTCGATAGGCCGCGACGTCGGTGGGCTTCACCTGGCCCTCGCTCTGCAGTGAAACCAGCCGGTACGCGAGCAGCCGTGCGCGGCGGCAGTGCGTCAGCATCCGCGTCCAGCGCCCGCGAAGTTCGGTGGGCACGTCATCCCAGCGCTCGCCGAGCACGGTGGGCGCCATCTGAAGCAGTCGCTCACACCGCGCGTACCGGGCGATGCCAAGGCGCTCGAACGACAACACATCCGCAACGATCGACCACCCGTCGTCGACGGTGCCGAGCACGTCGGCCTCGGTCACGCGAAGGTCGTCGAAGAACACCTCGTTGAGATGATGCGGGCCCATCATGCAGCGGATCGGCCGCACGGTAATCGCGGGGTCGGACATCGGGACCAGGAAGATCGTCAGGCCCCGTTGCTTCTTCTCGCCCTTCGTGGTTCGGGCGAGCAGGAAGCACCACTGTGCCATCGTGGCGTAGGACGTCCAGATCTTCTGGCCGTTGATGAGCCAGCCGTCGTCGTCGCGGGTGGCCGTGGTGCGCAGCGACGCGAGGTCGGACCCGGCTTCCGGCTCACTGAACCCCTGACACCAGATCACCTCACCGCGGGCGATCGGCGGCAGGTGCATGCGCTGCTGTGCTTCGGTGCCGTGCCGCATGATCGTTGGGCCGACCCAGTTGACGCCCATGTACTGCGCGCCGCGCGGCTCGTGGTGCGCCCACATCTCCTCGCGCACGACGGTCTGTTCCCACACCGACGACCCGCGGCCACCGAACTCCTCCGGCCACGACATGCAGAGCAGGCCCTGTTCGGCGAGCAGTCGGCAGAACGACTGCGCCAACTCGAGGTCGGCCGGATTGTCGGTGAAGGCGCCTAGGAAGTCCTCGGGCACGTGCGTCTTCACCAGGTCGCGAAGTTCCTGGCGCAACGACGTGGCCTCTTTGCCCATCTCGAAGTCCACGGGGCAATCCTAGAACAATCCTTATAAGGATTGCTAGTATTCATTCATGACCGCGGGGCTGGGACGCACGCCGCAGCGCCGCATCGCCGAGACCGTCGCCGCCGAACTGCGTCAGCGCATCTTGGTGGGTCCCGCCATGGATCAACTGCCTACCCAGGACCAGCTGGTCCGCGAGTTCGGCGTCAGCTATCCGTCGGTCCGTGAAGCGCTGCGCATTCTGGAGACCGAGGGGCTGGTGACTGTGCGTCGCGGCAGTGTCGGCGGCGCGGCAGTGCACCGGCCCGATCGATCGTCGGGCGCGTACCACCTCGGCCTGGTGCTTCAAGGCGCGGGCGTCACGCTCGGCGACCTCGCCGAGGGGCTGCTCCAACTGGAACCGCTCTGCGCGGGCGAAGTGGCTCGCCGCGCCGACCGGATGACGGCCGTCGTCCCCGCGCTGACCGCCAACGTGGACTCCTCCTCCGAGGCGGTGTCCGACGGCGTCGAGTTCACGCGCATCGCTCGCGAGTTCCACGACCTCGTCGTCGGTTTCACCCCGAACGACACCATCCGGCACGTCGTGCGCAGCCTCGTCGCGCTCTGGTCGGCGCAGGAGCAGCAGTGGGCCGCGGCGGTCAGCAAGCGCGGGGAGTACCCGTCGGCCGCGGAGGCTCGGGGCTCGGTGCGCACCCACCGGCGGCTCGTCGACGAGATCGCAGCGGGCAACTCCGACGAGGCACACCGCATCGCACGGCGCCACCTCGCCGCCACGCAGGCCTTGCTGCTGGAACGCTTCACCGACGACGTGGTCAACGCCTCGTCCGCGCGGAACAGGCGTCCCCATAGCGCGATTTAGGTCCAACATCTGACTGAAGTTCTTGGCAGCCTTGGCTGCTTATAGGGGAGCCGCGTGGCTGACCGTGATTGGGGTGAGATGGCCCTAGTCAGGCGAGCCGAATTTGAGTAAGGCCGTGGTCGATACTCGTTTGTATTGAACACTAGGGTGGATTAACGCCAACCGGCTACGAGCGCCGAAGGGGGTTCGGTGTCAGATTGGGACTTCTTCGTTGCGCATAAAGACATCGACTCGCCTGTTGCAGAGTCGCTAGCCGCACTCATCGCACCTCAGGCGCGGGTTTTCGAGGACTCGATGCTCGCGCCAGGAGTCGATTGGGACGTTGTTGGGCGTTACCAACGTTCGTCGCGCATCACCGTCGTGTTGGTCACCGCGAGCAACCAGCCGGGGTTCTTTTATCGCGAAGAGATCGTAACGGGCGTGCGGCTCGCACAGAGGGATCCTGAAAATCATCGCGTCGTGCCAGTTGTCCTCGATGCGTTGACCGATGTCGACATGCCCTACGGGTTGATGATTAAGAACGCCGTTGTCGCTAAGAGGTCCGAGTTGGACGTCGTTGCTCGTCGACTGCTTCAGGCACTGGCTGACATGCCTTCGCCGCGGCAACCGGGTCCAGCCGAATCTGCCGCGGCGACAATCGAATTGCTCTCTGCTGTCGACGACCACTTCCAGGGCATTCGATCGGAGGTTGGGGATGTCGTCGAAACGTTACTCGCCGAACTCGGAGACGTGAATTTCCGGCGGCAATCAGAACGGCATGGGTTGAATCCGGCAGTGTTGCTGACCGCTTCCCGCGAACACCCAAACGCTCTTCGGCAATGGCAGCGTGGTGACGATGGTGCGGCATCAACGCACATCAGTCGGTTTTCGGAGCTACTGGCGACCGCAATCAGCGCAGGATTGACTGATGTACCCGGAGCGGTTGCGCCAGCGGTCGCGTCTGCACTCAGCGGACATCTCACTCCAGACATGCTGGAGAACCTCGACTTGATGCTTGTTCCCGCACGCTCGACGTCGCAGGAGGTCGTGGTGTTCGACAGACGAGGGTCAGGTGACGTTGCCGTCGGCAGTCGAACGTCGCTTGTCGCCCGACGGATGGCTAGCCTGCCCGTGATCGAACGGCGATTCGGCGGCCGTGACGGGATCCTGGGCGATCTGGTAGCGAGCGAGGTCATGTGGATTTCGGGCAGGCCCGGCGTGGGGAAGTCGGCACTGGCCGTGCACTGGGCGCATCGGGTCAAGTCGGAATATGACGAGGTCCTCTATATCGACATGCACGGGTTGAACCAATCCGCTCGACGAACCTCACGTGGCGCTGCACGCATATTGCTTGATGCGATGTATCATCCAATCGGATCGAATCTGAAGGACGATGACGCGCTGTTTGACCACTTGGCCGCGGTGCTAGCTCGCGCAAGATGTCTCTTGATTCTCGACAATGCTCGCGACGCCGAACAGGTTTCGCCAATCGTCAGGGCTGGAGGAGCGGCATGCATCGTAATCACGTCTCGTCAACGACTGCAATCGTTTACCGAAGCGTGTCTGGATGTCCCACCGCTGTCTCGAAGTGCATCCACTGATTTGCTGTCGCAGGACGCGCCGTCAGCTGACGGCGCAGTACTCGATCGAATCAGCGAGTTGTGCGATGACCTTCCCCTGGCGTTGCGCCTGGTGGCTGCGAGGCTGCGTCGCCAGGACATGCCCGCCACTGAGTTGGCACGGCTGCTCGACGCAGAGCACACTAGGTTGGATTATCTGGACGTCGGAGATCGCGCCGTTCGAAGCGCGGTCTTGACGAGTTACGACGACATGTCGGCATCGTCGCGGCACGCGGCCAGATACCTCTCGGTTGCATTCGGTGCGGCCGCGGATGCAGATGAGATGGCCGTCGGATTGGCAACTGACCGTCACACGACGGCGCTGGCCCTGCATCGACTGGTGGACGCAAGCTTTGCCCAGTGCGCGACTGCGGCGACTGCGGCCGGCCAGTTTGAGCTTGCTCCCCTCGTCAGACTGGTTGCAGCGGAGAGATCCGAGGCCGAGGACGATCCGGAATCAGTTGCAGAGTTCAGGCGGCGAATGGCGCGGAACCTTGCTGACCGACTGATATCGCCCAACAAGACGGGGGTTAGTGGATACGCAGAACTTGCGTTGGAGGTGGACCCCACGCGTGCAGAGGCCGCATTGAGCGCCGCTGTTGAAAGCCACTGGTGGGATATCGCCGAGGCCTTGGCGCCGGAGTTACGGGCGCTGTACTCGGTGCAATTCGACTTGGCCGCCATGGCAAACGTGGTTGACCTCCTTGTCACGACCTATCTGGAAACGAATCGACCGGATAGGGCCGTCCTCGCGGCCACGCAACTCGCAGACGACATGAAGGCAAGCGAACAATTCAGAGAGCCCGCGTTGGGTTGGTCACGTCGAGCGGTTCAGCTTGCGGACGACAATGACCTAGCCGAACTCGGCGTCAAGGCCGCAATGTTGAGCTCTGAGATAGCGGTGGACTTGGCGGACTTCGATGCGGCCATCGAGTCGTCACACAAAGCGGTCGCCCTTGCGGAGCGGAATCCACTGCCTGCCATCTTGATTCATCCTCTGCTGAATCTCGGTCGGCTCCTCGGCGAGAAGGCGAACTCTGCGGAGGCGCTGCCGTACCTAAAACGGGCGACTGAACTCGCTGACAAGTTCGGAGTGTTGGGAACGCGCGCGTTCGCGCATTCCTTCCTCGGGGATACGCTTGCCGAACTCGGCCGACTGCGAAAGGCGCGGAAGCAGCACGATCTTGCGGCTCAGCTGTTCGCGGCGGACTCTCAGCCACGAAACGCAGCGATTTGTACCGAGAATTCCGCTTATTGGTGCGAGTCCACCAAAGAGCAATTGACGGTACAACTCCGCGCGATCGACCACTGGAGTCGCGACGGTGATGAGCGTCAGCTCGCGCGGTCGCTTTGTGAGATGGCCACAACTCATCTCGTACTGGAACAGCCTGACGAGGCAATCGCGGCGTTCGACCGAGCCGAAGCCATCGTGGCGAGCGCTGCCGCGACGTTGCCCGCAGATCAGTCACCGCTAGTTGATCTGGAAGTACGTATTCGACGCGCAGCAGCGCGATCGTTGTTGCGACTTGACTTCGACGTCCCGGACCTCGGCGGTGCGACGATCGACGGTGTTCTCGGGATGGTGTCCGCGGAATTGAATCGAAACGAACGGGATGCACACCTCTTCATCAAGTTGCTCACGACGCGCTTCATCAATCGCGTTCCGGATCAATTCTGGCTGTTCAAAGAACCAGCGGACGCTGCCGTGGCAAAAGAACGTCTCAGCCGAGGTACGTCTGCACCTCTTGGCGTCTCCAGTTCAAAATGAAACCGCGAAGTCGTCAACGCCGTGTCCGCGTGAACCGGGCGGACACCTGGCGTGAGTTCTTTGGCGCGGAGGGACTTCGCGATGCGAGTGGGGCGACGTGCACCGTTGAGACGATGTAGGGCATTGCCGTCGCGTCGTACCAACACAGCCGCCACCTGGCGCGCTCGTCGACGTTCCGCTAGGTCCGAGATCTCGCTCAGATCTAGTCGCTAGCGGGAAGTGGCTTGGCTTCCTTGATCTGCAGTGGGATCGCCCCAATGGACAGGGAGCCCTTGCCGGCCTTGGTGACCAGGACTTCGGCGCCGGCGTCGTCGACGTAGCGCTTGCCCATCAGGGTGCCGCCGGAGTGTTCGGAGTCGAGTTCGAGACTCGCATCGACCCCGTCGCCGATGGGCACCATGGGTGCGCCGCCGGCACGCAGGTCATCGAGGGACTCGGCGCTGCGCACCACGATGACCTGGGTGTCGCAAACCTGGCTTTGCAGGCGGGTGCCGTTCTTGATCATGCTGACTCCTTTGCCGCGTTGAGTTCGTCGACGAGTTCGCGGCGCAGCACCTTGCCGGTCGCGTTGGTGGGCAGTTCGTCGCGGAACACCACCCGGTCGGGGGTGCGGGACCCACGCAGCTGTCCGCGCACGAAGCCACGGAGGTCTTCGGCGTCGGGGGCGGCGCCGGGTGCGGGTACGACGACGGCGACGATGATCTGGCCCCATTCGGGGTCGTCGGCTCCGACGACTGCGCAGTCGTGCACGTGCGGGTGTTCGACGAGTACGTCTTCGATCTCGGCCGGTGCGATGTTCTCGCCGCCGCGGATGATGGTGTCGTCCGAGCGGCCGCCGATGTAGAGGTAGCCCTCGTCGTCGAGGTAGGCCACGTCCTTGGTGGGGAACCAGCCGTGGGCGTCGAGTACCGACCCGATGCCTGTGTAGCGGCCCGAGACCTGCTCGCCGCGGACGAACAGTTCGCCGGTTTCGCCGGCGCCGAGCACGGTGCCGTCCTCGGCGCGGATCTGGACCTCGATGCTGGGCACCGGCTGGCCCACCGAGCCGAGCCGGCGGGCGACGGAGTCGTCGTCTGAGCCCAGCGCGATCCGGTGGTCGTCGGGGGTGAGCACGGCGATGGTGGAGCTGGTCTCGGTGAGCCCGTAGGCGTTGACGAACCCCACGTCGGGCAGCAGCGACAATGCCTTGCGCACCAACGGGAGTGCGACTTTCGAGCCGCCGTAGGCGAGCGTACGCAAGCTCGGCAGTGCGGCGGCCTGCTCTTCGAGCACCGTGACGATGCGGTCGAGCATCGTCGGTACGACGGTCGCCGAGGAGACGGCCTCGTCACCAACCAGCCGCACCCACTCGCGCGCGTCGAAGCTGGTCAGGTACACCATCTTTCGGCCCGCGTACAGGTTCGACAGCGCCGCGCCGACGCCGGCGATGTGATACGGCGGAACGCAGATCAGCGCGGCGTCGCCGGGGGCGGCGGAGTCGAACTCCACGGTGCCGGTGACGTAGCTGGTCAGATTGTTGTGCGTCAGCTCAACGGCTTTCGGCGCCGACGTGGTTCCGGAGGTGAACAGCACCACCGCCACCGCGTCCGGGTCGGCGAACTCCGCAGCGGGCTCGGCCGTCTTGGCCGCCTCGACGAACTCGCGGGAGCCGATGACTTGCTTGCCCGCGTCGCCCACCATGTCCCGGTATTCGTCGTCCACGACGACGAGGGGTTCGGGCAGTCGCTCGATCAGCGTGCGCAGTCCGTCGGCGCTCAACCGGTAGTTCAGCGGGGTGACCGCGACGTCGGCGCGCGCCGACGAGAACAGCAGCAGCGGTAACATCGCGCCGCCGGCGCCGACGTACGCGACATGCTTGGCACCCGACGCGGCGATGACGCCCGCCCCGCCGTCGGCCAGCGTGCTCAATTCGGCTGCGGAAAGCCGCAGCTCGCCGGACACGATGGCGGTGCGGTCGGGGTTGGCCGACGACGCCATTTCAAGAAGTAACGAGATGCTCATGATTTGTCGACGAAGATATCCCACATCGGGTCGTCGCCACCGCCGTAGCGCGACAGGTCGGTGACGCCCGCGGCGATCAGCACGTCGGAGTCGATGTAGGTCTGGCCGTTGGCCTCGGCGGCGGGCTTGGTCAGGATCTCGACCGCGGCGTCGGCCATGATGTCGGTGCTGCGCGACCTGGCCGCCAGCTCGTCACCGGCGGACAGGTTGGTCACCGCCGACGTCGCGATGTAGGTCTGCGGCCACAGGCAGCTGAATCCGATTCCGGCATCGGCGTACTCGGCGGCCCACCCGAGCGACAGCAGCGTCATCCCGTACTTGGACAACGTGTACGACGGGTGCGCGCCCAACCAGTAGGGGCTCAAGTTCAGCGGCGGGGCCAGGGTGACGACGTGTGCGTTGGGGGACTTGCGGAGGTACGGCAGCGCCGCCTTGGTGAGCAGGAACGTGCCGCGCACGTTGATGTCCATCATCAGGTCGAACTTCTTGGCCGACAGTTGCTCGGTCGGATCGGTCGAGATGGCGCTGGCGTTGTTCACGACGATGTCGACGCCGCCGAAGCGCTCGACGGCCGATTCGACCGCGCGTGCCACGTCCTCTTCCTTGCGGACGTCGCCGACGACCGCAAGGCCCTTGCCGCCCGCGGCCTCCACCTCGTCAACTGCGGTGTGCACGGTGCCGGGCAGCTTCGGGTGCGGCTCGCTGGTCTTGGCGAGCAGCACGACGTTGGCGCCGAGCTTGGCAGCGCCGAGCGCGATGGCGAGGCCGATGCCCCGGCTACCACCCGACACGACCATCGTCTGGTCGGCGAGCGACTGCTGCGTGGTCATGGGCCTCCTAGGTTCCGTGGCTGTCGATGGTAGCCCAGCGGTAGCGGCGTTCTCATTTTACGCGAACCTCATGCTCCCATACGCTGGCGGCGCCCTGGCATGGGGGAATGCCATCGGAGTCCGGCCACCCCCTGACGTGCAGCGGGGAGCCGTGCTCGTCCGGCATTTCCGCGTCGCGGTATTGGCATTCTCATTTTTTGCAAGTACGTTATCCTCGATGAGCGACCTCGTGCAGACCCCGTCGGGTATCCCGCTGGAACCGGTGTATGGACCGGGTGATCGGGCGGTTGATCCGCCTGCCCCTGGTGTGTACCCGTTCACGCGGGGCAACTTCGCGTCCGGCTATCGGGGCAAGACCTGGACCTTCCGCCAGTATTCGGGTTTCGGCACCGCCGAGGAGTCCAACCAGCGGTATCGGTATCTCCTGGGTCAGGGTGGCACCGGGCTCTCGGTGGCGCTGGATCTGCCCACCCAGTGCGGGTACGACTCCGACGACGCCGAGTTCGGCGAGGAGGTCGGCCGCGTCGGGGTGGCCGTGGACACGCTGGCCGACGCCGAGATCCTGTTCGACGGCATCCCGCTGGACAAGATCTCCACCAGCTTCACCATCAACGGCACCGCAGCGATTCTGCTCGCGCTCTACGTCGCCGCCGCCGAGAAGAAGGGCGTGCCGCGCGAGAAGCTCACCGGCACGATCCAGAACGACATCCTCAAGGAGTATGCGTCGCGCGGCACTTGGATCTGGCCGCCGGAGCCGTCGCTGCGGCTGATCGCCGACACCATCGAGTTCTGCGCCGCCGAGGTACCGCGGTTCAACGCGATCTCGGTGGCGGGTGCGCACTTCCGCGACGCTGGCGCCAATGCGGTTCAGGAGATGGCGTTCACGTTGGCCGACGGTGTCACGTACTGCGACACCGTCGTCGAACGCGGGCGGATGACCATCGACAAGTTCGCGCCGCAGATCTCCTTCTTCTTCTATACCCACGGCGACTTCTTCGAGGAGATCGCCAAGTACCGCGCCGGACGACGGCGCTGGGCCACCATCGTGCGGGAGCGCTACGGCGCCACCACCGACAAGGCGTCGATGTTCCGCTTCGGCTGCGTCGCGGGCGGCGCGTCGCTGTACGCGCCGCAGGCGCAGAACAACCTCGTTCGCGTCGCGTACGAGTCGCTGGCCGCGGTGCTCGGCGGCGTGCAGTCGATGTTCACCGCCGCATGGGACGAGCCGTTCGCCCTGCCCAGCGAGGAATCCGCGACGCTGGCACTGCGCACCCAGCAGATCCTCGCCTACGAGACCGGGGTGACCAAGGTGGCCGATCCGCTCGGAGGCTCGTACTTCGTGGAGGCGCTCACCGATGCCACCGAGGCCAAGATCATCGAGATCATGGATGACCTCGAGGCGCACGGCGGGATGGTGCGCTGCATCGAGGATGGCTACCTGCAGGGGCTCATTGCCGACGAGGCCTTCAAGATTCATCACGAGGTCGAGTCGGGTGAGCGGGCGGTGGTAGGGGTGAACAGGTTCGTCACCGACGAGCCGGCACCCGACATCGACACCTACGAACTGAACGCAGAAGGCCGCGATCTGCAGCTCAAGCGGCTGGCGAAGGTGAAGGCCGAGCGCGACCCGGTTGCGGTCAAGGAAGCTTTGGCGGCGCTCGCGAAATCAGCGGAGGGCACCGACAATCTCATGCACAAGCTGGTCGACTGCGCCAATGCGTACTGCACGGTGGGGGAGATGGTGTCCACGTTGAAGAACGTGTGGGGCGAGTTCCAGCAGCCGGTGGTGTTCTGATGAGCGCTTGCGCGAAGAAGCGAGGGCACTGATGGCGACTCGCGTACTGGTGGCCAAGCCCGGCCTCGACGGACATGACAAGGGTGCCAAGATCGTCGCGCGCACGTTGCGCGACGCAGGCTTCGAAGTGATCTACACCGGGATCCGTCAGCGCATCGAGGACATCGTGTCGATCGCGCTGCAGGAAGACGTTGCCCTGGTGGGACTTTCGATCCTTTCGGGCGCGCACGTCGCGCTGACGACCCGCACCGTGGACGCGTTGCGCGCCGCCGACGCCGGTGACATCGCCGTCGTCGTGGGCGGCACGATCCCCGAGTCCGACGTGCAGAAGCTCTTGGACGCCGGCGCGGCCGCGGTGTTCCCGACGGGCACCTCACTCGAGACGCTCGTCCGCGACGTGCGGGCACTCACCGACAAGGCAGGGGAGTCATGAGACTCGGCGTGATGATCGGGGCCGAGCGCGGCGACATGGCCCGCAAGGTCTCCAAGCTAGTGGCCGACGTCGAGTGGGCCGAGTCCGCGGGACTGCACACCGCGTGGATGCCGCAGGTGCCCGACGACTTCGACTGCCTGACCATGGTGGCGCTGATGGCGGCGCACTCCTCACGCATCGAGCTGGGTACCGCCGTAGTGCCGCTGCAGGCCCAGCATCCGATCGCCCTTGCCCGCCAAGCACTCTCGGTGCAGGCGATGGCCGAGGGTCGGTTGGCGCTTGGCGTCGGCCCGTCGCACCACTGGATCATCCAGGACATGCTCGGGCTGCCCTACGAGAAGCCGGCGGGCTACACGCGCGACTATCTCGAGGTGCTCAACGCCGCCATCGCGGGCCCCGGCCCGGTCGACGTGCAGAACCACTCGTTCACGGTGCACAACCCCACCGCACTCGGTGCCGCGTCGCCGATGCCGGTGCTGGTCGCCGCACTCGGCCCGGTGATGCTGCAGATCGCGGGCGAGCACGCCGACGGCACGGTGCTGTGGATGGCCGACGAGAAGGCGATCGGTGACCACATCGCCCCGAAGATCAACAAGGCCGCGGCCGAGGCGGGCCGGCCTGCGCCGCGCATCGTCGCGGGCATCCCGGTGTGCCTGTGTGCGAACTCCGAGATCGACGCCGCCAAGGACCGCGCCAACCGGATCCTGTCTGAGGCCGAGACGTCGCCCAACTACCAGCGGCTGCTGGACCGCGGCGACGCACGCAACGTCGGTGACCTGTGTGCCGCGGGCGACGAGGAGTCAATCCTGGCGCGGTTCAAGCAATTCGCCGATGCCGGTGTCACCGACCTGTCCGTGCGACTGCTGCCGATCGGCGACACCCGCGACGAACTCGTCGCGTCCAAGTACCGCACGCGCGAGGTGATTGCGGAGTTGGCCAAGGCCGTGCAGTGAAGGGTCCGCTGGACGGCATCCGCATCCTGGAGGTCGGCGTCATGCTCGCCGGCCCGTACGCGACGATGCTGCTGGCCGACCTCGGTGCCGAAGTGGTCAAGATCGAGCCGCCGGGCGGTGAGATCTCGCGTCAGGTCAGCGACAGCTACTTCGCGAGCCTGAACCGCAACAAGCGCAGCGTGTGCCTGGATCTGACCTCCGAGCAGGGGCGGGCGAAGCTAGGCGAGCTCGCCGCCAATTCGCATGCGCTGCTGGTGAACATGAAGCCGTCGGTGATCCGGAAACTCGGCCTCACCTACGAGGCGCTGTCCCGCTTCAACCCGCGGATCGTCTGCGTGGCGCTCACCGGCTACGGGCTCGACGGCGGCGACGACCCTGCGTTCGACTACGTGGTGCAGGCCGCCACCGGCGTCGCGGCGATGACCGGCGATCCGGAGGGCCCGCCGACACTGCCCGGGTACTCGTCGGCCGACAACTCGACGGGGCTCACCGCCGCACTCGGGTTGCTCGCCCAGATCGTGTCCGGCCGAGGCGGTCAAGTGGACGTGTCGCTGCGCGACGTGATGCTGTCGCAGTTGAACTACCGGGCCTCGGCCTGGCTCAACGACGGGACCGAGCCGCATCGGCACCCGTTCGGAGCGCACTCGTACTACGTTCCGGCACAGTTGTTTCCGACCGCCGACGGGTACCTGGCGCTCTTCATCACGCACGACGGCTTCTGGCGATCGTTCGCCGCGGAGGCGGGCGTTGGCGGGTTCGAGACCATGGCCGAGCGCGCCGCGCGCCGTGACGAGGTGCTTGATCTGGTGACAGCGGTGCTGGCGACGGACACGGCCAAGGGGTGGGAGGCGCGGTTGCGCCCACTCGGCATTCCGGCGGCCGCAGTGCGTTCGTTGCCGGACGCGCTGGAGGCCACGCCGGAGGCGATCGTGACCGCAGGAGACTTCCGACTCATCGGAGGGGCGATCAAGGTCGCGGGGTACTCGCCCGAGTACCGGCCCGCGCCCGCACTGGACGAGTTCTCCGAAGACGCTCAGTCGTCGTAGGAGACCTTGACGTTGGGCGTGTCCGGAATGGCCTGACACGTGAGCACGTAACCGTCGGCGACTTCGTCGTCCTCGAGGGCGTCGTTCACCCGCATCGTCGCCTTGCCTTCAATCAGCTTGGCCATGCAGGTGCCGCAGTTGCCGGCCTCGCAGGAGAACGGGGGACCCATGCCTGCTCGCCTGGCGGATTCCAGGAGGGTCTCGCCGGCCCTCATCGCCACGGACGCCGTCCTCCGATCGAGGACGATCGTCACCTCGCCACCGGCCTCCTCGGTCGGTACGGGGTCTGCGCTCATCTGGCTCGCTCCTGACATTGAGATTCTGTCTATCCGAGAATACCATTCTCTATAATCGATAGGATATTCTCAACCGCAATCGTACGACGATGACCAGCCGGGAGGGGCGTGACGTGACTGAGTCGGTCCTGCTCGCCTTCGGAGACCGTCAGTACACCCGATCCGAGCTAAATGCGCTGACCAGCGGCATGGCGGCGGTGCTCGAGCAGCGCGGCGTGCGCACCGGTGACCGCGTCGCGTTGATGTCCTCCAACCGCCCCGAGTTCGTCGTCGCGATGCGTGCGATCTGGAGTCTGGGCGGCGCCGTCGTCCTGCTGAGCCCGGCGTGGAAGCGGGCCGAGGTCGAGCACGCCCTTGCCCTGACCGCCCCGGCGCATGCGGTCGGCGACCATCCGGTGCTGGCCGAGGTGATGCCGATGCTGCACCTCGACGACGCCGTCGCGCCACGTGCGCGCGCACTCGCCACGCCCGACCCCGACACCGACGCACTGTTCGTGTTCAGTTCGGGCACGACGGGCATGCCGAAGGCCGCGCGGCACACTCACCGCGCCTTTGCCGTCGCCGTCGCGCACTGGCGGGCGGCCCTCGACCTGTCCTCGACCGACCGCATGCAGATCATGACGCCGCCGTCGCACATCCTCGGCCTGCTGAACATCGCGACGGCGCTCGACGCGGGCGCGTGGATCCGGCTGCATCCCCGGTTCGACGTCGACACGATGCTGCGCCACATCGAATCCGACCGGATCACCGTCGAAATGGCCGTCGCGCCCATCGCGCTGGCGATCGCGGCGCACCCCGACCTCGAGTCCCACGACCTCTCGTCGTTGCGCTACGTCATGTGGTGCGCCACCCCCGTCACGCAGAGCGTCGCCGAAGCGATAACGCAGCGAGTCGGGGTGCGGTGGGTAACCGCCTATGGGGCAAGCGAACTGCCCGTCATTTCGTGCAATCCGATCGAGGACGCACGGCTCGACACCGTGGGGCGGCCGGTGCCAGGAGTCGACGTGCGGGTGGTGTCGTTGGACGACGGAGCGCTACTGGGGCCAGGAGAAGACGGTGAGATCCAGGTCCGCTCCGGTTCGGCGATGGCCGGCTACCTACCCGACTCGGCGACGCCCGGCGCGTTCAGCGACGGCTACTACCGCACGGGCGATGTCGGCAACCTCGATGCCGACGGCTTCCTGCGGATCACCGATCGCTCCAAGGAGATGATCAAGGTGCGGGGGTTTCAGGTGGCGCCCGCCGAGGTCGAAGCCGTACTGCACGGGCATCCGGCCGTCGCGGACTGCGCGGTCTTCGGGGTGCCGGATGCGGCCGATGGCGAGGCGATCGTCGCCGCTGTGATGCGCTCGGGGGCCGTCGAGGCGGCCGAGTTGGTCGCGTTGATCGGGGCTCGGCTGGCGTCGTACAAACGGCCCAGTCGGGTCGTATTCGTGGAGGAGATCCCAAGGCTCCCTTCTGGAAAGGTGTTGCGTCGAGTGTTGAAGGAGCGGCTGTGGACGTCCGTCTAACCGCGGAACAACGAGAACTGCGAGAGGCCGCCGCCAAGCTGGCCGACGACCTCGGACCGGGGTCGGTCGCCGACCTGGACGACGACGGCCGCATCGCGCGGCTGGAGAAGACGGTCGAGGCCACCGGATTCCGGACGCTGCGCTCCGACGAGGCGTCGGGCGTCGAGGTGGCCATCGTCGCCGAGGAATTCGCCCGCGGGCTCGTCGACGTGCCGTTCCTCGGCCCGGTGCTCGCCGACGACCTTGCCCGCCGCATCGGCCGGACGGCGCCCGCGGTCGCTGAGCCAGACACCATCGACCTGACGCGTTGCCTTGCGGGAGTGGCCGAGTCACCTTCGGAGCTCGCCGAGCTCTCGGAGCAGGACGCGGGCCGCTGGTACGCACTGGCGCTCACCGCCACCACGGCCGACCTGGTCGGCTCGGCGCGGGGCACGTTGGCGCTGGCAGCGGAGTACGCCAAGGTGCGCGAGCAGTACGGCGCGACGATCGGCTCCTACCAGGCGGTCGGGCACCTGCTCGCGGAGAGCCTGGCGTTGATCGAGGGATGTATCAGCGTGCTGCGCCATGCGGCGTGGGCCGTCGACGAGCTTCCCGTCGTCGAAGCCGTCGAGGCGGCCCGGGTCGCCAAGATCTACTGTGCGCGTTCGGCACTGACCGTCTGCGAGACGTCGATCCAGGTGCACGGCGGCATCGGCAACACCTGGGAATGCCTTGCGCATGTCTACCTGCGTCGGGTACTGGCCGCCACCGAGCGCTGGCCGGTCAAGTTGGAGGAGTTGACCATTGGACTTTCGTGATTCCCCGGAGGAAGCCGCATTTCGGGACCGGCTGCGCGGCTGGCTGACCGAACAGAAGGGCAAGTTCCCCACCTCGGGTGACGAGTACTGGGCCAAGGCGGGTGAGTGGCACGTCGCGCTGTACGAGGCGGGTTTCTTCGGCACGTCGTGGCCGAAGGCGTACGGCGGACAGGAACTGCCGCCCGTGTACGACGTCATCGTGGACGAGGAGATCGCGAAGGCGGGTGCGCCCGCTCGACCCGGGCTGGGCTACCTCGTCGTCGGGTTGAGTCATCACGCCGACGAGGAACTGCGACAACGCTTTCTGCCCGGGATGATCAACGGCACCGAGCGCTGGTGCCAGGGCTTCAGCGAGCCCGGCGCTGGTTCCGACCTCGCGTCGCTGACCACCACCGCCACGCGCGAGGGCGACGAGTACGTCATCAGTGGCCACAAGATCTGGACCAGCTACTCCGACGTCGCCGACTGGTGCCTGGTGCTGGCCCGTACCGACAAGGACGTGCCCAAGCACAAGGGCATCTCGGCGTTCATCGTCTCGATGCACCAACCCGGAATCGTGCAGCGCCCGCTGAAGATGATCAGCGGCGTCACGAAGGAGTTCGGCCAGGTCGAGTTCGACGGGGCACGGGTTCCGGTCGAGAACATGGTTGGCGCGCCGGGCGACGGCTGGAAGCTTGCCATGACGGTGGTGAGCCACGAGCGCGAACCGTCCACGCTGGGTTTCTCGGCTCGGTACGGAAAACTGGTGCGCCAGTTGAACTCCCGGGTCGACGGCGACGCACCGGAGGAACTGTCCTGGGCCTGGGTGCAGACCGAGATGCTGCGGCTGCACGTGCGTAGGCGGCTGTCGGAACAGCTGGACGGCCTTACCCACGGCCCGCAGGGCTCGCTGGACAAGCTGCTGATGACGTGGGTCGAGCAGTCGGTCGGCCACGCCGCGTTGGCCACCGTCGGCACTTCCGATCCCGAACTGTTCGGGGCCTACATGTACAGCCGCGCGCAGAGCGTGATGGGCGGCACCTCACAGATTCAGAAGAACATCATCGCTCAGCGGATTCTTGGATTGGGGAACTGAAATGTATGACATGCCAGCCGAAATCGACGTCAAGGCCGACGGCGGTCTGCGCATCATCACGCTCAACCGGCCCGATGAGCTCAATGCGGTCAACGATGCGCTGCACGTGGGGCTGGCGAAGATCTGGGAAGCGCTCAACGAGGACGTCGGCGCGCGAGCGGCCGTGATCACCGGTGCGGGCCGGGCGTTTTCAGCCGGCGGCGACTTCAACTACCTCGACGAGTTGCGCAACGACGAAGCCCTGCGCCAGAAGACGATCAAGCACGGCCGTGACCTCGTCATCGGCATGGTGCGGTGCCGCATCCCGGTTGTCGCCGCGGTCAACGGTCCTGCCGTCGGGCTGGGCTGCAGCTTGGCGGCGCTCTCTGACATCGTCTACATGGCCGAGACCGCGTTCTTCGCCGACCCACACGTGTCGATCGGACTGGTGGCCGCGGACGGCGGCCCCCTGGTGTGGCCGTCGCAGATCAGCTTGTTGCAGGCGAAGGAGTTCGCGTTCACTGGCATCCGGATCAAGGCCGCGCGAGCGCTCGAACTAGGGATGGCCAATCACGTGGTGGCCGACCCGCTGGCCGAGGCCATCGTGTGCGCGAAGAAGATCATGGAACTGCCGCAACAGGCGCTCGAAGCCACCAAGCGGCTGATGAACATCCAACTCGAGAAGTCCGTGATGGCGTCGCTGGACTACGCCAACCTGTCCGAGTACGTGTCCTTCGGGACCGCCGACTTCAACAAGATCGTGGACGGCCTGATCGCCAAGAAGTAGCCCCTGCTCGCGCGAGAGAGCTTCGGTGCTCCCGCGCTACTCGTCGTCGGCCTTAGGTGCAGGCTTCGCAGAGTCGTCAGAGGCCGGCTTCGCGGCCGCTCCGGTGTCCGGCTTCGCCGCGGCGTCCTTGTCGGCCTCGTCGTCCTTGTCGTCGGGGGTCGCCGCCTTCTTCGGTGGCTCCGTCGGGTCCGCTGCTTCGTGTGCGACTTCGCTTAGCGGTGAAACCTCGGGCCCGGCAGGCGCTTCCGGTGGATCGGCCTCGGCGGTGGCCCCCACGTCGGTCACGCCGGTCGGCTCCTCCCGCTGCGCCGGGACTTCGTCGACGACGGGTGTGGGCGTGCCGTCGGCCTCGAGCGTGTCGGCACTAGAACCCCGCGCGAGGCTGAACGTGGTGTCGGTCGAGAGGGTGCGCATCGCTGAGACGTCCGCGACGAACGGCGACGGCGGTGGGGGTGTCGCCAGCGCCGTTGCGATGCCGAGCTGTGCGGCCTCGATCCCGGCGACGATCGCGCCGGCGCCGTCGCCGAGGGCGACGAAGAAGTTCCTCGTTCCGTCGACGGCCGCGTCGATGATGTTGCCGAGGTTCAAGGTGAGGATGGCGGCGACGAGGTCCTGCGTGCCCACGATCAGCGAGGTCGTGACGATGTTCCCCGCCTGCAGGAAGCCGTTGGTCACGTCGATGAACGCCTGCGGCGTCGCGGCGTACAGCGCGGTCTGCACCGCGGCGGCCTTCTGATTGCGCCAGATGATCGAATCGAGCAGCGGTTGTCCCACCGCAATCACCGAATCGCGAACCGCGGTGGTGAGGGTCTCGAAGGCGCCGACGAAGTTGAGTGCCAGCACCTCCTGGATGACCTCGACGGTCACGCCAGGGATCGACAGCAGCGACTGCGCCAGGCCGATGCCGGCTTGACCGAGCCCAGCCAGGTAGACCGCCCAGTTCTCGGCCCAGTTGCGAATCTGTTGCCGAACAATCGGCAACGTCAGGATGTACGGGATGTCGAGGGCGGTGAGGTCGAACTCAGCCGTAACAGCCGCGGCCGCGGCCCGCACGTCTGCCGCAGGCGACGACGGCGTGATCGGATTGATCGGTGCCATTGCAATGGCGCTGGCGCCGACGAGTGCAACTCCCGTGGTGAACCACGGTCGTAGTGAAGCCTCCATGTCATCCCCCGATCCTGAGCATTTACTGCGAATCAGGCGAACGCTAATCCGCACCGCGTCGGGGCGCTGAGATATGAGCAATTAATTATCCGCAGCGGCAATTAATGGCGTCGAAATTGGCCCCGTGTCCGACGGAATGCAATTTCGCGACAGGAGGCGACGAGCCGCTAGGACGGGCGGGTGAAACCTATGTCGTCGCGGATGACGGTGGCAGGACCGACGGGCAAGACTTCGGGGTCCGGCCCTGGGACGGGTACGACTTGCGCGTCAGCACCGCCAACCTTCACGAACTCCAGTTTGTCCCTCGAGGTCTTTCGAAGCAGATCCTCGAAGGCCATGATCGTGAGTTGCTCACCGGGGCAGCGTCGATAGCCAAAGCCGAAGGGGGCGAAACCGGCGTAGTCGCAAACCGGGAGCGGCTTGTCGTCGGCGACTCCGAACACCGTTCCGAACGCGCTGTTGTGCAGCGCTGCGTTACGCCCGTCCTTGACGTCGAACGTGGTCGGGGTGAACGGACAGTTCGCGAGTCCCATCTGCCGGATCTTTGCCTCATCGATGTCCTGGCTGGTGGGTGCGTGTTGGTATCGCGAAGGGTCGAAGTCGTCGGGATTCACCCACTGGACCGGGTCGTGGCTCGTCGAAGTGTGTGGGCTCATGATGTAGCCGTGCCGCTCGAAAGCGGGCGGCCGCGTTTCCTCCATCGCCGAGATACTTCCGCCGTTCGGCGAGATCGTGCGGAAGAGTTCCATCACCATGCGTTCGAGAGGCGGAAACGCTGAGCCGTCCGGAGCGTCGTAGGCGCCGGCCATCGTCTTGTTGAACCAATCCTTGGCTTGGACGTCACCGCCGTCCCTGCGCAACTTGGCCATCACGTTGTACAGGCTGTTGCCCCACTGACTGAAGGCCACGAAGTTGTGGAAGCACTCGAAGACCACGTCCTTGTGATTGAAGTATTCGCTGTCCGCACCGTTCTGAAGCCAATACCACGCGAAGGTCTTCTTGGGTTCCGGCGTCTTGCCGGACGTGATGTCCGCGAGTCTGTCGTCGATCCAGGACTTCAGGAATCCGAGGTTCTTCCTGACGGTCATGTAATTGTCGTACACGACCTTCTGGGTGGGGTCCGGAATGCGAGGACGGCGTTGAAGCTTGCGCCGATCTGTCGTACTTCTGCCGGAAGGTCGGGGCCCTTGACGCCAAGATGCAAATCCCAGTAGAGATCCCAGAAGGTATCCAGATAGATCCGCATCAGCGGCTTGCCCGCGTTTGCGGGGCTGAACAGCTGGTCGAAGAATCCGACGACCTTCGCCTGGTACATCTCCCGGTAGAGATCGGGCGTGACCGCCGACATGTAGATCCTCTTGCGACGGTTGTCCGGGCCGCGTTTCTCGAGACCTTGAAGGAAGACCGTGACACCGTCCTGCGGAGCGGGCTTCCAGCTCTCGCTGAGCAGTCCCCACAGGTGGTAGGGGAGGGCATTCTCCTTGGTCAGCGCGACGTCGATCATCGGTAATACGGGCCGCTGGCCGTCGAACATGCTGTTCATGAAACTGGGCACGATGACGTTGTCGACATATTCGGCATCGAAGTCAGCAACGTATTGTGCGCGAAGCTTCGCCACCGCTTCTGGTAGACCTTCAGTCGAAGCCGGTGGGCTGTCCACGGGTGAGGAGCAGGCAATCATCGATTGAGTGGACAAGGCCGCGACAGCGCCCGCTCCGCCAGCAAGAAAACTACGACGCCTCATTGGCAAACTCCTATTGTCCGAACGGGGTTGACCCATCCACATCGGAACCATACGAGGGAATGCGTTGGCGCCCGGCAGTATTGACTACTCTGCCTCCTTCGTGAGGAGGAGTGGCAGGGGCCGGCCGTGTCCTGGTCGATTGGTCATGCCAAGATCAGCGCCGAACAGCGTCAGGAGGCGAAGAGCTCTTCGGAGCGCTGGATCGTTCCGGTGATGCCACTTGCGTTCTGGCCGGCTAGTAGCACCGCGGCATTGCCCATCGCCTCGGGCGGCTCGACCAGCTCGGGCGGTATCTCGAAGCCGCCGCCACCGGCCTGCCAGCCTTCGGTGAGCACCACTCGCGACGGGCTGAGGCATTTGACGGCGACGTTGTCGGGCTTGAGGTCACCTTGCCCTGCTCGTCGGAGCGCGCGGCGACGGCAACGGCACACGACGGCGCTCATCCTTGAGGATCTCGATCGCGACTTCGGCTGACTTCCTCGGGGCCGACTGCGGTGCCCAACAACGCCAACTGCAGTTCGACCAGGTGGCTGTCGACGTCATGGCCGAGCGCGTTGCGAGCACGTTCCAGGCGGTAGCGCACCGTGTTCTTGTGGACGCCGAGAGCCGCGGCGGTGGCATCGCGGTTACGTCCGCACGCGATATACGTGCGAAGCGTCTCCCGCAGTCGTCCGGCCGTATCGTCGGCGGCGGTCAATCCGCTCAAGGTGCGCGACTGGAACGCGGCGTACGCCTGTGCGTCGGCTGTGACGAGATATTGCAGTTCGACGTCGCGGTAGCACGTGAACGATCCGGTGGGTTGGCTTGTTGTAGTGGAAATTTGGTATGCCGCGACGGCCTCGTGGTGACTGCGGATGAAGCCGGAGATTCTGTGCCCGGTGATGCCGATTCCGGCCCGTACACCGCGGACTTCACGGCTCTGGGCCAGAGCTCCCAGTTCTGCCAGCTCCAGCGGGCGGTCGCTTCCGAGCCACGCCCAAACGCCGTGCGCACCTGATTGCGTGGTCAGGACCGTCGATGCTCCGAGGTGGTCGCCTACCGTGTGAGCCAATGCGACCAGCCGGCGATCGATGTCGGTACCGGTGCGGTCGTCGGTGCTGATCACCACCGCGGTGTGATGGCCGCGCAGCGGATAACCCAATACCCCCGAGGCGGATTCGACGCTCACCGGTTCGCCGAGCAGTATCGAACGCACTACCTCGGCGCGGCGTGCGAGGACGCCGGCGAACAGCCGCTCCCGCTCCTCGCGGTAGGTCTGGGTCAGCACGTTCAGTGACGTACTCAGCCACGACAGCCCACGATCGATGAACAGCACGAGCAACGAGACTTGTTCTTCTCGCTCGGGTAGCCGACCGGTCTGCTCGATGAGGTAGCGCAGTTGTGCGTGTTGAGTCGCGCGATGAATCTCGGTAAGGACATCGGCATCGAGGCCCCGCCGGGCCAGCGTCTGTGCCAGGGCGTGGGCCTGCACCGGAATGACTGGTTCTCCAGCGGCGCCGTACGTCATCCAGACGATGAAGGCGCGCACCTGCGCGCGGGTGCTGGCGGTGAGGTCACGCGACAGTTCGGGATCCTCCGCCAACGCCGGCAGTGCATCTGTGATGGCGGCGAGGAACATGGCGGCCAGCTCGTCGATCTCCGCATCGCTGTTCGGCGTTATCCACGCCAGCGCCTCTTGTGGGGCTGATTCCATCCCACCCGCCCTCCACAACTTGTATCTGGAGCACAAAAATACCACTGAACTTGGCAATCCTGGCCAAGCGCTGCGCGGCGACCCCGCGACATGATCGCCGTGCCGCTCATCGATGAGCAGTGCAGTTTAGGAGGTCGGTGGCCGTGGACACCGCGCGAAGGTTGACCGCGGCGGCGCGCGAGCGGCGCCAAGTGCTGGCGGTCTGCGCCAACCTCGATGACCGCCAGTGGGATGCCCCCAGCCGTGCTGACGGCTGGCGCGTTCGCGATGTGATCGCGCACCTCGGCGCCACTACGGGGCTGATGCTCGGAGTGGGCGCCCATCAGATGTGGGGCAGGGGTGCCGAAGAACTCAACGACGTCCTCGTCGCGCGCCGTCGCTCCTGGACCCCGCCACGCGTCCTCGCCGAGTTCGAGCGGTACAGCGGCCGCGCGATGACCGCGCTCAAGATCGTCGCCCGAGCACCACTGGGCAGCCTGCGGCTTCCGGTCGCCGAACTCGGCCATTACCCGCTGCGGCTGACTCCGTCTCTGCTGCTGTTCGACTGGCACGTCCATCTGCGCCACGACATCGCACCCGCGATCGGCTTACCCGCCCCACCCACCGACGTGGACCGCATGAGCGGGGTACTGGAATGGATGTTGGCCGGAATGGAACAGATGAATCGCACGACCATGACGTGGATGGACCGCCCCCTCAATCTGCAGTTGACCGGTTTGGCCGGCGGCCGGTGGCACATCGCGCCGGGCACTGGCGGCCGGTTGCACGTTACTCAGCGTGCCAGCAGCTCCGCGCGGGCTGAAATCGTCGGCAGGACCGACGAATTCCCGTCCTGGGCGACCACGCGCACACCGTGGCGCGCCAGCGATGTTTCCCTGCGCGGCGACACCGACTATGCCGAGCGCTTCCTCGACGCCCTCAACATCATCTGAAAGGTCCATCGATGCAAGGCTTCAACAACAAGGTGGTCGCGATCACCGGCGCAGGCGCGGGAATCGGACGCGCGCTCGCCGAGAGTTTTGCCGTGCGCGGCGCGCGGCTGGCATTGTCGGACGTCGACGCTGAGGCCGCCAAGCAAACCGCCGTGTACTGCGCGGCACGTGGCGCCGAAGCGCAGGCGTATCAGCTCGACGTGTCGGACCGGTCTGCCTTCATGGCCCACGCCGAGGAGGTGACCGCCCACTTCGGGGGCATCAACGTCGCGATCAACAACGCCGGGGTCGCGCTCATCGGTGAGCTCACCGAAGTCACGTGGGACCAGCTCGATTGGATCAAAGGCATCAATATCGACGGAGTTCTCAACGGCAGCAAGATCTTTCTTCCGCATCTGATCGCCTCCGGTGACGGACACCTCGTCAACATGTCGAGCCTGTGGGGGCTGGTCGGCGCCCCGCTGGACTCGCACTACTGCGCTTCCAAATTCTTCGTTCGCGGTCTCACCGAGTCGTTGCGTCAGGAGATGCGCCGGGCAGGTCACCGAGTCGGTGTAACCGCGGTACATCCCGGATTCGTCAAGACGGACTTGGTGCGCTCGGGGCAGCACGCCGACAGCCGAGCTCATCAACTGTCCGTCAACTACGTGGAGCGCAAGGTCCGGGTCACCGCCAAGAAGGTTGCCGAAAAAGTCATCCACGGTGTCGCGAACGATCGTGCCCGTGTCCTCATCGGGGCCGATGCCTACGCCGGGGACATACTCGCCCGGGCCTTGGGGCCGCGGTACCAGCACATCATGCTGCGCTTCGCGGATCGACTCGGCTAGCCACCGTGCCAACCTCCCGTCGGCTGGTCTGTCGCAGCCGACTTCTTCTGTGACCACCTCGGGTGGCCTTCCATGTGGATCAACTAGGAGCAACATGAACAGCATTGCAGTGCAATCAATGTCGCCATCGACGCGGCGATCCAACCCAACGACAGGAGCGAACGGATTCGACACCGGCTACGGCAGCTACATCGGGCGCGTGGGAGTGCTTGCGGTGGCGCTGGGTATCGGTTTGGCGGTCACCCATAGTCCGGCGGTGGCCAACGCCGACACCACCGATTCGACGTCGTCGTCTGCCGATGCGTCGAGTGCCGCTGCGAAAACGGACTCGTCGTCACCGTCGGGGTCTGCCTCGACGTCCTCGAGTGGGGCTTCGGAGCCAGAGGCGAAGGTGTCGGCCTCGGGTGGCGCAAACACCTCCACTACTGGCACAACCACCACCGGCTCATCGTCATCGGGGTCGACGCCCACATCGTCTGGCGCGACTACCTCGAATACGGGCCTGACCACGGCCGGCTCATCGGCGTCGGAATCAACGCCAAGCACCGAATCACCTTCGGACACTGCAACTTCGGGTGCTTCGATCCTGCCGGATGAGGCGCCGGTAGAGTCTGCACCGACCACCTCGGCATCCACCGAAAAGAACGACAACCCGCCCGCGGCCGAGCAGACGACGGTGATGCCGGTTGGACACAACGCCAGCGCTCCCTGGGCAGCGTCGACGCCGACCTCGACCTCGGCATCGACCGCCGATGCGAGCGTGGCTCAAGCGAAGACCGCCACGCCGGCTACCGATGTGAGCGTGGCCGGACTGTCGAAGGCGGGCGCGTCGGCTCCGTCTTCGACAGCTGCTTCCTCCAGTAGTGTCGCGTCGGCGCTGGCCGCACCCGCCCCGGCTGCAGTGCCGACTCCGCCCGGCGGGCCGCTGTTCAATGTGGTGACCACGGTGCTGTCGTGGGTGGGGCTCAACCCGTATGCCACCAATTCGCCTGTGGTTCCGCCAGAGTCACCGACGTTGTGGGCGCTGTTGGGGTGGGCGCGCCGCCAGACGCAATACACATTCTTCAATAGAACGCCCACCACCCACTACAATTCGACGCTGACCTCCGAGACCTTCGGCGGGGCGATGTTGGGCAACCTCAACGCCAGCGACGCCGACGGCGATCAGCTGACCTATACGGTGACCAGCGGCCCCACCAAAGGCACCGTGGTGGTGGCCTCCGACGGCAGCTTCGTCTACACCCCGACCGACACCACCGCGGTGTACACCACCGGTCTGACAGACACGTTCACGGTCAAAGTCGATGACTCCGTTGGTAATCCGTTCCATCTGCATGGCTTGGCCACGCTGTTCTCCCCCGACGGCGGGGCAAGCACCCAAACCACGGTGTCGGTGACGGTCAAGCCGGTCAGCACCCTGGCCACCCCTGATCAGCTGCGGCTCGAACAGCTCGCGATGCAGATCGTCAATACCCCGGCTGTTCAGCAAGCCAAGGCCACCATCCGCGCCCAATGGATCACCCAGGCCCAACAGAGCTTCGGCCTCATCGGCGGCCCGGATGCGAAGAGCATGGCCCTGCTCGACCAAGCCGTCGACGAGTACGCCTACGCGCTGGCCCAGCAGGTCGCAATGAATGATCCGACCCGGCCGGCGGTGCTGGCGATGCTGATGCCTCCACATCAGTGGTTCGGCACCGACGTCGACGGAGGACGCTTCAACCCGGACAACCCCGACACCATCTACCGCGGTATCGCGGTCAACAGCGCGTCGTCCTATGTGATCACCGGCCAGTTCTACGGAGCCCGGCCGGTGGACGTGAACTTCGGCGTGTACGCCGACATCAGCGCGGCCGTACCGATCAGCAACCTGTCCGGCAACGATCTCGTGGTCAATCCCGATGGCAGCTTCACCATCACAGTGGACTCTCTGCCATCAGCCCCGGGGCAGACCAACCACCTGCAACTCACCGCCGGTGCCCAACAGATCTTCATCCGCGACACCATGTCGGACGTGACGACGCAGACCCCGGCGGCGCTGCAGGTCGTGCGGATCAGCGGCCCCACGCCCACCACCCCGCGAACCCTCGACGAAATGGCTGCCCAGACAGCCCAACTCACCGTCGCGGCAAGCAACGCGCTACATGTCTTGGGTACCAGACTGATGACGTTGAACCTGGCAACCGGGGCGCTCAAACCACCCAATACACTCACGCCCGCCCTGCAATTCCCGGGCGCCCTGCTGACCCAGAGGCAGAGCCTCGGGTACTTCAGCCTGACCGACGATCAGGCCATGGTCATCACCATCGATCCCGGCACCGCCAAGTACTTCATCGTTCCGGTCTCCAATATCTGGCTGACCACTGACAACTACTGGGATGCCCAAACCAGCCTGAACAACGCCGAAGCCACCCCCAACCCGGACGGCACGTACACCCTGGTGCTCTCTCCGACAGATCCCGGCGTCGCGAACTGGATCGACACCGGGGGCTTGAACCAAGGCGTATTGCCGATCCGGTTCCAAAACCTGGACCCCAACGCGACGACCCTGCCCACCTTGAGCTTCCAGACCGTCTCACTCGATCAGCTCACCAGCGTCTTGCCGGCCACCACCAAGTACGTGACCCCCGAAGAACGGGCCGCCCAACTCGCCGCACGCAACGACGCATACGAACGCCGCTACGACCCATTCCCGCAGGGCTAGCTAGAAGAGATCGGTCACCGATGACCGCTTTTGCTCGATCTACACTAATCTGGCGGAGTGACCAAGCCCGTCTCACGCGCTCGACGATCGCAGGTCAGTCGACGGGCTAGCAGCCACGCGCTGATCTTGGACGCAGCCGTTGAGCTTCTGGTCGAACGCGGCTACAGCGGCACGACGACGGTCGCGATCCAGGACCGTGCCGGTGTTACCCGCGGCAGGCTCCTGCATCACTTCCCTTCGCGTGAGGCCTTACTCGTCGCCGCGGCACACCATCTGGCGGACGAACGAATCTCCGACATGGAGCAGTGGTTTGAGCGCATTAAAGACTCCGCTCCTGGCGGAGGCGCCAGAGTGGATCGCGCTATCGCTCTGCTGTGGAGCACCTTTCGCCAACCCTACTTCTGGGCCGCCATGGAACTCTGGTCAGCTGCACGTACCGACGAGAAACTGCGTAGCGAACTTGCCGGGGCCGAACACCGTTTGGGCCGAGCCATCCAGCATGTCGTCGCCACGATGTTTGGCCCCGTCCATAGCAGCCACCCGGAGTTCGACGACCTACGCGAGTTGCTATTCAGCAGCATGCGCGGAGTGGCCCTCACTTACTCGATCATTTCGCGCGAACCGGAGACGGACCCGCATCTGACCATTTGGCGAACAGCCGCGCGTCGAACGCTGGGTGTTGCGCTTGATGGAGCATAAACCAGTCAAAACTGACTGGTATTGTGCAAAAATGTCTTCAGAACCGCCGATGACCATTGCTGACACCACCCGGGCGGCACCCGTCGTACCGCGGACTCAGGAGCGGATGACACACGACGTGTGGCTACCTGCAGAGATCGTTGAACTGCGCGCCCAGGCCCGTGCCGCCGTCGAGAGCCGACTCGTCCCATACGCGCGCGAGATCGGCCAGCGTGAGGAGTCCCTCGATAGCTTTCCCTGGGAAGCATTTCGAGGCCTCGCCGACGAGGGCCTGTTCGCCGTTCCCTTCGGCGCGGATTACGGTCGGGGACTAGAGCATCCGATGCTCGGCACGTGCACCGTCACCGAGGAGATCGCCTACCACTCGTCGTCGATGGCGGGCGTCTACGACGGACAGTGCATCCTCGTCCCTCAGACGCTGACTTTCGCCACCAAGGAGATGCGGGCCCGGCTCATTCCGGAGTTGATCAGCGGACGGACGGCATTCTCATTCGCCACCACCGAGCCGGATACCAGCTCTGATCTGACGGCAGAGCGCATGCAGACCATCGCAGAAGAGACGCCCGACGGCTTCGTGGTCAATGGGCGGAAGCGTTGGATCACCAACAGCGTTGTGGCTGGCTGGGTCTCGGTGTTGGTGCGCTCGGGCGCTGGTAGCAATCGGGCGACGATGCTGTTGGTCGACCTGTCTTCGCCGGGTGTCCGGATCGGCGCACCGGATCTGAAGATGGGGCATCGTGGACAGATCACCGCCGACATCGTGTTCACCGACGTCTTGGTTCCCCACGAAAATCTGTTGGGCACAGCGGGGAACGGCCTGAGCGTCGCCTTATCGGCGCTGGTACGCGGACGAGTCGGAATCGGCGCTGCCGGTGTGGGTGTCGCCCAGGCAGCCTTGGACCTCGCGGTCGAACGGTTGCGCACACGCCATGTCTTCGGCGGCCCCCTGGGTGCCATGCAGCACTGGCAGTTCACGATGGCGCAGCGGGCCACGGAGATCGAGTGTGCCCGAACCCTCTATCAGAAGGCCGCTACGTTGCTCGATCGTGGTGATCGCAGTGCAGAGCCCGAGGCGGCGATGGCCAAAGCGTATGGCACGCGGTTGGCGAATGACCTCGTACGCGAAGCCATCCAGATTCATGGCGCGCTGGGTTTCGCCCGTCAGGTGTCCGAAAGCGGCGAGTCGGTGAGGTTGGAAGAGATGTACCGCGATGCGAAGATCCTCGAGATCTTCGAAGGCGCCAATGAACTGCAGCAGTGGATCATCGCCCGCCAGCTGATCGGGCGCGACGTCACCGGGTAGCGCTCCAACACGAAGACATTGGATTGGATGTCGGCAATGCGCGACGAACGATTGGAGGTGTTGCGAGTATGCGCCGGTCGTAGCGACGACGACTGGATTGGCCCCATCTCTGCGAGTACCTGGCGGGTGGAAGACGGGTTGACTCACCCGGCACAGTCGCCGTCGACGATACTACGGATGTCTTCATTACATCACCTACCTTCGAACTCAACGGTCGATTAGTGCTGTCCCGCAAGGGCACTAGGTAGCGCGGCCCGCCAGCGGCGAATCGAGACCAGGACCGTCGGTGGGGAACGGCAAGGCGGTGACGGTGTCGTCGGCGCGAATCAGCAGCGGGTCGTAGCGGCGGTGGCTGATGAGCCACGTGCCCGCCTCCCGCACGTACTCGTCGTGGTACACACCCGAAACCGTCAAGTTGGCTCCTCCGGAGCGTTGGCCCGTCTCCTCGACGAACCAACGTCCTGTGGCGTGGTCGGGATCTGCCGCGTCCAGGACGACGACGCCCGACAGAAGCCCCTGGATGAATGCATTCCAGTCCTCGAGCATCGTGGTGAAAAAGGATGCGACCGCATCGCGTCCCTGGTGGTTGCCCATTGCAGGGGAATGCCATTCGCCGTCGGAGGTCAACGTGCTTGCGACGCCGGCGGGATCCCGACGCGACGACGCGTCGGCGTAGCGGTGCACGACGCCGCGGATCTCCATTTCATCGGCCAGCTGGTCGTGGGTCTGTCGCACGGCCTCCGTCATCGGTGATCCTCCTTCGTTGGGCCGGTCCTCGTGGCTGCGCGGTCCCATGCCGATTGCTCCGTGCAGAGCGTATCAGAGAAATAGTTGACTAGGTCGCCTGTCTGAGGTTAGCGTCTGCGCGGAACGCTGATTCGCGACGGAAGCGTCGAAGTGAGGATTTGAGACCATGAGACGAACCGACGGCGAGTTGATCCTGTTCTGGACCTTGCCCGCGATGGCGGCCATCTGGATCTCGGCGTTCTTCTTGTTCCCGGGCTTCGTCCATCCGATGTCACCGACGATGTCAGCGGAGGAAGTCGCTGCGTTCTATCGCGACAACACCGGGCGCATCCGCTTTTCCATGATCCTGTTCAACTGGTTCTGCGTCTGCCTCATCCCGGTGCTCATGCTGCTCGTGGTCCAGATGCGCAGGATGGCCCACCGCACACCGATCTTTTCCTACTGCATGCTTGCCTGCGCGGCCGGCGGCCCCACAATCTTTCTCCTCGCCAACCTCTTCTGGCTCCTGGCCGCCTTCCGGCCGGAACGCGCGCCAGCGCTGACTCAGATGTACAACGACCTCGCGTGGGTGACCTTCAGTATTCAGGTGCCGTACCTCATCATGCAGAGCGTCCTGCTCGCACTAGCGATCTACTGCGACCGCCAGGAACGCCCGGTATTCAAGCCGTGGGTCGCATATTTCAATCTTCTCGTCGCGGCCGCGCTGGCGCCCGCTGCCTTCACCGGACTCGCGTTGGGGGGACCCATGGCCTGGGACGGGTTACTGCCGTTCTGGGTCAAGAACATCACCATTGGCGTCTGGATCGCCGTCATGGGAGTGGTTATCGGCCAAACCATTCGGCGTCAGCGTGTCGAGGATGAGGTGACGGTATGAGCGCACCCTCGGCAGAATCGGTAGCACCACTCGAGCGGCCTTCGGGCTCGCCGATCGCGCGGTTCGGCTGGCATTGCCGCAACAATCCGAAGCGCGAGTTGTGGTTCGCCTGGTGGGCGACGGTCGTCTTCTACAACTTTTTCACCGTGTCGTTCTTCATCCTCAGCCGCACTCAGCCGCCGGCCAACCCCGCGTTGGACGCCGAGGGTGCTGCACAGTGGTTCCGCGACAACCACTACGGCATCCTCGTCGGCTTCGGCATCATGTTCCTGGTAACCGGCATGACGGCACCGCAGAACGCCCTCATCGCCTATTCGATGCGGCGCATGTCGATCACGCCGGCCTTCGGGTATTCGTATCTTGTGCTCTACGCGCTCAGCGCGGTTCCCGGCATGCTGCTGCTGTGCATCGTGCTCACCGTCGGCGCCATGCGGCCCAACCGCGATCCTGAGCTTCAACAGTGGCTGTTTGACCTGGCGTTCCTGTCCTACGTCGGGACCATGGGTGTGTTTCTTATCGGCTCACTGGTCTGGATGGTCGCCATCCTCATCGATAAGAATCGCGTATTCCCGAAGTGGTTTGGCTATCTCAACCTGTGCAATGCGCTCACGGAGGTCGTCGTTTCGCCGGCGTGGATCTTCCACAACGGCGTCTTCGCCTGGAACGGCCTAATCGCGTGGTGGATCGACATGGTCGTATTCGGTATCTACACAGGCGTTTTCATCACTCTGCTCAGACAAATGATCAGGCGCGAGGACTTCGGCACCGGACCGTTGCCAGATCTCGCGCCGAAACAGAAGGCCGATGAGATTCTGGCGGCGGCGCGATGACGAACCTTGCAGGTGCCGGCTCCACAGCACACCAAGTCGACGCGCAGCCCGCATCAACGGACGTGGAGAAAGCGGGCAAGTTCGTGCCGGGGCAACCCGACATGTGGGCCTTTGTTCTCTTCGAAACGCTCGTTTTCACAAGTTATTTCGTCGTCTACCTGCTCTTCCGCACTCACGACCACCAGGCGTTTCTGGAATCCCAGCAGGATCTGGACCTGCGGATCGGGGTGTTCAACACCATCGCTCTGCTCACCAGTTCCTGGGCGGTAGCCCGATGCGTCCAAGCGTCCCGTGAGGGGCGTTACCGGGCTGCCTTGACGAATGCCTTCCTCACCATGTTTTTCGGTGTCGTGTTCTTCGTGTCGAAGGTGCTCGAATGGGTCAACGAGATCCGAATGGGCAACGGATTCACCACAAGCGAGTTCTTCCAACACTATTTCTTCCTGACCTCGATCCACTGCCTGCACGTGTTGATCGGATTCGTCGTACTGGGTGTCGTCGTCTACCAGCTGTGGAGTCCCAAGCGGCGATCCCAGGAACTCGTCGAGACTGGGGCCACCTACTGGCACACCGTCGATTTTCTTTGGGTTCTCATCTTTGCACTGCTCTACGTCGTGAGGTGATTGTGAACGCCGCTGTCAACAAGAGACTGCTGATCGTGTGGGTGATCCTGTCGTCGATGACGCTCCTCTATCTGTGGCTGGACCGCTCTGTCGATCTCGACGGGGTACTGAGCCCAAGTGCGGCGGTTACGACCAGTGTGATCGTGATCGCGCTGATAAAGGTACGCATCATCTTTCGGGAGTTCATGGAGGTGAGGCACGCCCCCGCCTTGCTGTGTCGTCTCACCGACGCGTGGGTCGTCCTCATGGGCGCGTGCCTGCTGGGCGCCTACTTCATCGGTTTAGCAAGTTCTAGTTGAGTGTTAATCCCAGAAGGGTCAAGGAAACTCACAATGCCTGACAAGAACCAGGCTCCCGTGGCCGTCGTCACCGGCGCAAGCCGGGGAGTCGGTCGCGGAGTCGCGATTGCGCTGGGCAGCCACGGCTGCACGGTTTACATTACCGGTCGTTCGCAGAAGACAGGCCAGACCGAGAACCTCCCCGGCACCATCTACGAGACTGCGGAGGCGGTGACCGCTGCCGGCGGTATGGGAATCGCCATTGCCTGCGATCACGCCGACGACGCCCAGACTAAGGCCGTTTTCGACCAGGTTGAGCGAGAGCAAGGCCGACTCGACATCCTGGTGAACAATGCGGCCAAGGTGAGTGATCTCATCACCGAGCCGGGCGGGTTCTGGGAGAAGCCGCTGGATCTCGTCGACCTGCTCGATGTCGGCCTCCGCAGCGCCTACGTCTGCAGCTATTACGCCGCTCCGATGATGGTCCGTCAAAAGCACGGGCTGATGATTTTCACTGGAAGTCAGGGCGGTGTCTGCTATTTCATGGGGCCGGCCTACGGCGCACACAAGGCGGGCGAGGACAAGTTCGCCGCAGATATGGGGTATGAGCTCAAGGACCACGGCGTGGCGGCGATCTGCATCTGGTGCGGTGGAGTCCTCACCGACAGGCTGAAAAGGATCCTGGGCTCGGCCCCTGATGCCTTCGCAGGTGTTGCGGAGATGTGTGAGACGCCGGAGTTCACCGGGCATGTCATTTGGGCGCTCTACGACGACCCGAAACTCATGGAGCGAAGCGGTCAGTCGTGGATCGGCGCGGAGTTGGCCATGGAGTACGGCATCAAAGACGAGGGTGACCGTCAGCCACCGAACATGCGCGAGATGCTTGGTGTCGCGCCGCGCCAACAGCCGTGGCCTACGTCATGAGACTCAAGGACCGCGTCGCCGTCATCACCGGCGGTGCCAGCGGAATTGGATTCGCGTCAGCACTGCGTTTCCTTCAGGAAGACGCAGCTGTCGTCATCGCCGACTACAACGCCGCGACCGGTGAAGCTGCCGAATCCTTGGCGCGTCGCCAAGGATTCCATCGCGTTGACTTCATTCGCACGGACGTGTCGAAGGAAGCCGACGTTGAGGCGATGATCGCCAGAGCCGTGGATCACTTCGGTGGTGTCGACATCGTGTTCAACAATGCTGGCATCACGGGAGCGATCGGTCCACTGACCGAAACAACGGTCGAGGACTGGGATTTCACATTCGACATCATCGTCAAAGGTGTGTTCCTCGGCATCAAGCATGCCGCACGGGTCATGCGGGCTCGCGGCACCGGGGGCGTGATCATCAATACGTCGTCGATCGGTGGGTTCAGCGGAGACGCCGGTCCCTTGGCCTACTCCGCGGCGAAAGCCGCCGTTATCAATCTCACCCGATCCGCCGCGGTCGAGCTGGCACCCGATCGCATTCGCGTCAACGCGATCTGCCCTGGCTTCATCGCGACGCCGTTGGCGGCCGGCGGTGCCGATATCTCTACCGTCGAAGGTGAATTCGCTACCAAGCAGCCCTGGCCCGAGGCCGGCCTCGGCGATCACGTCGCCGGTGCTGCATTGTTTCTCGCAAGTGATGACGCCACATTCGTCACCGGAGAGAGCCTGG
Organism: Mycobacterium sp. RTGN6; assembly: GCF_033804605.1. Taxonomy (NCBI): domain Bacteria; kingdom Bacillati; phylum Actinomycetota; class Actinomycetes; order Mycobacteriales; family Mycobacteriaceae; genus Mycobacterium; species Mycobacterium sp. RTGN6. Next base: position 105,322 of record NZ_JAPZKZ010000009.1, read on the forward strand.
TCGTCGACGGTGGCCTGCTCGCCTCGGGCCCTGGTGTGTCTCGGGAGATTCCGGAGGTCGCTGGCAGGAATCTGAAAATTGCTGGCGTGCACAAGGGATCAATCGGCGAGGAACATGAACTGCGAGTGTTGGAAGCGTGAGGCTGCGTCGGGTCGACTCGGCGGTGAAGCGGACGTTGATGACTTTGGATCAGTAATCACTCGACCGGGCGCGGTTGGTAGCGCCGCATAACATCCTCTGTTGCCAGTCGAGCGCTCGTCACCGATGCTGGCGAACCAAACCAGCCGAGGGGTGCGGAGGTATCTCCCACCTGGTACAGCCCCTCAACGGGTGTCTTTAGCGGCAGGCCGTAGCCCGAGTGGGTTCCGTACTCGGGCCAATCGCCGTGAAACGTATCGACACGCAGAATCTCGGCACGCTCCTCGAAACCGGGGATGAAATCGGCCAGATCCTGCAAGCACAGTTTTATGTCGTCTTCGAAGTCAAAGGGCGGATAGGCGGACGCGGGGAAGGCGAATCCCGCCAGCAGGTGCTTCCCTTTCGGGGCGATATGCGGATTGTTGTTGCTGGGAGTCCAGACCAGAAGCATCCGGCGAGCCTCGGTCAGAAGCCGAACCTGCGAATTCTCCATCAAGGGTTCGTCGCTCGTAGCCGCGACGCGAATGATCGGCACGGACTTGAGGTCCTCCACCTCCTTGACATACCCCGTCGAAAGATTCTCCTTGCCTACCAGCTCTACGGTCTGCCGCGGTCCCGCATTACTGATGACGGCCTGGGCTTGAATCTCGCATTCTTTCCCGCGCCTCATGACAACCGCGCCTGTTGCTTTCCCGTTGTCGACGTTGATCCGGGCCGCCGGACAATTTCTCCACACCTCACCGCCACGCGCCCTGATGGCTTTCACCAAGGCATCGCTCACGGATCCGCCGCCGTGCACCGGAAATCCGCTCGTCTTCAGGCCTGCCTTCTCCGTCTCCGCGACCATGCGGAAATACGCTCCTGCGGGAATCTCACCGAGCCGCAATCCGAAGATCGACGTCACCAGACATTGGAAGACTGCCAGCAGGTCGGGGTTGTCCGTATATTGCAGGATCCAGTCGAGGAAGGACATCGAGCTCGATGGTTCAGCCCATGTGACGGCGTTCATCATCGCCTGAAAGACGCGACCCATTTCCGCCTCGTCTCGACTGGCTTCACTGATCAGCGCAACCATGCCTTCGGCACTGGCAAACGGATACTCCTTGCCCTTGTAATGGACCACGAGCAGCGGATCGACGGCACGGAACTCGAAGTCGACGCCGACTTCGCGGCACAAAGCGCCGTGAACTTCGTCCACCACTAGCGATACGCCGGTATCGATCTTGTAACCCTGAAAATCGAGCGTGGCGCATCTGCCACCGAAGAACGGCAGCTTCTCAGCGACAATGACGCGATAGCCCGCGTGGCTCAACAGGGCGCCTGCGGCAAGTCCCCCGATGCCACTGCCGATGATTGCCATATTGTACTTATATTGCTGCACTGTTAATTTCCATCGCTGCTGGGGATATGGCATTTACCGGACATCCGTGCACGCATTTCATGCAATCTATGCACGTGTCCGCGACCTGAATTTCGTTGAAGCCCGTGAGGCAATCATCCACAGGGCAAAGGCAAACGCAAATGCCACAGCCGACACACTTTTCTTCGCTGATTTCAATCATGTCCCGAGCGCACCTCGTTTCGGTTGGTCGTCGGCTAGGACGGTTCGAGGTCTGTCAGCCTGTTCAGCAGTCCGTGTATGCGAGTGTGGTGCGGAGGAACGAGTGTCGCGAGGTGGCGCTGAAGCGGACTGGGCGCGAAAGAAGTCGAGTAGAACGCGCTCAACGGTGCACTCTGAAGCCACAGGTATAAAATAGTTGACTAGGTCGAGTGTATCAACTGTTGGACAGATTCGGTGGGCATGGTGGGTGGAGCTCGCGACGACTTGCACGCCGCCTGGCCAACATCTACGCCGCCGGTGCACGCGGCCGATCGATCAACGTCGCGTAGGCCTACTGCGCGGAAGTCAATCCATCAGCTCCCGCAGCAGCCGTTGACCGAACTCCGAATCCTCCATGAGGGCGTTGACTTTCAAGCACTCTGCCCAGACTTCGCTTGCACGAGCGGAATCGTGTTCGGATGCGGCCACGACAAATTGAGCGAAGAGACGCTGAATCTTCCGATTGGTCTTGTGCACCCAAGGCAGGTCCTTCACGTCTGCGATGACGGCCGATTCAACACCGACACGTATCCAGTGCAGGATCTCGGCGATCACGGTGAGGGCTGGATTCCTGACGGCAGAAAAGGCCATGCCTTCGGCCTCCCGCCATGTCGTGACGAACCGCGGGGTGTCCTCAGTCGAGACGGCCAACTTAGCGTTCATGGCGTGCAGCGCGTCGAGCTGCTTCGCATTGATGCGGGAGGCGATCAATCCGATGATGGAGGGCTCGATCAGCCGCAGCGCGCGGAAACAGTCGGACACTGTGATTTTGCGAGATTCGAGGACGGTGCCAGACAACTGGGCGGCGATTTGAGTAGACGGCGTGCGGATGGAGGCTCCGCTCCGATCGCCAGTCCGGAGGTCGAGAAGAAATTCCATTTCCAGGATTCGCAGGGCTTCACGCAAGGTCGGTCGCGAGATGCCGAACTCGTCGGCCAGTTCCGGTAGCGGCGGCAGCCGGTCACCATCGTTCAGGCAGCCCTCGGCGATGCGTGCACGAATCTCGGCGGCGACAACCACTGCCCGTCGGGGTGCCGGCTCCGTGCCGGCCCGTCCGGCCTGTGCTCTCCAGAGCGGTGCCATGTCGATCGGTTTACGACTAATATTGCGGCTCACCAGCATCCGGCCTGTGGTGAAGAGGTAGTCGCTCCATGCCGTCTGAGCGAGGGAGGCATCGCCGCGCCGGGCGGCGTCCAGGAAAGCGCTGTGGCTGACGATCACTCGGCGGGCGATCTGCGCTGCCGACCCGTCCTCGTTCGCATCGATTGCCGCGTACACCTGTCCGGCGTAGATGTCACGGAAGACGCCGGCGATGACCGCGAGCGTCTGGTTGCCGGACAGCTCAGTGACGGCTTGATCGAACGCCGACATGGCAGTGACGAACGCGAACGGATCTTCCTGGGCGGCGCGCTCGGCGTCATGTAACTCGACGAGGATCTCCAGATCTTCGGAACTGACGCGTTTCGCGAGCTGTGCGGCGGCCGGAGGTTCGATCACCGATCGAACCTCTTCGAGGTGCGCCAGCGTGGTCTTGCGCAGCTGCAACAGCAGCGCAACATACCGACCGACCGCCTCCAAACCAGGTCGACGGACAACGGCGCCGCCGCCCCGCCCGCGCTTGATCTCGACGAGTTGCTGGGATTCGAGAATGCGCAGCGCTTCACGCAGCGTCTCGCGGGATATCTGCAGCTGTGCGGTCAGGTCCGCCTCTGGGGGCAACTGCTGGTCGGTGGCCAAATGACCGTCGAGAATCTGCCGTCGAAGGTCGGCCGCAAGCAGGTGCGAGACCTTCTGAGTGTTTCGGCGGGCGATAGGTCCCAGAACAAAGGAAGGTGGGTCGGCTTCAACGTTCGACTGCGTCACAGCCCTCCTTCAGCGGCGCGCCCACTACCTTATCTGGTGAGCTAGCCAGGCTTAGCCGATGACAGCACCGAACGTCGTTCGCTCCTGGAATTCCTCAAGCCCGACGACGACTACCACTTCTGAGTCCTGCCGACGGAGTTCACGCCTGCCGTCGTCAGGCGGGCGTGAACTCAATGTGCAGTTCCTTGAGCCCGCGGGCGAAGAAGGCCGGTTCATATGAGTAGCGGCGATCGCCGACCGGTCCGTGGTGCTTCTCGGAAATCCTGATGTCGGCGATCCGGGCCAGCACGCGTTCGATCGTGACGCGGCCTTCGACACGGGCCAACGACGCGCCGGGGCAGGAGTGGATGCCGCGCCCAAAGGCGACATGCTCGCGGATGCTTGGGCGGTCGATGCGAAACTCGTCCGGCTCGTCGAAACGGGCCGGGTCGCGGTTGAATGCCCCCAGCAGCAGCATGACCGTGCGGCCCGCGGGCATCGGCACGCCGCCGATGGTCGTGGTCTTGCTCGCCAGCCGGAATTGACTCTTGATCGGGCTTTCCATCCGAAGCGTTTCCTCGAGGAAATTCGGGATAAGGCTGGTGTCGTTGCGAAGCTGCTCCTGAAGCTGCGGGCGCTCGGCAAGTGCGCGCACTGCAAAGGCGAGCATGTGGGTGGTGGTTTCCTGTCCTGCGGCGAACAGGAAGGTGGCTAGGTGGACGACGTCAATGACCTCTGGAGTTGACTCGTCTGGATACTTCGCCTGGGCGAGTGAGGTCAGCACATCGTTGCGAGGGCTGCGTCGGCGGTCCTCGACGTAGTCGGCGAAGCTCTGTTCAAGGAATTCCAACGGATTGTGGGCAATCTCCTGGGCGTGCCCCGCTTCGCTACGCGACGCGGCAAGATTCTCACGGAACGTGTCGTGGTCCTCGGCCGGAACGCCGAGAAGGTCCGCGATGACGAGCATCGAGACGGATCTTGCGTACTCGCCCAGGAAGTCGCCTTTGCCGGGCGGAACGAACTGGTCCAATTGGCGGTCGGCGAGCGACCACATGAACTCCTCGTTCTCCTTCATGCGCCGCGGCGTCATCAGCCTGCTGAGCAAGCCGCGAACGTTGGTGTGGCGGGGAGGATCGAGGGTCGCCAGATAACCGCTGAAGGGCATCTCATCGCGGTGTTGCGCGATCTGCTTGGTGATGTCATCGCCGGTGGGTTCGAATGGAAGTGGAGTGAACGGGCCGAGCACCGTGTTGCAGGCCGAGAACCCGGCGACGTCCTTGTAGACCGACATCGCCGCCTCATAGCCGGTGACCGCCATGATGCCGCTCTCTGGGTCGACGCTCACCGGGCACTGTGAGCGTTGCGCGGCGTAATAGCCGTATGGGTCGTCGATCAGGGCTTCGTTGGTGAAGAAGTCACTGGAATCGAACTCGCTCACAGGAGTACCTCCGGGCTGTTACAAGAATCCGCTTAGCTGCGGAATCATTAAATAGTTGACTAGGTCCAGCATATCAGCTTGCACCTATCGGATAGGCCTGATGAGGTAGCCGATGCATCGAGGTAGTCATGCGAGGTGACGGCGTTCGGGCCCCCCTTCGTCGGCTGGGGCTAACGCCAGAGAAGCCTTTGCGAGTCTCGCAGTATCGACTGTGCCCAGCCGAGATCCCGCCGCGGCGACGATCGCGCTAAGGCGCAGAAGCGCGATCGTCGGTTATCGGCGGACTGCTCGCGCTTAGGAGACGAGCTCTTCTGAACGCTGGATGGTGCCGGTGATGCCGGAGCCATCCTGTTGGGCCAGCAAGACCGCAGCATTACCCATCGCCTCGGGTGGTTCGACCATCTCCGGCGGGATCTCGAAGCCACCGCCGCCGGCCTGCCAGCCCTCGGTGAGCACCACCCGCGACGGGCTGAGGCAGTTGACGGCGATGTTGTCGGGCCTGAGGTCGGCGGCCAGTCCGAGGTACAGCCGCTCGGCCGCGGCCTTGGACACCCAGTAGGCGTTGGCGCCTTGATCGGTCATCGTGACGCCGGTGGTGGTGATCGCCATCAGCGAGCCGCCGCCACGTGCTCGCACGTGGGGGATGACGGCCTTGGTTACTAGGAAGACGCCGGTGAGGTTCACGTCGAGGCACAGCTTCCAACGCTTGAGTGGCGTGGATTCGATTGGGCCGAGCCACAATACGCCGGCATTCGCGACGAGGATGTCGATGCCGCCGAACTCCGCGACCGTCGCCTCCACCGCGGCGTTGACGGAGTCCTCGCTGGTGACGTCGCACGGCACGGGGATGGCGCGCCCGCCCGCCGCGACGATCCCGTCGGCGACCGATCCGATGGTGCCAGGCAGCTTGCCCTGCTCTTCGGAGCGCGCGGCGACGGCGACGGCGGCACCCGCGGCGGCCAGTGACTTCGCGATCGTCGCGCCGATGCCACGGCTGGCACCGGCGACGAATGCCACCTTCCCGTCGAGTGGTCGAGTCACTTGGGAGGGAACCGCAGCGCGCCGTCGAGGCGGATGATCTCGCCGTTGAGGTAGTCGTTCTCGATGATGCTCTGCGCCAGTTGGGCGTATTCGCCTGAGCGGCCCATGCGCTTCGGGAACGGAACCTGCGGACCCCAGTACTGCTCGAGCTGATCGCCCGCCTTGCCGTACGCCGGGGTGTTGATGGTGCCGGGGGCGATGGTGACGACGCGGATGCCCAACGGCGACAGGTCGCGCGCCGCGACGAGGGTCATACCGAGCACGCCGCCCTTGGCTGCCGAGTAGGGGAGTTGGCCGATCTGCCCTTCGTATCCGGCGATCGACGCGGTGTTGACGATGACGCCGCGGGCGCCCTCCTCCAGCGGTTCGGACTTGGCGATGGCCGCCGCCGAAAGCCGCATCACGTTGAACACCGCGGTCAGGTAGAACTCGATGGTCTTCTTGAAGCCGTCGAGATCCAGTGGAGAGCCGTCCTTGCCGATCAGCCGACCGCCGCTGGCGGGGCCGCCGTGGGTGTCGACGGAAATGCGCAGCGGCGCAAGCGAAACCGCCTCCGCGATCGCGGCGTTGACGGACTCCTCGGACGTCGCGTCGGTGGGCACATAGCGCACGCCGAGCTCGCTCTCGAGAGCCTTGCCCTTCTCGTCGGCTAGGTCGGCGACGACGACCTTGGCACCTGCGTCGTGCAGGCGGCGCACGGTCGCCTCTCCCAAGCCGCCCGCGCCGCCGACGACGATCGCAGAACTCCCGGCGATTTGCATGTGGTTCCCCTTCTTGCAACTGACGCTCTCAAACTGAGAGAATAGCATTCTCATTCATGGTCGAAATGGAGTCCGCACATGCCTGAAGCTGTCATGGGTTCGGCGACCGTCATCGACGTGTCCGCTGCGTAGACTCACCCGCACCTGATGACCATCGAAGAGCTCATCGCAGCGGCGCGCAACGGTTCCACCAGGGCGGCCGGTCGGCTGCTGAGCCTGGTCGAGAGTGCGCGTCGCGACGAAGTACTGGCCGCCATCGGTCACCACACTGCGCGCGTCATCGGGATCACCGGCCCGCCGGGTGCCGGGAAGTCGACGACGATCGCCGTGCTGGTCGCCGCGTATCGCGCGCGGGGGCTGCGGGTCGCCGTGCTCGCCGTCGACCCGTCGTCGCCCTACAGCGGCGGCGCACTGCTCGGCGACCGCATCCGGATGGCTGCCCACATCAACGACAGCGACGTGCTCATCCGCTCGGTCGCGACCCGCGGTCACCTCGGAGGCTTGGCGGAGGCGGTACCCGCCGCGATCGGCGTGCTCGCGGCGCTGGCGTACGACCTGGTCGTAATCGAGACGGTCGGGGTGGGCCAGTCCGAGATCGAGGTCGCCGCGGTGGCCAATCCGACCGTCGTCGTGCTCAATCCCGGTGCGGGCGATGCGGTCCAAGCGGCCAAGGCGGGTCTGCTGGAGGTCGCCGACATCGTGGTGATCAACAAGGCGGATCGCGAGGGCGCCGATCAGACGGTGCGTGACCTGCACGCCGAGACCAGCGCGCCCATCTTGAAGATCGTCGCAGCCAAGAACGAGGGCATCGCCGAGTTGGTCGACGCCATCGACGCCCATCTCCGTTCCGACAGTCCCGAGCGTCGGGCGGCCCGCGCCCGCGCCCAGATCCTGTCGCTGGCGCAGAGCGCGCTGCGCAGGCGGCCCGAGTTGGACGCGCTCGCGGCCGAGGTCGCCGAGGGCCGGGTGGACGTCTACACGGCGGCGACATCGCTGTTCACCAGCGCAGATGCAGATGAGAATCAGCTTTCCACTATGCAGGAATGATGTTGTACGATTCCGTGAACGTATTCTTGCGCCCGATTTTCGTCCCGTGAGGAGCCCTACATGCAGAAGGCAATCGACCCCGGAATCTCCACGTGGCCGGAGGAGAACCCTCAGCTGATCGGCAGCGGGTGCGGCGCGTGCGGGGCCACGGTGTTCCCACGCCAGTCGCACTGCCCGAAGTGCAGCAAGGCCGACATGAGTGACGTGCTGTTGCCGCGCCGCGGCACGGTGATCGCGTGGACCACCCAGGGCTTCCCGCCAGGGGCCCCTTACGCCGGGCCCACCGGCAAGGACTTCGTCCCGTTCGGGGTCGGTCTCGTGCAACTGGGTGACGTGGTGCGCGTCGAGGGTCGGCTCACGGAGAACGACCCGGAGAAGCTGACGTTCGGCATGGAGGTCGAGTTGACCATGGTGCCCTTCGCCACCGACGCCGACGGCAACGAGATCGTCACCTTCGCGTTCCAGCCGGTCTAAGGGAGTACTGACATGACCAACGACGTAGCCATCATCGGGGTCGGACTTCACCCGTTCGGCCGGTTCGACAAGACCGCCGTCGAAATGGGCGCCGAGGCAATCCACCTCGCGCTGGCCGACGCCGGACTCGGTTGGGAGGACATCCAATTCGGGTTCGGTGGCAGCTACGAGGTGTCGAACCCGGACTCGGTGACGCGGCTCGTCGGACTCACGGGCATCACGTTCACCAACGTCTTCAATGCCTGTGCCACTTCGGCAAGCGCCATCCAGCAGACCGCCGACACGATCCGGCTGGGCAAGTACGACATCGGCATCGCGATCGGACTGGACAAGCATCCGCGCGGCGCCTTCACCGACGACCCCGCCAAGCTGGCGCTGCCACAGTGGTACGCCGAGAACGGCCAGTTCGTCACCACGAAGTTCTTCGGCATCAAGGCCAACCACTACCTGCACGAGCACGGCATCTCCGAGGAGACGCTCGCCCGGGTAGCCAACAAGAACTTCCGCAACGGTGTGCTGAATCCGAATGCGTTCCGCCGCAAGGAAATTTCCGTCGACGACATCATGGCGTCGCCGGTGCTGAACTACCCGCTACGGCAGTTCATGTTCTGTGCGCCCGACGAGGGCGCGGCCGCCGTCATCATGTGCCGCGGCGACCTCGCCCACAAGTACACGAAGACTCCAGTCTTCGTACGGGCCACCGAGATTCGCACCCGCCGCTTCGGCGCCTACGAGGTGCATGCCACGTCGGCGCCACTCGAAACGGACACGTCGCCCACGGTGTACGCGGCGAAGGCGGCCTACGAGGTGGCCGGCATCGGACCCGAGGACGTCGACATCGCGCAGTTGCAGGACACCGACGCAGGCGCCGAGGTCATCCACATGGCCGAGACCGGTCTGTGCGCTGACGGCGACCAGGAGAAGCTGCTGGCCGATGGTGCCACCGAGATCGGCGGCGAGCTGCCGATCAACACTGACGGCGGGCTGATCGCCAACGGCGAGCCCATCGGCGCGTCCGGCCTTCGGCAGATGCACGAACTGGTCCGCCAACTCCGCGGCGAGGCCGGCGACCGCCAGGTTCCGAACAGCCCGCGCGTCGGATTGGCGCAGGTCTACGGCGCGCCGGGCACCGCGTCGGCGACCATCCTGTCGCTGTAATCACCGCGGCAGTACCCGCTGCGGTAATGCCATTCTCATGGGAATAGAGTGCGATTCATGGCTGACTTTCGCTTCGTGACGTACGAGACCCTCGACGAGGGCACGATCGCCCGCATCATGCTGAACCGACCGAACCAGCGCAACGCCCAGCAACGCGGCCTGCTCGTCGAGTTGAACGAGGCCTTCCTCAAGGCGGAGGCCGACGACAACGTCCGCGTCGTCATCCTCGGTGGCAACGGGCCGATGTTCTCCTCGGGTCACGACCTGGGGTCGAAAGACATGATGGCGGAGTACACGCCCGGCCCGGATCAGCACCCGAGCTTCCGCGAGAACGGCGCGACGCGCGAGGGTGCCGAGAAGCTCATCCTCCAGGAGTGGCACTACTTCTTCGAGAACACCCGCCGGTGGCGCAACCTGCGCAAGATCACCGTCGCGCAGGTGCACGGCGACGTCTACGCCGCCGCGCTGATGCTGATGTGGGCGTGCGACCTGATCGTCGCCGCCGACAACACCACCTTCGCCGACGTCGTCGGCACCCGGCTGGGCATGTGCGGCGTCGAGTACTTCGCTCATCCGTGGGAGTTCGGGGCGCGAAAGACCAAGGAGCTCATGCTCACCGGCGACTCGCTGTCGGTGGAGGAGGCGCACGCGCTCGGCATGGTCTCCAAGATCTTCCCCGCCGACGAGCTGGCCGACAAGACCCTGGAGTTCGCCCGTCGCATCGCCAAGGTGCCCACGATGGCCGCGCTGCTGATCAAGGAGTCGGTCAACCAGACGCAGGACAACCAGGGCTTCTACAACTCGCTCAACGCGTGCTTCACCATGCACCAGCTGAACCATGCCCATTGGGCCTGGGTCCATCAAGGTGGCTTCCCGGTGGCGAATGAGACCGACGGGCTTCCGAACTGGCGCGAGGCGCCGCCGGTGGTGCCCGCCGTCAAGGACAAGGTCCGCGCCGACGACTAGGTGCTCCTCGCGTTGAGGTAGCGCCTACGTGGCAGAAGTGCGAGTAGGGCTATCTGTGAGCGCTATGTCAACGGAGGACGACGGCGTCAGGACTTCGTGACGGCCAGTCCGGCGCGGTAGCCGAACACCATTGCGGGGCCCAGGGTTCCGCCCGCTCCGCCGTATGCCTTGCCGGTCACGCCGGCCATCGCATTGCCCACGGCGTAGAGCCCCGGGATCGGATCGCCGCTGACGTGCAGCACGCGACCGTCGGCATCGGTGCGCGGCCCGCCCTTGGTGCCCATTGCGCCGACGGTGACCGGCACCGCGAAGTAGGGCGGCGTATCGATCGGGCCCAACGTCTGCAACGCCGGGGTGGCCGCCGAGGTGTCGCCCCAGTAGCCGTCGTAAGCGCTTGAGCCACGGCCGAAGTCGGGGTCGACCTCGTTCGCGACGCCGTGATTCCAGGCGGCGACGGTGCGGGTGAGCCCCTCGACGGCGATCCCGGTCTTCTCGCTCAGCTCGGCGAGATCGGCGGACTTGCAGTACCAGTCGGGCACCACTCCGTCGGGCTCGACGCCGAGGAAGCCGTACTTCTTCAGGTGCAGGGAGTCGAACACGATCCACGCCGGATCGTTGACGTACCCGAACCGCGGATCGAGGTGATGGAACGGGCCCGCCATCGAGTTGTACTCGCCCGCTTCGTTGAGGAACCGCTTGCCCGCGCGGTTGACGATGATGCTGCGCGGACGGGTGCGCTCGAGCCGCACGCTTCGGCTGCGCTGATGCCCGTCGATGGTGTCGCCGGGCAGCTGAACTATCGGCACCCACCACGCCTCGCCCATGTTGGCCAGGTCGGCGCCATGCGCCATCGCCATGCGCAGGCCGTCGCCGGTGTTGTTCGGCGGCGAGACAGGTCCGTGCATCGGCCCGCGAAGGTAGGCCTCCACCAGGGTCGGGTCCCACTCGAAGCCACCGGTGCCGAGGATCACGCCGTGGCGGGCACCCACGCGAATGTCCGTGCCGCCGTGGTCGATTCGTACCCCGACGATGCGCCCGTCGGACGCGATGAGCTCGACCGCGCGGGCCTCCGTCACGGGCGCGATGCCGTGGTCCAGCAAGCCCTTCAGCAGGCCAGCGATGAGCGCGGTGCCCGCGACGCAGTAGTCGCCGTCCATGTCGTCGACGGACGCGTGGATCCGCGCCCGCGTCTCGGCGTCGATGCCGACATTGCTGAAGTCCACCGGGAACGACGTGATGCGGTCGCTCCATTCGCCGAGCCGGGCGAGGTCGAACGGCTTCGCGTTGTGCGAGCGGCCACCGGTGGGCCTGCCGCCGGGAAGTTCCGGCTTGTAGTCCGGGAAGCCCGCGGCGATCTCGAACTGCAACTCGCTGTGCGCCTCGACGAAGTCGAGCATCTCCGGGCCGGTGCGCACGAACGTCTCGACGAGTGCGGTGTCCATGGCGCCGAGGGACTGTGCCTCGAGGTAGCGCATCGCATCCTCGACCGTCAGCTCGCCGTCGGGGGAGCGGTGATGCGCGGGGATCCAGACGATGCCTCCAGATACCGCCGTGGTCCCGCCGACCGTCGCGGCCTTCTCGTAGACCGCCACCGAGGCGCCGCCGACCGCGGCCGTCAGCGCCGCGGTGAGGCCCGCGCCACCCGTACCGAGTACGACGACGTCGACTTCGTTGTCCCAATCGGACACGCTCTCAATCCCTTTCGCTAGCCGAGTATGTCGGACAGCCGCTTGGCCGCCGTGATGACCGCGTCGCGGCCGTCGAGCAGCACGTCCTTGCGGTGTGAGATGAGGTTGATGCACGTGGGGGGTGACGGCGGCCTGCGGCGCACCGGCACCGCCAACCCATAGGTATCGGGCTCGACCTCGCCGTGCGTCATGACCCAGCCCTGCTCACGCGTGAGCGGAACCAGGTCCCGCTCACCGGGGCGCGGCGGCATGCTGGCCAGCAGGGCGATACCCGCCGAACCGCGCTCGAGCGGGTACCGGCTGCCCTCGTGGAACGACAGTTGGTAGAAGACCAGCGTCGGCACGATCACCGCGATGGCCACCTGCTGATCGCCCTCGGCGACGAGCAGGGAGACGGTGGCGCCGAGGTCGTCGGCGAGTGTGCGCAGGGTCGGCACGCTCAGTGCCCTCAGGTTGTTGTCGAACGACGCGCCGAGCACGGCCAAGGCGGCCGCCGGGCGGTACTTGCCGTCCTCGCCCTTCACGACGAACCGGTGCTGCGCGAGCGTGCCGAGGAGTCGGTAGGCGATGGTGCGGTGCACACCGATGTGGTCGGCCACCTGCTGCGCGGTGATCCCCGTCGGCGAGCTCGCGACGGCCTGCAGCGCCGTCAACCCCCTGGCCAGCGTCTGCGAGCCAGCCGACAGCCGCTCGACAGGCTCCGCGCCGCGGCCCGAGCCGGCGCCGTCCTTGACAGACGTCATCGTGAGAGCGATGCTCTATACATAGTGCACATTAGTGTGCGATATTAGCACACATCGATTGCACTTCAAGAGAATGAGATTTCCATCACCGGATACTCACTACCTCAGGAGGGGGCTTGATGCAGGAGCACGAGAGCGTCTGGAGTGACCTCCAGGGCGTCCCGTTCTCGCAGGGCTACCTCGACGCAGGGGGGGTGCGCACCCGCTACCTGCATGCGGGGGATACCGCGAACCCGACGCTGGTGCTGCTGCACGGGTCGGGGGGTCATGCCGAGGCATACGTCCGCAATCTCGAGTCCCACGCCGAGCACTTCTCGACCTGGTCGATCGACATGCTCGGCCACGGCTACACCGACAAGCCGGGCCATCCACTCGAGGTCGCCCACTACGTCGACCACCTGCTCGCCGTCTTCGACGCCATCGGTGCGCAGCGGGTGCTGTTGTCCGGCGAGTCGCTCGGCGGCTGGGTCGCCTCCAAGGCCGCCGCCGTGCACCCGGATCGCATCGAGCGCCTCGTGCTCAACACCGCGGGCGGCTCCCAGGCCGACCCGGAGGTGATGAAGCGGATCATCACGCTGTCGATGGCCGCGGTCGAGGATCCCACCTGGGAGACGGTGCAATCGCGGATCAAGTGGCTGATGGCCGACAAGTCCAAGGACTACGACGACATCGTCGCCAGCCGCCAGCGCATCTACCGCCAGCCGGGCTTCGTGGCGGCCATGCGCGACATCATGGCGCTGCAAGATCCGCAGATCCGGGCCCGCAACCTCATGTCGCCCGCCGACTACGGTGCGATCGCCGCGCCCACCCTGGTGCTGTGGACCAGCGACGACCCGACCGCCGACGTGAGCGAGGGCCGACGGATCTCCGAGATGATTCCCGGCGCTCGCTTCGAGGTGATGGAAGGCTGCGGACACTGGCCGCAGTACGAGGACGCCAAGACGTTCAACGCCCTGCACGTCGACTTCCTGCTGGGGCGCTGACGTGGAGATTGAGCTGGACGTCCTGATCGTCGGTGCGGGCCCTGTCGGGCTGACACTGGCGAACATCCTTGGCGCGCAAGGTGTTCGGACGCTGGTGGTCGACGAGCGTGAAACGCTCATCGACTACCCGCGCGGCGTCGGGCTCGACGACGAGGCACTGCGTGCGTTCCAGTCCATCGGACTCGTCGACCACGTGCTGCCCCACACCGTGCCCAACCAGATCCTGCGCTTCTTCGACGGCAATCGGCGCCTGCTCGCCGAAATGGCGCCGCCCGACGCGCGTTTCGGCTGGCCCAAGCGCAACGGCTTCGTCCAACCGATGGTCGACGCGGAACTGCTGCGCGGGCTGGAGCGCTTCGACTGCGTCGAGGTGCGCTGGAGCAGCCGCATGGAATCGTGCGCCGAGCACGCCGACGGCGTCAGCGTCGACGTCGTCGGGCCGTCCGGTGCCGAATCCATCGGTGCCCGCTACGTCGTGGGCTGCGACGGCGGCCGCAGCGCCACCCGTCGCCTGATGGGCGTGACCTTCGAGGGCACCACCTCGCCGACGCGCTGGCTGGTCATCGACGTCGCGACCGATCCGCTGGGACACCCCAACAGCGAAGTCGGCGCGGACCCTGCCCGGCCGTATGCGTCGATCTCGATCGCGCATGGAATTCGCCGGTTCGAGTTCATGATTCACGCCGACGAGACCGACGAGCAGGTCGAGCGGCCGGAGTTCATCGCCCGCATGCTGGCTCCGTTCGTGCCCCATCCCGACCGCGTCGACGTCATCCGTCACCGCGTCTACACCCACCACTCCCGGATCGCGGGCGCGTTCCGCAAGGGCCGCATGTTCCTCGCAGGCGACGCCGCTCACCTGATGCCGGTGTGGCAGGGCCAGGGCTACAACAGCGGCATCCGCGACTCGGCCAACCTCGGGTGGAAGCTCGCTGCGGTGGCCACCGGCAAGGCCGGCGACGGGCTGCTGGACACCTACGACGCCGAGCGGCGCAAGCACGCCAGGGCGATGATCGACCTGTCCACCATGGTTGGGCGCGTCATCTCACCGACCAACCGCAGGGTAGCTGCCTTGCGCGACAGGGTGATTCGCGGCGCTTCCGTCGTTCCGACGCTCAAGCGCTACATCCTGGAGATGCGCTTCAAGCCGATGCCGCGCTACGAACAGGGTGCGATCGCCCATGTCGAACCGCGCAGCGCCACCTCGCCGACGGGCACGCTGTTCATCCAGCCTCGCGTCGACACCCGGGAGGCACAGAACGTCCTGTTGGACGACGTCATCGGTCCCGGCTTCGCGGTGCTGAGTTGGAACAACAACCCCCGCCTGCTGCTGGGTGACGTCGCCTTCGCACGGTGGAAGGCGTTGGGGGCGAGCTTCATCGCCGCCCGCCCGTCGACACAGCTGCACTGGACGGGTCACGACGACCCGGAGGTCGTCATCGTTGGCGACCGGACCGGTGCACTCAAGGCGTGGTTCGACGGCCACGCCGAATCCGTGCTCTTCCTCCGGCCGGACCGGTGCATTGCCGGTGCGAGCATCGCCCAGCTCGCACCCGAACTGAGTGAGGCGTTGTTCGAGGTGCTCTGCATAGCGAAGGGAGGCAATGAATCCCATGAGTTCGATAGCCCTGTGCTGCATGTCGCACAGCCCGCTGCTAAATCTTCCGGGACCGTCACGGGAGCTTCTTGACGACATCGACGCGGCACTGGCCGGCGCACGCGACTTCGCGCGCGCCTTCGATCCGGAACTCGTCGTCATCTTCTCCCCGGACCACTACAACGGATTCTTCTACCGCACCATGCCGCCCTTCTGCATCGGAACCGCCGCGCAGGGCGTCGGCGACTACGGCTCGCATCGCGGACCGCTGAACGTGCCCGCCGACCTGGCCACCGCCTGCGCCCAGTCCGTCATGAATGCGGGCGTCGACGTCGCACTCTCGGCGAGCATGGACGTCGACCACGGCACCGTCCAACCGTTGCAGACGCTCTTCGGCGACCTCACGGAAATCCCGGTGATCCCGATCTTCATCAACTCGGTGGCCACTCCGCTCGGCCCCATCCGGCGGGCAAGGGCGCTCGGCGCCGCCGTCGGCGACTTCCTTGCGACGCTGAGCAAGCGGGTGCTGATCGTGGGATCCGGTGGGCTGTCGCACGATCCGCCCGTGCCGACGTTGGCCACTGCGCCCGCAGCGGCGTTGGGTCGCATCGTGCACGGCGAACCCATGACGACGGAGCAACGCGCTGCGCGGCAGACGGCGGTGATCGAGGCCGCAGAGCACTTCGCGCACGGCGAGGGGCCGCTGCGTCCGCTGAATCCGGACTGGGACCACGCCCTGCTCGAGCTCATCGACACCAACCGAGTCGCTGAGGTCGACGCGTGGTCGAACAAGTGGATCGCCGCCGAGGGTGGTAACTCGGCCCACGAGATCCGCACCTGGGTGGCGGCCTTTGCCGCGCTGGCAACGCAGGGCGCCTACGAGACCGGCACGCGGTACTACCGGGCTGCGCCGGAACTGATCGCCGGCTTCGCGGTGAGGACGGCGGTGCTCTCGTGACCGACAACGGCTTCGATCATGAGGTCGACGTGCTCGTCGTCGGGTCCGGCGGCGGCGGCATGACCGCAGCGCTGAAGGCCGACGCCGCAGGCCTCGACACATTGGTCGTCGAGAAGTCCGCTCAGTTCGGCGGTTCGACCGCGCTGTCCGGCGGAGGGATCTGGGTGCCCGGCGCACCGTCACAGCGCCGGGCCGGGTACACGCCGCCGCCCGACGGCGTCTTCGAGTACCTCAAGCGCATCACCGGTGGCCTGGTCAGCGATGCCCGGCTGCGCACGTACGTCGACGAGGCGCCGGAGATGATGGAGTTCCTCGAGAAGTCCAGTCCCTGGTTCGAATTCGTCTGGAAGCCGGGTTACGCCGACTACTACCCCGAACTGCCGGGCGGCTCCGAGCAGGGCAGCACCATCAACGTGCCAGCGATCGACCTGCGCAAGCTCGGTGACGAGGAGCGCAACCTGCTGACCCCGTTGGCGCTCGCGCCGAGGGGAATCTGGTTCGCGCCCAAGGATCTCCGGCTCTTCTACCAGGTACGGCAGAACTGGCGCGGCAAGGCCGTCCTGGTGAAACTCATCTGGCGGATGTTCCGTGCCCGCGTCTTCGGCGATCGGATGGCGGCCATCGGTCAGTCGTTGATGGCGCGGATGCGGCTGGCGCTGCGAGACCACGGCATCCCGCTGTGGCTGTCCGCGCCCATGACCGAGTTGCTCACCGACGTCGACGGAAACGTCATCGGCGCCGTCGTCGAACGAGACGGTGCCCCTACGCGTATCGGCGCGCGCCGCGGTGTCGTGCTCGCCACCGGAGGCTTCGATCACGACGTGGCCTGGCGCCGCGAGCACCTGCCCGAGCTCGAGAAGGATTGGAGCTTCGGCAATCCCGCTGCCACGGGCGACGGTATCCGGGCGGGTGAGAAGGTGGGTGCCTCCACCGACCTGCTCGACGAGGCGTGGTGGTTCCCCGCGATGTGCTGGCCCGACGGGCGGTTGCAGTTCATGCTCAACGAACGCATGATGCCGTCGCAGTTCGTGGTCAACGGCGCAGGCAAACGCTTCATCAACGAGGCGGCGCCGTACATGGACTTCGCGCACGCCATGATCGACGGCCAGCGCACCGGCGTCACCCACATTCCGTGCTGGCTGGTGACCGACATCCAGTCGTTCCATCGCTACGTGGTGGGCGGACACCTACCCATTCCGAAGATCCCCTTCGCGCCGGTTCCGACCGGCTGGAAGGTGCCCAAGGCGTGGCTGGACTCCGGGATCGTCAAGGAAGGCGCGACCTTCGAAGAACTCGGGATCAAGATAGACGTCCCGCCTGCCCAGCTGCGCCAGACCGCGGACCGCTTCAACGAGCTTGCCCGCAACGGGCACGACGACGACTTCAACCGCGGCGACAGCGCCTACGACAACTACTACGGCGACCCGACGCTGCCGAACCCGAACCTGCATCCGCTCGGCGCGGGGCCGTACTACGCGTTTCAGCTCATCCTCGGCGACCTGGGCACCTCGGGCGGGTTGCGCACCGACGAGCACGCCAGGGTGCTGCGTGACGACGACTCGGTGATCGGTGGCCTCTACGCGACGGGGAATGTCACCGCCGCCGTCATGGGCCGCAGCTACGCGGGCGCGGGCGCCACCATCGGACCCGCCATGACCTTCGGCTACGTCGCCGCCAAGCACCTTGCCGAAATCAGTGCAACCAACCAGACCAACAGCCCCACTACCGATTCCACGCTCAACACCCATCGGAGGTAAAGATGAAGATTTCCCTGTTCTACGAGTTCGCGCTGCCGCGGCCGTGGTCCGACGACGACGAGCACGAGCTCTTCCAGGACGGGCTCAAGGAGGTCGAACTCGCCGACAAGGCCGGCTTCTCCACGGTCTGGCTGACCGAGCACCACTTCCTCGAGGAGTACTGTCACTCGACCGCACCGGAGATGTTCCTGGCCGCGGCGAGCCAGCGCACCAAGGACATTCGGCTCGGGTTCGGCATCATGCACCTCCCGCCCGCCGTCAACCACCCAGCCCGTGTCGCCGAACGCATCTCGACACTCGACCTGCTATCCAATGGGCGCGTCGAGTTCGGCACCGGTGAGTCGTCGTCGGTCGGCGAGCTCGGTGGGTTCAACATCGACCCGGCCGACAAGCGCGCCCAGTGGGAGGAGGCGCTCGAGGTCGCCATCCGGTGCATGATCGAGGAGCCGTTCACCGGCTTCAAGGGTCAGCACATCGAGATGCCAGCCCGCAACGTGATCCCCAAGCCGTTGCAGCGCCCGCACCCGCCGGTCTGGGTGGCCTGCACCCGGCCGTCGTCGGTGCAGATGGCGGCCCAGAAGGCCATCGGTGCACTGAGTTTCGCCTACACCGGGCCCGGTCCGCTGAAGGATCGCGTGAACGGCTACTACACCGAACTCGAGGAGAAGGGGTCGCCCGTCACTCCCGTGATGAACCCCAACATCCTGGCCATCGGCGGCGACCTGTCGATGATGGTCGCCAAGACCGACGACGAGGCGGTCAAGCGGCTCGGTCTCGGCGGCGGGTTCTTCTCGTTCGGGATCATGCACTACTACATGACCGGCATGCACACGCCGGGCCGCACCGGCGTCTGGCAGCGCTACCTCGACGAGGTCGACGCCGACCCGACGCTGGCCTACGGTCCCGGCCGCGGCGCGATCGGCTCGCCGGACACCGTGCGCGAGTTCCTACGCGGTTACGAGGAGAGCGGTGTCGACGAGATCATCCTGCTGCTCAACCCGCGCAGCCACGAGGGCACGATGGAGTCCATCGAGTTGATGGGCAAGCACGTGCTGCCCGAGTTCATCGAACGCGACGAGAAGGCCGTCGCCGCCAAGAACAAGCGGCTCGAACCCGTCTTGGAGAAGCTCGAGAAGCGCCGCGAGGCGTCGCTGGCGCCGGAGTTCGACGAGAACTACTCGTTCGGCGGGCTGCCTACCGGCCAGGGTGGAAAATTCACCTCGAGCGAGATTCCCGAGGCGATGGCCGAGATCAACGAGGGCCGGGTGCAGGCCGCACAGTTGGAGAAGGAGCAGCGCGAGGCGGCGGAGAAGGCCGGAGCGTAATCCGGTGAGTCAGTTCGCCGAACTGCTCGACTACGCCGGTCGCCGCGTCGTGGTGACCGGGTGTGCATCGGGTATCGGTGCGGCACTCGTCGGCCAGCTGACTGGCCTCGGCGCCGAGGTGGTCGGGCTCGACGTGCGGCGACCGGCGTTCGAGCTCTACGACTTTCACCCGGTCGACCTGTCCGATCCGGCGTCCATCGACTCCGCGGTCGGCTCGATCGACGGCCAGGTCGACGCGCTGTTCAACGTGGCCGGAGTGTCGTCCGGCATCGGCGACCCGCTGTTGGTCGTGAAGATCGACTTCCTCGGCACGCGCCAGCTGACCGAGTCATTGGCCCCACGCATGCCCTCCGGGGCGGCGATCGCCAGCGTGTCGTCGCTGGCGGCCTCAAACTACGAGGCGAACGTCGCCGAGGTGGCCGGACTGCTCGCCACCCGTACCTTCGACGACGGCGTCAGATGGTGCGGGGAGCATCCCGACGCGCTGGCCGACGGGGGCTACCGGCTGGCCAAGGAAGCGATCATCCTGTACGGCATGAAGAGTGCCGTGCCACTGGGGGCGCGCGGAATCCGGATCAACTGCACGGGACCGGGCGTCACCGAGACGCCGATCCTCGACCAGCTGAGGACCAAGTACGGGCAGGCCTACCTCGACGACATCCCAAAACCCCTTGGGCGGGTGTCCAATCCCGATGAACAGGCCGCCGTGCTGGTGTTCCTCAACAGCCCGGCAGCCGGTTACATCACCGGTCAGGTGGTCTGGGTCGACGGTGGCAACATCGCGAGCCGGCTCGCCGCCACCATGGAAGGAGCCTCATCGTGGCCAGCATGAACGACTTTCGGCGCGTCGCCGACGACGTCCGAAACTGGGGTCGCTGGGGTGACGACGACGAACTCGGCACGCTGAACTTCATCACCGCCGAGAAGGTGGCTCAGGCAGCGAGTCTGGTCAAGCACGGCAAGGTCTTTCCGCTCGGCGTCGACTTCGGCTCGTCCGGACCGCAGGGCGCGTTCCACTACCGGCAGAATCCGATCCACGTGATGACGGTCGACGGCGGGGACGCCAACACGCTGCTGGAGTACGGCCCGAAGTGGCTGCAGAACCCGACGGCGGTTCAGCTGAGCGGGTACTCCGAAGCCGGACCGATGCGCTTCAACGACGATCTGATCATCATGCCTCTGCAGGCCGCGACGCAATGGGATGCGCTCTCCCACGTGTACTACGAGGAGAAGCTCTACAACGGGTTCCCGGCGAGTTCGGTGACCAGCCTCGGTGCGATCCATTGCGGGATCGACAAGGTGGGCGTCAAGGGCATCACCTCGCGCGGCGTGCTGCTCGACTTGGTGAAGCTGCGTGGTGTCGAGACCTACTGCGACGACGTCGCCGAGCCGATCACGCCTTCCGAACTTGATGCGGCGGCCAAGGCGCAGGGCGTCACCGTCACTCCCGGTGACATCGTGCTGATCCGAACGGGTTGGTGGGCACGGTTTCTCGAGACCGGCGACGGCGCCGAACCCGGCGCAGGGCTGGACTGGACGTGCGCGTCGTGGCTGCACGACCACCAGGTCGCGGCGGTGGCCGCAGACAACCTCATGGTCGAGAATCCGGTGTCAGGGGTGGACGGCACGATCCTGCCGATGCACATGCTGTGCCTGCGCGACATGGGCATGATGTTCGGTGAGTACTGGAACCTCACCGGGCT
This sequence comes from Mycobacterium sp. RTGN6, assembly GCF_033804605.1. Classification (NCBI taxonomy): domain Bacteria; kingdom Bacillati; phylum Actinomycetota; class Actinomycetes; order Mycobacteriales; family Mycobacteriaceae; genus Mycobacterium; species Mycobacterium sp. RTGN6. The sequence continues at coordinate 126,541 of NZ_JAPZKZ010000009.1, forward strand.
GGCCGAGGACTGCGCCGCCGATGGCAGCTATGAATTCCAGCTCGTGGCCCCACCGTTGAGCGTCACTGGCGGCGTCGGATCTCCACTCAACCCCATCGCGATCAAGTGAGCCCACTGTGACTGCTACCAAGACCCAACCCTTCATCGTCGGCGTCGGCGGCACCCTGCGGTCCAACTCGTCGACCGAACGCGCCCTGCGGCACTGCCTTTCGGCCGTCGAGCGCCAAGGCGGGCGCACGGCGCTGTTCTGTGGCGACGACATCGACCTGCCGATGTACAACCCGCACGAGGCCGATCGCACTGAGAAGGCGTCGGCGTTGGTCGCGGCGTTGCGGGACGCCGATGCCGTCGTGGTCGGCTCGCCCGGCTACCACGGCGGGGTGTCCGGCCTGGTGAAGAACGCGTTGGACTACATCGAGGATCTGCGTGGCGATTCGCGTGTGTACCTGGACAACACGCCATGGGGCTGCATCAGCTGCGCGTACGGATGGCAGGCGGCAGTGGGCACCCTCGGACAGTTGCGTGTCATCGGGCACGCGCTGCGCGCGTGGCCGACACCCCTTGGCGTGGCGATCAACTCGGCCGACCCGGTGTGGGACGAGACGGGGCAGTTGGTGGATGGCACCGTCTCGGGTCAGCTCGACATGCTCGCCACTCAGTTGCTCGCGGGTGCCGTGCGGGTGGCGTAGGGCTCAGGCGCCGACCCCGTCCGCGCGATCCGTGTGCTCTTGGACGAGCCGAGGGTAGCGGCCGCGGTCGGGGCGGAAGATGTCGTGCGGTGAGTCGTGAAACTCGACAAGGTGAGCGTGCGGGAATAGCCCCGCGTACCGCGCCCAATCTTCTTCGCGGACAAGGATGCTGTCGCCGCTACGTACGACGAGCAGCGGAAGTCCAAGCCCGGCAAGCTCATCCCAGAACGACCGTTTGTGAGCCGCCTGGAAGGTCTTGGTCCCGGCGTCGACGTCGATGCGCTCGCTCACGGGGGTTCCGCGCCAACGGCCGCTGAGCAGGCGGCGCGAGATGTCGGTCGTCAGGACCTTTTCCTCGGGGACGTAGTCGCCGATCGCGAGCGATCGAACGCGGTTGGGGTTGGCGAGCGCCCACGCGATTGCAGCAGACGTGCCGCGGCTGAACGTCACCACGTGGACCGGCCCATCGGTCACTGCGTCGACGACGGCGCCGACGTCTGTACTCAACGTCGCGAGGTCGTACCCGCTGGCCGGGCTGCTGCTTCGTCCGTGGCCCCTGACCTCGACGACTACCGTCCGACGCCCGAAGAGTGGCAGCACTTCGACGTAGTCGTCGGCGATGTCGGTCATGCCGGGCACGAAGACGATCGGCGCGCCGCGATCGTCACCACCCGAGTCGAGGTAGTGAATGCGGGCGTCGCCGTTGTGGACGTAGCGCGAGGTCGCCATCACGCGCCGAGCATCATCAACCCGCCGTCGACGGCCAGCAGTTGGCCCGTGATGAAGTGCGACCCGTCGCCGGCCAGGAACACCAGCAGTGGCCCGACGTCGTGTACGGGGTCGCCGAGTTTGCCGCCGATGGGGATGGTCAGCTGCATCTGCTGTTCGATGAGCGGCGCCAGATCGGGCCCGAGGAAGTCCCGAAGGCGTTGGGCACCAGGTGTTTCCACGGCAGGAGCGAGCGCGTTGACGGTGATACCCTGCGATGCCCAGCATTTGGCCGCCGACCGCGTCCACGATGCGACGGCGGACTTGGACGCCGCGTAAATCGCCGACATCGGGCTGCCCATGACACCTTCACTCGACCCGAAATTGATGATGCGCCCGCCACCGGTCTCGCCCATCACGGCGGCAGCCGCCTGGTTGGTCAGCACCGTCGAGGTGAAGTTGGTGTCCATCACGTGGCGTACGTCGTCGACGCCGATCTGGCCGGGCACGCCGGGGTGCCACAACCCGGCGGCGTGGACGAGCACGTCCAGTCCGTGCAGGGCCGCTACCGCGGAGCGGACCGTCTGGTCGACCGACGTCGGGTCGACGGCGTCGCACTGAAGCCAGGTGGTGTCGGAACGTTCCGGGGGAGGGGTGTGGTGAAACGTCGCCGCGACCCGGGCGCCGGCGGCGCTCAGCACCTGCACGGCGGCCGCTCCGATACCCGTCGCGCCGCCGGTGACCAGGACGCGCTTGCCGTTGAGTTGTGCGGTCATGTCCGAGACTGTACGGCCGCCCAGCTTCGTCGCCCGAGCGACGCTAGGAATTAAGCACTTTGGACAATCGGAGCAAATGGAGAGCGCGGTTCTCCGATTCCGAAAGTGCCAGTATCGTGCCTCACGTGGAGTTCGAGCGGAAGTCCGTCGTTGTCGACGGACTCGTCACCGGCTATCTGGCAGCGGGCGTCGGCGATCCCGTCGTGCTGCTGCACGGCGGCGAGTTCGGCGCGAGTGCAGACCTCGGGTGGGAGCGCACCATCGGCGCGCTGGCCGCGCACCACCGGGTGCTGGCCCCAGACATGTTGGGCTACGGGCACTCCGCGAAGGTCGTCGACTTCGTTGACGGAAGAGGCCTGCGCATCCGGCACGTCGCACACTTCTGCGAGGCGATGGGCGTCGACTCCGCGCACTTCGTCGGAAACTCGATGGGCGCCATCAACCTGCTCACCGACCTCGTGTCGGACGCGCCCGTACTGCCCGTCCGGACCCTCGCGCTGATCTGCGGTGGCGGCACGATCCAACGCAACGAACACGCGGAGGCGCTCTACGAATACGACGCCAGCGTCGAGGGCATGCGCCGCATCATCACCGCGCTGTTCTTCGACCCCGCCTATCCGGCGGACGACGACTACGTGCAGCGGCGGTACGCCTCGAGCACCGCCCCCGGGGCGTGGGAGGCGATCGCGGCGGCCAGGTTTCGGCGGCCAGGGCAGTCGCCGCCCGCGACACCGTCTGCCGAGCGTGCGTACCACCGCATCACGGTGCCGACGCTCGTAATCGAAGGGGGCGGCGACAAGTTGCTCCCCGCAGGCTGGGCGGCCGACATCGCGGGCCGTATCGCCGGTGCTCAGTCGGCGGTAGTGGATGCCGCAGGCCACTGCCCGCAACTCGAACAGCCCGAGGTCGTCAACGACCTGTTACTGCGCTTTCTCGAAGGGACGTCCACGTCATGAGTAATGAATTGGCAGGCAAGGTTGCGATCGTCACCGGCGGCGCGTCCGGCATCGGCCGGGGCGTCGTCGAGCGGTTCGCCGCCGAAGGGGCCAAGGTCGTGATCGCCGACGTGCAGGACGAGCTTGGCGAGAAACTGGCGGCGGACCTGGGTCCCGACGTGCACTTCCACCACACCGACGTCGGTGACCAGGAGCAGGTCGCCTCACTGGTCGACGCGGCAATCGAGCAGTTCGGTGGCCTGCACGTCATGGTCAACAACGCCGGACGGTCCAGTCCGTTGAAGAAGGGCCTGTTCGACGAGGACTTCGCCGAGTTCGACTCGGTTATGCGGGTGAACGTGCTCGGCGTGATGGCAGGTACCCGCGACGCCGCGCGGCACATGGCCGAGCACGGCGGAGGTTCGATCATCAACATGTCCTCGATTGGCGGGATCCTCGCCGGTGGCGGCGTCGCCAGCTATCGAGCCTCAAAGGCCGCGGTCATCCAGTTCACCAAGTCCGCGGCAATCGAGTTGGCGCAGTATGAGATACGGGTCAATTGCATTGCCCCGGGCAACATCCCGACGCCGCTGCTGCAATCCGCCGCCAGCGACGAGGACCGCGCTCGACTGGAGAAGTTCGAGGCGAGGATCCGCCAAACGATGCGGGACGACCGGCCTCTGAAGCGCGAGGGCACCCCCGGCGACGTCGCCGAGGCCGTGCTGTACTTCGCGACCGACCGGTCGCGTTACGTGACCGGCACCGTGTTGCCCGTCGACGGCGGCACCGTCGCGGGGAAGGTGCTGGCGCCGCGCAAGCCGACGCCGACGGCCGAAAAGTAGCGCGGCGCTAGCCCGTTCGCGCCGGATGGGCTCCCGGCCCTGGTACGGGTTGCGTGTCTCGCGCGCCAAGCTCGATGTGGTGATGGCTGCACCGAAGCACCAGCTCCGCTGGTTCGCCGCAATCGCGGTGCGTGATCGCGACCGGTGGTCCTGCAGGATCGGCCTCCCAGCGGTCACCCCACTGCATGAGCGCAACGATGGCGGGCAACAGGTCGAGTCCCTTGTCGGTGAGGCGGTACTCGTGGCGCTCCCGTTGGCTGGGCTCGCGATAGGGCACGCGCCGCATGACACCCGACTCGACGAGGGTGTTCAGCCGCTCGGTCAGTAGGTTCCGCGCGCAGCCCACCGAGGCCTGGAACTGCTCGAACCGTCGTGCGCCGTAGAAGGCCTCGCGCAAGACCAACAGCGTCCACTTCTCTCCGAGGATGTCGAGCGCCCGCTTGATCGAGCAATTGTCGGCGCTGTAGCTCAGCCGGTCGACGAACATGGCAATCACGCTATCAGAGTTTGACATTGCAACTCAGCTATATCTAGGCTGAGTTGTGAATCACAACGCATCATCCCACGGCGGAAGGTCCACGAAATGCCCATGCTCGATGCCTACATTCCCGACGGCGCGCTACCGGCCGACGTGGAGCGCGCGCTCCTCGGCACGCTCACCGATCTGCTGCTCCAGCACGAGGGGGCCGACCCACTAAACCCGGCGGCCCGGGCACTGGCGAAGGTCTGGCTACACCGGCCCACGGCGGTGCTGCACGCAGGCGAGCAGCCCGCGGCGCCGCACTATCGGGTGATTGCTTCGGTGCCCGAGGGGCAGTTCGACGACGAGCGCCGCGCCAGCATGGTCGCCGCGGTCACCGACGCGATACTGGCGGCCGAGGGCGGGCGCTATGACGCCGACCCGCTGCGTGTCTGGGTGTTCGCCAACGAGATCCCGGAGGGTACGTGGGGCGGCGGCGGACGGATTGCGCGGTTGGCCGACATTGCCGGCCTCGTGCTGGGTGACCCAGAGGCGGGCCGGGCCTACGCCGCGCGCCGCCTGGCCAGCCGGGCCGTCGGCTGAGCCGAACGTGAGTGACGGTGTGCCGACACCGCCATTTAAATCAATCGCTTGACTTAATTGGCCGCACGGCGTTGACTGTACCCGTGACCGCAGCCCGGCCATTGCGTACCGAACGCGCCAGCACCACGCGCGAGGCCATCCTGACCGCCGCCGAACGGCTCTACGCCGAGCACGGCGTCTATGCCGTGTCCAACCGGCAGGTCAGTGAGGCTGCGGGACAAGGGAACAACGCCGCCGTCGGCTACCACTTCGGCACCAAGACCGACCTCGTCCGGGCCATCGAGGAACGCCACCGCGCGCCGATCGAGGAGCACCGCGAGCGGCTGGTCGCCGACACCGACGCCGACACCGACATGCGCGGGTGGGTGTCCTGCCTGGTGCGCCCACTGACCGACCACCTCGCCGATCTCGGCAATCCCACCTGGTACGCGCGCTTCGCCGCCCAAGCCATGACCGACCCGGCTTACCACGGCTTCGTGGTCAAGGACGCGCTCAGTTCTCCGTCGCTCGTCCAGGTCGTCGACGGCATCAACCGATGCCTGCCCGACCTGCCGCTCGACGTCCGGTTCGACCGCAACATCATGGCCCGCAACCTGCTGATGCACAGCTGTGCGGACCGCGAGCGCGCGCTCGCCAAGGGGGCCGGCGTGGCGTCCCGCACGTCGTGGCAGGCCGCGGGTACCGGCCTGATCGACGCGATCGTTGGCATGTGGCTGGCGCCGGTGACCACCCGCGGCCACGGTGGCGCGCAGTGAAGGTGACCGTCAACCAGGACAAGTGCGTGTCGTCCGGAATGTGCGTGATGAACGCCGCCGACGTGTTCGACCAGAACGACGACGACGGCGTCGTCGTGCTGTTGAACGCCGAACCCGGTCCCGAGTACGCCGAAAACACCCGCAAGGCCGCGGCCGCGTGCCCCGCCCTGGCGATCCACCTCGAAGAATGACGGAGTACTGATGTCAGAAACGCTTGCCGCCGAGAAGGTTTCGGCCGACGTACCCGAGTACCCGATGGAGCGGTCCCCGCGCTGCCCGTTCTCCCCGCCACTGCAGATGCTCGAGATGGGCCAGTCCAAGCCGCTTTCGCGGGTGCGGATCTGGAATGGCAGCACGCCGTGGCTGATCACGGGTCACGAAGTGGCACGGGCGCTCTTTGCCGACTCGCGTGTCAGCGTCGACGACCGGATAGAGGGTTTCCCACACTGGAACGAGCACATGCTTTCCACGGTCGAGAAGCGACCGCGCTCGGTGTTTACCTCCGACGCCGAGGAGCACACGCGGTTCCGGCGGATGCTCTCGAAGCCGTTCACGTTCAAGCGCGTTGAGGGCTTGCGCACGACCATCCAGGAGGTGACCGACGAGAGCATCGACGCGATCCTGGCCGGCCCGCAGCCTGCCGACATCATCGCCAAGCTCGCACTGCCGGTCCCCACCAAGGTGATCAGTGACATGCTCGGCGTCCCCTACGAGGACCACGAGTTCTTCCAGGAGCACGCCAACGCTGGGCTGGCTCGCTTCGCGGCCGCGGATGCCATGCAAAAGGGCGCGATGAGCCTGCACCAGTACCTCATCGACCTAGTCGAAAAGAAGCAGGCCAACCCGGCCGAGGACGCGGTCTCCGATCTCGCCGAGCGGGTCACCGCTGGCGAGATCAGCGTGAAGGAAGCTGCGCAGCTGGGTACCGGATTGCTGATCGCCGGCCACGAAACCACGGCGAACATGATCGGCATCGGCGTGCTGGCCCTGCTCGAAAACCCCGAACAGGCTGCACTGCTCCGTGATTCGGACGATCCGAAGTTCATTGCGAACGCCGCCGAGGAACTGATGCGCTACCTGTCGATCATCCAGAACGGGCAGCGCCGTGTCGCTACCGAGGACATCGAGATCGGTGGCGAGACCATCCGCGCCGGCGAGGGCATCATCATCGACCTGGCACCCGCCAACTGGGACCCCGCTGCGTACCCAAATCCCGACAAGCTGGACTTCACCAGGGATGCGGGCCAGGAACTCGGCTTCGGCTACGGCCGCCATCAGTGTGTCGGGCAACAGCTCGCCCGCGCCGAACTTCAGATCGTGTTCCAGACGCTGCTGCGCCGTATCCCGACCTTGAAACTGGCGATCCCGTTCGACGAAGTCCCGTTCAAACACGACCGGCTCGCCTACGGCGTCTACGAACTTCCGGTGACTTGGTAGTCACCACCAGACCTACAGTCCTGCACCACAGCCCGATTGGAGTGCCACAGATGTCAACCCCAACCAAAGCCCAAGGCGCACTTGCGTATCCCCCCGAAGGGTGGGGCGCGCCCAAGGACCGCCAAGGGCACGCCCAAGGCACCGTCGTTGGACTTCCGGCAGGAACCGAGGTGTTCTCGGCCGACAACCACATCTCCGTCGCCGACGACATCTTCTTCGAACGCTTCCCCGACGACCTCAAGGGGCAGGCGCCCCGAATCTGGTACGAGGACGGCGCCTACATGGTCGGGGTGAACGGCCGGTCCTTCGTGGCGGGTGACTTCGGCCGCGTACTCATGCAGTACGACGACCTCGCTGGGGCCGCCACCAACAACATCGAGGCCCGCATTCGCGAGCTCGCCGAGGATGGCGTCCAGCGGGAGCTGGCCTTCCCCAACGCGGTCCTGGCCCTCTTCCACTACCCGGACAAGGCCCTGCGCGAACGGGTGTTCCGCATCTACAACGAATACATGGCCGAGCTGCAGGAGCGCAGCAACGGCCACTTCTACGGCGTCGGACTGATCAACTGGTGGGACGCCAAGGGCGCCCGGAGCACGTTGGCGGAGTTGAAGTCGCTCGGGCTCAAGACGTTCCTGCTGCCGCTGAACCCCGGCAAGGACGACGAGGGCAACATCTACGACTACGGCAGCGCGTCGATGGATGCGGTGTGGGACGAGATCGAGGAGGCCGGTCTGCCGGTCACCCACCACATCGGCGAGACGCCGCCGAAGACGCCCTGCGAGAACAACAGCGTCGTCGTCGGCATGATGATCAACGTCGACTCGTTCCGCGAACAGTTCGCCAAGTACGTCTTCTCCGGCATCCTCGACCGGCACCCGAAGTTGCGGATCGGCTGGTTCGAGGGCGGAATCGCTTGGGTACCAACGGCGCTGCAGGACGCCGAACACCTGTTTGCGTCCTACCGGCACATGTTCAACCACCAGTTGGAGCACGATGTCCGCTACTACTGGGACAACCACATGAGTGCGTCGTTCATGGTGGATCCGCTGGGCCTTCGGCTCATCGACCAGATCGGCGTCGACAGGGTGATGTGGTCCTCGGACTACCCGCACAACGAGAGCACCTTCGGCTACTCCGAGAAGTCGCTGGCGTCCGTCGTCGAGGCGGTCGGACCCGAGGACGCGGTCAAGATCGTCAGCACCAACATCAAGAAGTTCCTGGGTATCTCGTGACCGCGACATTCGCAGCGGGGTCGTCGCTGCTCGACATCCCCGACCTCCCGGACCGGACCAGGATGTACCGCGAATGTGGGGCCCGGCTGCGAGCCTCCATGAAGGAGAAGGGCGTCGACGCAGTCGTCCTGCTCGGCAACGGCAACGTCGTCTACGCGACCGGCGCGAGTTGGCCGCTGCTCGACGCGGGCCTTTCCCACGTGGAACGCCCGGTGGCGATCGTGCTCGCCGACGACGAGCACCCGCACCTGTTCATGCCGTTCCGCGAAGGCAGCGCCTTCGAGTCGGAGCTTCCCGACGACCACGTCCACGGTCCGCTCTATCTCGAGTTCGACGAGGGTGTCGAGCATTTCGCGAAGGTGCTGTCCGGCCTGGTGCCGTCGGGCGGGACCGTCGCGGTCGACGAACTGACCGGAGCGATGCGGCGGGCGGCGGGCCGACTGTTCCCCGCGGGCCCGCCGTCGGACGCGGCGTTGGTGGTCGGCCCGGCCAAGCTGGTCAAGACCGTCGACCAGATCGCGTGCATCCGCAAGGCGTGTCGCATCACCGAGCAGGCGGTCACCGACGTGCAGAAGTCGCTCGCGTCGGGCGTGCGGCAGATCGACCTGTCGGCCGCATTCGTGCGGCGGGCATTCGAGCTTGGCGCCACGGCCAACATGCTCGAGGCCATCTGGCAGGTAATGCCCACCACCAGGGACAGCGGCGGGGTCTGGACCACCACCGGCGATCTGGCGCTGCCGCTGTTGACGACGGAGAAGGAACTCGCCAAGGGCGACGTGCTGTGGACCGACGTCAGCATCACCTACGAGGGGTACTGCTCGGACTTCGGGCGGACCTGGGTGGTCGGCGAGGAACCGTCGCCCCGGCAGCAGGCGCAGTTCGCCAAGTGGCGCGACATCCTCGACGCGGTGCTGGCGGTGACGAAGGCGGGCGCATCCTGCGGTGACCTTGCCCGCGCGGCCATCGCGGCCAACGGCGGCAAGAAGCCGTGGCTGCCGCACTTCTACCTGGGCCACGGCATCGGCACCAACGCGGCCGAAATGCCCATGATCGGAACCGATCTGGGCCAGGAGTTCGACGACAACTTCGTCTTCCCGGCGGGCATGGTGCTCGTACTCGAGCCGGTCGTCTGGGAGGACGGCACCGGCGGATATCGCAGCGAGGAGATCGTGGTCATCACCGAGGACGGTCATCAGTCCATCACCGACTACCCCTACTCACCGTATGGAGCGTCGTAATGGTTGAACAGATCCTGCCCGACGACCTTGCACTGCGCACCGGCCGACGTGAGCGTGCGCTCGCGCAGATGGAGGCAGCAGACCTCGACATCCTCGTGCTCGGCCGCCAGGCCAACGTCCGGTACGTCACCGGGGCTCCGCAGCTATGGGTGGCGGGCACGCGTCCGTTTGCACCGATCTGTGTGCTGGTGCGGGCCAGCGGGGAGATCCACCTCAACAGCAGCTGGGACGAGGGCATCCCCGAGGAGATCGGGCACGACCACCTCTACGGACTGGCGTGGAACCCGATGACGAACATCGACGTGCTCAAGCAGATCGCGGGCGCCTCGACGGCTCGACGCGTCGGAACCGACGCCATGTCACCCTCATTCGACCAACTGCTGCCGATCGCCTTCCCCAATGCGGAGCTCGTCGACGGCGAGGTCGCGATGCGGGCGGCGAGGCGCACCAAGACCGCTGAAGAGATCCGCGTGCTCCGCGGTGCGCTCACCGTCGCCGAGATCGGGCTGGCCGCAGCGGTTTCCGAGCTCGCGCTGGGTACCACGGAGCAAGCGCTGACCGGCGTGATGCTGGAGGCGATGGCCGCAGGCGGCGTCAGCACTTCCGCCACTCAGGACGGAGCCTGGGTGACCTCCCGCGAGCATTCGTGGCGGGTGGGACGGCGTGACGTCCGAGTTCAGGACGGCGATTTGGTGGCGTTCGCCTCTGGCGCGCTTGCCGACGGCTACGTGGGCGAGGTCGCTCGCACCTGGCCCGTGGGTGAGGTCAGCGGAGCCGACGCGCTGTACCGACGCTCGAATGACCTGTGGGAGCGGCTCGTTGACGCGTGCCGGCCGGGCGCGCCCGCAACTGACCTGTTCACCGCGTACGAGGCCGCGGGCGAGTCGCTGCCACCGATGCCGGTGGCGCACGGGCTCGGGCTTGGCTTCGACCCGCCGGTGATATCCCCGGACCTGCCGCAGACGTCCGCAGGGGAGGTGCTCGACCCAGGCATGGTGTTGGCCGTCACGGCGTACGTGTGGGAGCCCGGCGTCGGCGCGGTGTTCAGCCGCGACGCCGTGCTGATCACCGACGACGGACCCGAGGTGTTGACGAAGAGCGTGACCCCGTTCCACGGCAGCGCTGCCGTCGGAACCAACTGAGAGCGCGGGTATGTCGAAGAAGCCGAAGAAGCGGCCGTCGGCCGAGGAGATCATCCGCTACGAGAAGGACCCGAAGACCAAGATCGCGACGATTACGTTCGATCGGCCCGACTTCCTCAACGCGCCGACGTCGGACGCACGGTTGCGCTACGCGGACCTGATTCGCGCATCCAGCGTCGACAACGACGTCAAGGTGGTCGTGATCCGCGGCGTCGGAGACAACCTCGGCAGCGGGGCCGACCTTCCAGAGTTCATGGAGGGCAACGACGATCCGGAGCTTCGGCTGCGGGAGCTCAAGGTCGAGGGCATGGGCGTCGAGTATCCGCCGAAGGGGTCGTTCCGCAACGGCGCGACGATCAGCGGGTGGTACGCCAACGTGCAGGCAGGCAACCGGCCACTGCAGGAGCTCAAGAAGATCAGCATCGTCGAAGCCAAGGGGTACTGCTACGGCTGGCACTTCTACCAGTGCGCCGACGCCGATCTGGTGATCTCGTCCGACGACGCGCTGTTCGGCCACCCGTCGTTCCGCTACTACGGCTGGGGTCCGCGCATGTGGACCTGGGTTCAGATGATGGGGTTGCGCAAGTTCCAGGAGATGGTCTTCACCGGAAGGCCCTTCACCGCCGAGGACATGGAGAAGTGCAACTTCCTCAACAAGGTGGTGTCCCGCGACGAACTCGAAGCCGAGACCCAGAAGTACGCCTTGGCGTGCGCACGCAACCGACCGGTCGACACCGTCTACATGCAGAAGCTCTTCTTCGAGGTGTACAAGCAGCACCAGGGCGAGTACATGGGCAGCCTGTTGTCGGCGTTCTTCGAGTCGATGGGCAGCGGCGTGACCAACGACGACGACCACGACCTGGACATGCACGAAGCCATCGGCAGCGGCCTGGCCGCTGCGGTGAACGCCAACGACGACAAGTTCCCTCCCGACTTCAGGCTCAGCAAGAAGAACCGGGCGAAGAAGGACTAGCTGGTGACCGAGCATCCGCTCGACGGGTACGTCGTCATCGATCTTTCGAGTGGGATCGCCGGGGCGTACGCCACGAAGCTCCTTGCCGACGGCGGCGCGGACGTCGTCAAAGTCGAAGCACCGGACGGTGATCCGCTGCGCCGCTGGTCGGCGTCGGGCGCGCCGATCGAACCGGACGACGATGGCGCGCTCTTCGCCTTCCTGGCGTGCTCGAAGCGCAGTGTCGTCGTCGACCCCACCGTTGCGGCGGACGTCGAGTCGCTCGAGCGGCTGTTGGCGTCGGCCGACGCGGTCGTCTGGTCGCGTGGCTCGGCCGTCGCCGAACTCGCCACAATGGCACCTGACGAGCTTCACCGTCGGCACCCGCAGCTCATCGTCACCGCCATCACGCCGTTCGGCCTCGAGGGTTCGTGGCACGACCGACCTGCGACCGAGTTCACGCTTCAAGCGTGGTCCGGCGGTGCCATCGGCATCGGGCGCGGCACGCAGGACCGCGCGCCGGTGCACGTCGGCGGCCAGGTGGGGGACTGGGTGTCTGGTGCGTATGCGGCCGCCATGACGTTGGCGTTCCGCGCCAGGGCCCTTCGCGACGGGCATGGGGAACTCATCGACCTGTCGATGCTGGAATGCCAAATCCTTTGTCTCACGTATTATCCCGTGACGTACTTCGAGACGCTGGACCGCCCGTGGCGCACCGAGCGCAAGCCAACGGTGCCGGGCGTGGCTCAGGCGCAGGACGGTCTGGTGGCGCTCGGATGCGGCACTGCCCAGCAGTGGCACGACCTCTGCGCGATGTCGGGCCACGACGAATGGATCGACGAGGGTACAGAACTCACCATCACCGAGCAGGCAAACCTCCACGCCGAGGAGCTCTACGAGTGGCTGCGCGACCAGAAGGTCGACGACGTCCGCGAGCTCGCATCGGCGTTCCGGATCCCGAACTCGCCAGTGGGCAACGGCGAGAACGTGACTGCCATGGATCACTTCGTCGAGCGGGGGGCGTTCGTCCGCAATCCGCGCGACGGGTTCGTCCAGCCCAACCACCCGTACCGGCTGAGCGGCGTCACGCTGCGCGCCCCGACACCCGCCCCCCGACTCGGCGAGCACACCGCGATCGTGCGCGCCGGTCCGCCCAAGCCGGCGCCCGTCAATCCGGCTGGCCGAGATCGGTTGCCGTTCAGCGGGCTTCGCGTGCTCGACATGACGACCTTCTGGGCGGGACCGTCGTGCACCCACGCGCTGGCGATGCTCGGCGCCGAACTGATCCACTTGGAGTCCACACCGCGCCCGGACGGCACCCGGCTCATCGCGGGCATCCCCGCCACCGAGGATCTGTGGTGGGAGCGCTCACCGATCTTCTCGGCACTCAACACCAACAAGAAGAGCGTGACGCTCGACTTCCAGACCGAGCGCGGCCGCGAACTACTGCGCGCGCTGATCGCGACGTGCGACGTCGTGGTCGAGAACTTCACGCCGCGCGTCATCGACCAGTTGGGGTTGGACTTCGACACCGTGCGGGGGCTGCGCGACGACATCGTCATGGTGCGCATGCCGGGCTTCGGTCTCGACGGGCCGTGGAAGGACAATCCGGCGTTCGCCTACATCATCGAGGACGCGTCCGGATTGAGTTGGCTGACGGGCTATCCCGACCGCAGCCCCTACGAGCCCTATTCGGTAGGTGACCCCAACGCCGGCGTCCACGCGCTCAACGCGCTGCTCCTTGCGCTCGAGCATCGGCGGCAGACCGGCCACGGTGTGCTCGTCGAAGCGGCCATGGTCGACGCGGCACTCAACATCGCCGCGGAGCAGGTGATCGAGTACTCCGCCTACGGAACCCTGCTGCAGCGCAACGGAAACCGTGGGCCCACTGCGGCACCGCAGAACGTCTACCAGTGCGCGGGCGTCGACGAGTTCGGCAGGCCCGACTGCTGGGTGGCGATCGCGGTGGCGACCGACGCGCAGTGGGTCGCGCTGCGCGACGGCATCGGCGGGCCGGACTGGGCACGCGACGAGCGGCTCGCGCGTGTCGACGGGCGGCGGGCGGCGCACGACTTGATCGATGAGCGGCTCGCGCAGTGGTGTGCTCAGCGCACCGGTGACGAGATCGTCGAAATACTCTGGCCCGCAGGTGTTCCCGTGGCCAAGGTGATGCAGCCGCACCGACAGACCGAACTAGCGCCGCTGCGCGAGCGACGCTTCTTCGAGCACGTCGGCCACCCCGTGAACATCGCCGCGCCGCACAGCACGCTGCCCGTCCGGTTGGCCAGTGGACCGTCGACCTTTCACCGGGAGCCAGCGCCACTGCTCGGCGAGCACAATAGCGAAGTGCTTGGCGCGCTTGGCGTGACCGACGACGAGCTCGCCGCGCTCGAGGCGGACGGCGTGATCGGCACTGCGCCCGCGCTGGGTGGCCGACGCAAGGCCGCCCGTTAGAAGACTCTGACCTGACCTTCGAGCGCGGGGACGGTGTCGGGCAGCTTGTAGGTCTCGATCCCGTTGCGGAACATGATGGTTTCGCGGGCGTGCTCGGGTAGGTGCTTGACCAGCCAGCGCGGGTCGTCGAACGTCCAGTGCGGGTAATCCGAGGAGAACAGCAGGATCTTCTCGCACTCCATCCACTCGAAGGCCCGCATCAGCTCGGTCTTGTCCTCCGGGTAGTCCAGGGGCTGGGTGGTGAACTTGATGTGGTCCTTTACGTACTCGCTGGGCTTGCGCTTGATGTCCATCCACGACTTGCGCTTGGCGTAGATGGCGTCCATGCGCCACATCAGCGGCAGGATCCAGGTGAAGGCGTGCTCGACGAAGACGATCCGCAGCGTGGGGAAGCGGTCGAAGACCCCGTCGAAGATCAGGCTCATCACCTGATTGGCCGCCAAAAGCGAGTAGGTGGTCATGAAGTCGTGGTTGTAGCTGGGCAACCCGACCGGCGGGATGGGCAGTTCCTCGAAGTGGCTGCGCGAGAGGTGGCAGCTGACCGTGATGTCGTGTTTCGTGGCGGCCGCCCAGACCGGGTTGTACACGGGGTCGCCCCACGACGGCCGTCGCTCCGCCTTGATGAGGATCTGTGCCATGTAGGGGTGCCCGGCCCACTTCTCGATCTCCGCGGCGGCCGCGTCGGGCGCTTCGATGGACACGCAGATGGAACCGCGCCAGCGTTGGTGCCAGTTGTTGTGACTGTCGAGCCAGTGGTTGGCCTGCCAATCGTTGAGCGCCTGACTCATCGCTTGGTCCGCCTCGGCCAGGCGTGCGGGATAGGCGCCCGGTTCGAGGATCGCGATGTCGGAGCCGGCCTCCATGATCAGCTGCCTGAAGGCCAGGTCCGGGTCGCTGCCAGGGAACTGGCCGTCGGCGGGGAAGGTGTCGGCGCGCATGGCGTAGGAGTGTGCGTAGTCGGGTGCGTCGTAGTAGATCAGGTCCCCGTACGGATGGGTGCCGAAGTACTTGCTGCGCCAAGGCTCGGGGATGTACTGGCTCAACTCCCCGCTTCGTGGGGTGGGGTGGACGTCGGAGTCGACGCAACGCACGGCGACGTGTTCGGCGGCGGGCGTGCGTGCTGTGGTTGTGACGGTCATCGTGGGCTCCCGATCGCAGGGCACTACCTCTAGTTGTACGCGCGCCGTTGGGCCAGAACCAGCGATCACGCCGAAATCGCGGACAGCAACCCGTCGACGGCTCGAACACCTACGGAGGCCCAAATGCCGCCGACCTGGAGGAAGCGCTACTGGTCGGCGCTGAGGACGCGCCGCGCTCTGACGTCGGGAAGGTGGCGCTGTGCGAGTTCGTAGTCGGCGTCGTCATGGAGGACTACTAGGCCTCTGGCTGCGGCTGTGCCGCAGATCAGCAGATCGACAACCGACAAGGCACGCACCGCACCAGCGCCAGCGAGCCGGTGCTGCGCCGCATCCATCCACCGCCACACGGATTTCGGCACTGGCACATCGGGGTAGACGTCACGAAACATCTCGTTCATCTGATCGAACTCGTCCGCATTCCGCGCCGATCGGCGGAACTCGGCTCGTTGTGGTTCGCACGATCCGACGGCGCCGCTGAGAAGCGAGGAGTTCCAGGCCTCGGTGAGCTCCGGTTGTCGTTGGAGCCGCCAGACCGCGGAGGAATCCACCAGCAGGTGGATCAAGTCCCGACGGCCTTCTCGTCGGCCCGCGCGGCGAGCCAGCCCTCGTAGTCCCAGCCCTTCGCCTGCTCGCGGGACCGGGCCAGCGCCTCGATGCGCCGGAACCGCTCGACGTAATCGCGCATCGCGAGGTTCACGGCTTCCTTCTTGGTGTGTACCCCGGCGATCCGCATGATCTCGGCCAGCGCTTCGTCGTCGAGGTCGATCTGTGTCACCGACACGACAGCCTCCTCATGTTGGTAATGTTTAGATGGAGCATACATCACCAACATATTGGGGGCCTGGCTTGTTGGGCCGCCACCACCGACCTCAAGCAGCCCTAATTCGTGTCAATCGTCGCTGCGACTCGACTGCTCGTCGTCGCGGCCCACCACGAACAGCCGGCCGGCCGTGTCGAGTCGGCCCATGTCGCCCGTCGCCGTGAAGCCGTCGAACAGCGTTGCGCTGCGGACGAAGATCTGGCCAACCTCGCCGACCGGAACCTCACGGCGGTCCGCGTCGAGGATGCGCACCTCGGTGCCGGCTGCTGGCCGGCCCGCGGTGTCCGGCGCCGCGCGGAGATCGGCCGGAGTGGCAGTGGCGATCAACCCCGCCTCGGTCGTGTTGTAGTTGTTGTAGACCACGTCGCCGAACTCGTCCATGAACGCCGTCACGACGTCCGGCCGCATCCCCGAGCCGGACGCGGTGACGAAACGCAGTGCCCGACAGGGGTACCGGCGCCTGGTCGCGTCGGGCAGCGCCATGATCCGGTCGAACATGACGGGGACGACCACCAACCCGGTGGCCCGATGCCGGTCGACGAGCTCCAGGGTGGCCTCCGGGTCGAATTGTCGACGGGTCACGATCGTGGTCGCCATGAACGCGGCGAAGCTCAGCTGCGAATAGCCCCACGCGTGGAACATCGGGGCGGCGATCACGGTGACTTCCTCGGCGCGCCAAGGGATGCGGTCAAGGATTCCCTTGAGCTCGGCCGCCCCGCCGCCGGACGTCGACCTGGCGCCCTTCGGCGTGCCGGTGGTGCCCGCCGTGAGCAGCACGAACTTGCCCTTGCGGTGGGCGCGTGTGGGGCGTCGACCGGTATGCGCCGCGATCAGCGCATCGGTGGTGAGTTGGTCACTGGGGACGGATGATTCCGTCCAGCCGAGCACGCGGGTAGTGTCGGGTCGCTCGGCAAGGGCGCGGTCGACGACGTCGGTGAACTCCTCGTCGTACACGACCACGTCGACCTGCTCGCGGGCAACGACCTCGGCCAGCGCCGGGCCCGCGAACGAGCTGTCGAGCAGCAGCACGTCGACGCCGAGCCGGTCCGCGGCGGTCAGCGTCGTCACGAACCCCCGGTGGTTGCGGCACATGATCCCGATGTTGCGCGGCGGCACCGGCGGGCAGGAGCGCAGCGACTCGGAGGATGTCACGGGTAGCGCCTGCAGCCCCGCCGCAAGGGCATCGGCCCGCTCGTCGAGCTGCTTCCACGTCAGGCTGCCGATTTCGTCGACGAGACCAGGCCGGTCCGGACACCGCTGCGCGGCGATGGCGAAGCCAAGGGTCACCGAGCTGCTGCCGCGTGCCGCCGCGATCATCCGAAGGTACTTGTCGGGTCGCAGCGGAGCGAGCACTCCGGCGCGCACCAGCGTGCTCAGGGTGGCGGACAGTTCCCCGAATCCGATTGCCAGCGAACGTGATTCCATGACTCAGCCAGGGCTCGCGTCGGATCGGAGGACCTCGTCGTCGCTCATGAGGTCGAGTGTGGCAGCCCGCCGGGCGGGCCGCAGTTACTTCAGGCAGCTGCCGCCGTCGACCGGAAGCGCGACCCCGGTGATGTAGCGGGCCTCGTCGGAGGCCAGGAACAGCACGGCGTTCGCGACGTCCTCGGGCTCGACCCAGCCGATCGGCAGCGTGTGCATCAGCTGGCCGACCACCTTCATGTCGTCGGGACCCGGGTTCTCCAGATCGGGGCGGAACAACTTCATGGTGCCCTCGTTCATGAACAGCGGGGTGTTCACGTTGGTGGGACACACCGAGTTGACCCGGATGTTCTGCGCGCCGAGCTCGACGGCGAACGTGCGCATCAGCCCGATGACGCCGTGCTTGGCGGCGACGTAGTGGCCAGTGTGCGGGTAGGCCTTCAACCCGCCGACGGAGCTGGTCAGGATGATCGATCCGCCCCTGCCGCCCGCGAGGATGTGAGGGACGCCCGCCTTGACGGTCTTCCAGACCCCGCCCAGGTTGGTGTCGATCATGTCGGTCCAGTCGCCCTCGCTGGTCTTGTCCAGCGTCTGGCCGCCGTTGCCGATGCCAGCGTTGGCAACGATGATGTCGAGTCTGCCGAACTGCTCCACGCCCGCGTCGACGGCGGCCTTGAGCGCGTCGTAGTCGCGGACGTCGACCTCGGCGGTGTAGATACGGCGGTCGAGATTCTTGACCAGGTCGGCGGTCTCGGCCAGATCCTCAGGCGTCGACAGCGGAATCCGAACGCTGTCGATCTGCTTGCAGATGTCGACCGCGATGATGTCGGCGCCCTCCTGGGCGAGGCGCACCGCGTGTGCGCGACCTTGACCACGCGCCGCTCCGCTGACGAATGCGACCTTGCCTTCTACGCGACCCACTGTTGCTCCTCGTTTCGCAATGTTGCTGTGCACTTGCTCAGCAGCCTGACACTCAGGTGCCATTGTGTCAACGACCGCAGGGTGACCGGGGCGTTTGTACTGTCCGCTTAGAAGCGGATTCCACGACGCTTCAGGTCAGTTCGCGATGCGGAGTAGCGCCTCCTGCGCGTACGACGCGACAAGGGTGCCGTCGGCGGTGAGCAGGTCGCCCCGGCCGAAGCAGCGACCGTGAGCCAGTATCGGGCTGTGCTGGCGCAGCAGCAGCCACTGGTCGGTGGTGAACGGCCGATGGAACCAGATGGTGTGGCCCGTCACCGCCGAGGTGAACTGCGTGCCGTTGCCGGTCTGGCTGAGTCCCTCCATGGGCCGCACCGCGGTACCGATGAGGGTGAGGTCGGTGGCGTACGCGGCCAGCGCTTGCGCGAGCTCGGGATCGACCGCCGGCGTCTTCATCCAGACCTCGCACTCGGCAGGCCCGGTGGTGGTCGCGTTCAGATCGACGATCGACCGGGTCTCCCACGGGATGAGGTCGAGACCGACGACGTCGTCGGGCCCGAGTGGGACGCCGACAGGCGCGCTGCTCTGCAGCGCGGGTCCGTCCTCGGCGACGTGCATCGAGACCGACGCCGTGCCGATCGGGCCCTTGCTCTGTGAGGCGGTCATCGACAGCGTGGCGAAGGAGCGCCCCTCGTGGTGCAGCGTCACGTCGTACTCGACGGGCTCGTCGGCACGGCCTTCGCGGGGAAACAGCGCGTGAAGCGACTTGACCGTCTTCTCCGGACACACCGAAGTGGCCGCCCGAATGAACTGGGCGAGCAGCTGGCCGCCGAACACCCGGTGGTATTGAAGCCGTTGATTTCGGCCGGTGAAGTGGTTCCCCGACCGCGAGTCGCCGATGTCCAAGCACCCGAGCAGGTCGGACCAGAGCTCGGACACGCGCTCAGTGTAAGCGAAGTTCTACCGCCCTGAGAATGTAATTCTCAGGCTATTCGGCGGCGAATCCATGGGCGCAGAACTCCCACACCTCGTCGGCCGAAATCGGTTTGACGGTGGCATCGTCGGAGCCACTGGACTGTGCGACGAACATCACCGTCTGCATGGTCATGGCCGCCATGCGCTTCGGGTTGATTCCCGCGCGCAACACGCCGGCCTCGGAGGCCTGCTCCATCAGCTCGGTGAGCAGTGCGACCAGCGGCGCGTGCGCGATCTTGACCTCGGATGGATGCGAGACCAGCAGGCGCGGCGCGAAATCCGTGAAGAGCGGCCGCTTCGCGGTGGGGTCAGGGCGCGACGACTCGAAGAGCAGCGAAATGGCGACCTTCACCCGCTCCAGCGGATCGGACTGACTGGCCGTCGCGGCGCGGATCTGATCGGCGGATCGGCTGAGCGCGTCCTCGAACAGTGCCAACAACAGCTCGTGCTTGCCGTCGAACTGCAGGTAGAAGCTGCGCAGCGACTGCCGCGAACGGTCGACGACCTCTTGGACCGTGAAGTCGGTGGTGCCCTTTTCGATGATGATGGCCTGGGCGGCGTCGAGGAACCGCTGCACGCGCTGAGCAGCGCGAAGCTTGGCGGTCTTGATCGAGCGTTCGACCGCGCGCTGCTTCCAGGCGGGCTCTTCGCTCGCGCTGGTCACCGGCTCCTCGGATGCGGGCCGTGCTGGAAGAACATGGATGAACTGTACCGGAGAATGCCTGGGCATTGTGCTCCTAGACCCCCTCGCGGCCGCCGTGTCTGAGATTGTAACTTTCTCATGGCGAGAATAGTATTCTCGTTCGTGGCTTTATAACAGCCTTACCTGGAAAGTCCGCGTCTCAGTAGCCTAATCGAGCTTACGTTGGACAGCGATTTCGGCGCGCGTACCCGCACTCAGTGGGTAACCGCGCCCAAACCACACGATGGCACCCGTCAGACGGTGCTCACCTCGGCCGGGATGTCGTAGCGGGCGACGTAGTCCGCGAATCGGTCGCGGAGCTCGTCGGCCCGTAGCCCGTAGTCCTCGAGCCGGTACCCGTGGGTGCCGAAGCGCCCCTTGGGGTTGGCGTCGACGCATGCCGAGATGGCCGCACGCGCCCGGTCGTCGAACTCCCGGTGGCACGCGCCGTAGATGGTCTCGACAGTGCGCAGTGGGTCGCCGACGAGATCCGCGTACTGCACGTCGATGATCCGATGCTCGGGATGCGCCAGCCGGAAGGCCTCGATGCGATCGACGAACTCCGCGAGCAACCCCGTCCAGTGTTCGGCGATGTAGGCGGTGTGGTCGGCGTCGCTGAAGGTGCCGGTGAGCGTGGAGATGAGACTGCACGCCGACGCGCAGAGCACGGTGGGATCGCGGTGCAGGAGCACCAGTCGGGCATCCGGATACACGGCGGTCAAGGCCTCCAGCGCGATGGCGTGGTTGGGGCTCTTCAGGGTCCACGCGCCGCGCCTGCCGCCGCTCTGCAGCACCTGCAGCACCGTGCGGTGGTACTCGTACGCCGAGCGGTAGTCGGCCCCGAGCAGCCATTCGCCGTAACCGGGCACGTTGGCCATCGCCTCCCAGGTGAGACTCTTGAAGTCCTGACCGAGCAGGGTGATGCACTCGGTGGGTCCCTCGGCGTCCTCGTGATGGACGATCCTCATCCGCGGATTCAGCGACTCGAGCATGCCGATGGCGTCGTTGGCGGCGTCGACCCGTGGGCCGGCCCGGTACGTCTCGGCCGACGGCGGCGGCACGCTGTCGGCGGCCTCCCAACGCAACAGCGCCCGATTACCGGGATCCTGGTCGAGCAACTGGCTCAGGAACGTCGTCCCCGCACGGAACATGCCGATGACCACCAGCGGCGCCTCGATGCGCTCGGCGTTGATCGCGGGATTCTGGCACACCCAGTCGTAGACCCGCAGCCGGTTAGCCAGCCCGCCGATCACGTTCTGCTCCAACGCAAAACGGCCGATGTCGTTGAGCTGCGCCTGCGCGTCGACCGAGGCGCACAGGACGGTGAGTCCCTCGACGAAGTCGTCGGGCCCGAAGTCGTCGCAACCCGCGAGTTCGACTGCGGCCGCCATCAATTCGTCGGCGTTCAAGTCGGGCATCGGCGGTGTTACCCGCGCGCGATCGTCACGACGGTGCGGCCCGTTGTCTGCCGCTGTTCGTGGGCGTGCAGAGCTTCGCCGACCTGATCCATCGTGATCTGGCGGCCGATTACGGGGCGGATGGCGCCGGAGGCCACGAGTTCGAGCAGTGCGTCGTGGACTTCGCGACCGACCTCCGCGGGGAACATGTTGAGCCCGAACCTGCGGAAGTCGACGGGCAGTTCGCCGTATCCGAGGATCACGCCGAGCACCGAGATGTTGCCCATCGACACCTTGCGAAGCGGACGGCCGGTCAGCCCCGACTGTGGGTCGTCGTTGAAGCCAACGGGCACGTAACGCCCTTCGCGCGCCATGCACGTCCAGATGGTTTCGGTCTGCTCACCGCCGACGAGGTCGACGGCCACGTCGGCGCCGCGTCCATCGGTGCGGGCGTTCACTTCGTCGAAGAGGTCGGCGGCGGTGTGATCGATGGCCGACGCGCCGAGTTCTTCACATAGCCGCCCCTTTTCGGGACCGCCTGCGATTGCGATGACGTTGGCGCCCGCGGCGACTCCGAGTTGGATGACGGCCGTGCCGACCGCGCTCGCCCCGCCGACGACCAGCAGGGTCTCGCCCGGGATCAGCCTGGCGCGACGATGCAGTGCGAGGTAACCGACGTGAAACGGCAGCGTGAATGCTGCGGCCGAGGCGTCGTCCAAGTCTGGGGGAGCGTCGAAGGTGCCCGTTGCCGGCGCGATCGCGAACTCGGCCAGCCCGCCGAGGGATTGCTTGGCCATCGCGACCACCCGGCGGCCAACCCATTCGGTGGCGCCCTCGCCCGCCTCGTCGACGACGCCGCAGACGTCCATGCCGAGCGTGAAGGGGACCTGCCCCATGACGCTTGCGACGGTGCCGCGGCAGCGGGCGATGTCGCCGAAGTTCAGTGACGCGGCGGACACGGCGATGCGCACTTCGCCGGGGCCGACCTCGGGGGGCGGAACATCTTGTACTTCAAGCGCTTCCGTCGGATCACCATGGCGTACGACGCGAACAGCCTTCACCCGTCGGCCTCCTGCCGGTCTGCGCGCAACGATGTGCGCAGCGGTCACTGTAATAAGCAGGGGTGCTTATGTCAACGATCGGCGGGCGAGGCCATTGCAGCCGCCGCCATCGTCACCAGGTTGCGCACGAACGGTTCGTGGTCGAGCTGTGGACGGCCCCGCTTGCCGCGCCGTTCCAGTACCCGCGCGCGGTCGGCGATGGCGCGCAAGACGAACATCACCAACAGCGAGAAGCGCTCGGTGCGAAGGGCATCGGTGAGCAACGGGGTCCGCTCGGTGAGTAGTGCGAACACCTCGTTCCCGCCCGTGCGCGCAAGCACGTCCTGCAGCTCCGCGCTGTACTGGGCCCTGTCCTCACCGGTCAGTTCGGCGATGATCAGCAGGCAGCAGCGGCCTCTCCAGCCGCTGTCGGCCAGTTCCGCGGCGGGCCGCACGATGGCCTCGAGCACGGGTTCGAGCTCGTCGTCGGGCGTGCGTGCGGCCACGTCGAGTAGTTCGCCTTCGCGGCGAGCCAGGAACGCCGCGTGTCGGTCGATGACGGCGCAGAGAATGCCGTCACGCGAGCCGAAGTGGTAACTGAGCGCGGTCCGGTTGCGTTGACCGGCCTGACGCGTGATGTCGATCAGCGACGCGTTGAACACCCCGTCACTGGCGAATGCCCGGGCCGCGCTGTCGAGCAGCTTGGCCTTGGTCTTCGACGCGTCGGGTGGCACGCGTCAGATCCTAGGTCCGTGGCTATGCTGCAGACGTGGATCGCCGCCGCTTCCTGGCCGCCGCAGGTGTGACCGGCGTCGGTCTGGGTGCGACGGCGGCGGCAAGCTCCGAGGCCATGGCGGCGCCCGGCGGCTCCGACGCCGCGACAATGAACTTCCTCCTGAACCTCGAATACCTTCAGAGCGAGTTCTATTCGCGCGCGACCACCGGCACGGGGCTTCCGGACGACCTCATCGGCGGGGTCGGTGTTGTCGGTCCGATAACCGGCGGTCGAGCAATGACGTTTGGCGACCCCACTCTTGAGACGTTCGCGCACGCGTTCGCCTTCGACGAGCGTTGCCACGTTGAGTTGCTCCGGGACTCGCTCGGCCCGGCGGTGGTCGCACGGCCTGCCATGGACTTCGATACGGGCTTCACCGCTCTGACGTTGGCGGCCGGGCTCACCCAACCGGGTGAACCTTTCGACGCTTTCGCCGATGATCAGTCGTTCTTGTTGAGCGCCTACGTGATCGAGGACGTCGGGGTAACTGCGTACAGGGGTGCCATCTCGTCGCTCGCCAACAGGGAGTATGTCGACACCGCCGCAGGCATCCTCGGTGTCGAGGCCTACCAGGCTGGGTTCGTCAGGACCGCACTGTTCACCATGGGCCTGCAACGATCGGCCGATTCCATCTCGGCGGCCCGCGGCCGGCTCAGTGGGGGAGCCGACGAGGGCTTCGACATCGGCATGGCCATCAGCTTCGCTCCAGCGGACGATGCCGCGATGGTGTTCGCGCGAAGCCCGGGTCAGGTGCTCAACGTGCTGTACGTGAACCCCGGGGTGGCACGGTTCGGAGGTTTCTATCCCGCTGGCGTCAACGGGGAACTCGCCACCAGCGGCTGAGTCAGGCCCAGTCCGAGCTGGATTCAGAGCTGCGCCAGGCGCGGCACGGACCCGCGGGCCCGAAGTCCCGCTCCGGCCTTCCGGGTGAGTTCCCGTGAGCTGCCGAGCAATCCGTCGAGCACCAGGGCTCGTTCGACGTGGTGGTGCAGCTCGTGTTCGGCGGTGAAGCCGATGCCGCCAAGCACCTGCTGGCAGTGCCTGGCCGCGGTCAGCGCGGCCTTGCCCGCGGCGGCCTTGGCCAGCAGCGCGGTCAGATCGGGGTTGTCATCACCGGGCAGGGTCAGCGTCGCCTCGGCGCCCTCGATGGCCACCAGCGTCTCCGCCAGCCGGTGGCGGACCGCCTGGAATGACGCGATCGGCTTGCCGAACTGGACCCGGTCCAACGCATGCTGGCGAGCCAGGGTCAGCATCGCCCTGGCCGAACCGACCAGCCACCAGGCCACCGCGCGGCGGGCGTCGGGCAGTCGTAGGTGCCCGCCTTCCGCGACGCGGTACAGCGGTAGCCGGCCAAGGGTCGAGCTCTCGTCCTGTCGTGCGTAGTCCCACACCACCCAGCCTCCGCCGGCGTATGGCAGCGCGGGGGTCGAGCCCTCCTCCCGGCCGGCGGTCAGAAGCACCACGTCGTTGACTACCGAGGCGTGCGAACCCGTTTCGCCAAGGAGCCGGAACACCAGCGGTATCGCCAGCTCGGACATGTCGGTCAGCATCTCGGCCCAGCCCAGCTCGGCCAGCGCTGTGTCGAGCTCGGCACCGCAGGTCGACTGCATGGTCTTGCGCAGGGTGTCCTCGAGCATCGCGAGTGACTCGGCGTCCATCGTTGCCTCTGATTGGTCGGTCATCGTCACTCCTTCCCGAGGTCCAACAGGCGCCGCGCAATGATGTTGCGCTGCACTTCAGCCGTGCCGCCGTAGATCGTGGACGCGCGCGAATAGAGGAACTCGGTGCGCCAGGCGGTGTCGTCGAGTTCGATGGTTCCCGGCAGCAGGTCGCGTGCGGTGTCGTAGAGCTGCTGCTCGGCGCTCGCGAGCAAGACCTTGTCGATCGAGGTGTCCGCACCCAGCTTCTGACCGTCGGCCAATCGGAGTTGCGTGGCGCGCGATCGGCAACGCAGCGTGTGCAGAGCCAGATACGCCGCACCCATCTCAGAGTCCATCTCGTTGTGGCTGGCCTGGCCGGCGTCCCTGGCCTCGTTGACCAGCGCGTCGAATCGCGAGTACAGGTAGGCGATGCGCTGCCAGAAGCACGTCGAGCGTTCGTAGGGCAGCAGGTCCATCGCGAGTTGCCAACCGTCGCCGGGGTTTCCGAGCATGCGGTCGGCGGGCACGACGACGTCGTCGAAGTACACCTCGCAGAACTCGTCGACGCCGTGCATCGTGCGCAGCGGCCGCACGTCGATGCCAGGGCTGTCGATGTCGACGAAGAAGGCGGTGATGCCGGCATGGCCGGGCCCGGTCCTGGTGAGCAGAATGCACCGCGTCGCGTACTGGGCGAAGCTGGTCCACACCTTCTGGCCGTTGATGACCCATGTGTCGCCACGTTGTTCGGCGCGGGTGGTCAGCGACGCCAGGTCGCTGCCCGAGCCGGGCTCCGAGAAGCCCTGGCACCAGGTTTCCTTGCCGGACAACAACAGCGGCACCATTTCGGCGGCGAGTTCCGGGCGGGCGTAGTCGATCATCGTCGGGGTGAGCACCTCGAGCATCGAGTACGGTCCGGGGTCGTCGAGTCTGCGTCCGACGACCTCCTCGCCGACGATCGCACGCAGGATCATCGGTCCACCGAGCCCGCCCGCGGATTCCGGCCAGCCCCAACGCATCCAGCCCGCGTCGTAGAGCGCACCGAGTACGCGTGCGTGCTGCGCGTGATGCGCATCGAGCGAGTGGTCGTCGGCCGGCGGGGTCAGGTCGTGCTCGTCGAGCCACGCCACCAACTGCGACCGGAACTCTGCGACGGTCGGAACGTCGGTGAACGTGCTCATCCCGCTTCGGGCCTCCCGATCGCGTGCGGACGACCGGAGTCGTGGTCACCATTGCGCCGGATGAACGTCATCGCGCGCGTCTTCAGCCGCCAGCCGTCGGCGGTGCGGACGTAGGTGTCCTTGTAGTACCCGATGCGCATGTCGTGCTTGGAGTGCTCGACGAAGATCAGGGGTTGCGTGCCCGTCGCGCTGTCGGGATCGTCACCGCTGAGGTCGACGAGCGACGTGCCGGTCATGAACAGCCCGCTGGGCGCCGCCGCCACGAGCTCGGGGAAGCGGGCCAGGGTGTAGGTCGACCCGAACGCGCTGTACGTACCGTCCGGGGTGAACACCGTGACGAGTCCATCGACGTCGCCCTGGGTGATGGTGACCGCGTACTTCGCGAGGAGCTGCTGGATCTCGACGAGATCGTCAGTTCGTGTGGGTGTCATTCTTGAAGACCTTACCGCCCTTCATTACAAAGTTAACCCTCTGTGTAACGCTGATGTCCACCAGTGGATCGCCCGGCACCGCGATGACGTCCGCCACCTGCCCTACGTCCAATCGGCCGCGGTCGGTGACGTTGATGAGCTCGGCCGCCACGACGGTCGCCGAACGCAGCACCGCCGCCGGCGGCATGCCCCAGTCGACCAGCGTCACCAGTTCATCGGCGTTCTTGCCGTGCGGGATGGCGGGTGCATCGGTCCCGACGGCGATCTTCACGCCAGCCTCGTAGGCGGCCTTGATGGACGTCTTGGCCTTCGGGAACATCTCGGCGGCCTTGTCCTGCAACTCCTTCGGCGCGCGCGACACGTCCATCGCCTCGGCGAGTCGCCGGGTGGTGACCAGGAACCGATCATTGTCGACCAGCATCTGGATGGCCTCGTCGTCCATCAGGAAGCCGTGCTCGATGCAGTCGATGCCACACGCAACGGCGTGCTTGACGGCCTCGGCGCCATGCGTGTGCGCGGCCACCCGCAGCCCGCGCCGGTGCGCCTCGTCGACGATCGCCCGTAGCTCCTCGTCCGAATAGTGTTGTGCGCCAGCTTCTCCGGTCAGCGACATCACGCCACCCGAAACGCACACCTTGATCAGCTGTGCGCCATGTTTGATCTGGTAGCGCACCGCCTTGCGGATCTCGTCGACCCCATTGGCGATGCCCTCCTCGACCGTGAGCTCGAGGACGCCTGGCATGAAGGCGGCGAACATGGTGGGATCGAGATGTCCGCCGGTCGGCGTAATGGCATGGCCCGCAGGGACTATCCGCGGCCCTTCGATCCAGCCCGCGTCGATCGCCTTGCCCAGCGCGACGTCCAAGAGGTATCCACCGGTCTTGACGAACAGTCCGAGGTTGCGCACGGTCGTGAAGCCCGCGCGCAGCGTGCGGCGGGCGTTGCCCACGGCACGCAGCACCCTCGTCGGCGGATCGTCCTGCACCTGAGACAGGCCGGGGTTTTCCCCGCGCCCGCCCATGAGCAGGTTGACCTCCATGTCCATCAGGCCGGGCAGCAGGATCGAGTCGCCGAGATCGATGACCTCCCCTTCGGGCGAACCACCGATGCCGACGATCCGGTCGTCTTCGATCTTCAGAATTCCTGGCCGGACGATTTCGCCGGCGTCGACGTCGAGTAGACCCGCTGCTTTGAGGGTCAGCACTGTTAGACCACCGGCTCCTTGATGAGTTGGATGTAGGCGGCGCCGCTGTCGAGCACGCGGGGCTGCTTCCACACTTCGATCGGGAAGCTCACCATGACGATGGACTGGCCCAGATGCACCAGCGCCTTGGCGTCCTCCGGCATCCCCTCGAGCGGGAAACGGGCGTCCACGTAGACCATGATGTCCTCGAGCCGGGCCATGCCGGCGTCATACAGCTCCTGCATCTCCGCCATCGTAGAGTTCAGGCGCTTCGAGTAGCGCTCTTCCTCGGTGGCCAGGCACCAGTCGGCGAACGGCTCCAGGTCGGCGAATTCCTCGGGCAACTTAGACATGCGCGGCATCCTTCTCATCCGTGGCAGCGGCGTGCTTTCCGTTGGCAGACCCGTTGGCCTTGTACCGATCCACGTACTGGTGGGCGGTCATGTGCAGGTGGCGCAGCAGGATCTCCTGATCACACAGCGGGAAGTCCTTGACGACCCTGGTGCCGATCTGCGTCTGAGTCGCCTCCAACGTGTTGGCGTCCTGGAACGCGTACTCCTTGAACGTCACCGCGGCCAGTTCCTGCGACAGCCGCTCGCGCAGGTTCTTCGGCGGCACGAAGTACAGGTCGGCCTCGAAGATGTGCTTGTTCACCGCGGTGGGCCAGTAGTTGTAGGTGAGGTACCAGCCCGGCGCCCAGAACAGCAGCGTGAAGTTGGGGAAGAACTCGAAAGAGTCGGTGCCCCAGGTCTTGTGGCGGCCGGGGTTGATGGCTGGCGGGAGTTCGTCGGGCAGGATGCCCTTGATGTCCGGCCGGTCCCACGGTCCGAACAGCCCGCTGTGCAGGATCTGCTCGATGGGCTTGACCATGTTGATGTCCTTGGGCGGCGACATGCCGCCCCAGGACGACACCATGGAGTGGTCGCCCTTGATGTCGTAGGCCAGCGCCTCGAAGCCGAACTTGGCCAACTTCTCGGCCTCCTCCTTCTCTGCCTGCTTCATGTGCAGGATCGGCGCGTGATAGAACTCCGTGAACGCGTCGATGAACAGCTTCCAGTTGGCGTTGACCTCCGAGCGGTAGCTGTAGTGCTCGGTCATCTCGTGGTAGGGGTAGCCCTCGAGGCCCTTCCCGAAGTCGCCGAGGTACTCGCGCAGCGGCTCCGCGTCGTCATCGAAGTTGACGAAGATAAAGCCCTCCCACACCTCGCAGCGCACCGGTACCAACCCGTAGTCGGCCTTGTCGACGTCGAAGAACTCACCCTCCTGCTGGATGTAGGTCAGATCACCCTTGAGCGAGTAGCGCCACGCGTGGTACTTGCAGGTGAACTGCCGGCAGGTGCCCGACACCTCCTCGCCGGGGTAATCGGCCCACACCAGCTTGTTGCCGCGGTGGCGGCAGAAGTTGTAGAAGGAGCGAATCTGCTCACCGTCGTTGACGATGATGATCGACACCCCCGGTCCGACCGACGGCATCTCGCGCGTGACGTAGTTGCCCTTCTTGGGGATCAGCTCGACCCGCCCCATCTGGAGCCAGGTCTTCTTGAAGATCGCCTGCTGCTCGAGCAGCCACTGCTCGGGGTCGACCGAATCCGTGTAGTCGACTGGAGCGGTGCCGAGCTCGGGCCAGTGTTCGGTCCAGCTGCCCTCATCGGGTTTGGGGAAAAAGGCCACTTTCAGTTCTCCTTCTTGGGTTCTACGCCGAACGTATTGAGGGCCATCGCCAGCATGTGATAGCCGCCGATGGTGAAGACGAAGTCCATGAGCTCGCGCTTGTTCATGCGTTCGCCGAGCGCGGCCCAGGTTGCGTCTGAGATGCGGGTCTGCTCGACGAGCTCGTCCACCGCGGTGAGCACGACGCGGTCGAACTCGTCGGCGGCTTCGCCACGCTGAAGTGCGGCGATGTCGTCCTCGGACAGTCCCGCCTGCTTGCCGATCGCGGTGTGTTCGTTCCACTCGTACGCGCACGACGCGAGGTGGGCGACCCGCAGCACGGCCAGTTCGCGCAGCCGCGGCGACAGCGTGGATCGCGTCAGTAGATAGAAGCTGAAGCCGAGGTAGGACCGCGTCAGGTCGGGGTGGTTCACGAACGTCGCGATCGCGTTACCCGCAGCTGTCGGATTCCTACGTTCCTCGG
Organism: Mycobacterium sp. RTGN6; assembly: GCF_033804605.1. Lineage (NCBI taxonomy): Bacteria > Bacillati > Actinomycetota > Actinomycetes > Mycobacteriales > Mycobacteriaceae > Mycobacterium > Mycobacterium sp. RTGN6. Next base: position 156,498 of record NZ_JAPZKZ010000009.1, read on the forward strand.
GCATCAGCCGCAGCGCGCCGAGGACGGCGTCATCCCACTCTGCGGCGGGCAACGGGGCTACGCGCACGGCTTCCTCACTCTCGGAACGTCGGAGCCTCTCGGCTGTGAGAATCATATTCTCATATTCGACCAATAGATTTCCACTTCTTGCGCGAATCGTCAATGGAAGAGTCCTGATGAAGGCCGTGTTCGGGGCCTCGGTACCCGCTCGCCATGATCAAAGATGCTGGTTCAAGCGCCTTTGACTGGCTTCTGGACGTTGATTCTCGTAAGGTGAGAGGCTAGTTTCCCTAAGTAGAGAACATGGTCGGAACTAGGCTGGTTCCCAAGGGTGTCAAGAGTTGATACGAAAGGAACGTCTGTGAACAAGGACGACATGATTCTGGTCAGCGTCGATGACCACATCGTCGAACCGCCTGACATGTTCAAGAACCACCTGCCGAAGAAGTACCTGGACGACGCGCCGCGGCTGGTGCACAACCCGGATGGTTCGGACACCTGGCAGTTCCGCGACATCGTCATCCCGAACGTCGCGCTCAACGCCGTCGCGGGTCGGCCGAAGGAGGAGTACGGCATCGAGCCTCAGGGGCTCGACGAGATCCGCCCCGGGTGCTACAAGGTCGACGAGCGCGTCAAGGACATGAACGCGGGCGGCATTCTGGGTTCGATGTGCTTCCCGTCGTTCCCGGGTTTCGCGGGCCGGCTGTTCGCCACCGAGGACCACGAGTTCTCGCTTGCGTTGGTGCAGGCCTACAACGACTGGCACGTCGAGGAGTGGTGCGGGGCCTATCCGGCGCGCTTCATTCCGATGACGTTGCCGGTGATCTGGGACGCCGAGGCGTGTGCGACGGAGGTGCGGCGCAACGCCAAGCGGGGCGTGCACTCACTGACGTTCAGCGAGAACCCATCCGCGATGGGCTATCCGAGCTTCCACGACGACTACTGGACGCCGCTGTGGGAGGCGCTCGTCGACACCGACACCGTGCTGAACGTGCACATCGGGTCCTCGGGCCGGCTTGCCATTACCGCGCCGGATGCGCCGATGGACGTGATGATCACGTTGCAGCCGATGAACATCGTGCAGGCCGCGGCGGATCTGTTGTGGTCCAAGCCGATCAAGAAGTACAAGGATTTGAAGATCGGGCTGTCCGAGGGTGGCACCGGGTGGATCCCGTACTTCCTCGACCGCGCCGATCGCACCTACGAGATGCACTCCACGTGGACCGGTCAGGACTTCGGCAAGCAGAAGCCCAGCGAGGTGTTCCGGGATCACTTCCTGACCTGTTTCATCTCCGACCCGGTCGGGGTGGAGCTGCGCGACCAGATCGGGACCGACAACATCTGCTGGGAGGCGGACTACCCGCACAGCGACTCGATGTGGCCGGATGCGCCCGAGGAACTGGACGCGGTCCTCAAGAAGTACAACGTGCCGGACGCCGATATCAACAAGATGACTTACGAGAATGCGATGAGGTGGTACCACTTCGATCCGTTCAAGTACATCCCGAAGGAGCAGGCCACCATCGGTGCGCTGCGTAAGTCCGCCGAGGGTCATGACGTGTCGATCCAGGCCTTGAGCAAGCACGACCATGCCAAGGGTGACTTGTCTGCGTTCGTCGCGAGTGCCAAGGAACTCACGGGCAACAAGGACTGAACTAGCCCGAAGGCCGACAGTGCGCCGGTGCGGTGCGTCCGTCAACGCACCGGCGCATTCGGCTGTGTGTCAACGATTTTCGACGTGTAGGAGTGAGCAGTGTCCAGTGGGATGAGCTTCGAGCTGAGCGAGGATCAGGAACTGATCCGACAGTCCGTCGCTGAACTGGCGGGCAAGTTCGATGACCACTACTGGATGGAGCACGACCTCAACCACGAGTTCCCGCGGGAGTTCTACGACGCCATCGCCTCCGGCGGCTGGCTCGGGATGACCATCCCCGAGCAGTATGGAGGCCACGGGCTCGGCATCACGGAGGCGACGATCCTGGCCGAAGAGGTCGCGCGGTCGGGTGGCGGGATGAACGCCGCCAGCGCAATCCATCTGTCGATCTTCGGCATGCAGCCCGTGGTGGTGTACGGCTCCGACGAGATGAAGGCAGAGACTCTGCCCCGAATCGTCAACGGTGACCTGCACGTCTGCTTCGGCGTCACCGAACCCGGTGCGGGGCTTGATACGTCGCGGATCACTACGTTCGCCAAGCGGGATGGTGACCATTACGTGGTCAACGGGCGCAAGGTGTGGATCTCCAAAGCCCTTGAGTCCGAGAAGATCCTGCTGCTCACCCGCACCACGCCGTACGACGAGGTGACCAAGAAGACGGACGGGCTGTCGCTGTTCCTCACCGATCTCGACCGCGATCACGTCGATATCCGGCCGATCAAGAAGATGGGCCGCAACGCCGTCAGCTCCAACGAGTTGTTCATCGACGACCTGCGGGTGCCCGTCGAGCACCGAATCGGCGACGAGGGCAAGGGATTCAGCTACATCTTGCACGGCCTGAACCCGGAACGGATGCTCATCGCCGCCGAGGCGCTGGGCATCGGCCGGGTGGCGTTGGACCGGGCGGTGAAGTACGCCAACGAGCGCGTCGTGTTCGACCGGCCCATCGGCATGAACCAGGGCATTCAGTTCCCGCTGGCGGACTCGCTGGCCCGCTTGGACGCCGCCGAGCTCATCCTGCGCAAGGCCACCTGGCTCTACGACAACGGAAAGCCGTGTGGCCGGGAGGCCAACATGGCCAAGTACCTCTGTGCGGACGCCGGATTCGACGCCGCCGACCGTGCGCTGCAGACCCACGGCGGCATGGGCTACTCGGAGGAGTACAACATCTCCCGCTTCTTCCGCGAGTCACGCTTGATGAAGATCGCACCGGTGAGCCAGGAGATGATCCTGAACTTCTTGGGCTCACACGTGCTCGGACTCCCGAGGAGCTACTGATGAGCGACAGTCCCACCCCCCGAGTCGCTTCGCTCCAGCCCCGCCGGTATTTCGATCTGACCGGCCGTGCCGCGATGGTCACCGGCGCCGGCGCGGGCGGAGGCATCGGAGCCGCCGTCGCCTCTGCGCTCGCCCAGGCGGGCGCCGCAGTGCTCGTCACGGACATCGACGCCGCGGCGGCTTCCGCAGTGGCAGAACGCATCCGCACCGAGGGTGGCAAGGCTGACAGCTGCGTACTGGACGTCAGCGACCGTGCCGACGCCGAGGCTGCCGCCGCCCAAGCTGCCGGCCTCGGTGGGGGAGCACTGCACATCCTGGTCAACAACGCGGGCGTGACGGCGCCCGCCATGTTCCCGAAGCTGACGGACGAGACGTTCCGACTCACGTTCGACATCCACGTCATGGGCACCTTCCACTGCACGCAGGCCGCGTTGCCGCACATGCCGACCGATGGCACCGGCCGGATCATCAACGTGACGTCGGCGGCGGGGCTCACTGGAACGCTGGGGCAGGTCAACTACTCGGCCGCCAAGGCAGGACTGATCGGGTTCACCAAGTCGCTGGCACGCGAGCTCGCGTCCAAGAACATCATGGTGAATGCCCTTGCGCCGCTTGCCGCGACACCCATGACGGAGACCATCCGCACCAACGAGAAGTTCGCGGCGAACATGATGCAGCGAATTCCGTTGAAGCGGTGGGCCGGACCGGAAGAGGTCGCGGGCGCGTTCGTCTTCATGGCCTCCGATGCCGCCTCGTACATCACGGGCCAGGTACTGCCCGTCGACGGTGGAATGGTGATGTGACGGGCGGAGCCGCCGCACCGCTCGCCGGTATCACCGTCGTCGCCATGGAGCAGGCGGTGGCCGCTCCGATGTGCACCAGGGTGCTCGCCGACTTCGGGGCACGGGTGATCAAGGTGGAGAACCCCAAGGGCGGTGACTTCGCCCGCGACTACGACGACGTGGTCAACGGTCCCGGTGGCCTCGCGGCCCACTTCGTGTGGTGCAACCGTGGCAAGGAATCAGTCACCTTGAACACCAAGTCCCCGGCGGGCCTCGAACTACTGCACCGGCTGCTCGACCGGGCCGACGCGTTCGTGTCGAACCTCGCGCCCGGCTCCACGGCCCGCATGGGCATCGCTTCCGCAGACCTCGCCGAGCGCCACCCCAACGTCATCCCGGTCGAGATCGACGGGTACGGGCCTGGCGGCCCCATCTCGCACAAGCGTGCGTACGACCTTCTGGTGCAAGCGGAGTCGGGATCGTGTGCCATCACCGGATATCCGGGGATGCCTGCCAAGCCAGGGCCCGCGATGGCCGACTTCACCACCGGGCTGTACGCGGCGATCTCGATCCTGGCGCTGCTGTTCGCCAGGGGCGCCCGTCCCGTGGGGACCGCGGCACCGTCCGTCGAACTGAGCCTGTTCGACGTGATGACCGACGTCATGGGCTACGCGCTGACCTACACTCAGCACTCCGGCATCGATCAGCAGCCGCTTGGAGTCGGGTCTCCTGCGGTCGCGCCGTACGGTGCGTTCCCGACGCGCGACGGCCAGACCGTGGTGCTCGGCACCACCAACGACCGCGAGTGGCAACGGGTGGCAAGGGAGATCATCGATCGACCGGACCTGGCCGACGATCCCCGCTTCGCGACCAACCCCGACCGCTGCGCGCACCGTGACGAGCTTGACCAGGCGATCGGATCCTGGTGTGCCCAGCATGATCTCGCGGACATCCAGAAGACGGCCGACGCGGCAGGCATCGGCAACTCGCGCTACAACGTGCCAAGCGAGGTGGTGGTGCACCCGCAACTGACCGCCCGTGACCGGTGGCGCACCGTCAGCACGTCGGCGGGAGACATCCAGGCGTTGCGGCCGCCACCGGTGATCCGCGACTTCGAGCAGCCGATGGGCGCCGTGCCAGGCCTGGGTGAGCACACCGACGCCGTGCTTGGCGAATTGGGGCTCACCGCAGCCGAACTCGCCCGGTTGCGCGCCGACGGAGTGATCGGGCCGGCGTACACGTGAGCAATGAGCAGGTGTTGATCACGTCGGACCGCGACGGCGTACGCACGTTGACGCTCAACAGACCGGAGCGCAAGAACGCCCTCGACGCGCAGCTGTGGGTCGAGTTGGCCGACGCGTTGCGCGCCACCAAACGCGACCGCGACGTGCGCGCGCTGGTGCTCACCGGTGCGGGCGGCGCGTTCTGTTCTGGCGCCGACATCTCGGTGCCGGAGGACATCCATCCGCGCTACAAGCTGGAGCGGCTCACCGACGTCGCGTTGGCGCTGCACGAACTCGCCGTGCCGACCGTCGCGAAGGTCACCGGCATCGCCGTCGGCGCCGGATGGAATCTGGCCCTGGGCTGCGACCTGGTCGTGGCGACGCCCGAGTCGCGGTTCTGCCAAATCTTCAGCAAGCGTGGGCTGTCCGTCGACCTCGGTGGGTCGTGGCTGCTGCCCAAGCTCGTCGGACTGCAGCAGGCCAAGCGGCTGGTGCTGCTCGCCGACATGATCCACGCCGAGGAGGCGCACCAGCTCGGGCTCGTCACCTGGGTGAAGCCCGTCGACGAGATCGACGCGTTCGTCGACGACCTCGCGTCCCGGCTGGCGGCGGGTCCGCCCTTCGCGCTGGCCCAGAGCAAGGCGCTGCTGAACGACGGCGCCAACGCCACGCTGCGTGAAGCGCTGGCCAACGAAGCCCGGGCGCAGCCGGGTAACTTCGCGACGGCAGACTCGGGGGAGGCCTACGCGGCGTTCGCCGCGAAACGGGACGCGGAGTTCACTGGGGCTTGGGCAGTTCCCAGGGCCGAGCAAGGCAAGGAGCAGAAGTAATGCGGGAAACCGTCATCGTCGGAGCCGTGCGCACCCCGGTCGGAAAGCGCAACGGCGGATTGTCCGATCAGCATGCGGCCGACCTGTCGGCGCTCGTGCTCAACGAGCTCGTCGAACGCACCAACGTCGATCCCGACGTCATCGATGACGTGATCTGGGGTTGCGTCTCGCAGGTCGGTGACCAGTCGAGCAACATCGGCCGCTACTCGGTGCTCGCCGCAGGCTGGCCCGAGCACATCCCCGGAATCACGGTGAACCGGGCGTGCGGGTCGAGCCAGCAGGCGCTCGACTTCGCCGTGCAGGCCGTGATGTCCGGGCAGCAGGACATCGTGGTGGCCGGAGGCGTCGAGGTGATGAGCCGGGTGCCATTGGGCTCGGCGCGTTCGACGGGCCAGCCGTACGGACCCAAAGCCCTTGCCCGCTATGAGGGTTTCTCGTTCAACCAGGGCATCTCGGCGGAATTGATCGCGCAGAAGTGGAACTTCTCGCGCACGCGCGTCGACGAGTACTCCGCGCAGTCGCACGAGCGCGCGGCCGCCGCCCAGGACGCGGGTGCGTTCACCGAGCAGATCATGCCGGTCTTCGTCGATGGTGGCGTCATCACGGATGACGAGGGGATCCGCAGGGGGACCACCGTCGAGAAGTTGGCCGGGCTCAAGCCGGCATTCACCGAGGACGGCGTGATCCACGCGGGCAACTCGTCGCAGATCTCCGATGGCGCGGCGGCCCTGCTGGTGATGACCGCGGAGAACGCAGTGCAGCTTGGCTTGACCCCGCTTGTGCGGTATCGCGCGGGAGCGGTCACGGGCGCGGACCCGGTGCTGATGCTGACGGGGCCGATCCCCGCAACCGAGAAGGTGTTGCACAAGGCCGGCGTCGCGCTCGACGAGATCGGTGTGTTCGAGGTCAACGAGGCGTTCGCGCCGGTACCGCTGGCCTGGCTGGCGGAGACGGGGGCCGACGAGGCCAAGCTCAACCCGCTCGGGGGCGCCATCGCGCTGGGTCACCCGCTTGGCGCGTCCGGCGCCGTGTTGATGACGCGGATGATTCATCACATGCGGGACAACGGCATTCGCTATGGGCTGCAGACCATGTGCGAGGGCGGCGGCACGGCCAACGCCACGCTCGTCGAACTCATCGAATAGCGAATCGTAGAGAAGAAGGAGGCGCCGTGCGCCGCGACCTGTTCACCGAGGATCACGAGGCATTCCGCGAGTTGGCGCGGGACTTCGTCGAGAAGGAAGTGGTTCCGCACTATCCCGAGTGGGAGAAGGGCGGCCGCATGCCCCGCGAGGTGTTCGAGCAGATGGGCTCGCTCGGCATGCTCGGCATGGCCATCGGTGAGGAGTACGGCGGTGGCGGAGAGCCGGACTATCGCTTCAACGTCGTCATGCAGGAGGAGGCGGCGCGCGCGCTGGTCACGCTGTCGACGGTGCGGACGCAACTCGAGGTCATCCTGCCGTACTTCCTTCACTACGCGAACGCCGAGCAACGCAAGCGCTGGTTCCCGGGCCTGGCCGCGGGCACGCTGCTGACCGCGGTGGCGATGACGGAGCCGGGGACTGGTTCGGATCTGGCCGGCATGCGTACCACCGCGGTGCGCGATGGCGACGGCTGGATCGTCAACGGCGCCAAGACGTTCATCACCGGCGGCATGCAGGCCGACCTGGTGATCGTCGTCGCGCGCACGGCCACCGACCCCGACAATCGCCGAAAGGGATTGACGCTCTTGGTCGTCGAGGACGGCATGCCCGGCTTCACTCGCGGACGCGAACTGGACAAGATGGGCTGCAAGGTGCAGGACACCGCCGAGTTGTCGTTCGTCGACGTCCGGGTACCGGCGGCCAACGTGCTGGGCGAGGAGGGCGAGGCGTTCGGTTACCTCGGGCACAACCTCTCGCAGGAACGGCTGACCGTGGCGGTCGGGTCGGTGGCGCAGGCGCGTTCCGCCATCGCGGTGGCGATCGACTACACCAAGGACCGCAAGGCCTTTGGGCAAACCGTGGCGTCGTTCCAGAACACCAAGTTCGAACTCGCCGCCTGCTCGACGGACGTGGAGGCCGGCCAGGCGATGCTGGACCGCGCCATCATGCTGCACGTCGACGGCGAGCTGTCCGGGGCGGACGCCGCACGGGTCAAGCTGTTCTGCACCGAGATGCAGCAGCGGGTGGTGGACCGGTGCCTGCAACTGTTCGGCGGGTACGGCTACATGATGGAGTACCCGATCGCCCGGCTCTACACCGATGCCCGGGTGGCGCGCATCTACGCAGGCACCAGTGAGGTCATGAAGGTGATGATCGCGAAGTCGCTCGGTCTCTAGCTCCCCTCCTCCCGCGATTTCGGCGTGTTTACCGTCGCTGGGCGAGCGAATTCACGCCGAAATCGCCGTTGACCAGCGGACCTGACGGCCGTCAAGAACTTTGTTCACTGAGACCCTTGTCACACGGCGCAAACCTACCTACTGTGTGTTCACTAGGTTGGTTGGAACGAATGGAATCGGTGACGAGTTCAGTGGCAGACACACGGCCTTACGCGACGCTGCTCGCCAAGGGCGAGGACCGCAAGGTGCGGATTCTCGACGTCGCGGAGCGGCTGCTCGCACGCCACGGGTGGCGCAACACGTCGTTGGCGCAGATCGCGAAGGAGGCCGGAGTCAGCCCGGCCGGGCTGCTGCACCACTTCGAATCCAAGGAACAGCTGCTCAACGCGGTGCTCGACGCACGCGACACCGACGACGACATCCACGCCGACCGCAGCGGAGATCTGGTCACCGAGATCTGCCGGGTGGCCGAACGCTTCCATCGTGCCCCCGAACTCGTCGGCACCTTCACCGTGTTGCTGATCGAGAACATCGCGCCCGACGCCCCTCTCCACGACCGGCTGCTCACCAGGCAGCGCGAGGCCGCCCTGATCGTCGCAGGGCTGATCGAGCGCGGTCAGCAGGCAGGGCGCTACCGCACAGACTTCGACCCGGCCATCAAGGCCATCGAGATACTCGCCTTCGTCAATGGAATGGAGACCGCATGGTTACTCGATCCTTCGATTCCCCTCGCCGAGGTGTTCAAGGGGTACGGCGAAACGCTCGCCCGCGACTTCGCGCCACAGCCGGAAGCGACGTCGGGACCGGCGTCGGAACGAGCCCTGACATGAGGTACCGGCTCGACGTCGTGGCACGCAGCGTGCCCGAGGTCGTCAAGTTCGCGGGCGGCTGGCTCGTCGACCGGGTGATGGCCGGGTGGGACGTCACCGTGCTCATCTCCGCGGGCGAAGACGTGCGGCCCCTCGAGATCCTCGGCGTCGAAATCTACGACCTGGAGGCCGCGCTCGAGGAAGGTGCCGACCGCCCCCACCCGCAGACCGTGGCCGTGGCCGCCGACCTCTTCGCGACCGACGAACGGGTGCGCCGGGGTGTGCTGTTCGCGCTAGAACAGGGCATGACCGAGGTGACGCTGTGGGGTGACCACTGGCCGGAGGAGCTCGGAAGCAGCATCGGTTCGGTGCACCACCACCTCAGTGGGGCCGCCCGTGCCTTCAAGGCGCAGGCGCTCGCCGCCGCGGCCGATCCGGACCTGCAGGTCGTAGGCGACACCGAGACGTTCCGCTGTGGCCTTGCCGCGCTGCCTTCGGTCGCCGCGGACCTGACGCCCGCTAGCTGAGGTCGATCAGCACCTTGCCGATCGCTTTCCCGTCGGCGACGAGGCGCAGCGCCTTGGCCGTCTCGGACAACGGGTACGTCGCGCAGACGTGGGGTGCCACGCGGCCGGACACCAGAAGCTCACGCAGCTCGGTCTCGTTGCGCTCGAACTCCCCGACGGGGACGTCCTGGAACTGAAAGCCGAGCACGTGGATTCCCTTGACGAGTACCAGATTCAGGGGAATGCGCGGGATCACGCCCGACGCGTAGCCGACGGTGACGAAGCGGCCGCCACGGCGTAGCGACCGCAAGGCCGGCTCGGAAAGCTCGCCGCCGACCGGGTCGACGACGATGTCCGCCCCGTCGGGTAGCGCACTCTTCAATTCGGTTCGGAGCTCGACTGCTTTGTGGTTGATCAGCCGCATTGCGCCGTAACTGGCTGCCACGTCCAGCTTTTCGGTCGACGACGCGACGGCGGTGACGTTGGCTCCCAGTGCGACGCCGAGCTGCACCGCCGCCAGCCCGACGCCGCCACCCGCGCCAAGCACGACGAGTTCGTCGCCCGACTTCAGCTGAACAGTTGAGCGCAGCGTGTGATAGGCGGTGCGATGGGCGACCCCGAACGCGGCCGCGGTGGGCGCGTCGACGCCTTCGGGGATAGGCGCCAGGCTCGCCGCACCAACCACGACTCTTTCGGCGAACGCACCGAACATCCCAGTTCCTGTTACCCGGTCGCCGACTGCGAAACCCGTTGCCTCATCGCCGACTTCGTCGACGACGCCCGCGAACTCGCTGCCCGGCACGAACGGCGGCGGGACGTTCAGCTGGTACTGATTGGCCACCAGCAGCACGTCGGGGAAGTTGACCGCCGCAGCCTGCACCCGCACGCCGACTTGTCCGGGTGCCGCCGCGGGCACCGGATGCTCCGTCACGCGGATGACCTCCGGCGGCCCATACTCGGGGCAGACCGCAGCGTGCATCGGCGGCTAGCCCCGGTAGTCCGTGGTCTCGGCGAGTTCCGCGGCGGACGCCATCAGGTCGGTGACGACCGGTCCGAAGGCCAGCAGCTTCTCGTCGTTGCCCGCACGCTGGAAACCCTGCTCCAGCACGATCGCCAGCTTCCACTTGGCCAGCACTAGGTAGTAGTCCAAGTCGTCGACCTGTCGCCCGGACACCTCGGCGTAGTGCGCGACCACCTGGTCGCGCGTTGGCATTCCGCGCATGTCGACGTAGCTCATCTCGCCGGACGCACCGTCGTCGCTGGGCCAGGATTGCACCATCCAGCCCAGGTCGAGCTTCGGGTCGCCGACGGTGCCCATCTCCCAGTCGACGATGGCCGCCAACTGGGCAGGCGCGCCGTGCCGGTACATGACGTTGGCGAACTGATAGTCGCCATGCATCAGGCCAGGGATGAAGTCGAGCGGCTTGTGCGCGCGCAGCCAGTCGGTGGCCGCTTGCAGCCCGGGCAGGTCGCGGTTCTTGATCCGCTCGAGAAAGCCGATCCACCGGTCGACCTGACGTTCGTGGAAGCCGTCCGGGCGGCCAAGGTCGGCCAGCCCCTTGGCCTTCCAGTCCACCTTCGACAGCAGTGCGATGCCCTCGGCCAGTTGATAACTCAGCCCCGGGCGGGTGTCGAGCTCGCTCTGAAACGGCTCGGCCCACTTCCCATGCTGATCCATCGGCGACCAGCCGTCGACGAAGCCCATCAGATAGAACGGGCGGCCGAGTACGCTCGCGTCGTCGCACACGCCGATCGCCTCGGTGTGCGGCACCTCGGTGCCGTCGAGCGCCTCGATGATGCGCCACTCGCGCAGGATGCCCTTGTCGCGGTCGGGGGGTGCGCCTGGCGGTGGCATGCGGATGACGCAGCGCGCGTCGCCGCGGACGAGTTCGTAGATGACGTTCTGCGTGCCGCCGGACAGGAAGCGTGCCGCCAGGGGTTCGCCCTTGCCCGGCAGCGCCGCGCCGTCCATCCACTCGGCGAGCCGCGCGGTATCCAGTTCCGGTTCGCTCACTGGTTGCCCACCTCGAGCTCGAGGAACTCGGCAAACCTGGCCTTTGCGGCGTCGCGCTTTCGGGGCAGCCACTCCGACGGCCAGACGTCGTCAGTGGCCTTGTAGTCGCGCAGCACCTGCTTGGCGACCGTCGTCTTGTGCACCTCGGTGGGCCCGTCGGCCAGCCCCATCACGGCGGCGCCGGTGACCATCCCAAGGAACGGCATCTCGTTGGTGACGCCTAACGCGCCGTGCACTTGCATTGCCCGCCAGGCGATGTCGTGAAGAACCGTTGGCATGACGACCTTGGCCGTGGCGATGTCCTTGCGAACCTTCTTGTAGTCGTTGTACTTGTCGATCTCCCACGCGGTGTACAGCACGAAGAGCCGGAACTGCTTGAGTTGGGCGTACGAGTCCGCGATGTAGCCCTGCACGGTCTGCTTGTCTGCGAGCAGGCTGCCTGCCGTCGTCCGGCTCAGCACGCGCTCGCACATCATGTCGATCGCCTTCTGGGCCAAGCCGATGGTGCGCATCGCGTGGTGGATTCGCCCGCCGCCGAGCCGGGTCTGCGCGATGACGAAGGCCTGCCCCTCGCCACCCAGCAGCGCCGAATTCGGCACGCGCACATTGTCGTAGTGGATCAGCGCGTGGCTGCCCTCGTTGTCGCGCTCGCCGTGCAGCCCGACATTGCGCACGATATCGACCCCGGGGGTGTCGGTGGGCAGCAGGAACATCGACATGCCTTGGTAGGCACTGACGTCGGGGTTGGTCACCACCATGACGATCAGGAACGACGCGGTATTGGCGTTGGAGGAGAAGTACTTCCAGCCGTTGATCACCCAATCGTCGCCGTCACGCGTGGCGCTGGTGGTGAACTGCGTGGGGTCCGCGCCGCCCTGCGGCTCGGTCATCGAGTAGCTGGAGAACAGTTCGCCGTCGAGCAGCGGCCGCAGGTAGCGCTCCTTCTGCTCGGGCGTGCCGTAGTGCGCGATGATCTCCGCGTTGCCGGTGTCGGGGGCTTGACAGCCAAAGATGATCGGCGCCCACTGTGAGCGGCCGAGGATCTCGTTGAGCAGTGCGAGTTTCAGCTGGCCGTACCCCTGCCCGCCGAGCTCGGGTCCGAGATGCGTTGCCCACAGCCCCTTTTGACGCACCTGCTCCTTGAGCGGGTCGACCACCTTGCGTCGCGTCTCTGTCAATGGGGTGAACTGCAGGTGCGGCCAGATCAGGTCGAGCGGCTCGACCTCGTCTCGCACGAATGCATCCGCCCAGTCCAGCAACTCCTGGTACTGCGGGTCGGTCTCGAAATCCCACATGCGGCCTCCTTGCCGTTACTGGCGTGGTTGTTGTGCATATCCATTGATCAAGGTGCAGATGTCCGCCGTGACGACGTCGGCGAACGAGCGGTCGCCGAACGCGCCTGCCGCCCAGTGCCGGGCGCCCTCACTCACGAAGGTCTGCGCGAGGTAGGCGAGGTGTGCGACGTCGACACCGTCGGCGAGCTTGCCGTCGACTTGAGCCCGCGTGCAGAGTTCGGTGAACATGTCGGCGTCGACGTCGGGGGGAGTGCCCTCGGCGAGGATGCGGTGCTCGTGGCGGTAGCCCTCGAGGATGGTTTCGATGACGAGTTCTCTGGGGTTGCGCGCCATCGACTGCTCGAACGTCGTCAGCGCGGCGGCGATGACGGCCTCGATCTCGTACGGCTTGGCCAGCAGGTGGTGGATGGTGCGGTGCGCCGAGATCGTGGACATGACGCCGACCTCGAAGAGCACGTCCTCCTTGCGGGGAAAGTAGAAGTAGAAGAGCGCCTTGGAAACGCCCGCCGCGGTGCAGATGTCTGCCACGGTGGTGGTGGCGTAGCCGTTGGTGCGCCACAGTGCCATCGCGGCCTGAACCAGCATGCGCTTGGTCTCGGTCGACCTGGCCCGCTGAAAGGACGCCCTCCGCTGACCACGGTCAGCAGCTTTGGTGTCGTCGGCGGCACGCATAAGGGCACCTTAGCGGAGTGCGAGTTAGTTGACCAGAGTAAAACTAACTTGGACGGACCCGAGTATTGCCGGTGGTACCGAGATTCGAGCCGGGCGAGCGACGGCCCGCGAGAATGCAATTCTCCAAGATCGGCAGGCTTTGGCTCGATCACATGCGTTGAGCAGAGTGATTACCCTCTCGCCCTCGTTGACGCCGAAGGAGCGCTATGGAAATGTAATACTCAACTATGAGAGGCACATTCTCATTGGGTGTGGCGTCAGGGATGGAGTTGTAGATGGCGATCGACCCCGCCGGCATCGACTGGTTCAGGGACCCGCGGCTGGTTGACGACCCGTATCCGTACTTCAACGCGCTGCGCGACAAGTGCCCGGTCGAGCCCGAGGACCACTACGGCGTCACCATGGTGACCGGCTGGGAGGAAGCCGTCGCGGTCTACAACGACGAGAAGACGTTCTCCTCGTGTACCTCGGTGACCGGACCGTTTCCCGGCTTCCCGGTGCCACTCGAGGGTGACGACGTCACCGACTTGATCGAGAAGCACCGCGACGAGTTGCCGTTCAGCGATCAGCTGCCCACCTTGGACCCGCCAGTCCACACCAACCATCGCTCGCTGATGATGCGGCTGATCACTCCGAAGCGCCTCAAGGAGAACGAGGACGCCATGTGGGAGCTCGCCGACGGGGTGCTCGATGAGTTCCTCGCGCCGGGCAAGGGGGAGTTCATCAAGGGTTTCGCGAGCCCGTTCACGCTGTTGGTGATCGCCGATCTGCTCGGCATCCCGCCCGAGGACCGCACCGCGTTCGTCGACGGCATCGCTCGGAATTCGGGCGGCGGCGTCGGCAGCACCAGCAAGGAATCGCTGTCGCACTCGCCGCTGGAGTTCCTCTACGGCCAGTTCGAGGAGTACGTCGAGGACCGTCGTCGCAACCCCCGCGAGGACATCCTGACCGGGTTGGCCACTGCGCTCTTCCCCGACGGCACCACGCCAACCCCCGGTGACGTCGCACGCGTTGCGACCAACGTCTTCTCGGCGGGCCAGGAGACCACGGTCCGCCTGCTCGGGACGGCGCTGAAGGTGCTCGGCGATCAGCCCGAGATCCAGGCGCAGGTGCGTGCCGACCGGAGCCTGCTCCCGAACTTCATCGAGGAGGCGCTGCGCTACGAAAGCCCGGTCAAGGGTGACTTCCGACTGTCGCGCACGCCGGTCACCGTCGGCGATCACCAGCTGGGCGCGGGCACCACCGTCATGGTGCTCAACGGCGCGGCCAACCGCGATCCGCGTCGCTTCGACGAGCCCAACTCGTTCGACCCGGCCCGCAAGAACGCCCGTCAGCACCTCGCCTTCGGCCGGGGCATCCACAGCTGCCCCGGCGCCCCGCTGGCCCGGGCGGAGACCCGCGTCGGTCTGGAGCGATTGCTCGACCGGACGTCGGACATCAAGATCTCGGAGGAGAAGCACGGTCCGGCAGGCAACCGCGACTACAACTACATCCCGACGTTCATCCTGCGCGGGCTCACCGAACTGCACCTCGAGTTCGACCTCAACGACGCGCGCGAGCCGAGCGAGGCCCGATGAAGGTCACTGTCGACGAGGACAATTGCCGGGGCCATGGCATGTGCCTGACGTGTTGTCCCGAAGTATTCGAAATGACGGACGACGGCTGGGCCGTCGCCGATCCGGGGGAGGTGCCCGCCGAGTTGGAGGGCGCCGTGCGCGAGGCCATCGACAACTGCCCCGAACGCGCCATCCACGAGGTTTGACTCAAACCGCTTCAACAACAAGGAGATTCAGTCGTGCCCAAAGGGTATGTGGTCATCACCGAGGACATCAAGGATCCGGCCGGCATGGCCGAGTACGGCAAGCTGGCGATGAAGGCCATGGGCGGCGCGACGATTCTGTCCGTCGACCAGAACCCAACGGTGATCGAGGGTGAGTGGAGTGCCACCCAGACCGTCGTGCTCGAGTTCGAATCGGTGGACGCGGCCAAGGAGTGGTACTACTCGGACGCCTACCAGGCCGCTGCCAAGGTCCGCCAAGGCGCCGCGGAGTGCAACGGCGTCATCCTGTCGGGCTTCTGACCCAGCGCGAGCGTGCGCAAAGTGCCGCTGTGGCCCGGCGTGTCGCGGGCCGACACGCGCGCTCGCGGGGGCTAGCGGCTCACTCGTCGACGATGGCGATGGCTTGGCGCGGGCATTGCCGCACGGACTCCTTGATCAGCTGCTCGTTGTCCGGAGTCACTTCTTCTTTCAGCACGTGCAGGTAGTCCTCGTCGTCGAGATCGAAGACCTCGGGGATGATGCCCATGCACACCCCGTTGCTCTCGCACAGGCCGAAGTCGACATGGATCTTCTGCGTCATGGTCACCTCAAAACCTTCACCGGGACATGGTGATACCCGGCGACGTTCTGCATGTTGACGCGCTCCAAGCCGTCGAAGTCGACCTCGTAGCGCGGCATGAAGTCCAGCAGGTACTCGAGCGCGATCGCGCTTTCCATCCGGGCGAGTGCCGCACCGAGGCAGCTGTGGATGCCGTATCCGAGCCCGAGGTTCTGCGCCTGGTTGCGATCGCGGTCGATGTCGAACGTCTCGCCGTCGTCGAAGGCGCGGGGATCGCGGTTGGCCGACGCGCCCATCAGGAAGACGGGCTTGTTCGCAGGGATGGTGCCGCTGGGCACCTCCACGTCCTTTAGGGAGTAGCGCACGTTGTACTGAACCGGGCCGACGTAGCGCAGCAGTTCCTCGACGGCGGCCGGGATCTTGCTGCGGTCGTCGAGCAGCTTCTGCCACTGCTCGGGATGCCGGGCGAACTCCACCACCGCGCTGCCGACCAACTTGGTGACGGTCTCCGCGCCCGCGCCGCCCAATAGCGTTGTGAATCCGGTGATCTCGATGTCATCGAGCTTGCGCAGGTTGCCGTGCTCGTCGGGTATCTCGGCGGCGATGAGCCGGCTGATCATGTCGTCCTGAGGATTCTCCCTGCGCTCCACCACCAGGCCGTAGTAGTAGATCCCCGAGTCGATGTTGGCCTGCATGTTGTCGTCGTCTATGTCGATCTGGCCCGGCTTGCGGTGCAGGCTCGTGTCGATCCAATGCCGGACCTGCTGGCGGAAGTCCTCTGGCACGCCGGCCATCCGGGTGATGACCTCGACGGGGAACGGACCGGAGAAGTCCTGGACGACGTCGAAGTTGTCCGGGTCGACCATGCCGAGGTAGTGCTCGATGATCTCGACGACCGTCTCCTTCTGCGACTGGATCGCGCGCGGAGTGAACGCCTTGTTGAGCAGGCTGCGCATGTGCCGGTGGTCGGGCGGATCCATGAAGATGATCGACTTCTGCGGCACCTCTCCGGTGCGCACCATGCCCAAATCGCAACCGCGGGCCGACGAGAACGCCTCGTGATCCTTGAACGCGGCCGCCACGTCCTCGTGCCTGGTGAGGGCGTAGAAGTCCTCTTCCTCGTCGTAGTAGAGCGGCGCATCGTCGCGCATCCGCTGGTACACCTCGTAGGGGTTCGCGAAGTACTCGGGTGATACCGGGCTGAATTTGACCTTGGGCTTGGTCATGGGCTCCTCTTTCGCGGCGGGGCTAGCGACCGGGGGTGCGCGTTACGCGAGACGGTTCATATGTAACGCTCATAGTATGCCTTACCGGAAGCTTTCGAAACGGTAAATCCAGCTCAGTTCTCTGGCCGAATTCCGGCGCTGACGACCTCATCGAGGGCGCCGAGTTCGGCCCCGAGCTCGGCGACCGTCGCGCGCGCCACGGCGACGTCCTTTCCGATGAACTCGCCGACGGCGGAGACGAACGTGGCGACCGATCCGGCGTTGGCGACCAGGCCGAGCGCGCGGCTCGCACCGCTGCCGTGTGCAACTGCTTCGAGCAGCGCGGACTCGTCGACTCCCAGCCCGGTGGCGAGCCGGGACGCCTCGGAGAGCAGCCCGAGTTGCGCGGCGAACAGCACGTTGTTGATGAGCTTGACCTTCTGTCCGCTGCCGAGCGGACCGACGTGAAGGACCGGGTCTCCGTAGGCGCTCAGGACGGGCCGTACGCCGGCGACCGCGTCGTCGTCGCCACCGACGAACAGCGCGATGCGGCCCGCCGCGATGTCGTGCGGCCCGCCGCTCACGGGTGCGTCGACGATGGCGACGTGCGGCGCCTCCGCGGCGATCGCCTCGGCAGTGCGGGGGCTGCCGGTGGTGTGCAGCACCAGCGTGGAGCCCGAAGGCATCGCCGCGAGCAGACCGTCGTCGAAGCACACGCGCTTCACCTGATCGTCGGTGAAGACACACACGACGACAACGTCGGCCTGCTCCGCCGCATCAGCGAGTTCGGCGACGGCGGTGGCACCGAGTTCGGTGACCGCCTGTCGCGCCTCGTCGGTGCGGCCGAGCACCCTGATCTCGTGACCGGCGTCGACGAGCCGACGCACCATCGGAGCGCCCATGCGGCCCGCGCCGACGAACCCGACCCTCATCGCGACGCCGAACGTACGGTTGTTGTACGCAAATCGCGAGTAAGGCCGTCAACAACCGTACTTTCGGCGAGAGGGAGATGGTCGCTCGTCACCTCGGGTGGTCCATCGACTCCAGTGCCGTGTCCGCCGCTGTGAACACCGATCCCTCCGGGGACGACGCGTGCTCGGCGAGGCTGGCGGCGTGCCGAACGTCCTTCTGCAGCAACGCACCTGCAATCGGGGCAAGCCCCTCGAGGGAGCCGCCGAACACGGTGATGCTGGAGATCGCCTTGCTGGTTGCTGAACCGCGATTGAGCACCTGGCAGAGCCGGTCGCGGGGGATGCCGAGCGCGTCCCCCAACTCCAGCGTGCTCATCGCGCTGCCGAGGTTGGCGCTGAATTGCAGGTTGTTGAGGATCTTGGCGACCTGACCGGCGCCCAGTCCGCCGAGGTGCACGATCGCGTCGGAGTAGGTCGCAAACACCGGCCGGCACTTCTCGACGATCGCCTCCTCGCCGCCGACCATGACCATCAGCGTGCCTTCCTCGACGGCCGGGGCGCCGCCGCTGACCGGCGCGTCGATCAGCGAAACACCGTGTTCGGCAGCCAGTTCCGCGAGCTCGCGGCACGTGTCGGGGTGCACCGTGCTGTGAATGGCGATGACGCCGCCCGGCTGCATACCGGCCAGCACTCCGGTGTCGCCCGCGAGCACCTGCCGTACGTCGTCGTCGCCCACCACGCACAGGCACACGAGGTCGCTCGCCGCGCCCAGTTCGGCCGGCGTCGCGGCGACCTTCGCGGCGGTGTCGGCGTACGGCTCCACCGACGCGGGCCTGCGCGCCCACAGCGTGAGGTCGTACCCGCCCTCGACGATCCGGCGTGCCATCGGGCCGCCCTGACTGCCCAATCCGATGAATCCGACCCGCATCAACCTGCCTCCGCTTCCATGCTCGTTTCATCGCTGCGCTCCTGGGCAGCGATGCATTCCTCGATGAAGGACAACACCCGTCGGTGGTACTCGTCTGCGGTAAGGCCGACGCTGAGATTGTGTCCGCTGCTCGTCATTTCGTTGACCACGACCCGCGGTGACGCGGTGAACAACGCGGTGATCGAGGCGAGCGCCTCGGGCGTCGACTCCCAGACGCGCTCGTGGTCGGCCGCGCTGAACTCGACGGGCACCCGCACCTGGGCGGCGACGGCGGGGAAGTCACTCCGCGCCCAGTTCGCCGTCACGCCCGCTTCGTAGGCCACGCCCTGCGCGGAGAGCCCACCGGTCAACACCTCGGGGGGATAGAGCGCGGTGGGGTGCCAGAGCAGCTCGCGTAGCCCGGCCGGGCGCAAGGTGGTGGTGGCCTCGCTGATGATGGCCTTGGCTTCGGGGCTGTAGCGCAACCCGGTGCCGGCCAACTCGACACCCAGCAGCCCGCCGCGGTCGCTGACCGCCATCCGCAACGCCAGCTCGCAGCCCGCCGAGTGCGCGACCAGGAAGTGTCCGCTGCCGCGGGGTCCGTCGCCGAGGATCTTGTCCACCGCGCCGTACGCGAGCGCCACCCGCCGCTCGGAATCCGCCAGCTCGTCCTGGTAGAGCGCCGAGGCTCCGTAGCCCGGTCGGTCGAGGGCGATCACCGTGAAGCCCTGCGTTGCGGCTAAGCGCAACAACGACAGTCGAGGGTGACCAGGACAGTCGAAGTACGCCGACGACGTCGCGCCGCCGTGGACGGCGACGATTACCGCGCGCGGATCGTCGACCGCGGCGACGAGCGCAGACATCGGCACGCCGTCGACCATGACGACGCGCGGGCGGGGGTCGGGGCTCACGCGTCCGACCGCAAGAGCATCACGCCGCTGGGGGTCAGACCGCCGCTGCTGGTGACCGCGACTCGGGCGCCGGCAACCTGCCGCTCGCCCGCCTCGCCCCGCAGCTGGGTGACCGCCTCGTGGATCAGGCCCATGCCGTGGGTGCGGCCGTGGGACAGCTGGCCGCCGTGGGTGTTCAGCGGAATCACGCCGTCGCGCGCGATGTTCTTACCGCCGTCGAGGAAGTCCTTGGCCTCTCCGATGCCGCAGAAGCCCAGCCCCTCGAGCCACGAAAGACAATTGAAGGTGAACCCGTCGTATAGCTCCGCGACGTGGACGTCGCTGGGCTGCAATGACGTTCGCGACCACATGTGAGCGCTCTGGCCCAGCACCTGCGGCTCGTGCGTGAGCGTGGTCTGGTCCCAGTCGAGCCGCTCGATGATCTGCGTGCCGACGGCCTCGAACAGGACGGGCGGCTTGGCCATATCGCGCGCGACGTCGACGGCCGACACGATGACCGCGACGGCGCCGTCGCACGGCACGTCGCAGTCGTAGAGCCCGAACGGCGTGGTGATCATCCGCGCGGACATGTAGTCGTCCATCGTCATCGGGTCGCGATAGATCGCCGTCGGATTGAGCGCGGCGTTCGCGCGCTGGTTCAATGCGATCCAGCCGAGCGTCTCGCGCGTGGTGCCGTAGCGGTGGAAGTGTCGACTCGCGTTCTGCGCCAACACGTGTGCCGCCGACGTTGCGCCGAACGGGTGTTGAAAGCTGGTGGTCCGGGCGCCCATTGGAGGGGACATCTTGCCCTCCTTGACCAGTTGGCCGAACGTCGCCTCCCACAGCGTGCGGAAGCACAGCACGTGGCGGGCCATCCCGGTGGCGACGGCCATCATCGCCGCGATCACCGAACCGCCAGGGCCGAAGGTGTCCATGCCGCCGTTGATCCACGTCGGCCGCAGCCCGAGGGCACCCTCCAGCGCGCTGACGCCCCCTTCACCCATCCCCATCATGTCGAGCCCCGGATAGGTCGAAAGCCCGTCGATGTCGTCGAACGTCAGGCCTGCGTCGGCGACAGCCTGCTCACAGGCTTCGATGGTCAGCGACAGCGGCGGCACCATCTGCCTGCGGCCGATCTTCGACATGCCGATGCCGGTGATCGCCGAGTGGTCCTCGAACTTCTCCTTGGTGAGCATCGGCCGGACGTACTTGGCGAACTGTTCTGGCGGGATCAGGTCTTCGGGCATGGCGGTAGGCGCAGCCGCGTCGGCGGCCTTCTTGAACACCGGTAGCCAGACGTCCTCGAGCTGCTGGAACGCGACCTCGACGGGTTGGCCCAGTTCGAGCTCGTCGGGGTCGCAGTCGATGATGTTGGTGGTCAACCGAACTCGGGGATCCTCGGCGATGGCGACCTCGGCCACCACGTAGGGCGGAGGCAGGTCGGGAAAGCCGAACCGGTGGTTGACCGTCAGCCCAGCGAGGGTGGCCTTGCCGGAGACGACGCGCACGCCCATCTTGGTCGCCCGGCAGTAGCGGCATATGGGAGCGGGCGGATGGATCAACGCTTGGCAGCTCAGGCACTCCTGGATACGGAGCTGACCATCGGCTCCGGACGTCCAGAAGAACTCGTTCTGGGCGGTGAGCTGCGGCAGTGGGCGGCCGGGCACGTCCACGTCAGTGTCCCGCTCGTTCGGGGGTGGCCGGGTGCAGTTCGATGATGGCGTGCACCGGACAGTCGAGCAGCGCCCGCATCACCGCGTCGCGGTCGGCCTCGGGGACGGTTCCGTCGCCGATCAGCGACGCGTAGCCCCAGTCGTCGAGCGAAAAGTACTCAGGCGCATGCTTTGCGCAGACGCCGAAGCCGTCGCACATCGTGCGGTCCAACTTGATCTTCATCTGCTCGCTCACGAGACCGCCTCCACCTCATAGGGCCGCAAGGCGCTGAACGCACTCGCGCGGCACGAGTCGCACGCCCCGGTCAGGTGGCTGGCGACCAATTCCGGGTACTGCTTGAGCAGGCTTGTCGCGATGTTGGTCGCGGCGTCGAGGGTGGCACAGGCGCCGCGCCCGCGCAGCACCACCGACCACCGCTCGAGTCGGGCCAGATCCTCCTCTCCTGCCACGCCGTCGCGGAGTGCGGACGTGACAGCCGACATCGCCGCGGTGCCGTTGAAGCACGACCCGCACTGGCCCGCGTTCTCGCGGTCGAAGTAGGCCATGACCGCTGCGGCGACCGCGACGGGGCAGTCCTCGGTCAGGATGGCGACGGCCCCACATCCGAGTGCGGTGCCGAGCTCGCGCAGCGTCTCGTGATCCAGGGTGGCGTCCAAGATGGAGCGGTTGATCAACCCGGCGAAGTATCCGCCCATTAAGGCGCCGTGAACCTGGTCGGACGAAACACCGTGCAGCGCAAGGAGGTCGGTGAACGTCACGCCGTGCGGCAGTTCGTAGAGGGCGGGCGGTCGGCCGGCGCCCGTCACCGTGGCGAGGAACGTTCCAGGCGATGCCTGCGTACCGACGGCGCGGAACTCTGTACCGCCGTGGCGCAGCACGAACGGCAGGTTGGCCAGCGTCTCGACGTTGCTGACGAGTGTCGGCTGGCCGTCGACCCCCACTTGGAATGGCCTGGGTGGCTTGTCGGTGGGTTTCGCTGGTCCGCCGTTGACCGCGCGGACGGCGGCGGTCTCCTCGCCTGCGACGTAGCCGGCCTCGACCGTCATCACCCCGATCGACAGCTCGAGGTTCGCGGCCGCCAAGGCCAGGTCAAGAGCTTGGGCCGCAACGGGATCCGAGACGTAGACCACGGCGCGCTTGGCGCCGACGACGCGGGCGGCCAGCCGGACCCCGTCGAGCACCAGGTGCGGACGGTTGCGCAGCAGCCACTTGTCCTTGACGGACGCGGGTTCGCCCTCCTCGCCATTGGCGAGCACGACGGTGTGACCACCGGCCCGGCCGGCGTCTCGCACCGTGCGGAGTTTGACGGCGAGCGGGAATGCCGCGCCACCGCGGCCCAACAGCCCACTGCGCTCGACCTCGTCGAGCAGTCGGTCGGGCTCGTCGAGCGCCTGATAGCCGCCGCTCCCGGCGTACTCGGCGTAGTCCTCGACGCCAGGAGTAAACCGCAGCAGCCGCGGCGTGGTGCCTGGCCAGGCGGCGATCACCAGCGCGTCGGCCGGTGTGATCGCGGACGTGTTCATGTTGGTGCCTTCCTACCCGCGGATAGGCTGGCGGGCATGAGAACTGCGGTGGTACGGGTCGACGTCGATCCGACGGCAAAGCTCACGGCCGCACAGTTAAAGGACGGCATGGCGGCCCTCGTCGGGTTGGCCGACGCCGCGGGCGTCGACGTGGTCGAGGCCGAGCTCGCGGCCATGCCCGCAGGCCGCAGGCAGGTCGAGGTGCTCATCGCCGGTGACGATCCCGACCAGCTCGAGCACGCCGCAGTCGAGTTGTGCGCCAACGCCTTCGGCACCTTCGGTGCCACCCCTACGGCGGGTGTGCTCACCTACGTGAGCAGGGGCACCGATGACGACGCGCACGGGGTGCTGGCCGGCTTGGGGCTGGACGGCGAGATCGAACGAATTCCCGGCGACGAGGGTTGGGACGTCATCCACGTGACGCTGCGCACGGCCGACCTCGAGCGGATGCCGGAGAGCCGGGTGCACACCGCGTTGGAGGCCTCGCTCAACTGCGAGGTCCACATCCATACCCGCTGAACACGCCATCAGCTGTCCAGGAAGTCCAGGATCGGCGGCGCGGCCTGCACCCACGTGTCGAAGAGGCAGAACTTCTTTCCCCCACTGGCGGCGAACTTCTCGCCCGCGCGCTCCCACGCGTCCTCCGGCCACGGTGGATCGATCAGCTTGGAGCCCTTGATGAGGCAACTCACTTCGAGCGATGTCCGCTTCGGATGGTCCCAGTCGTCCTCGCCGCCCCTAATGATCAACGTCGGAACCTTGATGTCGTCGAACATGTAGTCCTCGACACCGGGGATCGTCTGGCCCGGCTTGGAGACGAACGCGTTGAGCCAGCGCAGCATCACCTTGAGGAAGTCGTCGGCGTCGAGCGCGCGGATTCGGTCCAGGTTCTCCGGATTCTCTTCAATGCGCTGCTTCCACTCGCCGACGTGCAGCAGACCGTTGATGCCGGCGCCCCGCACCGCCAGGATGCTCGGCACTACGTAGTGCCCGCCAAGCACGAACGAGCCGTAGACCCCGCCGACGATGTTCCACACCACCAGCTTGGTGACCAGCTCGGGATAGAGCATGGTGGTGAGCATCGAGTCGCGGGCCCCACCGGAACCGCCCGCGATGATGCAAGGGCCGATGTCCAATTTCGTGATCAGCTGCTGCAACGTGTCGGCGCGCATGTGGGATTCACTCTTGCCGTAGAACTGTACGTCCGACTTGCCGCAGTTCGGCCGGTCCCACAGCAGGACGCGGTAGCCACCCTTGACCAGTGCCCGCGCAAGGGGTTTCAGCCCAGGGATGTCCTTGCTGAAGCGACCGCCTGGGGTCAAAACAATATGATCGCCCGCTGTGTTCTTGGAACCGAGGATCTCGTAGACGACGTTGCCGCCATTGATCTCGATCTTCTTGTTGGGCAACTTCTCTCCGATTTTTGGGGGCTCGAAATCCGGCTTCAGGCCTGGACGAGGACGTCGTCGCCGACGACCCGGACGGGGTAGGTGCGGATGCTCCACTCGGGCTTGACCGCGGTGGTCCCCGTGGCGAGCTCGAAACCCCATTGGTGCCAGGGGCAGAAGATGAACTCCATGTCGCGGACCATCACGGCGTCGCCGGGCACGTTCGCGTCGACGACGTTGCGGCCGCGGGCACGGCCCGAACACAGCGGGCCACCCTCGTGCGGGCAGTAGTTGGCAATGGCGTAGAACGTGCCGTTGACGTTGTACACGCCAACACCGTGCCGTCCGATCGGCACCAGTTTGTGTGTGCCCGGCGGGATTTCGTCAACCGTGGCGACGACGTGTTCCCGCCCCTGCGCGAGTCGGGGCGTCTTCGGTTCGGTCACTAGTTCAGAACACCCGGACCTGGCCCTCGAGCACCGGCACGGTGTCGGGGAGCTTGTAGGTCTCGATGCCGTTGCGGAACATGATGGCCTCGCGAGCGTGCTCGGGCAGGTGCTTGACCAGCCAGCGGGGGTCGTCGAACGTCCAGTGCGGGTAGTCGCTGCTGTAGAGCAGGATCTTCTCGCAGTCCATCCACTCGAAGGCCCGGGAGAGTTCCGTCTTGTCCTCGGGATAGTCGAGCGGTTGGGTGGTGAACTTGATGTGGTCCTTGACGTACTCGCTGGGCTTGCGCTTGATCTCCATCCATGACTTGCGCTTGGCGTAGATGGCGTCCATGCGCCACATCAGCGGCAGGATCCAGCTGAACGCGTGCTCGATGAACACGATCTTCAGGGTGGGGTGGCGGTCGAACGTGCCGTCGAAGATCAGGCTCATCACCTGGTTGGCCGCCAGCAGTGAGTAGGTGACCATGAAGTCGTGGTTGTAGCTCGGCAGGCCGACCGGCGGGATGGGCAGCGTCTCGTAGACACCGCGGGAGAGGTGGCAGCTCACCGGCATGTCGTACTTGGTGGCCGCCGCCCAGATCGGGTCGTACATCGGGTCGCCCCATGACGGCCGCGGCTCGGCCTTGATCAGGATCTGCGACATGTAGGGGTGTTCGGCCCACTTCTCGATCTCGCCGACGGTGCCGACCGGATCCTCGATGGCCACGCAGATCGAACCGCGCCACCGCTCGTGCCAGTTGTTGTGGCTGTCCAGCCAGTTGTCGGCCAGCCAGGAATTGGTGGCGATGCAGTACGCCTGAGTGGCTTCGGCCAACCGGGATTCGCCGTGTGTGGGCTCCAGGATCGCGATGTCGGAGCCGGCCTCCATGATCAGCTGCCGCAACGCCATGTCGGGATCGCTGCACGCAAACTCGCCGTCCGGCGGGAAGCTGTCGACGCGCATGGCGTACGAGTGTGCGTAATCCGGTGCATCGTAATAGATCTGGTCCCCAACGGGGTGGTTGGTGAAGTACTTGCTGCGCCACGGTTCTGGGATGTACTCGACCAGTTCGCCGCGCCGCGGCATGGGATGGACGTCGGAGTCGACGCACCGCACGGCGATGCGTTCGGCGGCAGGCACCCGTGGATTGGTTGTCGCTGACCCGGTAATGGTCATGTGGCCTCCTCGCTCCCTCTACTGTGCCGCAATGGCGGACGGAATGACTGGACTTTCTATGCCGTACAACTCTGCGGCGTTTCGCCAGCACAGCTTGTCCCGCTGCTCGGCCGTGTAGGAGCTCGGCACCGTCAATGTGTTGCTGTCCCAATGCGGGTAGCTCGAGCCGAACATCGTCATGTCCTCCTTGCCGGTGAAGGAGAACCACTCGCCGGCGAAGTCGGTGTCGCCTGGCCCGTCGAGACTGCCCTGCACGAAGTAGACGTGTCCCGGCAGGTAGTCGCTGGGCATCTTGGGCGCCCACGGCGTCTGCTCGAGGTGCGGCCGGCCGAAGCAGTCCATCCGCCACATGAACGGCGTCAGCAGGTCGGCGGCGCCGTCGGCCCAGACGAACTTCAGTGTCGGCGTCCGCTCGAACACGCCCTCGGCGATCATGTTCATCAGGTGGTACAGGTAGTTCAGCGCCATGAACGACAGGTACTGTTCGTAGGTGCGGGCCTTGCCGGAAGGCGTTGGCGGGAAGGCGATTCCAGCACCGACCTCGATGTGCACGGCCACCGGGAGGTTCGCCTCGGCGGCGGCGTCCCACAGCGGCCAGAACTGCGGCTTGCCATAGAGCTCACGCGACTGCAGCGGGATGCCAATCTGAACGACGCGTGGATGGTCCTTGTACTTCGCAATCTCGCGCAGCGCTCCCGCGACGTCGTCGGGGTTGACGCGGATGGTGCCACGGAACTTCTCGCCGAATTCCCCGTCGAGCCACCGGGTCACCATCATCTCGTTGTGTCCCGCGGCGATCGCGGTGCCGAGGTGCCGGTCGGGCATGATTCCGCGGGTCATCGGATGCAGGATCGCAACGTCCACGCCGCGCTTGTCGAACAGCTCCGCGGCGACGAGCTCAGGATCCGACCCGGGGTATTGGCGGTCGGGTCCGCGGGCGCCCTTGAGGTACTCGCCGCCGGGTGCGCCGTACCAGTCCATCTCGTAGTCAGGGAAGCCGCGGCTCGAGAACGGCTCGCGCATGAATGTGCCGCGCAACTCTTTGTTGGACTTGCAGAAGATGTGCACGCTGGCGTCGATGACGGGGGTCGTGACGACGCCACCCGCCCCGTCGCTGGGTATCTGCACGGTCACTTCGCGCCAATCCGTCCGTAGCTGTTCTTCCGGGCGGGCGTCACCGGAACTGCCCTCAGTGTAGATCGTTGTTCTTCATTCGCAAGAATAATGTTCTCAACCAGCTGGTTGGTGAACGTGCTGGTGAGCGTGTCTGCTGGTCACCCGTACAGCGGCGGTCAGCGGAAAAGGGTCACCCGCTAGGGGAGAATGCTGACACCAATCATGAGAATGATATTCTCACCGGGAAACGCGAGCGGTCACAGGAGGCGGTCGAGTGTTACTCGAGTTCGATGCTGATCAGCGGTTATGGCAGGAGACGGTGCGCGACGCCGTCGGCAAGCACTGTCCGGCGACGTTGGTTCGCAGCGTCGCCGAGGACGGCGCCGACCCGCTGCCCCTGTGGAAGGTCTACGCCGACGCCGGGTGGACCGAGCTGACGGACCCCGAGAACGCCGTCGAGCTGGCCATCGTGCTGGAGGAGCTCGGACGGGCCACCGACCCCACCCCATACCTGGCCACCCTGACTCAATACGGCCCCCTCGTGGGCGATCGCTTCGATCCGCTGCGCTCGGGGGCGGCCGTGTACAGCGGTGTCAGCGCAATCCGCGACGCCGACGGCTGGGTGCTGACGGGCACGGACCGCTTCGTGCTCGACGGCGACCGCGCGGAGCGGCTCGCCGTCGTGACCGCGGCAGGTGTCTTCCTGATCGAGGCCGATGACGTCACCGCCAGGCGCGTCGACGTTTTCGATCCGGTGCTGCACGTCGCCGAAGTGTCGCTCGTCGGCGTTCACGTCGCCGACTCCGAACGGCTGCCCGTCGATCCGGAACGTGCCCGCCACGTCGCCCTGATGGGGATGGCCATCACCATGGTCGGGGCATGCCAGCGCATCCTCGAGCTGGCACTCGAACACGCGAAGAGCCGTCAGCAGTTCGGTGTGCCGATCGGGTCCTTCCAAGCCATTCAGCACAAGGCCGCCGACATGCACGTCGCGATCGAGCGGGCCCGTGCGCTGTCCTACTTCTCGGCGCTCACCATCGCGGCCGACGACCCACGGCGACGCATTGCGGCGGCGATGGCCAAGGCGTCGGCAGGGGAATGCCAGGCGCTGGTGTTCCGCCACGGCCTGCAGACGTTCGGCGCCATGGGCTTCACCTGGGAGAACGACCTTCAGTTCGCGCTCAAGCGGGCCAAGGCCGGTGAGTTGATGCTGGGCGGCGCCGCTGAGCACCGCGCGATGATCGCGGAGGAGTTCGATGCAACTCTCATTTGATTCTGACGTCGAGGCGTTCCGTGCGGAGTTCTCCGCCTTCCTCGACGCCCACCTGCCGTCGGCGGCCGAGACGCTCGAGCGGCCGCGCTCGGTGTCGCACATGCCGCAGTGGGCGCGTGACTGGCAGCGCCTGCTGTTCGACAACGGTTGGCTGCTGCCCGCCCAGCCGCCGGAGTTCGGTGGCCGCAACGCCACGGTGTTGCAGACGTACGTGCATCTCGAGGAGCTGTGCAAGCGGCGGATCTACCACAGCTTCAACC
The DNA here is from genome assembly GCF_033804605.1 of Mycobacterium sp. RTGN6. Taxonomy (NCBI): domain Bacteria; kingdom Bacillati; phylum Actinomycetota; class Actinomycetes; order Mycobacteriales; family Mycobacteriaceae; genus Mycobacterium; species Mycobacterium sp. RTGN6. The sequence goes on from NZ_JAPZKZ010000009.1 coordinate 184,972, forward strand.
CGCAGGGCGTCAACATCATCGCCGCATCCCTGCTGACGTTCGGCACCGACGAGCAGAAGCACCGCTGGGCCGTGCCGGTGCTCAAGGGTGAGCTGACCGCGTCGCTGGGCATGAGCGAACCGAGTGCCGGCTCAGACCTCGCATCGTTGCGCACCAGGGCCGTTCGCGATGGCGACACCTTCGTCGTCAACGGTCAGAAGGTGTGGACGTCGGGCGCCCACGACGCCGACTACCTGTTGACGTTCGTGCGCACCGATCCCGACGCGCCCAAGCACAAGGGCATCAGCGTGCTGATCATCCCGACCGATACGCCCGGGGTGGTCCGTCGCCCGTTCGCCGACCTCTGTGGCGAGGAGAACAAGGACTTCAACGAGGTCTTCTTCACCGACGTCGTGGTGCCCGCCGAGAACCTCGTCGGTCCGCTCAACGGTGGCTGGGGAGTGGCCAACGGATCGCTCGGCCACGAGCGCACCATGATGTGGCTCGGGTTCGCCGACCGAATCGCCAACGTCATTGCGGACTTTCGGCCCTCCAACGACATCGAGCGCGACCAGTACGCAAGCTCGATCATGGACTACCAGGCGCTGCGGTTGCTCGGATCGGTCGGGCTGGCCAAGGCTTCCCGCGGGGAGGTCGACGTCGCGTCGGTGTCGATTCCGAAGCTTTTCGGTGCGGACGCCGAGATGCGGGTGAGCGACCTGGCGCTGTCGTCGGCGGGGTCGGACGGATTGCTGCATCCGACGACGACGGGCCCGTACGCGCACATGAACCTGGACCACTACTTCGCCAGCTGGTTCGAGCGGTACGCGCGCAGCTTCTCGGGCACCATCGCGGGCGGCACGTCGGAGATTCAGCGCAACATCATCGCGCAACAGGTGCTGGGGTTGCCCCGCCCGCGGTAGCAGCGTCGCGAGGTGGGGCCGTCGAGGTGCGCACGACCAACTGCGGAGTCAGCACCGCGGACTGAGCGTCGGTGCGGCCGTTGTCGAGTCGGTCGACCACGGCCGCGACGGCGTTGTCGGCCTGCTCGGTGGGTTTCTGGTTGACGGACGTGAGGTCGATGTGGCCCAGCTGCGCCAGCATGCTGTCGTCGTAGCCGGTGACCGAGACGCCGCCGGGGACGTCGACACCGGCGCGGCGCAGCGCGTCGACGACGCCGACCGCCACCCGATCGTTGGCGCACACGATGGCAGTCGGCAGCTCGGTTGCCAGCAGTCGTTGCGCCGCAACGATTCCCACGGACTCGGTGAAATCGCCCTCGATCACGTCGGCGTGTGCGTCCAGACCGTTCTTGCGCATGGCCCGCAAGTAGCCGTTGCGACGATCGGCGGCGATGACACCCGATCCGCCCGAGACGTGCACGACGTCGCGGTGGCCGAGCTCGACGAGGTAGTCGACCACCTGTCCGATGCCGCGGGCATCGGCCGTACGCACGACGTCGAGCGTGTTGGCACGCACGCGTCGTCCGATGACCACCGACGGCAACTGCTTGCCGAGTGCGGTTAGCTTCTCGGTGGGCAGCTCGGGTCCGAGCAGGAGTAGGCCCTCGCAGCGGAAGTCCAGCAGGGTGTCGATCACCTTCGCCTCGCCGTGTGTAGGGGTGATGGCGCCGAGCACGACCTCGTAGCCGGCGCGGTCGGCCGCGGCGACGATCTTCTCGGCGATCTCGGTATGAAAACTGTTGCGTATGTTGATCGTTACGCCGATGTGGTGTGAGCGTCTGGCGGTCATCATGGCGGCCGTCCGGTTCACCCGGTAGCCGAGTTCGTCTGCGGCCGCCAGCACCCGTTTGCGTGTCTCCGCGCTCGGGCCTGCGGCGTTGCGGAAGACCAGCGACACCAGCGCCTTGGACACGCCGACTCGCGCGGCGATGTCGGCCATGGTGGGCCGAGCGTCGTCCCTAGTCACGCGCACCTCGTTTCCGTGAATGCCGGCAGGGGTTGACAGCCGGATGTGACAGCGCTCATAGTAGCGCTACTAGACCGGTCTAGTAGACCGGACTAAACAAAGCGGAGATCCGTGTCGCCTTCGCCGCACGGAGCGACCGCGTCGAGACTAGGAGTTGCAGACAGTGACGAATCAATCCATCGGGGTCGCCGTCATCGGAGGCGGCATGGCGGGGCGTGCCCACGCCGCCGGATACCGCGCAGCCACCACGTTGTTCGGAACGGATCGGCCAGACGTCCGGCTGGTGGCGATCGCCGACACCAACGCCGCCGTCGCCGAGGACACGGCCCGCCGGTACGGCTACGAGCGCGCGGAGTACGACTGGCGGGCCGTCGCCGAGGCGCCCGACGTCGATGCCGTCAGCGTTGTCGTCGCCAACCACCTGCACCGCGAGATCGTCGAAGGCCTGCTGGCCGCGGGCAAGCACGTACTCTGCGAGAAGCCGCTGGCAGGATCGCTCGGTGACGCCGAGGCCATGGTCGCCGCGGCCGAGCAGTCGGACCGGGTGACGGCCGTCGGCTACACCTACCGCCGTTCGCCCGCGGTGGAACAGATCCGCCGCGAACTCAGCGCCGGGACGATCGGCGACCTCGTCCACTTCAACGGGCACTACTGGTGCGACTACGCGCTCGACCCCACCGGGCCGATCACCTGGCGTTACCGTGGCGGCCCGGGAACGGGTGCCCTCGCCGACGTCGGCAGTCATCTCATCGACCTGAGTGAGTTCGTCTGCGGACCCATCGCCGAGGTCGGGGGAGCGGCCTTCGCGACGCTCATCGCGGAGCGCCCCGTTCCGTTGGGGGTCACCTACGGACATACCAAGGCTGCGGTGAGCGACGAGCTCGCGCCGGTCGAGAACGAGGACGTCGCGACGTTCACCGCCACCTTCGCCAACGGCGCCGTCGGCACGTTCTCCGCGTCGCGGGTGGCCCACGACCTGCCCGACGGTCTGGGCTTCGAGCTGTTCGCGTCCGCAGGCTCGGCGGCGTGGAACCTGCACCGCGCCGCCGAGTTCGAGATCTCGACGGCGGAGGACCGCGCTGTGTTGGCCGGACCGCGCCGGGTGCTCGTCGGGCCCGACCACCCGTACATCCGCGGCGGTCTGCCCATGGATGCGGGCGGCGTCGGGCACGGTGTCGCCGACCTGTTCTCGTACCAGACCCGGGCCTTCCTCGACCAGATCGCCGGCATCGGCGACCTGGGACCACTGCCCGGATTCGACGCCGGGCTGCATGGCCTGCGCGTCGTTGCCGCCATCACCGAATCCGCCCAATCAGGCGGCGCCGCCGTCAAGGTCCTCTGAAAGCAAGGAGTCACAGAACATGAAGCTCGGTGTCTACACCGCGATCCTGCACGACCGGCCATTGCGCGAGGCGCTCGAGGTCATCGCCTCCCTCGGCCTGACCGGAGCGGAGCTCAACGCAGGCGGATTCCTGCCCGCCCCACACCTTCCCGTCAACGCGCTGCTGAATGGTGAGGTGGCGCCGGAGGATTATCTGGCCACCTTCGACGGCACCGGAGTGTCGATCGCCGGACTGAACTGCAACGGCAATCCGCTGCATCCCGACCCCGAGGTCGGACCAGACGACGCCGAGGATCTGCGCAACGCCATCCGCGTGGCCGGACTGCTCGGAGTCGATCGGGTGGTGACCATGTCGGGGCTGCCGCACGCGCACCCTGGCGGGCAGTGGCCCGCGTGGCACGTCAACACCTGGGACTCCGGCTACCTGGACTCACTGGACTACCAGTGGGACGAAGTCGCCGTTCCCTTCTGGACCGAGATCGACGCATTGGCCCGTGAGCACGGCGTCAAGGTCGCCATTGAGATGCACCCGCAGAACCTGGTCTTCAACCCGCCGACGATGCGTCGCCTCGTCGAGCGAGTCGGCGCCACCAACGTCGGTGCCGAGCTGGATCCGTCCCATCTGTTCTGGCAAGGCATCGATCCGATCGCGGCCATCGAATGGCTGGGGCCGCTAGTGTTCCACGCCGCCGCCAAGGACACCCGCATCAACGACAACTGCAAGATCTATGGAGTCCTCGACGAGCGGTTCACCCGAATCCCGTTGGACCAGAATCCGACTGGGCTCGGGGGGCGTCACGTGGTGAACAAGTGGCCAGAGGACTCCGCATGGGACTTCGTGGCCGTCGGCCGCGGACACGACACGCAGTTCTGGGCACGGTTCCTGCAAGCGCTCGAGGCCGTCGATCCGGACATGGCCGTCAACATCGAGCACGAGGACGTTGAGCTCGGCCAGCTCGAAGGTCTGCGGGTCGCCGCCGAAACCCTCAAAGCCGCCAACTCCGCCCTCGTCGGCTGACCAGTGAAAGAGAGTACGAACATGACCGTTCAATCCAGGCGGGTAGGCCGCACGTTTCGGGCCGCGACGGTGGCATTCAGCGCGTTGCTGATCCTGAGCGCGTGCTCGAGCACCGGCGGCAAGCCAAGCAGCTCCGGTAGCGGCATGGCCGCGGGGCACGCCGACACTCCGCGCTTCACCGTCGCCATGGTCACTCACGGCCCGCCGGGGGACACGTTCTGGGATCTGATCCGGAAGGGCGCCGAGACCGCAGCCGCCAAGGACAACATCGACCTGAAGTACTCGTCGGAGCTTCAGGGGCCCGATCAAGCCAACCTCGTCCAAAACGCCGTCGACAGCAAGGTCGACGCGCTCGCGGTCACGCTCGCCCGGCCCGAGGCGCTCGAACCCGGTGTCAGTGCCGCGATCAAGGCGGGCATGCCGGTGGTGGCGTTCAACGCGGGCATCGACGCGTGGCAGCGCATGGGCGCCAAGGCGTACTTCGGGCAGGACGAGAAGATCTCCGGTGAGGCAGCGGGCAAGCGGCTGGCCGCCGAGGGCGCGAAGAAGGTCGTCTGCGTCATCCAGGACCAAGGCAACGTCGCGCTCGAATCTCGTTGCGCCGGTGTCAAGGCCGGCTTTGGTGGCGCGGTAGAGAACCTCAACGTCAACGGCACCGACATGCCGTCCGTGCAATCCACCATCACCGCCAAACTGCAGCAGGATCCCTCGATCGACTACCTGGTCACCCTGGGCGCTCCGATCGCGCTGACGGCGGTGCAGTCCGCCGCCGGTGCGCACAGCAGTGCGCGGATCGGCACCTTCGACACCAACGCCGAGCTCGTCGACGCCATCAAATCGGGCAAGGTGCAGTGGGCCGTCGATCAGCAGCCGTTCCTCCAGGGTTACCTCGCCGTGGACGCGCTGTGGCTCTATCTCAACAACCGCAACGTCATCGGCGGTGGTGAGCCCACGCTGACCGGTCCTGCGTTCATCGACCCATCGAACATCGACGCCATCGCCGAGTTCGCGAGGAGCGGCACCCGCTGACACGAGCCTGCGGCAACTTACGCCGGCCGACTCACGTGGGCCCCGGCGTCGCCGGGCAGGCGGATCGACTCGACGAGGGTCACGGCCATCAGCGCACCGAGCAGCAGGTAGGTCAGCGGGTACGACGCGATCAGGCTGAGCACCAGGGCTGCGACCGCGATGCCGAGACCCGACGCGAGTTCCTGCACCGACGCGTTGAGGGTGTTGGCGTGCGTGAGCTCATCGCCCTCGACGTCGGCGAACGCCAGGCTGTTGTAGGCGGTGAAGCCGATCGAGCGCAGGGCACCGCTGACGTAGAGAACGACCACGATCACCGCAATGGGCAGGCCCGGATGCAGCAACGCCAGCAGCGCGAAGCATCCGATGGAGGCGACGCCGTTGACGAGCAGCACGCGTCGGATCCCGAATCGCCGCATCAGCGGGGTGGTCGCCGGCTTGATGGTGAGGTTGCCGAGGAATAGCGCCGCGACCACGAGCCCGGCCGCCAATGGGGTCCAGCCGAATTCGAGTTGAAACTGCAGCGGCAGCAGGAACGGGACCGCGACGATCACCGCGCGGTACAGCGATCCCGCCGACACCGTGATCCGCAGGGTGCGCACCCGCAATACGCCCAGCTGGACCAGCGGATCAGGAGCGCGCATCAGGTGCCGAACCGACCAGCCGCCCAGAGCCGCGGCGAACGCAGCGCCTGCGGCGACCCAACCCCAGGGTGTGCCGCTCTGCCGAATGTGCTCCAGGGTGAGCAACGCCGCGCCGATGCCGAGCCCCAGCGCCAGCAGGCCACGCCAGTCCAGCGGTCGGACACTCGCCGCCGGCGCACCCCGAATCAACTTGAGTGCCAACAGGAACCCCGCGATGCCGATCGGGATGTTGATCAGGAAGATCCACCGCCACGATCCAACAGTGACGATCGCCCCGCCGAGGCTGACGGCGAGGATGGGTGCGGCCAGCGCCGGCCACGTCAGCAGCGCGATCGCGCGGACCAGATCGGACTTGTCGGAGCCGCGAAGCACCGCCAACCTGCCGACCGGCACCATCATCGCGCCGCCGACGCCCTGCAGCACGCGCATGGCGACCAGCATTGGCAGCGATACCGCCGCCGCGCACCCGACGGAGGCGATGGTGAACACCGCGATCGCGGCGATGAACACCCGGCGGATGCCGAAGCGGTCGGCCAGCCACCCGGCGGCCGGGATCAGCACGGCCACGGTGACCAGATAGGCCGAGATCGCGACGTTGACGTCGACGGCCTGAACTCCCAGCGAGTCGGCGATCAGCGGGATCGCGGGCGCGATGATCGTCGCGTCGAGGATCTCCATGAAGAAGGCGCCGGCCACCAGCAGCGCCATTCCCCTGGGGAACGAACGGGACTCGGACACCGTCGCCAAGGTAGTGCCATGGGGCGGTTCGTGGAGCCTGACCCCGATGTGCGTCCGCGGCGAGCGCGCGCAAACTCCGGTTTCTGAGCGGCGTGTCGCCCGCAGACACGCGCGCTCGCGGAGATACGGACAGTTTGGTCAGTCAGTCGATGACGACGGCGTCCTTGTGCTCGGTGATGGGCCTCGCGGGTTGCTGCTCGTCGCAGATGCGCTGCAGGTTCTTCAGCGTCTCGTCGAGTCCTGGGCCCAGCGGCTTGCTCGGCGTGAACGTCGCGGGCAGGTGCTTCATCCCCTGGATGACGCCGATGGTCTCGTAGTGCTCGGTGCCCTCGGGATCGCACACGTAGTCGGGCATCCGGTCGAGCACGGCGGTCAGCATCGACTTGAACACGGTCCGCGCGACGTTCGAACCGACGCAGCGGTGCACGCCGATGCCGAAGCTGAAGTGCCGGTTGCCCTTCCGGTCCATGATGAGCTCGTTGGGCTCGTTGAACACCGAAGGGTCGCGGTTGGCCATCGCCCAGGAGATCCAGAGTCGCTCGCCCTCTTTGAACTGCTGGCCTTCGACCTCGACGTCCGCGGAGAAGGTGCGGCCGTCGCCCGGTGCAGGCGTGTAGAAGCGCAGGAACTCTTCGGTGGCAGGGTTGAGCAAGGTGTCGCGCTCGCGGCTGAGCAGCTCGCGCTTGTCCGGGTGCTCCGACAGCCACTCCAGGGAGTGCGCGGTCAGCGCGGTGGTGGTGTCGAAGCCGCCGCCGATGATGAGCCCGAGGTTGCCCAGAATCTCCATGTCGGGAGCGGGTTCGCCATCGATGCGCAGTTGCAGCAGCGCATTGACCAGGCCGGGCCGGGGGTTCTCCCTGATCTCCATCATCGTGGTGATCATGTCGATGCCCATCTGGCGGTTCATCTCCGCGACGCGCGGGGCGTCGGGCGAGTGCTCGGGCGTGGATACCGACGCGTGCGCGGGTTCGCTGTAGACCGGCCACTTCTGAAGCTCGATGCCCATCATCGCGAGGGTGAGCACCGCAGGCACGATGTTGGCGAGGTCGTCGACGAAGTCGATGCGGCCCGATTCGATCTTCTCGTCCAGCGCCGCCCGGGTGATCTCGTCGACGAACGGCTGCCACCGTTTGATGGCGGCGGGGGAGAGGTACGGGTTCAGCGCGCCGCGGTAGGTGCTGTGCTCTGGCTCGTCCATCTCGAGGATGCCGCCGCGGACCACCGTCGCCCGTTGCGCCTTCGGGATGGTGATGCCCTGGTATCCCTTGCGTTCCCCGTTGATGTCGTGGTCGTTCGAGACGGCGGGACAGCGGGCCAGCTCGAAGACGTGCTTGCTATCCGCGGCGACCCAGTGCCCGTTGTATGCCTCGGTCCAGGCCATCGGGCACTTGGACTGCATCTCTTCGGTGATCTCGTCGAACTGTTCGCGATATTCCGGGGTGTGCCGGTCGAAGTGGTAGCTGTGCTTCTTGCGGTCGTCGTCGGTGGCGACGTCGTCGATGCTCACGGCGGTGTCTCCTATTGATCTATCTTGGCGGCGGCCGGGCTTAGGTGTTGGGCGCCAGCGTCATTCGATGACGATGGCCTGTTCGGGGCAAGAGTGCGCGGCTTCCTCGACGGCGGCCTCCTGGTCGGCTGGCACCACTTCGGACACCGGCGATGCGTGCCCGTCGACGTCGTCGAGTTCGAACGAGTCGGGCGCGATCATCGAGCACAGGGTGTGACCCTGGCAACGCGTCCCGTCAACCGAAACCTTCATGATCGCAACCCCTTCCGATTTCTTTCAGTGCTCAGGTGTGGTAGTCGTACCACTTGAGGTAGCCGCCGGCGTCGACCCGCAGCTGCATGCCGGTCACGTAGCGGGCCTCGTCGGAGACCAGCCACAGGATGGCGTTGCTGATGTCCTCGGGCTCGATGAAGTTGACCTTCATGGCCTGCTGGACTCCGAACACCGGCTCGGCGTCGGCGCGCGTGGGGTTCTCCAGGTCCGGCCGGAACGACTTGTACATCGGCGGGCTCTGCAGCATGTCCGTGTTGCAGTTGGTGGGGTGCACCACGTTGGCGCGAATGCCGCGGACCGCCAGCTCGGTGGCGAGGTCGTGCACGAACTGCGACAGCAGCCGCTTGGACGTCATGTAGGCCATACCGCCCGGATCGGCGCCGGGGTTGGGCTTGTTGTGCGCGTCCATCAGGGCGGCGGTGGAGCCGGTGGCCACGATGGCCGCACCTTCCTTCAGGTGGGGCAGCGCGACGTGAATGGCGTTGATGGTGCCGATCAGGTTGGTGTTGATGACGTCGGTCCACGCCTGCATCGGCGGTTCGCCCTTCATCCCCGCGATGCCGGCTTGGGCGACCACGATGTCGAGGCCGCCGAGCTGCGCGATGCCCTCTTCGAGCGCCTTCTTGAGCTGCGACGCCTCGCGCACGTCGGCCTTGGCGGTGAAGATGCGTTGGCCGGTCTTCTCGACGAACGCGGCAGTCTCCTCGAGGTCCTGCGGCGTCGCCATGGGGTAGCCGATCGTCGCGACGTCCTCGCAGAGGTCGACGGCGATGATGTCGGCGCCTTCCTCGGCCAGCCGGACGGCGTGGCTGCGGCCTTGACCCCGCGCCGCGCCCGTGACGAATGCGACCTTGCCTGAAACGCGTCCCACTGGTTGTCCCTTCGCTGGTGTGGTCTCTGGAGCTAGGTGTTGCGTCCGCCGTTGACGCCAAGGAGCTGGCCGGTGATGTAGCCAGCTTCCTCCGAGATCAGGAACGCGCACGCGGCGGCGATGTCCTGGGGCGTGCCGATGCGACGCACCGGGGTGGCCTGGATGGTCGCGTCGATGTCGCCGAGGAAGCCCTTCTCGGCAGCGGCGCGCAGCATCGGCGTGTCGATGAATCCCGGCGGCACCGCGTTGACGGTGATGCCGTTCGGGCCGTACTCCAGCGCCAGGGTCTTCGTCAGCCCGTTGACCGCGGACTTGGCGGCGACGTAGGGCGACATGTACGGCGCGCCCGAGTGCGTGCTCGAGGACGAGATGTTGACGATGCGGCCCCAGCCGGCTTCGAGCATGTCGGGCAGCACTGCCTGAATGCAGTGGAAGACACCGTTGAGGTTGACGTCGATGACGCGCTGCCAGCGCTCGAACGAGACGTCGTGGAACTTCTTGAAGCTGTCCAGGCCCGCGGCGTTGACGAGGATCGACACCGGGCCGAGCTGCGAGCGGATGCCCGCGAGCGCCTCGTCCACCTGGGCTCGATCGGTGACGTCGGCGGCGAACGCGAACTCTTCGTCGCCGGGCTTGAGGTCGATGATCGCGACGTGGTGACCGTCGGCTCGCAGCCGATTCACGATCGCCTGACCGATGCCTGAACCGCCTCCGGTCACGACGGCGTTCTTCACGTGGGCACTCCTCCTACTGGTCACTCAGCCCGGGTCGTTCCTGAGACTAAGAATCTCGATTCCGAATATGAGAACCGTACTCTCGCGATGGCCGATATCGCAAGATAGGGGCCGGTCAGCGTCACTGGCAAAAGGGGTCCGCCTCGGTTGCGATGACACACTGACTAGGTAGTCTAGCCTTTCTTGTGTTCTCACCCAGTGAATGTAAGATTCGCCGATGATGAGAATGAAGTTTCCATCACAGTGAGGAGTGTTGTGTGACGCAGGCGTCAACGATCGCAGGTGACGGGCCGGCAGGCACAGCGCACGGAGTGGGCGGCGGACAAGCCGATCGCCGGATGCTCATCGACGGAAATCTCGTCGACGCCGAGCGGACGTTCCCCTCGTTGAACCCCGCGACGGGAGAGGTGCTCGGCCACGCTCCGGACGGCACCGTCGCCGACGCCGAGGCCGCCATCGCCGCCGCCCGTCGCGCGTTCGACACCGGCGACTGGGCGAAGGACGTCGACCTCCGGGTCCGTTGCCTCGAGCAGTTCCACCAGGCGCTGATCGACCACCGCGACGAGCTCGCCGCGCTCACCATCGCCGAGGTGGGTGCCACCCCCGCCCTGACCGAGGGCCCGCAGCTGGACCAGCCCATCGAGATCGTCCGCTACTACGCCGAGCTGCTGAAGACCTACCCGTTGACCGAAGACCTCGGAAACATCGAGAGTCGCGGCATGCAGCACCACCGCTGGGTGGAGAAGGAAGCCGGCGGAGTCGTCGCGGCCATCATCGCGTACAACTACCCCAATCAGCTGGCCCTGGCCAAGCTGGCGCCTGCGCTCGCGGCCGGGTGCACCGTCGTGCTCAAGGGCGCACCGGACACCCCCTTGGTGACGCTCGCGCTCGGTGAGTTGATTGCCAACCACACCGACATCCCCGCCGGCGTCGTCAACGTGCTCAGCTCGTCCGACCCCGAGGTCGGCGCCGTGTTGACCACGAGCCCCGACGTCGACATGGTGACGTTCACCGGATCGACGCCCACCGGTCGGGCCATCATGTCGGCGGCCAGCGCGACGTTGAAGAAGGTCTTCCTTGAGCTCGGCGGCAAGTCGGCAGCCATCGTGCTCGACGACGCCGACTTCGGCACCGCCGCGATGTTCGCCGCGTTCAGCATGGTCACGCACGCCGGTCAGGGCTGCGCGCTGACGTCGCGCGTCCTGGTACCCCGCAAGCACCACGACGAGATCGTCGAGCTCATCAAGACCAACTTCAGCCACGTCCGCTACGGCGACCCGAACGACCCGAAGACCTACATGGGCCCGCTCATCAGCGAGCGGCAGCGCGACAAGGTCGACGGCATGGTCCAGCGCGCCGTCCAAGCTGGGGCCACCCTGGTGACCGGCGGCGAGAAGAAGGACCCGGGATACTTCTATACCCCGACGCTTCTGACCGACGTCGCGCCCGACGCCGAGATCGCCCAGGACGAGGTGTTCGGGCCGGTGCTCGTCGTCATCGCGTACGAGGACGACGACGACGCGGTTCGGATCGCCAACGACTCGATCTACGGACTGTCGGGTGCGGTGTTCGGCAGTCAGGAGCGGGCGCTGGCGGTCGCGCGGCGAATCCGTACCGGCACGTTCTCGATCAACGGCGGCAACTACTTCAGCCCCGACAGCCCGTTCGGCGGATTCAAGCAGTCGGGCATCGGCCGGGAGATGGGCAAGGCCGGACTCGAGGAGTTCCTCGAAGCGAAGACCTACGCGACGGTGGTTACGTCTTGAGTGGGCCGCTCGAGGGCATCCGCGTTCTCGAAGTCGCGATGTACGGCTTCGTCCCGTCGGCTGGCGCAGTGCTGGCCGAGTGGGGCGCCGACGTCATCAAGGTCGAGCACGCCGTCACCGGTGACCCGCAGCGTGGGCTGCGCCAGACCGGCATGCTTCGCGTCGAGGGCGATCCCAACCCGAACATCGAGCACGCCAATCGCGGCAAGCGAGCCATCGGCCTCGACATGTCCGTGCCGGGGGGCCGGGAAGTGCTGCTGGAACTGGCCAAGCGGGCCGACGTGTTCCTGACCAGCTTCCTGCCAGGGCACCGCAAGAAGTTCGGCATCGACGTCGACGACATCCGCGCGGTCAACCCCGACATCATCTATGCGCGCGGCAGTGCGCTCGGCCCGCGCGGCCTCGAGGCGGAGAAGGGCGGTTACGACATGACCGCCTTCTGGTGCCGGGCAGGTACCGCCGCCACGATCACTCCGCCGGGCTTGGAGGGCATGATCGGGCCCCCTGGTCCGGCGTACGGCGACACCATCTCCGGCACCAACCTCGCAGGCGGCATCGCCGCGGCGCTGCTCAAGCGGGAGCGCACGGGCGAACCGTCCACCGTGGACGTGTCCCTGTTGGGCAGCGGGCTGTGGGCGATGGGCCACACGATTGCGCTGACGAGCCACCTGCAGGAGCTGATGATTCAGCAGCCGCCGGGCGTGCAGGGTTCGCCATTCAATCCGCTGGTGTCGGTCTACCGCACCAAGGACGACCGCTACATCTCCTTCGTGATGCTGCAGCCCACCAAGTTCTGGGCCGACGTGTGCCATCACCTCGACCTCGACAACCTCGTCGACGACCCCCGGTTCGCCACCGTCGAGTCGATCGCCGAGCACACCGCCGAGGCGGTCGAGCTCATCGGTGAGGTCATCGCCACCCGTACCCTGCCCGAGTGGAGTGAACGCTTTGCCACACTGGCGGGTCCGTGGGCGCCGGTGCAGGACACGCTGCAGGCTGCCCAGGATGCGCAGGTCCGTGCGAACGAATACATCGTGACGGCGGGCGAGCTGGAGTTGGTAGCGAACCCAGTGCAGTTCGACGTCACCGCACCGAGCACGGGACCGGCGCCCGCGTTCGCCGAACAAACCGACGACGTGCTTCTGGAGCTTGGTCTCGACTGGGACCGCATCATCGAGCTCAAGACCGCTGGCGCGGTTACCTAAGTGCAGCAAGGAAGTTCGATGACCAACGCCTCTGCCATGGCCCCTTGGCTGCCGAATGGGGGCCACCAAGCGGGTCGCGGGTCGTGTTGGGAGTGCTTGCCGGGAAACGAGACCCTTAGTCTCGTAAGCTATTTGCCGTCGAAACCCCGTTACGAATTAACGGCCAAACGTCACCCGCTGGGTGTGGTTGGTGTGGCACAGTGCGTCGAGTTGATTCAACCGTTGCGAGGAGTGGCCGTGAGCCGAGTAGGCAGCGCCCGAAACGCACTGGCGCACAACCTTGGCGGGCCGACGGTCGTGTCGGGCGTGACGATCCTGGAAGGACCTGGCGCTGATGGCTGTTAAGGGGCCCGAGCGGTGGTCGATGGGGGTCGGGGTGCCCAAGGGCCTTTCCGGGGCGATGGGTGCGGTCGGCGGACTGTTCTCGATGGGTTTGGACGCGGTGAAGTTCATCTTCGTCCGGCCGTTCTATTGGCGGGAGTTCTTGGAGCAGTGCTGGTTCGTGGCGCGGGTGTCGTTGGCGCCGACGTTGTTGGTGGCGATTCCGTTCACGGTGTTGGTCAGCTTCACGCTGAACATTCTTCTTCGCGAGTTGGGTGCGGCTGACCTCTCGGGTGCGGGCGCGGCCTTCGGCGCGGTAACCCAGATCGGTCCGACCGTGACGGTGCTGATCGTCGCCGGTGCCGGCGCCACCGCGATGTGCGCGGATCTGGGCTCGCGCACCATCCGCGAGGAGATCGACGCCATGGAGGTCCTCGGCATCAACCCGGTGCAGCGGTTGGTCACCCCGCGGATGCTGGCGGCGGGATTGGTGGCGTTCCTGCTCAACAGCCTGGTGGTGATCGTCGGGATCGTGGGCGGCTACTTCTTCTCGGTGTTCGTCCAGGACGTCAACCCGGGCGCGTTCGCCGCCGGGCTGACGCTGCTGACCGGGGTGCCCGAGGTGATCATCTCGTGCGTGAAGGCGTTGTTGTTCGGGCTGATGGCGGGTCTGATCGCCTGCTACCGGGGCTTGTCCATCACCGGCGGCGGCGCCAAGGCGGTCGGCAATGCGGTCAACGAGACGGTGGTGTTCGCGTTCATGGCGTTGTTCGTGATCAACGTGGTGGTCACCGCCATCGGCATCCAGATGACGGCGAAGTAGAGGGGTCGGGCCGTGGCACTACGCGTGACCTATCCGCGCATCACCCGCACCCTGCAGCAGCCGGTTGGCCTGCTGAGTCGCATCGGCGATCAGACGTTGTTCTACGGCAAGGCCATCGGGGGCACCCCGCACGCCTTCATCCACTTCCGCAAGGAGATCATCCGGTTGATCGCCGAGATCTCGATGGGTGCCGGGGTGCTGGCCATGATCGGCGGCACGCTGGTCATCGTCGGGTTCTTGACCTTGGCCACCGGCGGCACGCTGGCCGTGCAGGGCTACTCCAGCCTGGGCAACATCGGCATCGAAGCACTCACCGGATTCCTCTCGGCGTTCATCAACGTGCGCATCGCCGCACCGGTGATCGCCGGGATCGGGTTGGCCGCCACCTTCGGCGCCGGAGTCACCGCGCAGCTGGGCGCGATGCGGATCAACGAGGAGATCGACGCCCTGGAGTCGATGGCCATCAGGCCCATCGAATACCTGGTGTCCACCCGCATCGTGGCCGGGATGATCGCGATCACCCCGCTGTACTCCATCGCGGTGATCCTGTCGTTCCTCGCGTCGCGGTTCACCACCGTGTTCCTATTCGGACAGTCCGGTGGGCTCTATGACCACTACTTCAACACCTTCCTCAACCCGATCGACCTGTTGTGGTCGTTCCTGCAGGCCATCTTGATGGCCCTGACCATCCTGTTGATCCACACCTACTACGGCTACTTCGCCACCGGCGGACCCTCCGGAGTCGGGGTCGCGGTCGGCAACGCGGTACGCACCTCATTGATCGTCGTGGTCTCGGTGACCCTGCTTGTGTCACTGGCCGTCTACGGCTCCAACGGCAACTTCAACCTGTCGGGCTAGGGGAGAGACGTCGAGTGTCCAATTCATTAGTCCGCCCACTGGCCGGCCTCGCGATGGTCGCCGTGCTCATCGGAATCGTCGTCTTCGCGATCGGGATGTTCAACGGCGGCTGGGGAACGACCGTGCCGGTCACCATCGTCTCCGAACGCGCAGGCCTGGTGATGAATCCAGAAGCCAAGGTGAAGATGCGTGGTGTCCAGGTCGGCCAGGTCGAGCGGATCGAGAACCGCCCCGACGGCAAGGCGGTCCTGCACCTCGCGATGTACCCCGATTCGCTGAACGCCATCCCGGACAACGTGCTCGTCGACATCTCGTCCTCGACGGTGTTCGGCGCCAAGTCGGTCGAGCTCGTCGAGCCGCCCGACCCGTCGTCGAAACCGCTTCGGGATGGGCAGCAGCTCGAAGCTCAGCACGTCACCGTCGAGACCAACACGCTGTTCCAGCAGCTCACTTCGGTGCTGAAGGCGATCGACCCGGTGAAGCTCAACGAGACCCTGGCCGCGATCTCGGGCGCCCTCAGCGGGCGCGGCGAGAAGCTGGGCGAGACGGTCACCGACTTCAGCCAACTGCTCGCCAAGATCAACCCGAGCCTTGGCAACATCAGCCGTGACCTCGAGGTCGCCCCCCAAGCGATCAGCGGCTACGCCGACACCGCTCCGGAACTCGTCGACATCATCGACAGCACCGTGACGGTGAGCAACACCCTGGTGGACCAGGAACAGAACCTCGACGCGTTCCTGATCAGCGCCGTCGGGCTGGCCGACACCGGCAACGACGTGATCGGAACCAACCGTCAGGCGCTCACCGACGACATGCGCATGCTGGTGCCCACCCTGGCGCTGGCCAGCCAGTACCAGGAAAACCTGACGTGTGGACTCCAGGGCCTGATCCCGTTCATCCACACTCCGCCGCCGGACCGGCCCGGCGTTGACGTGACGGCCAACTTCACATTGGGCGTCGAGCGCTACCGCTACCCGCAGGACCTCCCGAAGGTGGCGGCGAAGAGCGGTCCGACCTGCAAGGCGATGAAGTTGCCCATGGTCCCGACCAACTTCCGCCCGCCGTTCCTGGTCGCCGACGTCGGAGCAAACCCGTGGGCGTACGGAAACCAGGGTGTGCTGCTCAATTCGGACGCGCTCAAGGAGGCGCTGTTCGGCCCCATTGACGGCCCGCCGCGAAACAGTGCGCAGATCGGAATGCCCGGATGACCGGCTCAAGAAGCATGCTCGTCAAGTTCGGCATCTTCGCCGCGATCATGGCGCTGCTGACGGTGTTCCTGTTCTTCACCTTCGGGCAGTACCGGACCGGATCCACCAACGGCTACTCCGCAGTCTTCACCGATGCGTCGCGGCTGGCGGCGGGTGACACGGTCCGGGTGGCCGGCATCCGCGTGGGAACCGTGAAAGACGTTTCGCTGCAATCGGATCGAAACGTGCTCGTCGAATTCGACGCCGACCGCGACATCAAGCTGACCAGTGGCACCAAGGCCGCGATCCGCTACCTCAACTTGACCGGTGACCGCTTCCTCGACCTCGTCGATGGTCCAGGCTCGACGAAGTTGATGCCTGTCGGATCGCAGATCCCGGTGGATCGCACCGAACCGGCGCTCGACCTCGATCTGCTGCTCAGCGGGCTCAAGCCCGTCATCCAGGGCCTGAATCCGCAGGATGTCAATGCGTTGTCGCAGTCGTTGGTGCAGGTCTTCCAGGGCCAGGAGAGCAACCTCGACTCGCTGCTCGCCAGGACCTCGTCGTTCACCACCACGTTGGCGGATGACAATCAGACCATCGAGGCTCTGATCGACAACCTCAACACGGTGCTCGGCACCATCTCCAAGGACGGCGACAAGTTCGCAGGCGCGATCGATCGACTCGAAAAGCTCATCAGCGGGCTGTCGCAGGATCGCGACCCGATCGCCACCGCGATCTCCTCGCTCGACAACGGAACGGCGTCGATCGCCGACCTGCTCACCCAGGCGCGGCCTCCGCTGGCGGGCACGGTGGATCAGCTGAATCGCCTGGCACCCAACCTCGACGCGGGTAAGGGCTACCTCGACGGCGCCTTGATGCGAGCCCCTGGCAACTATCGCAAGCTCGCACGAATCGGTGCCTACGGCGCCTTCGTGCAGTACTACATCTGCGAACTCTCCATCAAGGTCACCGATCTTCAGGGCAGGGCATCGTTCTTCCCCTTCGTGAAGCAAGAAAACGGAAGGTGCGCTGAGCCCTAATGCTCAAATACCGTGCATCAAACCTGATCCGGGCGGGATTCATGGGGGTGGTCCTCGCCATCCTCGTCATCGCCGTGGGCCTGCAGCCCGAGCGGTTGCTGGCGTATGCGACGTCGTTGCAGTACAAGGCGCTCTTCGCCGAAGCGGGCGGCATCAGCGTCGGTAACGACGTCACGCTGGCTGGCATCAAAGTCGGTGCCGTGACGGATATTTCACTCGTCAACGGCGACGCGCTCATCGGGTTCACGATCAACAACAAGTACCCGCTCGGGTCGGAGACGTCGGCTCACATCAAGACCGGCACGCTCCTGGGGGAACGGGTGTTGACACTGGAGTCGGAAGGCAGCGGAAAGCTGAACCGCACCGACCCCATCCCGATTACGCGGACGTCTTCGCCGTACTCGCTGAGCGATGCGGTCGGCGACCTGACGACCAACACCGAGGGCACCGACACCGCACAGCTCAACCAGTCGCTCGACACGTTGTCGTCGACCCTCGACCAGATCGCGCCGCGACTCGGTCCGACGTTCGATGGCCTCACGCGACTGTCGCAGTCGTTGAACAGCCGCAACGAAACGCTGGGTGAACTGCTCAAGACGGCCTCGGACGTCACCGGAATCCTTTCGGAGCGAAGCGGGCAGGTGAACAGCCTGATCCTCAACGCCAACGACCTGCTCGGTGTACTCGTCGAGCGTCGCCAGGCGATCGTCGACCTGCTTGCCAACACCTCGGCGGTCTCCAAGCAGTTGGTCGGGCTGGTGGCCGACAACGAAAAGGAACTGGCGCCGGTGCTCGAGCACCTCAACAAGGTGAACGAGGTATTGGTGCGCAACCGGGACAACCTCGCCAAGGCGATCCCTGGCGCCGCCAAGTACCAGACGACGCTCAGCGAAGCCGTGTCGAGCGGCTTCTACTACACCGCGTACGTGCCGAACTTCCAGCCGTGGCAGTTGTTCCAGCCCTTCTTGGACTACGCGTTCGGCTTCCGCAGAGGCGCGTTCGGTGACGGCCAACCGCCGTCGCAAGCCGGGCCACGGGCCGAACTCCCGCTGCCCTACAACTCGATTCCTGGAGGGTCGCGATGAGCGCGCGCAAGTGGCTGGTGCCCGCGCTGGCCGCCGTGTTGGTGCTCGCGCTCATCGGAGGCGGATACGTGGCGCTGCGCGCTGCATTCTTTGCGCCGACGAAGATCACCGCATTCTTCCCAACGGCTACCGCGATCTACCCGGGCGACGACGTGAGGGTCTCCGGCGTCAAGGTCGGCACCATCGACTCGATCGAGCCGCAAGGTACCCAGACGAAGATGACGATCAAGGTGGATCACGGGGTGCCCGTGCCTGCCGACGCGCAGGCGGTGATCGTCGCCCAGAATCTGGTCGCCGCCCGCTACCTCCAGTTGACCCCGGCGTTCCGGGGGGACGGCCCGAAGATGGCCGATGGTGCCGTGATCCCGCTGGACCGGACGGCAGTGCCGGTCGAGTGGGACGACGTGAAGAAGCAACTCGAGCGCCTCGCGACCGACCTCAACCCGACCGAGGACATGTCGACCAGTTCGGTCGGCCGGTTCATCGACAGTGCCGCGAACGCGCTGGATGGAAACGGCGAGAAGCTGCGTCAGACGCTGGCCGAACTGTCCGGCGTTGGCCGGATCTTCGCCGAGGGCAGCGGGAACTTCGTCGGCGTCGTCAAGAACCTCCAGGTCTTCGTCACCGCGCTGAAGAACAGCAACGAGCAGATCGTGGCGTTCAACGACCGGCTGGCCACCCTGTCCAGCGTGCTCGACGGAAGCAAGTCCGACCTCGATGCGGCGCTGACCAATCTCTCGACCGCGATCACCGAGGTGAAGCGATTCGTCGCGGGTACGCGCAACCAGACCGCCGAGCAGCTCGAGGGCCTGCGGCAGGTCACCCAAACGCTGGTCGATGTGAAGATGGATTTCGAGCAGGTGCTGCACGTCACCCCCACTGCGTTCGCGAACGCGTACAACATCTACGACCCCGATACCGGCTCGCCCCGAGGCGGCTTCTCGATCCCCAACTTGGCCAGCCCCATGCAGTTCGTCTGCGGCGCAATCGGCGCCGTACAGAACACCACGGCACCCGAGACCGCGAAGCTGTGCAACGACTACCTCGGGCCCGCATTGCGCTTGCTCAACCTGAACTACATCCCGATACCGATCAATCCCTACCTGGCCAAGTCGGCCAGCCCGCACAACATCATCTACGCCGACCCCAAGCTCGCGCCGGGCGGCGAGGGCGGTGTGCCGAGAGCGCCGGAGAACCTACCGGCGGTGTCCGCGTACACGGGCCTCGACGGCGACGTGCCGCCGCCACCTGGCATGGGCCCGGCACCGGACGGTCCCTTCTCGGCCCCCAATCGCCGGGAGAACTTCCCGATCCCCGCGCTGTACCCCGGCGCGCCGGTGCCGACGCCCGCTGACATACGGATTGGAGAGCCGATTCCGCCGCCTGCGTCGGGTGCCGTGCCGGATCTGCCGGGCATGATGCTCCCCGCGGTAGCGCCACCGCTGGTTCCGCCTGGCCCACCGCTGCCTGCCGAGGAAGGAGCACCACCGTCATGATGCGTGGAGCTTCAATGCGAAGTCTGTTCGTCGCGGGCACCTGCGTGGCGCTGACCGCCACGGGGTGCGCGTTCCAGGGCATCAACTCGCTACCCCTGCCGGGTGCGGTGGGGCGCGACTCCGATGCAGCCATCTATCACGTGCAGGTCGCGAACGTCTCGACGCTGGAGTCGAATTCGCCCGTCCTGATGAACGACGTCGTGATCGGCAGCGTCGGCAAGATGGAAGTCCAGGACTGGCACGCCAACGTCGACATCTCGGTCCAGCCCGGCGTCGTCATCCCGGCCAACGCGGTGGCCAGCGTCGGACAGACCAGCCTGCTGGGTTCGATGCACCTGGCGCTCAACCCGCCGTTGGGTCAGGCGCCCGAGGGCAAACTGCAGCCGGGGGCCACGATCGGGCTCAACGAGTCGTCGACGTATCCCACGACGGAGCAGACGCTGTCGTCGCTGTCCGTCGTCGTGAATGCCGGTGGGTTGGGTCAGCTCGGTGAGGTCGTGCACACGTTCAACGCCGCCTTGTCCGGCCGTGAGGACGACTGGCGAAACCTGGTGAGCCAACTCGACGAGTTCATCGGAACACTCGATCAACAGCGCCAGAGTCTCGTCGACACCATCACCGCGCTGAACCGCGTCGCTACCACGTTCGCCGACCGGCGTGACTCCATCAACGAAGCGCTGCAACGGATTCCGCGCGCGCTCGAGGTGCTCGACCGCGAGCGGCCTCAGCTCACCAATGCGCTCACCAAACTTGGGACGTTCAGCGACACCGCCAACAGGCTCGTCAACGACACCCAGGCCGACCTGGTGAGCAACTTGAAGAACCTTCAGCCGACGATTCAGGCCCTGGCCGACGTCGGCCCGGACTTCGACGCGGCGCTCGCCTATGCGACGGTGTTTCCCTACGGCCAGAACCTGATCGATCGGGCAGTCCGTGGCGACTTCATCAACCTCTTCGCGACGGTCGACATCTCTGGTCCGCGCCTGCGGAAGTCGATCTTCCTCGGCTCGCGGGCCGGCCAGGAGGGTCGCGACCTGGTGCCGGTGCCGGGCGAGCCGTTCTTCCAGCGCTACACCTACGATCCGATGGGTCGCCCACTCGCGCCGGCGCCTGCGTTCGGCCCGTTGGGGCCCGTGCCCCCGAACAATCCCGGCCTGAACCCCGACCCACCGGGTGCGTCCAGGAGCCTGCCCGGGCCGGGTTCCTATCCCGCAGCGCCGCCGCCACAGGCTCCACCACCACTGCCGCCCGTCGAGGGACCTGTGCTGCCGATCGTCCCGCAGAACGCCGACGGGGTGGCTGTCGCGGGACCGCCACCCTCGGGTGGGGACGGTCCCATATTCGCCGGGCCGTACTCGGCGGGTAGCGCGCAGCTTCCCGCGGCACCGACAGGAGCAGGTGGCTGATGCTGACTCGTTTCATCAGGATCCAGCTGGCGATCTTCACGATCGTGTCGATCATCGGTGTTGCGGTGATGGCGTGGACCTACGTGCAGGTGCCCACCCTGCTCGGAATCGGCCGCAACGAAGTCACCCTGCAGTTGCCGACGTCCGGAGGCCTCTACCGGTTCAGCAACGTGACGTACCGCGGCGTCGAAGTCGGCAAGGTCACCGAGATGAGGGTGACGCCCCATGGTGCGGAGGCGACGTTGTCGATCGCCACCTCGCCGAAGATTCCCGCGGACCTCGTCGCCGAGGTGCGCAGCGTGTCGGCGGTCGGCGAACAGTACGTCGACTTGCGGCCACGCACCGATTCGGGGCCGTATCTGCAGAACGGGTCCGTCATCACGGCGGAGAACGCCACGGTGCCCCCGGCGGTGGGCCCGGTGCTGGACCGAGTCAGCCAGTTGGTGGGCACGTTCCCCAAGGACAGGCTGGGTGATCTCCTGGACGAGACGTACAAGGGATTCAACGGCGCCGGTTTCGACTTCGGCTCGCTGTTGGACTCCGGTAACACGATCAGCCGTGACCTGAACGGGATTGCCGATCAGACCCGCACGCTCGCCGACGACAGCCGGCCGCTGCTCGAGGGGCAGGCTGCAACGTCCGACGAGATCCGGACGTGGGCGCGCAGCTTGGCGGGGTTCACCGGCCAGCTGGCGAAGGACGACCAGCAGTTCCGCACTGTGCTGCAGACCTTCCCGGGTTTCTCGGACGAGGTCTCGGGTCTGCTGAACCAGCTCAAGCCGACGCTGCCCGTGCTCCTTGCGAACCTCGGCACCGTCAGCGAGATCCTGATGACGTACAACGCGGGGCTGGAACAGCTTCTGGTACTGCTGCCCCCGTATTTCGCTCAGCAACAGTCCTATGCGCCGCTGTCCGACTCGACCGGTAGTGCGCGAGGCGACTTCGAGGCCTCGGTCGACGATCCGCCCGCTTGTAGAGTCGGCTTCCTGCCGCCGTCGTCGTGGCGTTCACCGGCGGACGAATCCGACATCGACACCCCGGACGGGATCTACTGCAAGCTGCCGCAGGACTCGCCGATCTCGGTTCGTGGCGTCCGCAACTTCCCCTGCATGCGCAAGCCCGGCAAGCGCGCGCCTACCGTGCAGATCTGCAACAGCGACAAGGAGTTTGAACCGCTGGCGATGCGGCAGCACGTGTTCGGCCCTTCTCCGATCGATCCCAGCCTGATAGCTCAGGGCATCCCGAACGACGACCGGACGACGCTGAGCGAGGACATCTTCGCGCCCGTCGAGGGCACTCCGCTGCCACCGGGTGCGGTTCCATCGAGCACGTCGCCCAACGTCGTGCCCTTCGGTGCACAGGTCGTCTCGCCCTTGGAGGCTCCGCTCGCCTCGGCGGTGCCGCCTCCGCCGCCTCCTGGCAATTCGTTGAACGGCCAGCCGATTCCACCGCTCGGGCCGCCACCGGGCCCAGCACCGGAAGCGGCTCCCGAGGTCGCGCCGCTGCCACCCGACGGCGCTGCGGTGCCGGCAGCACCGGCTTCGTTCGGGGGACCGAAGCCGGGCGCAGGCCCCACAGTGGCCGTCGCCCAATACAATCCGCGCACGGGTGAGTACATCGGGTCGGACGGCAAGCTGTACAAGGTGACGAACCTGGTTGCGGGCGTTCCGTTGGGCAAGTCGTGGAAGGACCTACTGCTCCACTAGCTCGTACGAAAGAAATGTGCTCGAGACATTGCACGCGCGAAGACGGGAGATGGCCGTGGCCACAGCGGCAAAGGCAGTAGCGCCCCTACTGGGCGCCGCGCTCGTATCGGCGGCCATGGTGGTCGCTCCGGCCGCCAACGCTGCCAAGATGACGATCGGCAACTACGAGATGGCGAACAACCGGTGGGACAACCACTCCTGGTTGTGGATAGTCACTCACTCGTGCGGCGATCCCGAATGTGGTACCTCGCTGATCGATCCCGTCGTCAATCCCGATGACGGCAACCTGAACGTGATCGCCATCCCCCGGCCACCCAAGAGTCAACGGTTCCAGGGCACGGCGTTCTACGCCGACGGCCGGTACACGCTGACGGTCGACGTCATCGACGGTGTGCGCTGCATCGGCTACAACCTGCCGTCGCACGACGTCTACAACTGGGACGGGGCAACGCTCGCCGGCAGCATCGTGTCCACCTACGACGCGAGCTGCTACGGAGGGCCCGGCGGCACGAGCACGTTCGACTTCTCGCTGATCCGGTTCTGAGTCCCGAACGGATGACTCAGAGATCCCCGCGCGTCCAGGTGCTGGCGCCGTTGCGCGCGTCGCACGACAGGAACAAACCGTCCGGAGCCTGCGCCATCTCACCGTCCCGCCCCGAGCAGTTGCCGCCCTCGAGCTTGATGCCGCGCAATTCGGTCGACCGGAACCAACGTGGTTCGTAGCGCCGCGGCGAGCCGCAGAACACGACCCGGCCCCAGTCCGTCACCCCGAACACGTAGTACGTGGAGTTCGAGCACGGCGCGCCCAGTACGGCACCCGGCATGATGCCTGGCACGCACGCAGGTTCGTTGCATGACGTCAGGTCATCGGGCGGCGCAGGATCGGACGGATCAGCCATCACCGGGGGTGCTGCAAGGAGGCCTGCGGCCAACAGGCCGGCAGCGGCAGCCACGACAATTCGCACGAAAGATACTCTCGCACAATGGAGAGTGAAATTCTCCTGTTTGGAGAAGATGAGTGAACCGGCAGGCCGGAAAGGGTCCCGCGATCGCTGCACCCACGGTGGCAAAACTGGTCCCTGGGCTGCGCTTAGAGTGATATTCTCCGGGCGAAGAATGGCATTGCCATCATGGACATACGCGAGGAGCAGGTAATGGGCCCAGCGAAGGTGATCGCAACGGCCGCGATGCTCGCCACGGCGTCGGTGCTGACCGCGCCCCAGTCTGCTGCCGACGACCTATCCCAATACGCTCCGAACGGAACGTATTCCGTCGTGTCGAACGGCGAGTGGGCCCGTACGAACGACCGCTACCAGGACGAGCCGTCGGTGCGCAGCACCTGGACCGTCTCCTCCACGTGCAGCACCGCCCTCACCTGCTCGGGCAAGGTCACCAGCAGCCTGGGCTGGACCGAGGACATCTACACCACCAGCGGCATGTGGTACGTCAAACACTATGTCGCCGACTGGATCCCGTGCCCCGACGGATCCACGTCCCCCGGGCTGCAGGTCTACCGCTTCTACCCCGCCAACGAAGACGGCATCCGAACGGATAACACCAATCTGTACCTCGGCGAGGACCAGACCACCGGCGTCAGCGGCAACTGCGGAAGGAACCGCTCACTGGTGATGAACCTGCCGGTCAAGATCTCAAAGATCGCCTGACAACCCGGGTTTCGCCCGTGTTGCCTATGCGACCGGAGTGAACGTGATGTTGATGTTGGTGAGCCCGCGCAAGATGAAGGTCGGCTCGTAGTCGTAGCGACGGTCATTGGCCGGGCCGTGCTTCTCCTCGTCGATGGCGATGTCGAGCATCCGGTCCAGGATGCGCTCGATGGACACCCGGCCCTCGACGCGGGCCAGCGGGCCGCCGGGGCAGGAGTGGACGCCGCGGCCGAAGGCGATGTGCTCGCGCACGTTCTTGCGATCCAGGTTGAACTCGTGTGGGTGTTCGAACTTGCCGGGGTCGCGGTTGACCGCGCCGGGGCACACCATCAGCGTGGTGCCCGCTGGCACGTCCATGCCGCCGACGGTGGTGTTCTTCTTGGCCAACCGGAACTGGCTCTTCACCGGGGCGTCCATCCGCAGCGCCTCCTCGACGAAGACCGGGATGCGGCTGCGGTCCTTGCGCAGCGCCTCCTGGATCTCCGGGTGCTCGCCGAGCACCTTTAGCGACGCAGACAGCAGCTTGGTGGTGGTCTCCTGGCCTGCGGCGAACAGGAACGTCGCGGAACGCGCGACTTCGAGTACCGGCGGGGTGGAGCCGTCGGGGTACTTGGCGGTGGCCAGTGCGGTCAGCACATCGTCGCGGGGCGACTCCCGGCGGTCCTCGAGGTAGGCGATGAATGTCTCGTCGAGCCACTCGAGCGGATTGCTCGCGACGGATTCGTGGTCGAGCGAGCCGACGATGGCGCCCGGTTGCGGCGCGCCGAGCACGTTGCGGAACTGCGAATGGTCTTCCTCGGGGACGCCGAGCAGATCGGCAATCACCAACATGGAGAACGGCTTTGCATACGCGCTGAGGAACTCGCATTTGCCGTCGGCGATGAAGTCGTCGAGACACTCGTCGGCCAGCCGCCACATGAAGTCCTCGTTCTCCTTCAGCCGGCTCGGGGTGAGCAGCCGGTTGAGCAGCGAACGGGCGTTGGTGTGATCGGGCGGATCCATGGTGACCATGTGCTCGAACATCGGCATCTGCGACCGGTGCGCGGTGATCTGCTCGGTGATGTCGTCGCCCTCGGGGGTGAAGGGCAGCGGCGGGAACGGACCGGCCACCGCGATGCACGACGAGAACGTGTCGGGGTCCTTCAGCACCGTCGCAGCCTCTTCGTACCCGGTGATCGCGAGGACGCCGTAGTTGGGCTCCTTGACGATCGGGCACTTGCCGCGCAGGTGGTCGAAGTATGGGTGTGGGTCGGGCACCAGGGTCTGATCGGTGAAGTAGTCGACGGTGTCGAAGTCGGTCATCTGGGGAGCGGTCCTTCCGGAGCGGGCGTCAACGGGGCGATCGGACTCGACGACGGATCCGTGCGCCGTCGCGATGTGGGCTGAAAGTGCTGAGCATCTGCTTAGCATGACGTACTGTCGTGGTCAAGGTCGCAGCACCTGGCTGCGACTACGATCTGCGTTTCGACGACAACAAACGAAGGAAGTGCACAGATGGCATCGGCGCGCAGGATCGGGGGACCGGACGCCAAGAACCGCATCGTGCTGCTCGACGCCGCCGAGCAGCTGATGCTGGAGGAGGGCTACGCCGCGGTCACGTCCCGCCGGGTCGCGGAGCAGGCCGAGCTCAAACCGCAGCTGGTGCATTACTACTTCCGCACCATGGACGAGCTCTTCCTTGCGGTGTTCCGCCGTCGTGCCGAGCAGGGGCTCGCGGCGCAGGCGCTGGCGCTCGAGTCGCCGCAACCGCTGTGGGCGCTATGGCGATTCATGACCGATCCGTCGGCCACCCGGCTGACGCTGGAGTTCATGGGCTTGGCGAACCACCGCAAGGCGTTGCACGCCGAGATCGCGCACTACGCGCAGCGGGCACGCGAGGAGCAGACCAAGGCGATCACCACCGTGCTGCAACGCTATGGGATCGACACGTCGGAGGTTCCCGCGGTGGTGTGGACGTTCTTCGCTACCGGCGCATCGCAGGTCCTGGTCGTCGAACGCAGTCTCGGGATGACCCTCGGGCACACCGAGATCCTGGAGTTCCTGGAGGAGCAGATCCGCAGACTCGAGGGCGAACCGTTGCCGATGGAGCGGGCGGACTCACCAGTTCCGGATTGAGCAGAGCGCGCCCTTCGGACCCTGATTCGTGACCACCACCTGGCCATCGACGGCGATCACGCAATGGAAGTTCGGCCGATGCGGGGAGTCCATGCTGCCTGCCGTCACCATGGCCCACTGGTCCGGGTTGGCGAGCATGACGTCCAGCGTCCACATCTGATTCGGCCCGACGTCGGCCTCGACGTTAGGACTGAAGGCGTACGGGTTGTGGCTGTACTCGGCGAAGTTCGTCGGTTCGACGTCGCGGTAGTAGATCTCGGCGTTCCGGAACGGGGTCTCGCTGAAGACGGTGTACTTGACGTGGTGGAGCACTAGATCGTCGGCCGCCGCGCTGGGCATGCCCGACACCAGACCGCCGAGCACGGCCGTCACCGCCAGTAGGAGTACAGCAAGCGACCACAGTCGGCGCGGAAACATCATTTCCAAATATTAGAACGAGATATGCCAGGCGTGGGCGCGAATGGCCGACCGCGGCCGCGAACGAGCGCGTGCCAGAGCTGCCAGCGGCCGCAAACGAGGTGCTGTGTTGACTACGGTCAGCAGTCGGCTTCTGCGCAGTTAGCGCAATTTCACACACTTTCGGCCGTCCGCGGGATGTTGACCGACGTCTAACTACTGACTAGCGTGCGACCCGTGGACACTGACCGCACGCAGATCGGCGCCGCACCTTCCCCGCCGCCGCGGCGGCGGGTGTAGGCCGCCCGTCATGACCAGTCCGTTGTCGGGGCCGATCCGGCAGGTCGGTCACGTCGTCGAAGACCTCGATCGAAGCCTCGCCGCGTGGGTCGCGATGGGTGTCGGGCCGTGGTACGTCGTGCGCAACCGCGTGCAGGGGGCGAGCTACCGCGGGAAGCCTTGCGAGATCACCATGTCCGTCGCGCTCGCCAATTCCGGCGAGCTGCAACTAGAACTCATCCAGCAACACGATGACACGCCCTCGATCTTCACCGAGTTCCTGGCGACGCACGGCGAGGGCTTCCATCAATTCGCCTGGTGGGTAACGGAGTTCGACGACACCGTCGCCGCGGCGGAGGCGGCCGGGTGGCCGGTCGTGTGGGCCGGCGGCGAGGACACGGCGACCCGATTCGCGTATGTCGAACCGCCGCAGGGCAGCCCGGCGACCATCTACGAGCTGATGGAGCTCACCGAGGCCACCGAGGGCATGGGTGCGTTCTTCCGCGACGCGGCGAAGAACTGGGACGGCACGGATCCCATCCGGGAGATTCAGGTGTGACGCTCGGTGGGCAAAAAAAATTCTGCGCCGCTCGAGATGAATTCCTAGAACCTGGAATTCATTCGGTCGGCGCAGAAAATTTCCTGCCGAGTTACAGCGGGGTCACTCCAACGGCCTGTGGGCCCTTGGCGCCTGCGGTGATTTCGAAGGACACACGCTGATTCTCTT
Source organism: Mycobacterium sp. RTGN6 (assembly GCF_033804605.1). Taxonomy (NCBI): domain Bacteria; kingdom Bacillati; phylum Actinomycetota; class Actinomycetes; order Mycobacteriales; family Mycobacteriaceae; genus Mycobacterium; species Mycobacterium sp. RTGN6. The sequence goes on from NZ_JAPZKZ010000009.1 coordinate 213,110, forward strand.
CCAGCGTGCGGTAACCCTGCGATTGGATCTCGGAGTGGTGAACGAACACGTCCTCCGTCGCCTCATCAGGCGTGATGAAGCCGAAACCCTTTTCGGCGTTGAACCATTTAACGGTGCCCTGTGGCATACTTATTTTTCACTCTCTGCGTATTCATCGGACTCAATTCAGAAACTGTCCGTTCGCCGAGTCTAACAGCTGTTTTCCGGATGGAAACCCGCGGCGGGGGTCCAACTGGTGGCCGGCAGGCCAACTCGCATCCTCACTTGCCGCGGTTCATCACCCGATCCGCCGCCGCCCAGTGCGCGTCGGCCACCCATAGGCGGGCGAACGCCGCGACGGCCTCCTCGGGCGAGGCGCCTCTGACCACCCGTTTGATCTCGCCCGCGGCGGGGTGCGCCAGCTTCCGTGCGACCGCACGCCACTCCTCCTCGAACGACGCACGCGGCACCACGCGGTCCAGCAGACCAACGCGTTCCGCCTCGCTGGCATCGAGGATCGTCCCGGTACCTGCCAGCAGAAGCGCCCTGCTTTTGCCCACCAGCGCCGCGAGCCGTTCCGCGCCGCCCCACGCGGGCATGATCTCCAGTGTCACCTGGTTGAACCCGATCTTGACGTCATCCGCGGCCAGTCGGATGTCGGCCGCTACCGCTACCTCGGCGCCGCCGCCGAGCGCGTGGCCGTTGAGCGCCGCGAGCACCGGTCCGGGGAAGCCTGCGATGCGGTCGCACACCTTGCGCATGCGCCAAGCCATGGCTGCGGCGTCGGGTTCGGTCCGGATGGCACTTAGTTCCTTGAGGTCGCCGCCGGACACGAAGGCCTTTTCACCCGCCCCCTTGATGACCAAGGCTCTGGCGCCGACCGCGCCGTCGAGCGCCTCGTCGAGCCGGTCCATGGTCTCGAGCGAGATGGCGTTGCGCGCGTGCGGCCGGTCGATCGTGACGATGGCCAATCCGTCGGCCAATTCGAGTTCGACCATGCGGCTGTCGTCCAAGTCGTTCTCCAACTTCGGTATTGGCATTCTCGTAGCAGGAGAATAGCATCACCATCGGTCTTCAAGGCGTCGGCTACGACGCCATTCGATGCTGCGGAGGTGCCTGCGGAGCCCATGCAAAACGCCATGCGAACGATCCCAGCCGACCTGGTCACCCAGTATGAGGACGCGGGTTGGTGGACTCCGGACACGCTCGGCGACCTCGTCGCACGAGGGCTCGCGGCCAGTCCGGACTCCGGCTTCTGCGTGCATTCCGACGTGCGGCCGTACACCGGTACGTTCCGCGACGTCGAACTCGTCGCGCGCCGGCTCGCCGCTGGGCTGCGCGCACGTGGCGTCGGACCCGGTGACGTCATCGCACTGCAGCTGCCCAACTGGATGGAGGCCGCCGCGGCGTTCTGGGCGTCGGCGCTGCTCGGAGCTGTCGTCGTGCCGATCGTGCACTTCTATGGCCGCAAGGAGATTGCGCACATCGTGGCGACGGCCGAGCCGCGCGTCTTCGTGACCGCCGAACGGTTCGGCCGGATGACCTACCTTCCCGATCTCTGTTCGGACATCCCGATCGTCGTCCTCGTTGGCGGTGGAGCGACGCGGGCGCACGAGCACGATTTCGACGAGCTGCTCGAGCCCGAGCCGATGCCGGGCACCGTCGCCACCGATCCGGCCGCACCGGCCCTGATCGCCTTCACGTCGGGCACGACGCGAGACCCCAAGGGTGTCATCCACAGTCATCAGACCCTTGGCTTCGAGACGCGTCAGCTGCTGGCCAACTACCCAGCCGACCGTGGGCGCCAGTTGACCGCGACCCCGGTCGGGCACTTCATCGGGATGCTCAGTGCCTTCCTCATCCCCGTGCTCGAAGGCGCGCCGATCGACCTCGCCGACGTCTTCGATCCCGCCGCGGTGTTGGCCCTGATGAAGTCCGACGGCATCACCATCGGTGGCGGGCCGCCGTACTTCGTCACCAGCCTGCTCGACCACCCCGACTGCACCGACGAACACCGCAAGCACATCAAGACCGTCGGCCTCGGCGGGTCGAGCGTGCCCGCCGCGGTGACCCGGCGGCTGGCCGACTACGGGGTGTTCGTGTTCCGTTCCTACGGCAGCACCGAGCATCCGTCGATCACGGGTTCGGGCGTCGGGGCCGCCGAGGACAAGCGGCTGTACACCGACGGAAACGTCAGGCCCGGAGTGGAACTCAAGCTCACCGACGACGGGGAGATCATCAGCCGTGGGCCCGACCTGTGCCTCGGCTACACGGATCCGGAGCTGACGGCCAAGGCGTTCGACGACGAGGGCTGGTATCACACCGGCGACGTCGGCGTGCTCGACTCCGACGGCTACCTGACCATCACCGACCGCAAGGCCGACGTCATCATCCGCGGTGGCGAGAACATCAGCGCGCTCGAGGTCGAGGAGGTGCTGCTGGCCATGCCGCAGGTGATCGAGGCGGTCGTCGTCGCAGCTCCTGACGCGCGGTTGGGGGAGCGCGCGGCGGCGGTGCTGCGGATCAAGGCGGAGGCCGCGATGCCCACACTCGACGAGGTCCGCGCGCACTTCGAGGCGGCCGGGGTGGCCCGGCAGAAGTGGCCGGAGGAACTCCATCCGGCAGACGACTTCCCGCGCACGGCGAGCGGCAAGGTTCAGAAGTTCGTGGTTCGCCAGAACATTGCAGCTGCAGCTCGCCAGAACATTGCGGCTGCAGTTCGCCAGCGCCTATCGACGTGAGCCCCGGCGCGAGCTGCGACGGGCGGCGCATCGAGGCTTCCGCCCTGCGGAACGTCATTACCCATCGTCGTCAGTAGGCCGTTGAGGATTGCGATGCGGCGCCGATGAGAATAGGATTCTCCCAAGAGGATAAGGAGTGTTTCATGGGTCAACTTTCGCATCGGGTCGACATCCCGTTCCCGCTGTTCGACGCGGACAACCATCTGTACGAGCCGCCGGAGGCGCTGACCAAGTTCCTCCCCAAGGAGTACAAGGACGTCGTCCAGTACGTCGAGATCAACGGCCGGACCAAGATCGCCCTCAAGGGCCAGATCAGCAATTACATTCCGAACCCCACCTTCTCGGTCGTCGCCAAGCCCGGCGCCTGGGAGGAGTACTTCAAATTCGGAAACCCCGACGGCAAGAGCAAGAAGGAGCTGTTCGGCGAGCCGATGCGGGCGATCCCGGCATTCTTCGAGCCTGGTCCGCGCCTCGAGAAGATGGACGAACTGGGTCTCGACCGCACGCTGATGTTCCCGACGCTGGCGAGCCTGATCGAGGAGCGGCTGGCCGATGACCCGCTCGCCATCCACGTCATCGTCCACTCGCTCAACCAGTGGCTCGACGAGGTGTGGGGCTTCAACTACCAGAACCGCATCTTCACCACGCCGGTGATCACGCTGCCGATCGTCGAGAAGGCGATTGAGGAGCTGGAATGGTGTGTCAAGCGCGGAGCGCGCGCCATCCTGATCCGCCCGGCTCCCGTGCCAGGATTCCGCGGGCCGCGATCGTTCGCGCTGCCCGAGTTCGACCCCTTCTGGGAGCGGTGCGTCGAGTACGACGTGTTCGTCGGAATGCACTCCAGCGACAGCGGCTACTCCCGCTATACCTCCGAGTGGGACGGTGCCGCCCAGGAGATGCTGCCGTTCCAGACCAATGCGATGTCGATCCTCAACGAATGGCGTCCGATCCAGGATGCAGTGGGATCATGGGTCATCCACGGCGCGCTGTTCCGCCATCCGAAGCTGAAGGTCGGCATCGTCGAGGCGGGCTCCAAGTGGATGTTCCCGCTGCTGGACTCGATGGCCGAGGTCTGGAAGAAGGCGCCGGAAGCGTTCGCAGGCAACCCGATCGAGGAGATCAAGAACCGCATCCACGTCAGCCCGTTCTACGAAGAGGGCATCGACGATCTGATCAACCTGATCGGCGTCGACCGGGTGCTGTACGGCTCTGACTGGCCGCATCCGGAGGGTCTTGGCGAGCCGACCCACTACATCACCGCGCTCGAGCACCTCTCCATGGCGGATCAGGCGAAGATCATGGGCGGGAACCTGTCTCGGCTCGTCACGGTGTGACGAAGAGCCAACCTTGGGAGACCATCCCACAGATGGTCTTGAGCGCGGCGGATCGGTTCGGCGACGCCGAGGCGGTCGTCGACGGTGCGCTGCGCCTGTCCTTCGTCGAGCTTGCGCACCGCATCCGTTGCGCGGCAGGAGCGTTCGCAGAGTTCGGGGTCGGCCGGGGTGACCGAGTCGCGGTCTGGGCGCCGAATTCCGCCGAGTGGATCATCGCCGCGTTCGGCATCATGACCGCGGGCGGCGTGCTGGTCCCGGTCAACACCAGGTTCAAGGCCGAGGAGGCCGCAGACGTGGTGGCGCGCAGCGGCGCCAAGGCGGTGATGGTCCAGAAGGGCTTCCTGGGAGCGGATTTCGGTGTTGCTCAGGTCGGGCTCGACGTCCCGACCATCGATCTGACGTCGGACTTCCTCGGCAGTGGCGCGCCGTTCGAGCGCGAGGTGGACGGCGCCGACGTCTCCGACGTCATCTATACGTCGGGCACCACCGGGCGGCCGAAGGGCGCCATGATGAACCACCGTCAGACGCTGCAGGCGTACGAGGAGTGGGCGACGCTGGCGGATCTGCGCGAGGGCGACCGCTACCTGATGATCAACCCGTACTTCCACACGTTCGGCCTCAAGGCCGGCCTCGTCGCGTCGTTCCTGCGCGGTGCCACGATGCTGCCGGTCGCCGTCTTCGACATCGACGAAGTAGTGGATCTGATTGAGCGGGAACGGATCACGATGCTGCCTGGCCCGCCGACGGTGTATCACTCGCTGTTGGCGGTGACGGACAAGGACAGGCTGGCGACCCTGCGGGCCGGCGTCACCGGGGCAGCGGACATCCCCGTCGAGCTCATCCGCCGGGTGCACGACGAACTGCCGTTCCAGACGGTGATGACGGGATACGGCCTTACCGAGGCGGGCAACGTGACGCTGTCGCGTCCGGGCGACTCCTTCTCCGACGTGGCCACCACCGCGGGACTGCCGTGCGACGACGTCGAGGTCAGCGTCGCCGACGACGGCGAGGTGCTGGTGCGCGGCTACAACGTCATGCAGGGCTACCTCGACGATCCGGCCGCAACCGCCGAGGCGATCGACGCCGAGGGCTGGCTGCACACCGGCGACCTTGGCGAGTTCACGGCGACCGGCAGGCTACGCATCGTCGGGCGCAAGAAGGACATGTTCATCGTCGGCGGATTCAACGCCTACCCCGCCGAGATCGAGGGCTTTCTGCTGGAGCACCCCGCGGTGGCCCAGGTCGCGGTGATCGGCGTGCCCGATGACCGCATGGGCCAGGTGGGCAAGGCGTTCGTGGTGGCGCGGGCCGATGTCGGCGCGCCGCCGTCCGCCGACGACGTCATCGCGTGGAGTCGTGAGCGAATGGCCGGTTACAAGGTGCCCAGGTATGTAGAGTTCCTCGACGAGTTGCCCACGAACGCCACGGGCAAGGTCGTCAAGGACCGGCTGCGCTGAGCGTACGTACAGCGCGGAAATAGCATTTCCGCAGGAAGCAGGGCTTTCTGCGCTGGTCGGACGATGGGGTATCGTCGGGGCGATACCTAAAATTGAAAACGTCATTCTCATTGTGTTCCACGTTCACGGATAGGACAGGAGGGCGCGTGCCGCCTCGCAAGCGCACCTCGTCGGTGCTCAACGGCGAACCCGACGACCTGTCCAAGGAGGTCGATCGAGTGACCAGCGCCGACGATGCCCTCGCCGCGGCCGAAGAGGCCGAGGCCGAGGCTGCGGAGGCCGAGGCGGTCGTCGCGGCGGCACGCGCGCGGGCGCGAGCCATCCGGCTGCGTCGAGAGGCGGCCACCGCAGCATCGGCGGCCACCACCGCAGAGCCGGAGTCGTCGGCGATCGAGCTCGACGAGCCGTCCGTGGCCGACGAAACCAAGGCCGTGGATGCCGACGAAGACGAGGACGACGACGTCGACGAAGCGGCCGAGAAGCCCGCACGGAGTCGTCGCCGGCCGAGTAGGCAACTCCTGCTGAAGGTTGGCGCGGCGGCGTTGGTCATCGTGGCGTCGCTCGGGCTGCTCGGGCTCGGCGGGTCGATGTACTGGCATCACCGCAACGTCGAGGCGCAGCAGCGGCAGTCCGCGGAGTTCGCTGCGGCCGCGCGCCAGAGCGTGGTGACGTTGATGTCCCTGGACTTCAACAAGGCCGAGGAAGACGTGAAGCGCATCCTCGACAACACGACCGGTGACTTCAAGAAGGACTTCGAGAACTCGGCCCAGGAATTCGTCCAGGTGGCCCAAGCGTCGAAGGTGGTCACCGAGGCCACCGTCAACGCCGTGGCCGTTCAGTCGATGACCAAGGACACCGCCACCGTCCTGGTGGCCGTCGTCACCCGGGTGTCCAACGCTGCCAGCAAGACCCAGGAGCCGCGCTCGTGGCGACTCAGCGTGGACGTCACCCGAGACGGTGACCAGCTCAAATTGGCGAAAGTCGAGTTCGTACCGTGAGCGCAGACAAGGAAGCCGACGTGACCGACGTCGAGGACACCTCCGACGAGGCGGCCGACGAGACCGGCGCCACCGACGACGCCGACTCAGCCGCCGAAACCCCGCAACCGAGGGGACTGCTGCGACGCGTTCTGGTGCCACTGGTGCTGGCGATCGTGCTGCTCGCCTCAGCAGGGGCGACGACGTGGGTCTACCTGGCGCAGTACCGTTCCGACCTGGCGACCGGCGACGCGATGAAGACACACGTGATCCAGTCCGCGTCGGACGGAACCGTCGCTCTGCTGTCGTATGCCCCGGAGACCCTTGACAAGGACTTCGCCAACGCAAAGACGCACCTGACCGGCGACTTCCTGAACTACTACACGCAGTTCACCGCCGAGATCGTGACGCCCGCCGCCAAGCAGAAGGCCGTCAAGACGTCTGCAGCGGTCGTGCGCTCGGCGATGGCGCAGCTTGCGCCGACGTCGGCCGAGGTGCTGCTGTTCATCAACCAGACGACGACGAGCAAGGAAAACCCCGACGGTTCCTTCACCGCGAGCAGCGTGAAGGTGGGGCTCACCAAGGTCGGCAACGACTGGCTCATTTCGGCCTTCGACCCGGTCTAGCGCCAGACGCGCCACGCGTCGGCGCCGAGGCCGCAGAATCGAGCCCATGCCAAGAACAGCCAAGCGCGCCGACCTGGTGCTGTCCGGCGGCGGCGTCAAGGGTGTCGGACTGGTCGGTGCCGTCGTGGCACTGCTGGATGCCGGGTACGCCCCGCAACGGGTGTCGGGTACGTCGGCGGGCTCGATCGTCGGGGCAGTCGTTGCGGCCGCGGCGCAGGCGGGCCAGCTGTCGGGGGCGCAGGTCAAAGACCTTGCGCTGCAACTGGACTACCGAAAGTTCACCGACCCAGGCACGCTCGAACGCATCCCGGTGCTCGGCCCGTCGCTGGCCCTGGTGCGCGGCAACGGAATCTACCGGGGCGACTACGCGCGGGACTGGGTGCGCGATCAGTTGGCCGGCCTCGGCGTCACCACGTTCGGTGACCTCGCCGTCGACGACCCAGACCTTCCGCCCGAGCAGCGCTACCGGCTGGTGGTGACGGTCGCCGACGTCACGACGGGCCAACTCGTCCGACTGCCATGGGATTACCGCCGCGTCTACGGCCTGGATCCCGACGAGCAGTCGGTCGCGGACGCGGTGCGCGCTTCGATGTCGATTCCGTTCTTCTTTCGCCCGGTGAGTCTGACGAGTGCGGCCGGACTGACGTCGACGCTGATGGACGGCGGGCTGCTCTCCAACTTCCCGATCGACTCGCTGGACCGCCACGACGGAAAGCGGCCGCGCTGGCCGAGCTTTGGCGTGACGGTGATGCCGAATCTGCCGCAGGGCAACGACAAGGTGATCCCGGTGCTGGACCTGCTCCGTCCCTTTGGCCCTTCGCACGTGCTGGAAGACGTCATCACCACGGTCCTGGTCGGCCGCGATCAGGCCTACCTCAACCAGCCGTGGGTCAGTGCGCGCACCATCCGCGTCGACTCCACCGACGTCGGGTTCCTCGACTTCGACATCTCCGATGCCGACGTCGAAGCGCTCTACGCGAAGGGCTACTCCGCGGGGCGGGAGTTCCTCGCTACCTGGGACTGGGCCGACTACTTGCGGCGCTTCCGCTGACCGGCGTCGGATACCCTGGCTCGCCGATGGAACCTGGGGCGATCGTGCCGCTGCCGATGGCGGCGGAACCCGCGGCGGCCTGCGTGCCGATCGCGGGGGAGCCGCCGGTCGCGCGCGCCGTGCGGGCGCTGCTCGACGGGCTGGTTGCAGCCCGTGTGGTGGTGGTGGTCGCCGAGCCGTTCGTCCCGCAGGTCCGCGACGTGCTGGCCGAGCACACCTCGCCGGAGGTCGTGGTGTGTGCGCTTCCGGTCACCGGTAGCCGCGCCGACGCCATCGCGACCGGGCTCGAACAGCTTGCCCCCGAAGCGCTTTCGTCGACCCCGATCCTGGTGCACGACGTCCGCTATCCGCTGGTGCCCGGCGAGGTGGCCGGCCGCGTCATCGCCGGGTTGGCAGCGGGGCACGGCATCGTCGTCCCGGTGGTTCCCATGACCGACAGCGTCAAGGCCGTCGACGGACGCGGTGTGGTGGTGGCGACGGTGGATCGGGCGACGCTACTGACCGTCCAGTACCCCCGCGGCTTCGCGTCCTCGACGCTGAGTGAACTCGTTGCCGGCGGCGCCGCCGACGAGCTCGATGGTGCGATAGCGGCGGGGCTGCCGATCGCGACGGTCGACGGTCACGCCGATGCGGTGCGGTTCAGCCTGCCCGACGATGCCGCGCTGCTCGAGGCGATCATCGCGAGTCGTCGCTGAGTCGATCGTGCAGCAACCGGGCGGCGACGAGTACGTCGGGTGCGTACGTCACCTTGAGGTTCGTCGTCGGTCCTGCGAACACGTGCACGTCGAGCTCGGCGAACCGTTCGACGCACGACGACGTGTCGGTGCCCTCGAAGCCCTCGCCATCGGCCCGGCGGTAGGCGTCGAGCAGCGCCTTGGCTCGAAACGCCTGCGGGGTCTGGACCCGCACCAGCGGGCCCGCGGCGGTGATTCCGTCCGTCGCGATGCGCACCGGATCGTGCGCGGGCGCCACCGGAATGGCGCCGCCGAATTCGCGCGCCACCGATAGCGCGACGCCCATCATGTCGGGTCCGGCAAGCGGGCGCGCGGCGTCGTGAATCAGCACGATGTCGATCGAGCCGGAGTCGACGTCATCCGCCAGATATCGCAGCACGTTCCACTCCGAACCGTGCCTGGTGTCGCCACCCTCGACGAATTCAACCGCGGCAGAGGGGAGTTCGGTGGCGATGGTACGCGTGACGAGCTCGCGTTCGCCGCGCCGGAACACCAGCACGGTGCGGTCGATACCCGGTGTGAGCGTCACCGCGTCGACCGACCACGACACCATGCTGCGACCCGCCAACTGCAGGTAGGCCTTGTTGCCGTCGGCGCCGACCCGGGTACCCATGCCCGCCGCGAGCACGACGCCGACCGTCGTCGGCTTCGAGGTCGCGCGCATGCCGTCCAAACTAGCGTGCGCTGACGGCCGATCCTGGCCGGTCAGTCCTCGGCGTGCTTGTGCTGGTCCCACTGCTCCAGTCGGATCTGCAGTTCGTAGACGGCGAGTGCGACGAGCGCCGCCACCGCAGCCGTCAGGCCGGCCACCAGCAGGGCGCTCATGCCCGTGCCTTGCGCTGTTGGTACGTCATGACTCGATCGTCGAACCCGCGCTCGCTGGGCACACGCGTAGTGGACTACTCGTCTTCGGGGGTCCGTCGCCGGCGTCGGGTCGAGTAGAACGCGACGGCGCGGCGAAGCGAGTCCTGTACGGGTTCGGGTTGCCAGCCCAGTTCGCGCTCGGCCTTGCCGTGGTCCAACGCAGGCATGGTGTGCATCAGCCGCACGCTCGTCCGCGACAAGACGCTGTCCCGCCGAAGCACAGCGCTAATCGCGTCACCCGCGGACGCCGCGAGGTACATCACCCACAGCGGCACGGGAAGGCGCGGCGGTTTCACCGCGGCGGCCTCGGCGGCGAGCTCGTACAGCTCGCGGGCCGACATGACCCGCTCGGAGACGATGTACCGCTCACCGTCGCGGCCCTTCTCGGCCGCGAGGAGCATCGCCGTCGCGGCGTCCTCGATGCCGACCACCTCGCCGACCCAGCCCTTGACGTAGAACGGCAACCTGCCCGCGGCTGCCAACGCGATCAGCTTGCCGTGCGGCGTCGGCTGCCAGTCGCCAGGACCGTAGGTGTTCGAAATGCACATCGCGACGGCGGGAAGCCCCCGCTCGCGGGCGTAGGAGAGGACGAGCTGCTCCGCGGCCACCCGCGACTGAATGTAGCTGCCGCTCTTGTCTGCCCAGTTGAACGCGTCGTCCTCGGTGGCGGCACGATCGTCGGCAGGTATCCCGATGGTGGCGATGCTGCTGGTGAACACGAACCGGCGAAGGTCCGCCTCGACGGCCGCATCCAGCACATGCCGCAGCCCCTCGACGTTGGTGCGGAACAGCGGCGCCGGATCGCGTAGCCACGCCCGAGCGTCCACGACGCAATGGAAGACGTCGTCGACGTCCGTCATGGCGGAGCGCAGTGCCGCATCGTCGAAGACGTCGCCGTAGTGCCGTTCGACGTCGAGGTCGTCGATGGCCGCGGTGGAACTCGTCCGGCGCAGCAGCACGCGGACGTCGTCGCCCCGCTCGACCAGTTGCCGCGTCACGTGCGAACCCAAAAAGCCGCTCGCACCGATCACCAACTTCTTCGGACCCGCCATGGCGTGAATGTAGCGGGTGGACTCCCGACCCGGTACGGTCACCGCCGTCGAGAAAGGTCTCCGCGTCCGTGAATCAGCCCGAGAATCACCCAGCGCCCGCAGTGTCTGTGGCTTCGAGTGCCCACCGCCTGCGCCGCATGGCCGGCCGCGATCCCCACGAGCAACACCGCGTGGCGACACCGCTGGAACTGCTGTTCGACCTGACGTTCGTGATCGCCTTCGGCATTGCGGCATCGGAGTTCGCGCACATGCTCGCCGAGGGGCACGTCGCCGCCGGATTGACGGCCTTCCCGTTCGCGACCTTCGCGGTCTGTTGGGCGTGGATCAACTTCACGTGGTTCGCGTCGGCGTACGACACCGACGACTGGATCTACCGCCTGATGACGATGGTCCAGATGGTCGGCGTGCTGATCCTCGCGTTGGGGTTGCCGCAGTTCTTCGCCTCCATCGAGCACGGCGAGCACGTGGACAACAGCGTGCTGGTGGCCGGGTACGTGGTGATGCGAATCGCGTTGGTGGGGCAGTGGTTACGTGCCGCCAAGCAGGATCCCGCGCATCGGTCGGCCTGCCTGGCCTACGCGACGGTCATCTCCGTCGTTCAGGTCGGCTGGATCGGCACGATCTTCCTGCACGCGTCGCTCCTCGTCTCGCTGACGATCTGGGGGCTGCTAGCTCTGGCCGAGCTGGCCGGCCCGTGGCTGGCCGAGCGGCGCAGGAGTGGCACGCCGTGGCACCCCCACCACATCGCCGAACGCTTCGGACTGCTCGCGATCATCGCGCTCGGCGAGGGCGTCGTCGGCACCGTCGCCTCGTTGTCGGCGGTGGTGGGCGAACACGGCTGGACCACCGATGCGATCGTGCTCGCGGTGGCCGGGACCGGCCTCACCTTCGGCATGTGGTGGGTGTACTTCGTGGTGCCCGCCGCCGACGTGCTGCACGTCCACCCCGAGCGGTCGTTCGTGTTCGGCTACTCGCACATCGCGGTGTTCGGTGCGATCGTGGCCACCGGCGCTGGGCTGCACACCGCTGCGTATTTCGTCGAGCACCATTCCGAGCTCGGCGAGGTGGGCACGCTGCTGTCGGTGGTGATCCCCGTCGCAGTGTTCATCGTCCTGGTCTATGCGTTGTACGCGTATCTCTTGCGCACCTGGGATTGGTTTCACCTGCTGCTGATGGTGCTCACGGGCGCGGTCCTGCTGGCGGCCGCGCTGATGGCGCTCGCGGGCGTATCGCTCGCGGTCTGCCTGCTGGTCACCACGCTGGCGCCCATGGTCAGCGTGGTGGGATTCGAAGTGCTCGGGCACCGGCACGCCGATGCAGCGATCGCCGCCAGCCTGGCCGACGGCTAGGAACGGGAGTCGAAACCCTCCAGCAGAGCGCGTTCCTCCTCGGCCCGCATCAGCCTGCGGGCCTTGTGACGGGTGATCAGGATGCCGATCACGGCGAGCACCCACACCGCGTATTGCACGGTCCACGCGAGCCGGAAGGACTCGAACGAGTACCCGCCCATCGCGCCGAGGATCAGGCCCATGGCTTGCATCACCAGCAGTGAGGCGATGAACCCGCCCATGTTGACCATGCCCTGCGCGGTGCCCAATGTGGCACTCGGGTTGAACGTGCGGGCGAAGTCGAAACCCACCATCGAGCCGGGCCCGCCGACCGAGATCACCACGATCAGTACGACCAGCAGCCACAGTGGTGCCCGTTCGGGCAGCGCCAGCACCACCGTCCAAGCCAATGCGTTGCTCGCGATGATCGCCAACACGATGCGCGACCGCCGCTTCGGGTAGCGGCCGGTGGCGATGCCGATCACGATCCCCGACGAGATGGCGGCGACGACCGACGCGGTCAGCAGCGCACCCGTGACTGTCGTCGACAGCCCTTGCGCGACCGTCAGATACGGCACGCCCCACATCAGGGCGAAGACGGTGACGGAGAACTGCGTGCCCATGTGGGTGAAGAAGCCCAACCGGGTGCCGGGCCGTAGCCACACCGTCTTGACGCTGCGCAGCATGGTCCGCACCGACATCGTCTCGCGTTCGACGACCCGACCCCGCGGGGTGTCCTTGACCATCGCGAACGCGAGCACCATCGCCAGTGCTCCGAACGCGGCGACCGACACGTACGCGGTGGCCCATGTCGTCCCGGTGAGCAGCGCGAGGAACGGGACGGCCGACAACACCTGGCCGAGCTGCCCGCAGATGCCGGTGAGCTGGGTGAGAAGCGGCACGCGTCGTGGGGCAAACCAGTGCGGCACCAGACGCAGCACCGAGATGAACGTGACGGCGTCGCCGAGCCCGACCACCGCGCGCGCCCCGATGGCCAACGGCAGCGACGTGGTGAGTGCCAGCGCCAACTGGCCGGTCGCCATCAACGCGGCACCGGACACGATCAGGACCCGCGAACCGAACCGGTCGAGCAGGATCCCGGCCGGTACCTGCGCGGCGGCGTACACGATCACCTGCAGAACCACGAACGTCGACAGCACGCTGGGGCTGGCCGCGAAGCGGTCGGCGGCGTTCAGGCCGGACACGCCCAGCGTGGTGCGGTCGAGCACGGCGACGATGTAGGCCAAGAGTCCGGTCGCCCAGACGATCCACGCACGCACTTGACTCATGCTTGCTTATTGACGGGTCTGAGCGCCAATTCTTACGCCGGCATTCGATTCTCGCAAACAACGGACGCGGGCTACAGTGTGTCCATGCTCCGTTGCGGAGGGCCGGTCGTCAGTGGTCTGACCGTGGCCTTGGGGCGCTGTCGCGTTGGCTGAATATCGGCTGGAGGCGCTCGCAGACCGCTCCGGGGTCAGTGTCCGCAACATTCGGGCGTACCGCGAACGCGGACTGCTCGATGCGCCGCGTCGAGAGGGAAGGTCGGCCGTCTACGGCGACCGCCACCTGTCGCAGCTCCGCACGATCAGCGAGTTGTTGCGGAGGGGCTTCACCACCGCGCACATCGCCGAGTTCTTCGCCGCCGCGCGCCAAGGACACGACCTCGCGGACATCCTCGGACTGCAGCAGGCGATCTTCGGCCGCCGAGAGCCCGCCGAACCGGTCGCCCTCGACGTCGAGCAGGACTGCGACGAGGCCCGCCGACTCATCGCTGACGGACTGGCCGAGGTCGTCGACGGCAGGCTGTGGCTCATCGACCCCCGGATAGCGCAACTCGTCGGCCAGGCCGCCGATCAGACGGCGTACGTCCGCATGATCCTTGGCATCGCCGACGGTACCGCCGAGGCGCTTGACGCGGTTGCGACCGCCGTCGTCGACGTGTGGGAGCGCAGCGTGGTCGAACGATTCGGTCCGAACTACGTACCTCGTCCGGAGGACATTGCCGAGCTTCAGCGCATGGTCGCCGACTGCCGCGTGCTGGCAAGTCGCGTGGTCGCAGACAAGCTCGCCGACGGGCTTGCGCGGCGGCTGGCGACGGCGGTGGCCGACTACACCCGCTAGATGCGGGTGGTCGCGGGGTCGCCGCCGAAGCGCTGGGCCAGCCACACCGGAATGATCGCCACGACGGTGAGCGCAGCCGCCACGACGTTGATCACCGGAGCCTGGTTGGGGCGGAACAGGTTTCCGAAGATCCAGATCGGCAGCGTCTGCACGGCGGGACCGGCGGTGAAGGTGGTGACCACGATCTCGTCGAAGCTCAACGCGAACGCCAGGATCGCCCCAGCCACCAACGCGCCCCGCATCATCGGGAAGGTCACGTACCGGAAGGTCTGCCACGACGTTGCACCGAGGTCGGCGGAGGCGTCCTCGAGGTTGGTGCCCAGCCGGCGCAACCGGGCCTGGGTGTTGTTGAACACGATCACGACGCAGAACGTGGCGTGGCCGACGATGACGGTGGCCAGCCCGAGGGTGATCCCGAGCGCCGACGTGAACGTGGCGTTGAGCGCGATGCCGGTGACGATGCCAGGCAGCGTGATCGGCAGCACGACGAGGAAGCTCACGGTGTTGCGCCCGAAGAACTCGTAGCGCTGCACCGCAAATGCCGCCATGGTGCCGAGTACGAGCGCGAGCGCGGTAGCGCCGAGTCCCACCACCACCGAGTTGCCCAGCGACGTCCACATGCCGGTGCTGTTCCAGGCGTCGGACCACCAGTGCAGCGTGAAGCCGCTCGGTGGAAAGGCGAACGTCCGCGAGGTGTTGAAGGCGTTGATCACGACGAGAAGTAGTGGCGCATAGAGGAACACCAGCACCATCACGGTCCACGCCTTGAACGTGCGACGCGCGCCAGCGGACAGCATCAGACGTTCTCCAACGCGCCGGTGCGGCGCATGGCGAGCAGGTACAGGACTATCGCGGTGAGCGGGATCAGCGACAGCGCGGCGGCCAGCGGCTGGTTGTTGGCGGTGACGAGCTGGCCGTAGATGACGTTGCCAAGCAGCTGCGTGGTGCCGCCGACGATCTGTACGGCGATGTAGTCGCCGAGCGACAGCGAGAACGTGAAGATCGACCCCGCCACGATGCCGGGAAACACCAACGGCGCCATGACCATCCGCAACGTCGATGCGTCGGACGCCCCGAGGTCGGAGCTGGCGTCGATGAGTGAGTCGGGGACGCGTTCGAACGCCGCGAACACCGGGATGATCATGTAGGGCAGCCACAGGTAGGTCAGGGTGATCACCGTCGCCGTAAGGCCGTAACCCGGCGTGTACCCGGTGCCCCAGGCCAGCGGCCCCTCAGGGGACAGCAGCATCCGCCACGCGTACGCCTTGACCAGATAGCTCGCCCACAACGGCGTCGTCACCGCCACCACCAGCACCAGGCGCATCCGCGGTGACGCGACCTTGGCCATGTAGAGCCCCAAGGGAACGGCGAGCACTATGCAGCACACCGTGACCAACAGCGCGACGCCCACGGTGCGCAGGGTGACCGCCCGGAACACCTCGTCGGTGAGCACGCGGACGATGTTGTCGCCGGTGAACGTCCGCACGACGGCCCCGGTGAACGCATTCCTGGTCCAGAACGCCGAAACCAGCAGTACGGCAAGCGAACCCAGGTAGGCTACCGCTAGCCAGGCCATGGGCGGCACCAGCAGGAATGCCAGCGCCGCCCTGCGCCTGACCGTCAGTGAGGTCGACGCGGCCAGCGTCAACCCTTGATCTGCTGCCATTTGTCGACCCACTCGTCGTAGGCCGTGCAGTTGTCCCCGCTACCGTCGACACACTGCTTCTGCGGCGTGGTCCAGTAGTGGATCTGCGCGGCGAACTTCTCGTCGGTCGCGTGGTAGATCTCGCAGAAGTCCTTCTCCGTCGTGTGGTCACACGCCTTGCTCTGCGCCGGTGCCTCGCCGAAGTATTCGGCGACTTGGGCGTTGACCTCCGGTGAGGTGATCCAGTCCATCCACTTGTACATGCAGTTGGGGTGGGCGGCCTTCGACGAGACCATCCACGTGTCCGACCAACCCGTTGCGCCCTCCTTCGGGAGCACGGTGTTGACCTGAACCTTGTTGTCGGTGCCGATGAGATTGGCTATCACCTGCCACGTCGTGCCGATCACCGAGGTGCCCGACTCGAAGGCCTGAACGGCCTTGGTGTAGTCCGACCAGTACTCGCCGACGTTCTCCTTCTGCGCCTTGAGCAGTTCGACTGCGGCGTCGAGTTGTTCCGACGTCAGCGAGTACGGATCCTTGATGCCCAACTCCGGCTTCGTCTTCGAGAGGTACAGGGCCGCGTCGGCGATGTAGATCGGGGAGTCGTAGGCCGTCACCTTGCCCTTGTACTTGCCCGCGTCGGTGAACACCGCACTCCATGAGTCGGGAGCGTCGGTGACGTCGGCGATGTTGTACATCAACAGGTTTGCGCCCCACCCGTGCGGGATGCCGTACATCTGGCCGTCGACGGAGTTCCACGGCCGGTCCTTGAGGAAGGGCGTGATGGTCGAATAGTTGGGTACCAGAGAGGTGTTCACCGGGGCCACGTCGCCCGCGTAGATCAGTCGCAACGACGCATCGCCAGACGCCGACACTCCGTCGTACTGGCCCGTCCGCATGAGCTGAACCATTTCGTCGGACGTGTTTCCGACCTTCACGTTGACCTTGCAGCCGGACTCCTTCTCGAACGGCGTGACCCAGTCGACCGCCGGATCGTTGGAGCCGTTCTCGGCGTAGCCCGCCCACGCGATGAGGTTGAGCTCGCCCTCGCCGTTGCCGAGCGCGCCGAGCGGCTCCAGCTTCGGCGGCGCCTCGCCGCCCCCGCCGTTCTGTGAACTCGAACAGGCGACGACGAGTGCCGCACAGGCGGCCAGGGTGAATCCCAGCCGCAGCACAGTTGACTTCATGGGGTGCTCCAATCTCGTGAGGGGCGAAGGGTTTTCAGTTCGAGAGGTCGTGCACGGCGGTATCCGGCCAGGCCAGGGTGACCGGGCTGCCGTGGCCCAGGTCGGCGGGTAGGGCGGCACTGGAGTTCAGCACCGTGGCGATGAGCGTGACGCCTGGCGCGGCGACGGCGGCGACGCGCGTGGTGGGGCCCCCGTAGATCACCTCGCTCACCGTCGCCTCCACGGAGTGCGTGCCCGCGTCGACCGACCCGCCCGGCGCGAGCACCGCGATCCGTTCCGGCCGCACGGCCAGCGGGCCCGGTCGTCCGACGAGTGTCGTGGCGGCGTCACCGTCGAGCACGTTGGACGTGCCGACGAAGTCGGCGACGAAGCGGTTGACTGGGTGCTCGTAGACGTCGCGGGCACAGCCGATCTGCTCGATGCGGCCCGCGTTGAACACCGCGAGTCGGTCGCACAATGTCAGCGCCTCGTCCTGGTCGTGGGTGACGATGACGAACGTGATGCCGACTTCGCGTTGAATCTCCTTGAGCTCCAACTGCATCTGTTCGCGCAGCTTGAGGTCGAGGGCGCCGAGCGGCTCGTCGAGCAGCAGCACGCGCGGCCGGCCGACGAGTGCGCGGGCCAGCGCGACGCGCTGGCGCTGGCCGCCCGACAGCTGCGCGGGCCGGCGCGCCGCCTGGTCCGCGAGCCGCACCATGTCGAGCGCGTCGGACGTGCGGCGGCGCCGTTCGGCCTTTGCGACGCCGCGCACCCGCATGCCGTACTCGACGTTCTGCGCGACGGTCATGTGGGGGAAGAGCGCGTACTCCTGGAACACGGTGTTGACGTCGCGCAGGCGCGCGGGCAAGCCGGTGACGTCCGCGCCGCCGAGGCGGATGGTGCCGGCGGTGGGCTGCTCGAACCCGGCGATCATGCGCAGCACCGTGGTCTTGCCGGAGCCCGATGGCCCAAGGATGGCGAAGAGTTCGCCGTCGCGGACGGTCAGGTCGGCGCCGACGACTGCGACGACGTCGCCGCCCCGCTCAGTGAAGACCTTCCGCAGCCCAACGAGTTCAATTTGCGGGACGGCGGCCGGGTCGACCGCTTCCCGCATGCTCGACGGGCTGCTCGTTCCGAAGGGCATGGCTGATCCTATGAATTCCTCGGTGGTGTCGCAGCTTCATCGCGGATTCCGTGAGTCGATCGGGTCCAAGCCGACGGGATTCGCAGCCCGCCCCCCTCGCGCCGAACGACGATTACCGCCACGGTTTTTTGCGAAAAGCGTGACGGTAATCGTCGTTCGGCGAGGAACGCCTGAGAATCTTGATGCAGATGTGACCAGTGGCGTTGATGAGAATATTGAGTCAGTTGTCATACTCTGTGGTTCATGGCGGTTTCTCGGCGCGACGTGCTGAAGTACGCCGCTGCGGCGCCCGCCGTCGTCGGCCTCGGCGGACTGGTCTCGACGGCGCTGAACCCCGCGACGGCATCGGCCGCGCCACTGGGCGTGCTGCTCGACTACGCCGCGGGCGTCATCCGGGCCGCAGACATCCGCGCCGCGGGCGCCGCGGGCGCCATCAGGTACGTCTCCGACCGTCGCCCGGGCGGGGCGTGGATGCTCGGCAAGCCGATCCAGCTGCCCGAGGCGCGTGACCTCTATCAGAACGGGCTGAAGATCGTCTCCTGCTACCAGTTCGGCAAGCAGGACAGCGCGGACTGGCTGGGCGGCCAGGCCGCCGGCGTCCAACATGCCAAGCGCGGGTGGGCGCTGCACGTCGCCGCGGGTGGTTCCTACGGGGCCCCGATCTACACCTCGATCGACGACGATCCAACCCCTGAGCAATACAAACAGCAGGTGGCGCCGTATCTGCGGGCCTGGGAGGCCGTGCTGGGACACCAGCGCGTCGGCGTTTACGCCAACTCCAAGACCATCGATTGGGCACTTCAGGACGGGCTCGGGTCGTACTTCTGGCAACACAACTGGGGATCGCCAAAGGGGTACACCCACCCGGCCGCGAATCTGCACCAAGTGGAGATCGACAAGCGCAGCGTTGGTGGTGTGGGTGTCGACATCAACTATGTCCTGAAGCCACGCTTTGGCCAGTGGGACTAAACCTTACCGATCAGTAATAACGGCCAGCAAACAATTTGTCGCTGGGCGCCCGGAACGGTAGACAACGGAGTATGGGTTGTCGCTTTTTCCGATGGCGCGAGAGGTCGCCGTCAGAGCCTGAAAATTAACATCACGATTTGGTAACAATACTGCCTTGAACTGGGCGGTTGTGGCTACTCAAGCGTAACCACCCGCACGCAGGACGTTTGTCCCGCAAGACAACGGGGCCTGCCCGAGCCGCCGTTATCAGCGGTGTGGTTACCCGAGCGTAGAACTCGCCAGTAACCATTCGGGGTCGGAAAATGGGGTTGGTTCTTATGACACCCTTATGGCGGCTGGCCTGTCCGCCGGACTCCCGACGAGGGAGTACGGCCACGTCCCGAGTCATGGGAGACGCCTGAAGTATTCCGGAGTGACGGGAGCCAGTCGGGATTCGACGTCGAATCGCACGACCCCGCCGGGGGAGCCGGGGCCGACCGTAAGGACGACTGCCCGAGTACGAGCGACATGCGCCTAGCGCGCGACGAGGAGATGGCAAGACGTGACGATCAACGAACACGACAGGGTGTCCACCGGCAAGCACAGGAAGTCCGGCGACAACCCCGCCTCGCTGACCAGCGCACACGCCCTAGTCGACCTGCTCAATGCGGGCGAGCCCTACGCGGTGGCCTTCGGTGGGCAGGGTGGCAACTGGCTGGAGAACCTCGAGGAGCTCATCAGCTCGGCAGGCATCGAATCCGAGCTCAGCGAGATCGTCGGTGAGGCCGAGCTCCTGCTCGAGCCGGTGGCACGTGAACTGGTCGTGGTGCGTCCGATCGGTTTCGAGCCGATGCAGTGGGTGCGCGCGCTGGCCGCCGACGAACCGCTGCCGACCTCCAAGCAGTTGATCACCGCCGCGATCTCGGGTCCCGGCATCCTGCTGACCCAGATGGCCGCCGTTCGCGCCGTGAAGCGCCAGGGGCTCGACCTGGCGGGCACCCCGCCGGTCGCCATGGCAGGCCACTCGCAGGGCATCATCGCCGTCGAGGCGCTGAAGGCCAATGGCGCACGCGACGCCGAGCTCCTCGCGATGTCGCAGCTCATCGGCGCCGCCGGCTCGCTGATCTCGCGCAGGCGCGGCATGGTCGGGCGCGGCGACAAGTCGCCGATGGTCTCGGTGACCAACGCCGACCCCGATCGCATCGCCGAGCTGCTGGCCGACTTCTCGCAGGACGTGCGCACGGTGCTGCCGCCCATCCTGTCGATCCGCAACGGCAGGCGCTCGGTGGTCATCACCGGAACGCCCGAGCAGCTGGCCCGGTTCGAGCTGTACTGCAGCAAGATCACCGAGAAGGAAGAGGCCGAGCGCAAGAACAAGTCGCGCGGCGGCGCCGTCTTCAGCCCCGTGTTCCACGGCGTTCAGGTCGAGGTCGGCTTCCACACCCCGCGGCTTGCCGACGGCGTTGCCGTCGTCGACGGATGGGGCAGCAAGCTCGGCGTCGACCGCGAACTGCTGCACTGGTTCACCGAATCGATCTACACGCAGCCGATCGACTGGGTCGGCGAGGTCGAGCGGCTGCACGAGTCCGGCGCCCGCTGGATCATCGACCTCGGGCCGAGTGACACGATCACCCGCGTCACCGCGCCCGTCATCCGCGGCCTCGGCGTTGGCATCGTGGCCGCCGCCACCCGCGCCGGGCAGCGCAACCTCTTCACGGTCGGCGCCGCGCCCGAGGTGCAACCGCCGTGGACCAGCTACGCACCGTCGGCGGTCACGTTGCCCGACGGTTCGGTGAAGCTGTCGACGAAGTTCACCCGCCTGACCGGACGCTCGCCGATCCTGTTGGCGGGCATGACGCCCACCACCGTCGACGCCAAGATCGTCGCGGCGGCGGCCAACGCCGGGCACTGGGCCGAGCTCGCGGGCGGCGGTCAGGTGACCGAGCCCATCTTCGAAACGCGCATCGAAGAACTGAGCCGACTGCTCGAGCCGGGTCGCGCCGTGCAGTTCAACACGCTGTTCCTCGACCCCTACCTGTGGAAGCTGCAGGTCGGTGGAAAGCGCTTGGTGCAGAAGGCCCGTCAGTCGGGCGCGCCGATCGACGGCGTCGTGGTCAGTGCAGGCATCCCCGAGCTCGAAGAGGCCGTCGACCTGATCGAGGAGCTCAACGGCATCGGCATCACCCACGTGGTGTTCAAGCCGGGCACCGTCGAGCAGATCAAGTCGGTCATCAAGATCGCCGCCGAGGTGCCCGACCGCGACGTCATCGTCCACATCGAGGGCGGCCGCGCCGGCGGCCACCACTCGTGGGAGGACCTCGACGACCTGCTCGTGTCGACGTACGGCGAGCTGCGCAAGTGCACGAACATCACCGTCTGCGTGGGCGGCGGCATCGGCACGCCGGAGCAGGCCGCCGAGTACTTGTCCGGCCGGTGGGCACGGAAGTACGGATTCCCGGACATGCCGGTCGACGGCATCCTCGTCGGCTCCGCCGCCATGGCGACCCTCGAGTCGACCACCTCGCCCGCGGTCAAGCAGTTGCTCGTCGAGACCAGCGGCACGGACTACTGGGTCGGCGCCGGAAAGGCGCAGGGCGGCATGGCCTCCGGGCGCAGCCAGCTCGGCGCCGACATCCACGAGATCGACAATGCGGCGTCACGTTGCGGCCGACTGCTCGACGACGTGGCCGGTGACGCCGAGGCCGTCGCCGATCGTCGCGACGAGATCATCGCCGCGATGGCCGACACCGCCAAGCCGTACTTCGGCGACGTCGCCGACATGACCTACCTCCAGTGGCTGCAGCGCTACGTCGAGTTGGCCATCGGTGACGGCAGCAGCACGGCCGACACCGCAGCGCCGGGCAGCCCGTGGCTGGCCGACACATGGCGCGACCGGTTCGAGGAGATGTTGAAGCGCGCCGAGGCCCGGCTGCATCCGCAGGACTCCGGTCAGATCCAGACGATCTTCGCGCTCGACGCCGAAGGTGAAGCGCTGCTTGAGGATCCGGATCGCGCGATCGCGGCGCTGTTGGCGCGATACCCCGACGCGGGGGATATCAAGCTGCACCCGGCCGACGTCCCGTTCTTCGTCACGCTGTGCAAGACGCTGGGCAAGCCGGTGAACTTCGTTCCGGTCATCGACAAGGACGTGCGGCGCTGGTGGCGCAGCGACTCGCTGTGGCAGGCGCACGACGCGCGCTACACCGCCGACCAGGTGTGCATCATCCCCGGCACGGCCGCCGTCGCGGGTATCACCCGCGTCGACGAGCCCGTTGGTGAGCTGCTCGACCGGTTCGAGCAGGCCTCGATCGACGAGCTCGTCGCACGTGGCGTCGAACCCGTCGCCGTGGTGTCGCGCAGGCAGGCCCGCGCCGACGTGACCGGTCCGCTGGCCGTCGTGCTCGATTCGCCCGACGTGCTGTGGGCGGGTCGCACGGCCATCAACCCCGTGCACCGCATCGGTGAGCCCACCGAGTGGCAGGTCAACGAGAATCGTTCTGCGACACATCCGTCGACGGGGGCCCGGCTGGAGCTCACCGGTGACGTCGTGACGCTCAACGTGCCGCTGTCCGATATCTGGATCGCCATCAGGTTCACGCTGCCCGACTGCACCGTCGACGGCGGCATGCCCGTCGTCACCACCGAGGACGCATCGGCCGCCATGCGCGCCGTGTTGGCCATTGCTGCGAACGTCGATGGGCCCGAAGCACTTCCGAAGGTCGTCGACGACAGCACGACCGTCACGGTTGAGTGGGATCCCGAGGAGGTCGCCGACCACACCGGCGTCACCGCCACCTTTGGCGGCTCGCTGGCGCCCGGGCTCACCCTGGTGCCCGACGCGCTCGTCGGGCGCTGCTGGCCCGCGGTGTTCTCCGTCATCGGCTCGGCGGTCACCGAGGCCGGTTTCCCGGTGGTCGAAGGTCTGCTGAGCCTGGTCCACCTCGACCACGCGGCGCACCTGCTGGCGCCGATGCCCAAGACGAAGGCCGAATTGGCGGTCACCGCAACGGCTTCGGCGGCCGTCGACACCGAGGTCGGCCGCGTCATCCCCGTCGACGTCACCATCGCCGACGCCGACGGAACCGTGCTCGTCAAGCTGGAGGAGCGGTTCGCGATCCGCGGCCGCACCGGCGCGATCGAGCTCTCCGACCCGCCGCGTGCCGGCGGCGCCATCACTGACAACGCCACCGACACGCCGCGCCGCCGTCGTCGCGACGTCACCGTCACCGCGCCCACCGACATGAGCGCGTTCGCAGTGGTGTCCGGTGACCACAACCCGATCCACACCGATCGAGCCGCCGCGCTGCTCGCCGGCCTGAAATCGCCCATCGTGCACGGCATGTGGCTGTCGGCCGCGGCGCAGCACGTCGTCACGGCGACCGACGGCCAGGCCACCCCGCCGGCGACGCTGGTCGGCTGGACCTCCCGCTTCCTCGGCATGGTGCTGCCCGGTGACGACATCGAGTTCCGCGTCGACCGGGTCGGCATCGACCGGGGCGCGGAGATCATCGAGGTCACCGCGAAGGTCGACAACGAGTTGGTCATGGCGGCGACCGCGCAGCTTGCGGCACCGAAGACGGTGTACGCGTTCCCGGGCCAGGGCATTCAGTCCAAGGGCATGGGCATGGACGTCCGCGCCCGCTCCAAGGCCGCCCGCAAGGTCTGGGACACCGCCGACAAGTTCACCCGCGAGACGCTGGGCTTCTCGGTGCTGCACGTGGTCAGGGACAACCCGACCAGCCTGATCGCCAGCGGCGTGCACTACCAGCACCCCGAGGGCGTGCTGTACCTGACGCAGTTCACTCAGGTCGCGATGGCCACCGTGGCCGCCGCCCAGGTCGCCGAGATGCGCGAGCAGGGCGCGTTCGTCGAGGACGCGATCGCCTGTGGTCACTCCGTTGGCGAATACACCGCGCTCGCGTGCGTGTCCGGCGTGTACGAGCTCGAGGCGCTGCTCGAGGTGGTGTTCCACCGCGGCAGCAAGATGCACGACATCGTGCCGCGCGACGAGCACGGCCGGTCCAACTACCGGCTGGCCGCGATCCGGCCCTCGCAGATCGACCTCGACGACGCCGACGTCCCGACGTTCGTCGCCGAGATCTCCGAGCGCACTGGCGAGTACCTACAGATCGTCAACTTCAACCTGCGCGGCTCGCAGTACGCGATCGCAGGCACGGTCCGCGGACTCGAGGTGCTCGAGGAAGAGGTCGAGAAGCTGCGTGAGCTCTCGGGTGGCAAGCGCTCGTTCATTCTGGTGCCCGGCATCGACGTGCCCTTCCACAGCTCGGTGCTTCGCGTCGGCGTGGCCGACTTCCGCCGGTCGCTGGAGCGCGTCATGCCACGCGACGCCGATCCCAACCTGCTGATCGGTCGCTACATCCCCAACCTGGTGCCGAAGCCGTTCACTCTGGACCGCGAATTCATCCAGGAGATCCGGGATCTGGTGCCCGCCGAGCCGCTCGACGAGATCCTCGCCGACTACGACACGTGGCGGAACGAGAAGCCGCGCGAGCTGTGCCGCAAGATCGTCATCGAGTTGTTGGCCTGGCAGTTCGCCAGCCCGGTGCGCTGGATCGAGACGCAGGACCTGCTCTTCATCGAGGAGGCCGCGGGCGGGCTCGGCATCGAGCGCTTCGTCGAGATCGGCGTGAAGTCGGCGCCGACGGTCGCGGGGCTGGCCACCAACACGCTGAAGTTGCCGGAGTACTCGCACAACACCACGGAGGTGCTCAACACCGAGCGCGACGCCGCGGTGCTGTTCGCCACCGACACGGATCCAGAGCCCGACCTCGAGGAAGACTCGGCCGAGCCCGCGCCTACGCCGGCCGCCTCGGCACCCGCCGAGTCCGCGCCCGCCGCCCCGGCGGCTCCCGCGGCGCCGTCGGGCGGTCCCCGTCCCGACGACATCGGGTTCGACGCCGCTGACGCCACCCTGGCGCTCATCGCGCTGTCGGCGAAGATGCGCATCGACCAGGTCGAGTCGCTTGACTCCATCGAATCGATCACCGACGGTGCGTCCTCGCGACGCAACCAGCTGCTGGTCGACCTCGGTTCGGAGCTGAATCTCGGGGCCATCGACGGGGCGGCCGAGGCCGACCTCGCCGGGCTCAAGGCGCAGGTGACCAAGCTGGCTCGCACGTACAAGCCTTACGGCCCAGTGCTTTCCGATGCCGTCAACGATCAGCTGCGCACGGTGCTCGGCCCGTCGGGCAAGCGGCCCGCCGCCATCGCGGAGCGGGTCAAGAAGACGTGGGAGCTCGGCGAGGGCTGGGTCAAGCACGTGACCATCGACGTCGTGCTGGGTACGCGCGAAGGCAGCAGCGTGCGCGGTGGTGCGCTCGGTGGGTTGCACGACGGCGCGCTGCCGGACGCTGCCACTGTCGACAAGGTCGTCGATGCGGCCGTCTTGGCCGTCGCCGCCCGCCGGGGCGTTTCGGTGTCGCTGCCGTCCGCAGCCGGTGCGTCGGGCGGTGTGGTGGACTCCGCCGCGCTCACCGAGTTCGCCGAGCAGGTCACGGGCCGCGACGGCGTGCTCGCCAACGCCGCGCGACTGATCCTCGGTCAGCTCGGCGTCGACAAGCCGGTCAACGTCGAGGAGACCGTCAGCGACGCCGACCTCATCGATCTGGTCACCAACGAATTGGGTTCGGATTGGCCGCGTTTGGTGGCTCCGACGTTCGACGGCCGCAAGGCGGTGCTGTTCGACGACCGCTGGGCGAGTGCTCGCGAGGACCTCGCGCGGCTGTGGCTGTTGGACGACGGTGACATCGACACCGACTGGGCCCGGCTCTCGGAGCGCTTCGAAGGCGCCGGGCACGTCGTAGCCGCCCAGGCCAGCTGGTGGCAGGGCAAGGCGCTGTCGACGGGACGCCACATCCACGCCACGCTGTACGGGCGCGCCGCCGCAGGTGCGGAGAACCCCGAGAAGGGCGGATACGCAAACGAAGTCGCGGTGGTCACCGGTGCTTCGAAGGGTTCGATCGCGGCGTCGGTCACAGCGCAGCTGCTCGCCGGTGGCGCCACCGTCATCGCGACCACGTCCAAGCTGGACGACGATCGGTTGGCGTTCTACCGCACGCTCTACCGCGACAACGCCCGCTACGGCGGCCAGCTGTGGGTGGTGCCCGCCAACATGGCGTCCTACACCGACATCGATGCACTGGTCTCGTGGGTGGGCAACGAGCAGTCCGAAAGCCTTGGACCGCAGTCGATTCACCTCAAGGACGCGCTGACCCCGACGCTGCTGTTCCCGTTCGCGGCGCCGCGCGTCGCGGGTGACCTATCCGAGGCGGGCGCGCGCTCCGAGATGGAGATGAAGGTGCTGCTGTGGGCCGTGCAACGGCTCATCGGCGGGCTGTCCCATCTGGGTTCGGAGCGCGACATCGCGTCGCGTCTGCACGTCGTGCTGCCCGGCTCGCCGAACCGCGGCATGTTCGGTGGCGACGGCGCGTACGGCGAGTCGAAGTCCGCGCTCGACGCCGTCGTCGCCCGCTGGAAGGCCGAGTCGTCGTGGGCGCAACGGGTTTCGTTGGCGCACGCCCTGATCGGCTGGACCAAGGGCACCGGTCTCATGGGTCACAACGACGCCATCGTCGGCGCGGTCGAAGAGGCCGGCGTGACCACCTACTCGACCGAAGAGATGGCCTCGATGCTGCTCGCGTTGTGCGACGTCGAGTCCAAGGTCGCCGCGGCGCGCGAGCCGCTCGAAGCCGACCTCACCGGCGGGTTGGGTGAGATCGACCTCGACATGTCCGAGCTGGCCGCCAAGGCCCGCGAGGAGATGACGACCGAGGCGAGCCCCGATGATGAACCCGACGAGCTCGGCACCGTCGCCGCGCTGCCGTCCCCGCCCCGCGGCTACGCCTCGGCGCCGCCGCCGGAGTGGGCCGACCTCGACGTAGATCCGGCTGACCTGGTCGTGATCGTCGGCGGGGCCGAGCTCGGTCCGTACGGCTCGTCACGCACCCGCTTCGAGATGGAGGTCGCCGGCGAGTTGTCCGCGGCAGGCGTGCTCGAACTGGCCTGGACCACCGGGCTGGTGAAGTGGGAGGACGATCCCAAGCCGGGCTGGTACGACACGCAGTCCGGTGACCTGATCGACGAGGGCGAACTCGTCGAGCGGTATCACGACGCCGTCGTTGAGCGGGTCGGCATCCGCGAGTTCGTCGGCGATGGGGCAATCGACCCGGATCACGCGTCACCGCTGCTGGTTTCGGTGTTCCTGGAAAAGGACTTCACCTTCGTCGTTTCGTCGGAGGCCGACGCCCGCGGGTTCGCGCAATTCGACCAGGAGCACACCATCATCTCGCCGGTGCCCGACAGTGGCGACTGGAAGGTCACCCGCCTGGCGGGTACCGAGATCCGGGTGCCGCGCAAGGTCAAGCTGTCGCGGACCGTCGGCGCGCAGATCCCCACCGGGTTCGATCCGACCGTGTACGGCGTCAGCCAGGACATGGCGAGCACCATCGACCGGGTCGCGCTGTGGAACCTCGTCACGACCGTCGACGCATTCCTGTCGTCCGGGTTCACCCCGACGGAGCTGATGCGCTGGGTGCATCCGAGCCTGGTGGCCAGCACGCAGGGCACCGGCATGGGTGGGCTCACGTCGATGCAGACGATGTACCACGGCAACCTGCTCGGCCAGAACAAGCCGAACGACATCCTGCAGGAGGTGCTGCCCAACGTCTTCGCGGGCCACGTCGTGCAGAGCTACGTCGGAAGCTACGGCGCGATGATCCACCCCGTCGGCGCGTGCGCCACGGCGGCGGTCTCCGTCGAGGAGGGCGTCGACAAGATCCGGCTCGGCAAGGCCGAGTTCGTGGTCGCCGGCGGCTACGACGACCTGACGCTGGAGGCCGTCATCGGCTTCGGTGACATGTCGGCGACGGCGGACACCGAGATGATGCGTGCCAAGGGCATCAGCGACTCGAAGTTCTCCCGCGCCAACGACCGGCGCAGGCTGGGCTTCGTCGAGGGCCAGGGCGGTGGCACCGTGCTGCTGGCTCGCGGCGATCTGGCGCTCGAGATGGGGCTGCCGGTGCTGTCGGTCATCGGCTACGTGTCCTCGTTCGGTGACGGCGTGCACACGTCGATCCCCGCGCCGGGGCTCGGTGCGCTCGGTGCGGGCCGCGGTGGCAAGCAGTCGCAGCTGGCCAAGTCGCTGGCCAAGCTCGGCGTCGGAGCCGACGACATCGCCGTGATCTCCAAGCACGACACGTCGACGCTGGCCAACGATCCCAACGAGACCGAGCTGCACGAGCGGCTCGCGGCGGCACTGGGTCGGTCAAAGGGCAACCCGCTGTTCATCGTCAGCCAGAAGAGCCTGACGGGCCACAGCAAGGGTGGCGCGGCGGCGTTCCAGATGATGGGCATGTGCCAGATGCTCCGCGACGGGGTCATCCCGCCGAACCGCAGCCTGGACTGCGTCGACGACGAACTGGCGCACGCGTCGCACTTCGTGTGGGTGCGCGAGACGCTGCGCTTGGGCGAGAAGTTCCCGATGAAGGCCGGTCTGGTGACGAGCCTGGGCTTCGGCCACGTGTCGGGTCTGGTCGCGCTGGTGCACCCGCAGGCGTTCCTGGCGGCGCTGGATCCCCAGCAGCGCGAGGACTACCGGCGCCGGGCCAACGCCCGCGTGCTGGAGGGTCAGCGCAGGCTGGCGTCGGCCATCGCGGGCGGTCCGTCGCTCTACGAGAAGCCGGCGGACCGGCGCTTCGGCCACGATGCCCCGGAGAAGCGGCAGGAGGCGGCGATGCTGCTCGATGCGGACGCGCGGCTGGGCGAGGACGGTTGGTACTCCAGGTGAGTGCCTGCACGGCTCAAGATCGGGATGAGCTAGCTTTCCTTCCATGGGCATAGTCGGCGTAGGCATCGACCTGGTTTCCATTCCGGACTTCGCGGAGCAGGTCGACCAGCCAGGCACCGTGTTCTCCGAGACGTTCACGCCGGGGGAGCGCCGCGACGCCGCCGACAAGAGTTCGTCGGCGGCGCGGCACCTCGCGGCGCGGTGGGCGGCCAAGGAGGCCGTCATCAAGGCGTGGTCGGGGTCGCGGTTCAGCAAGCGGCCGATGCTGCCCGAGGGCATTCACCGCGACATCGAGATCGTGACCGACATGTGGGGGCGGCCGCGGGTCCGGCTCACGGGCGACATCGGCGAGCACTTGAAGGACGTCATCATTCACCTTTCGTTGACGCACGAAGGCGACACCGCCGCCGCGGTGGCGGTGCTGGAGTCCGGCAGCTAGCCCCGTTTCCCGGCGAGCGCGCGTGTCTGAGGGCGACACGCCGCAGGAATCCGGCAGTTTGCGCGCGCTCGCGCACCTCGGAAAGCGACTAACCTCGTTCGGGTGAGTGAGCTCGTCGCCCGTGTCCAAGCGGTGCTGCCGTCGGTACGCGCCGACTTGGAGGACCTGGTCCGCATCGAGTCGGTGTGGGCCGATCCCGCCCGCCGTGACGAGGTACACCGCAGTGCCGAAGCCGTGTCGAAGCTGTTGGCGGAGGCGGGCTTCGGCGACATCCGCACCGTGAGCGCGGGCGGTGCGCCCGCGGTCATCGCACGACATCCCGCTCCGCCCGGCGCCCCCACGGTGCTGTTGTACGCCCACCACGACGTGCAACCCGAAGGCGACGCCGGGCAGTGGGCGACGCCACCCTTCGAACCCACCGAGCGCGACGGACGACTCTACGGTCGGGGCACCGCCGACGACAAGGCCGGCATCGCAACGCATTTAGCGGCGTTTCGCGCGCATGACGGTGCGCCGCCGGTCGGGGTGACGGTCTTCGTCGAGGGTGAGGAGGAGTCCGGGTCGCCGTCGCTTGGTGCGCTACTCGCCGAGCACCGCGACCTGCTCGCCGCCGACGTCATCGTGATCGCGGACTCCGACAACTGGAGCACCGAGATTCCGTCGCTGACGGTTTCGTTGCGCGGGCTGGCCGACTGCGTCGTCGAGGTGGCCACCCTCGATCACGGGCTGCACTCGGGGATGTGGGGCGGTGTGGTCCCAGATGCACTGAGCGCGTTGGTGCGACTGCTCGCCAGCCTGCACGACGACGAAGGCAACGTGGCGGTCGCCGGACTGCGCGAGTCGACGGCCGCCGACGTCGACATCTCCCCGGAGCGCGTCCGCAGCGATACCGGCCTGCTCGACGGGGTATCGGAGATCGGCTCCGGCGCAGTGGCGCAACGCCTTTGGGCCAAGCCATCCATCACCGTCATCGGCATCGACACCACACCCATTGCGTCGGCGTCCAACACGCTGATCCCTCGGGCGCGGGCCAAGGTCAGCATGCGCGTCGCGCCGGGCGGCGACGCAGGCGAGCACCTGGCGGCACTGACCCGTCACCTCGAGCAGCACTCGCCGTGGGGCGCACGGGTGACCGTGACGCCGGGCGACTTGGGGGAGCCCTACGCGATCGACGCGAGCGGCCCGGTGTACGACGCGGCGCGGGCAGTATTCCGGCAGGCCTGGGGCGCCGAGCCGGTCGAGATGGGCGTGGGTGGCTCGATCCCGTTCATCGCGGAGTTCGCGGCGGCGTTTCCCGACGCCAAGATCCTGGTGACCGGAGTGGAAGACCCGAATACCCAGGCGCACAGCATCAACGAGAGCCTGCACCTCGGCGTGCTCGAGCGGGCGGCGACGGCCGAGGCGTTGCTGCTGGAGGCGCTGGGCCGCCCCTAGACCGAGATGTCGCGCCTGAGCTTGGCGACGTGGCCGGTGGCCTTGACGTTGTACTGGGCGACCTCGATCTTGCCCTTCTCGTCGACGACGAACGTCGAACGGATGACGCCCTGAACGGTCTTGCCGTACATGGTCTTCTCGCCGAACGCGCCCCATGCGGTCAACACCTCGCGGTCGGGATCCGACAGCAGCGGGAAGGTCAGCCCCTCGTTGTCGCGGAACTTGGCGAGCTTCTCGGGCTTGTCGGGGGAGATGCCGACGACGTCGAGCCCGGCCTCGTTGAGTTGGGCGAGGCTGTCGCGGAAGTCACACGCCTGCTTGGTGCAGCCGGGCGTCGATGCGGCGGGATAGAAGTACACGATGACCTTGCGTCCCTTGAAGTCGGACAGCTTGACCGTCTTGCCGTCGGCGTCGGACAGGCCGAACGTGGGCGCTTTGTCGCCCACTTCGAGGCGCGGGGTCGGAGGCATGCGGGAGTCCCTTCTGTCGGCCAGTGCAGTCGGCTGCTCTAGGGTAGGCGGCAAGACGGCGATGCGAGTTGGAGGGGCTGACGTGGCGGACAGAGATCCCGACACCATCAAGCAGGAGATCGACGCGGTGCGTGATCAGCTGGCCGCGACGGTCGACACCTTGGCCGAGCGAGCAAATCCGAGCAGGATCGCCGACGACGTGAAGGCGGGCCTGGTGCGGTTCGTCAAGAAGCCTCCCGTGGCCATCACGCTCGCGGGGCTGGGCACGGTGGTGCTCGTGGTGGTGTTCCGGAGGATCAGGAACCGTTGAGCGGCGCGTTCGTCAGCGCCTGCGGCCGAATCGGAACCAGTCGCTGAGGGAGAAGCTCGGGGGGTTCGCGGTGCGGCCGAGGCGGGTGCAGTTGTAGACGACCACAACGCGTTGCGTGGTGGTCTCGTCGTCAGCGTGAATGCTGGACGTGACTGCGGTGCGCGGTGCGCTTACCGTCGCCATCAGCTAAGACCTCGATTCCCTTCTGTTCATGCGTCCGGGTTGTCCGTTCAGTGCCCCGTAGCTAACAAGATCATACTCATACTACCCGCCTTTGCGCTGCTTGAAACGCATTCGTTCGCTACGTCACAGGTGTTCGCAACCGCTTTGTCCGTTCCACGTCAGCGTCCGGATACTGACACTCGAGGTGATTCGAGCACATCGTCGGCAAAGTTGTCACAGTTTTTGCCAAATATTGACATGAACGTCAGTCGGAAACGTTCGCACGATTGGCCAGAATGCCGTCGTTCTGGGCGCATCCGTTGGGTGGAGACGACCAGAGGGTGTTAGCGGCGACCCCGTCGAGCGCCGTCCGGCCGCGTACGAACGACCAGGCCAGGCCGCAATTTGGCGATCGTGATTTCGCTGATTGGGTGACGGGCGCGAATGTCGGGTCGTAGCGTTGTTCGCGGGGGTGCGCCATGGAGCAACGCCGGGGCATACGAGTGCGGCGACTTGCCATTCGAATGGGCGTGGCCCTCGTGGCGATCGCGTTGGTTTGCGCGGGCACCACGCAACTCGTGACCGCGGCACCAAGATCCACCGCCATCGGAGTGCAACCCGCTGCCGCGATCAGCCAGACGCCGACCACTATCGGCGTTGCCGACTCGGCGATGTACTTCTACTCACAAGCCCAGATCGAGCAGACGCTGGACGCCCTGCAGTCACTGGGCGTACAAAACGTACGGATCCAGATCCCCTGGGCGGGGGTGCAACTGTGGGGCCCCAACGCGTACGACTGGACGACGGTGGATTGGGCGGTCGAGGCCGCGCAGGCCCGCAACATGGGCGTGCTCGCCGTGCTCAGTGCGACCCCGTGGTGGGCTGGCAGGCCCTACCTCAGTGGACAGCCCGACTCGCCGGAGGCCTATGCGAAGTTCGCGGGTGCGGTGGCCGACCGCTACGAGGGCAGGATCGCGGCCTACGAGATCTGGAATGAGCCCAACGCCAGAATCTTCCTCGACCCCGTCGATCCCGCCGGATACACCGATCTGCTGACGGCGGCCTATCCCGCGATCAAGGCCGCCGACCCGTCGGCGATCGTCGTCGCCGGAGTCGTCGGGTCCGTCATCACTGCGGGCAACGTCACCATGAATCCCGTCGACTTCGTTGCGGGAATGTACGCCGCGGGCGCACATGGATTCTTCGACGCGCTGTCGTTTCACCCGTACCAGTACACGTTGAAGTTCTCCGATGGGCAGTCCGTGCTGGAGTCCCCGCTACGACAGCTCAATCAGATCAGGCAGTTGATGGTCCTCAACGGGGACGGCGAACTCAAGGTCTGGGCCAGTGAGTACGGGCTGCCCACGTCCGCGGTCTCCGAGCAGGACCAGGCCGACTTCATCGAGGATTTCCTGAACTCCTGGCAGACGGTGGATGGCACGGGCCCGATCTTCATCTACACGACACGCGACATCGATTCGTCCAGCACGGCCGACGGGGACACCTTCGGCATCTTCTTCGACGACGGCCAACTGAAGGAGGCGGCCAGGGTCATCGCCCGATTCCTTGGCGTAGAGCCCCCCAACCCCGACCCCGATCCGGATCGTCCCGTCCTCGCGGCCATCGCGGCGCTGGCACGTGAATTGGCCCGCATCACAGGGGAAGTCATTCAGTTCGGCGTCGATGTGGGCAAGGCCATCGTGAAGGCCGTCGTGGAGACGGTGGAATTCCTCGTCAAGGCGACGGCGGCGGTGATCAGGGGAGTGGTCGACCTCACCGTCGACCTCGTCACGGCCGGGGCAGACCTCGTTCGCGACGTCGTGGACCGATTCATCACGGCGATCACCGATCCTGGGTCGCCACCCGGCATGGCCGTCGCCAGCTTGTCGGTGGACTCGGCACCGGTCGCACGCCGCGCAGCGCAGCCGTCGGACGACTCGATCGCACCTGCCGCCCAACGAGTCTCAGCCGCGGCGGAGCCCGTCGCAGGTGACGATGCGGTCGCAGCCGAAATGACGGGTGACGCGTCGTCGATCGGCAAGGCTGGACACCAGGAGCAACCGGCCGAACCGTTGACGGTCGGCGATGAGGCGCAGACCCCCAAGGAGGCTGCAGAGCCCGCGACGACCACCGAGCCCAGTTCGAAGGCCGAGCCAACGGCCCCATCGAAGCCAGCCGACGAAGCGACCCCTGCGACGCCGAACGCCACAGTCGGCGAGCCGGCAAAGACGGCCACCAAGCCGCGGCAGGCCACAGACCAGGACGAGTCCGGATCCGCGCCACAAGGCAAGCCCGCAGCCACTGGCGGGGAGGGTTCGGCGACGGATGCGCGAAACGAATGAATGACAAGGTTCTTGGCTCAGCTGGGCACCTGTAAGGCCAGTTGACTCGTCCTCGCACTCGCGTTAGGCATGCACACGTGCATGGCGTGACCGTTGGCATCGACCTCTCGAAGTTCGCTGGGTTGACGCTCGAACGCGTCTCGATCGGCCTGCACCAGATCGCCTTCGACTTCGACCCTGGTTGCTCCATCGCCTCCGAGAGCGGGTATGTGCTCCGCTTCGTCGACGATTCGGAGCAGTACGAGTCGTTTCACGTCCAACCAGAGGACGTACACGTCTGAACTGCCCGGATTCCTGGGCACCATCTCGACGCGAGGGACTTCGGTCGGGAGATGAGCAGCGCAACGCAACGGGTGGCGAACTCAGGCAACCCATTTGATGCGACCTTGATATGACGTAACCGTTGAAATGTAAAGTAGCTATAGCCACAATCGTCAATTAGCTATGCACGATATGACGACGAGTTGACGCGAGGCGGCGCGGATACCGTTCACAGGCGTCGAGAAGGCCGTGTCGTAGCCCGTAGCTCGGCCTGACGTATGGTAAACGGCAGTTGAACAGGTGAGAACGTGATGGTCGAGTCAGTGCGCCGATTCCATGCTTGTGCCTTCGCAAATACTGACAGTGTGCGGAACGGACGCGAATCCGTAAAAAAGTATGTTTGCCATCTTGATTTAAACCCATGTGGAAACAGTTGCTGTTTGCCTATCATCGGTTCCGTTGTCTCGGCGTGAGGCGGCGATACCCGCAATGAGAGGAATCAATGGCGATGGCATCTGGACGGCACGTGAAGCAGAAGCAGAAGAAGATTGCGACGACCAAGTTCGTCACTGCCGCGCTCAGCGCCGGCGTACTGGCGACGGGTGGCGCCGCTGGGATCACCGCAGCGCTGACGGCGGTACCGACCACCGAGTCCGCGAACGAGGACGTCCAGCTGACCGGCCTTTTCGACTTCCTTGGCTCGGTTGTCGGCTCCGTCGTCAAGATTGTCGTGAGCGATGGCGCCTCGTCCACCACCGGCAACGGCGGTAGCGCGGGCCTGCTCGTCGGAAACGGTGGATCCACCACCGCCAACGGTGCGTCTGGCGGCCAGGGTGGTCTGTTGCTGGGCAGCGGCGGCAACGGTGGCGGTGGCGGTGCCGGCGGGACCGGCGGCCTCGTGCTGGGCAACGGCGGCGCCGGTGGCGCAGGCAATGCGCCTGGGGTGGCCGGTGGTACCGGTGGCAGCGGTGCCCTGCTGATTGGCAACGGCGGCGCTGGCGGCGCCGGTAATGCGGCGCACGGCGGTGACGGCGGACAGGCCGGGATCCTCGGCATCGGCACCACGGGCGGCGCTGGCGGTGCCGGCGGCACCGGAGCGCACGGCGGTGACGGCGGCAACGCGGGCCTCGTGCTGAGCAATGGCGGTGCCGGTGGCAACGGCGGTGCCGGTGCGACGGGCGCGACCGGGACGAACGGCGCGGCTGGCGCTGCTGGCAACACCGGCGGCACCGGCGCGAACGGCGGCACCGGCGCCACCGGAACCACTGGCAACCCCGGCGCGAACGGAGCGAACGGCACGAATGGCGCCAACGGAGCCAACGGCGCGAACGGCGTCAACTCGGGCACACCGGGAGCCAATGGGGCACCCGGCACCGACGAGTCCGTGTTGATCGGTACGGCCCAAGGCGGTCCAGGCGGTAGCGGTTCGCCAGGCAGCGGAACCGGCGCGAACGGCGGCAATGGTGGCCCCGGCGGCAACGCCAGCACAGCGAACGACGCGAACGGAACCGCACCCGCGATCGGCGGTAACGGCGGAGCGGGCGGTGCGGGTTCACAGGGCGCCTCCGGGCAGAACGGCGGCACCGGCCAAGCGGGAACGGCCGGTGGCGACGGCGGCACGGGCGGCACGGGCGGCACCGGGGCCACCGGCGGTAATGGCGTCGCGGGTCAGCAGGGCCAACAGGGCCAGGCCGGCCAGGCCGGCTCGGCCGGCGGTCCTGCCGGACCTGGCGGCGTAGGCGGTAACGGTGGCGGCGGCGGCTTGCTGCTCGGCACCGGTGGTGCTGCAGGCAGCGGTGGCGACGGCGGCACGGGTGGCGCTGGTGGCGCTGGTGGCGCTGGCGGAACCGGCGGAACCGGTGGCACGGGCGGTAATTCCGGTGACGGTGGCACCGGCGGAACCGGTGGCACGGGCGGAACCGGCGGCAACGGCGGCAACGGCGGCAACGGCGGTAATGGTGGCAACGGTGCCACCGGCGGCAACGGTGGTGATGGCGGCAACGGTGGCAACGCCCATGCCGACACCAACAACGAGACGCCGGGCCAAGGTGGTCCCGGCGGAGCAGCTGGGGCGGGCGGCGCCGGTGGCGCTGGCGGTGCCCAAGGCGCCGCCGGAGCAGCTGGTGGTGCCGGTGCGGGTGGACAAGGTGGCACGGGTGGCAATCCGGGCCAGGCCGGAGCCGGTGGTGCAGCCGGCGACGGCGGTGCGGGCGGTGCCGGCGGTGCGGGTGGCTCCGGTGCAGCCGGTGGCAACGCCGGCTCGGCCGGCTCGGGTGGCCTGCTGGGCGGCAATGGCGCCAGCGGCACGCACGGGTCCACCGGTGCGACCGGCGCGACCGGCGCCACCGGTTCGACCGGTGCGACCGGCAGCGCTGGCGCGAGCGGCAACACCGGCTCGCAGGGTGCAACCGGCTCAAGCGGAACCGGCGGCACCGGCGGAACCGGCGGTAGTGGTGGCAGCAACGGTAGCTCCGGCAGCCAAGGGGCTTCCGGCAACGCTGGCAACAACGGCTCTGACGGCGCGCACAACTAGCCGACAGCCAACAAGGGCCAGTGCTGGCCCGAGCATCGGCCCCCCTTCAGTCGAAGGGGGGCCGATTGCTCATGTCGATGAGTCATCGCCCTGGAAATGCAAAAACCCTGCCTGAGCAGGGTTTTCGATGAGTGCGCCGTCAGGGTTTCGAACCCCGGACCCGCTGATTAAGAGTCAGCTGCTCTACCAACTGAGCTAACGGCGCGCGTGAGAGACGATAACAGCACTCGGGCGCGGGGTGAAATTCATTCCTCGCGGCGACCGCGGTCACGATAACGGTTCTGCTGTACTCCCAGGTTGCCCTTAGACTTACCGGCAAGTACCCCAAAGTCTCGGTGAGCTCTCTTTGAGAGGTGGAACAACCATGTGGCAGGTCCAGCCGGTGGCCCGTCCGCGTCGGAAGCGAACCTGGCTGACGGCCGTCGTCGTGTTGCCGGCCATCGTGTTCGGGCTCAGCGCGTGCAACAGCACGCCGGCCCCGCCGCCGCAGCCGCAGACCATCACCGACAAGGGCACCCCGTTCGGTGACCTGCTCGTCCCGAAGCTGACGGCCTCGGTCACCGATGGCGCCGTCGGCGTGACGGTCGACGCACCCGTCACCGTCACCGCCGAGGACGGCGTGCTCGGCGCGGTCACCATGACCAACGAAGAGGGCTCGACGATCGCGGGG
Organism: Mycobacterium sp. RTGN6; assembly: GCF_033804605.1. Lineage (NCBI taxonomy): Bacteria > Bacillati > Actinomycetota > Actinomycetes > Mycobacteriales > Mycobacteriaceae > Mycobacterium > Mycobacterium sp. RTGN6. Next base: position 250,706 of record NZ_JAPZKZ010000009.1, read on the forward strand.
CAGCTCAGCAAGGACGGGCTGCGCTGGGCCACCACCGAGCCACTCGGCTACAACGAGAAGTACACGCTGAATGCGCAGTCGCTCGGCCTCGCCGGGGTGACCAGCCGCTCGATGACGTTCGAGACTCATTCGCCCGAGAACCTGACGATGCCCTACCTGCTGCCGGGCGACGGAGAGGTCGTCGGTGTCGGCCAACCGGTCGCGGTCCGGTTCGACGAGGACATCTCGAACCGCTTGGCCGCCGAGAAGGCCATCACCGTCACCACCAACCCGCCGGTCGAGGGCGCGTTCTATTGGCTCAACAACCGCGAAGTGCGTTGGCGCCCACAGGCTTACTGGAAGCCAGGCACCAACGTCGACGTGGCGGTGAACACCTACGGCGTCGACCTCGGCGACGGGCTGTTCGGCCAGGAGAACGTCACCACGCACTTCACCATCGGTGATGAGATCATCGCGATCGCCGACGACAACACCAAGATCCTGACCATCCGGCGCAACGGCGAGGTCGTCAAGACCATGCCGATCTCGATGGGCAAGAGCAGCACGCCCACAAACAACGGCGCGTACATCGTCGGCGACCGCTTCAGCCATCTGGTGATGGACTCGTCGACGTACGGCGTGCCGTCGAACTCGCCGAACGGTTACCGCACCGAGGTGGACTGGGCGACGCAGATGTCCTACAGCGGCATCTACGTCCACGGTGCGCCGTGGTCGGTGGGCAGCCAGGGCTACAGCAACGTCAGTCACGGATGCCTCAACGTCAGCACCAGCAATGCGCAGTGGTTCTACGAGAACACCAAGCGCGGCGACATCGTCGAGGTGGTCAACACGGTCGGGTCGGTCCTGCCGGGCACCGACGGGCTCGGCGACTGGAACGTCCCGTGGGATCAGTGGAAGGTCGGCAACGCCAACGTCTGAGCGCCGGCCCTACGTCTGAAAATCAGTAACGCCCCACCTGCAAACTGCAGGCGGGGCGTTACTTTCAGTTGGGGTGGCTGACGGGACTCGAACCCGCGACAGCCAGGATCACAACCTGGTGCTCTACCAACTGAACTACAGCCACCATTGCTGCCCAACGGCTCGGCAGCGTTGTAGATACTAGCCGCTCGAGCGCTCGGCGGCCGAATCCTTTACCTCATGGTCGTCGCCCGGCGGGCCGAGTTCGGCGGCCACGGCCGCGATGTCGCTGGTCGCGGGACCTGGCGGCGCCACGAATGCCGTGCGCCGGTAGTACATCAGCTCCCGGATCGACTCGTGGATGTCCGCCAGCGCCCGGTGGGCGAGCCCCTTGTCCGGCTGCCCGAAGTAGATGCGGGGGTACCACCGTCTGCACAGTTCCTTGATCGAGCTCACGTCGATCATGCGGTAGTGCAGATAGCTGTCGAGCGTCGGCATGTCTCGCGCGATGAACCCGCGGTCGGTCGCGATCGAGTTGCCGCACAGCGGCGCGGTGTTGGCCACCTTGACGTGGCTGCGGATGTAGTCGAGGACGAGCGCCTCGGCCGCCGCCAGGTCGATGCTCGACGCCCGGACCTCCTCGGTGAGGCCGGACCTGCTGTGCATCTTCGCGACCACGTCGACCATCCCGTCGAGCGCGGCGTCGTCGGCGTGGATGACCACGTCCATCCCGTCGCCGAGGACGTTCAAATCGGCATCGGTGACCAGCGCCGCGATCTCGATCAGCCGGTCGGACTGCAGGTTGAGTCCGGTCATCTCGCAGTCGATCCATACAAGTTCGTCACGCACAGCGCTCAACAGTATTCCCAGGGCCGGACAACCGACCGCCCACTCCCACCGGGAGCGTGAAACGCCCAGTAATGTCTGGCTCATGACCGCAGAACCGACAGCCACCCCCGCGCAACAGATCGCCGCTGGTTATGCCGTCGAAGGCCAGGCATTGGAGCTCGGAACCGTCGTCGTCGACGGCGTCGTCGACCCGACCGCACAGGTTCGCATCCCCTTGGCCACCGTGAACCGGCATGGACTCGTCGCGGGCGCCACCGGCACGGGCAAGACGAAGTCGCTGCAGGTGATTGCCGAGCAGCTGTCCGCGGCCGGGGTGCCCGTGCTGATGGCCGACGTCAAGGGCGACCTGTCTGGGCTCTCTCGCCCGGGCGTCCCCAATGACAAGACCACGCAGCGGGCCGCCGACACCGGCGATCAGTGGACACCGACGGCGTTCCCCGTCGAGTTCCTCTCGCTCGGAACCGAAGGCATCGGCGTGCCGGTGCGTGCGACCATCACCAGCTTCGGGCCCATCCTGCTGTCGAAGGTGTTGGGGCTCAACGCAACTCAAGAGTCGACGCTGGGTCTGATCTTCCACTGGGCCGACCAGAAAGGCCTGTTGCTGCTCGACCTCAAGGACCTGCGTGCCGTCATTCAGTACCTGACCAGTGACGAGGGCAAGCCGGAACTGAAGAATCTGGGCGCGGTGTCGCCGACGACGGCAGGCGTGATTCTGCGCGCATTGGTCAACCTCGAGGCCGAGGGCGCCGACACGTTCTTCGGCGAACCCGAACTCGAACCGAAGGACCTGATGCGCCTCGACGCCCAGGGCCGCGGCGTCATCACCCTGCTGGAACTCGGGGCGCAGGCTGCCCGGCCGGTGATGTTCTCGACGTTCCTGATGTGGGTGCTGGCCGATCTGTTCACGACGCTGCCCGAGGTCGGCGACGTCGACAAGCCCAAGCTGGTCTTCTTCTTCGACGAGGCCCACCTGCTGTTCACCGACGCGTCGAAGGCGTTCCTCGAGCAGGTCGAGCAGACCGTCAAGCTGATCCGCTCCAAGGGCGTCGGCGTGTTCTTCTGCACGCAGCTGCCCACCGACGTGCCCAACAACGTGCTGTCGCAACTGGGTGCGCGCATCCAGCATGCGTTGCGCGCGTTCACGCCCGACGATCAGAAGGCGCTGAACAAGACGGTGCGCACGTACCCGAACACCGACGTCTACGACCTCGAGAAGGCCCTGACGTCGTTGGGCATCGGCGAGGCCATCGTGACGGTGCTCTCGGAGAAGGGCGCGCCGACGCCGGTGGCGTGGACCCGGATGCGGGCTCCCCGTTCGTTGATGGACACCATTGGGCCAGAAGCGATCTCGGCCGCCGCCAAGGCGAGCCCATTGCAGGCCGAGTACGGCCAAACCATCGACCGCGACTCGGCCTACGAGCGGCTCAACGCGAAGGTCGCCGCGCCCGACCCGACCGCCACGCTGCCCCCGCCGGTCGCGCAGCAGGGCGCGGCCACCACGGCTGGCACGGGAAAGAGCAAGGGTGCGGTCGACGAAGGCATCGTGTCCGAGGCGTTGAAGAGTTCGGCGTTCAAGAGCTTCCTGCGTTCGGCGGCCACCGTCGCAGGGCGTGAGATCACCCGCAGCATCTTCGGAACCGCTCGCCGCCGCTGACGTTTCACCACGCGCCGAAACTGCGGCCAGATCGCTATTTCGGCGGTTTCAGTGATTTCTGAGCAGTCTCGGCGCAAGAGCGAGCGGGCGCTAGTCGCCGCCGAGCTTCTTGTAGACGGCGCCGACGATCGGCGTGACGATCGACCGCGGCGCGTAGCCACTGGCCACCGACATCGCCTTGGACGTCACGCCGGGCACGACGCGCATCTTGTTGCGCTCCAAGCCATCCAGCGAAACCTTCGCGGTGTGCTCGGTGGAGATCCACAGGAAGTCGGGGATCAGCCTCTCGACGAGCGACTGCTCGTCGGGGTTCGGCAGTTCAGTGCGCACCGGCCCGGGCGCCAGCACGGTCACGTGAATGCCGAGGCTCTTCACCTCGCCGCGCAGCGACTCGCTGAACGTGTTGGCGAACGCCTTGCTCGCCGCGTAGGTGGCGTTGTTGGGGATCGGCGAGTTGCCGGCCGCGGAGCCGGAGATCAGGATGCCGCCGGCCCGGCGCTGCACCATTCCCGGAAGCACGGCCAACACGAGGTCGTGCACGCCAAGCACGTTCAGCTGAACCTGGTCCTTCTCGCCCTGTGCGTCGAGGCTGGCCACCGCTCCGAACGTCGCGGTGCCTGCGTTGGCGCAGAGAATCGACACGTTGCGGGAGGCGAGCTCCTCGCACAGCTTTCCGCGCGACTCGGGGTCGGCCAGATCGGCCGCGCGGACCTCGACGGTTACGCCGAAGCGGTCCGTCAGCCTCGCGGCGAGCTCGGTGAGCACCTCCTCGCGGCGGGCCGTGACGATCAGATGGTGTCCGCGCGCGGCCAGTTCGGTGGCCAACGCCTCGCCGATGTTCTGCGAGGCGCCGGTGACGACGGCGCGCGCGTCGGGGCTGGGAGCGGGTACGGGCATGGCGCCAATCGTAAGGACAATAGAGTGCGTTCATGACCAGCCCCGGGCCATCGCGGGTCGTCGACGCGCGGGCCCGGCGATCGCGGGTCGTCGCCTGGGCGCTGTGGGACTGCGGCGCGACGGGCGTGAACGCCATCGTCGTCACCTTCGTCTTCTCGGTGTACCTCACCGGACAGGTCGGTGCCGGATTGCCGGGCCCGACGACGCCCGCTGCCGCGCTGGGTCGCGCGCTGACGGTGGCGGGCCTGGTGGTCGCCGTGCTCGCCCCCGCGACGGGGATCTGGGTCGACGCCGCCCACCGAAGACGCCCGGTGCTGGCCGCGTTGACCGGGGTGGTGGTCGTGCTCACCGCGTCGATGAGCCTCATCCGCGACGAGCCCGGGTACCTCTGGCCCGGTTTGGTGCTGCTCGCCTGCACCGCTGCCTGTAGCGACCTCGCGACGGTGCCGTACAACGCCATGCTCCGGGACCTGTCGACGCCGGAGACGTCGGGTCGGATCTCGGGATTCGGCTCCGCGGCAGGCTATTTCGGCAGCGTGCTGCTCCTGCTGATGGTCTACCTCGGCTTGAGCACCGGCACCGGCGACACCCGCGGACTGCTCGGAATCAGTGCCGCCGACGGGTGGAACGTGCGTGCGGCGATGCTGGTCACCGCCGCCTGGTTCATCCTCTTCGCGCTGCCGCTGCTGCTCACCCGTGGCACGGAGTCGCCGGTGGACGTCGGACCTCGGGTCGGCTTCCTCGGCGCCTACCGCAAGCTGTGGGCGGAGCTCTCGGACCAGTGGCGCCGAGACCACAACATCGTCTACTACCTGGTCGCGAGTGCGATCTTCCGTGACGGGCTGACGGGTGTCTTCACGTTCGGGGCCGTGCTCGGCGTCACCGTGTACGGAGTGTCGCAAGCCGACGTGCTGCTGTTCGGCGTGTGCGCCTGCGTGGTGGCCGCGGCCGGGGCGGTGCTCGGCGGCCTCGTCGACGACCGCGTCGGCTCCAAACCCGTCATCGTCGGCTCGTTGATCGCGATGATCACCGTGGCCCTCGTCCTCGTCGCGCTCGACGGGACCACCGCGTTCTGGATCTGCGGGCTGCTGCTCTGTCTGTTCGTCGGGCCCACCCAGTCATCGGCGCGCACGCAGATGCTGCGCATGGCCACCGACGGGAAGGAGGGCGTGACGTTCGGGCTGTACACGACGACCGGCCGGGCGGCGTCGTTCCTGGCACCGTGGCTGTTCGCGACGTTCATCGCGGTGTTCGGGGCCGACCGAGCCGGGATGGGCGGCATCGTTGCGGTACTGGTGCTCGGCCTGATCGCCATGCTCGCGGTGCGGACGCCGCGTCGACAGCCGGTCTAACCCGGGGCCCCGCAGATCGTCAGCCCGGATCCCGTGCGGTGTTCCACGACGGCGCCCGCGACGGTGATCGAGCACGTGAGTTCGCGGCCGAAGTTGATCACGTTGACGCTCGCCGAAGTGTCTGCGGGCTTGGCCAACTCGACTTCCTTGTGCCACGGCAGCATGACGTTGAACTCCATCTGCAGCACGCCGCCCGTGTCGACGTAGGTGATGCTGATCGCCCGGCCGGTTCCTTCGACGTCGTAGGACACGGTCTCGGTCTGCCCGGGCACGGTCGGCCGGTCGGGCACGCCTGGTGTCGTGGTCTGGCCGGGGATCGGGAAGGGCAGCGGCGGAAGCGTCGGCGTCGGTGTCGGCCGCCGCGTGGTGGTCGGCGGGTTGGCCGGGGTGGTGAACGTGGGCTCCAGCGACGGCGGCGGTGCGACGACCGTCTGCTGGTCGCTGCTGTTGATGATCACCAACGCGATGACCAGACCCAGCACGACGAGCACCGAGACCGCCGCCAGCACCCACAGCCACAGTCGCGACGGGCCGCCGTTGGGTGGCTGCGGAGGTGCGCCGCCTGGCGGGTACGGCGGGCCGTACGTGCCGGTGGCGTAGGGGTCGTAGGCGGAGTCGTACGCCGGGAACTGCCGCGTCGGGGCGGGCGCACCCGGCGGTTGGTACGAGGTTCCGTAGGGCGCCTGATTCGCATACGCGGGGTCGGTGTAGCCGGGGTAGCTGGATGGATCAGGCTCACCCCACCCGGACCCCGGGCGGTGTGGTGAATCGGTCATCTCCACCTCATGGTTGCAGGGTACCTGCGCGTCGGGCCGGGGCTTTCGATCAAGATCGCGGCGCCGACGCGATTCGCTCCTCCACGTTTACCGGAATTACCCGCTGGGTAAATACCCCCACGTCTTCCTGACGAAAAAACAAGGAGCATTGATCATGCGAGGTGGCGGAATCATCGGGGTCATCGTGCTCGTCTGGCTAGTGATAGGTGTGGTGGCCGCATACCAGCGCGACTACTTCAATACGGCGGTGAACAGCTGCGGCACCGCGGCGACGATCGCGCTAACGGTCATTGCGGGTCCGTTGAACTACACCAGCGTGAATCCAAAGGTGGCGGACTGCTCGCCTGCCGACCTGCCACAACCCGTTCAGTAGTACGGGCGTCAACGAGAGAAGGTTGCCATGATTGTCATCGGAGTGATTCTGGTCATTCTGGGCCTGGTCTTCGGGGTTCCGATCCTGACCTACGTCGGCGTTGTCGCGCTGGTCGTCGGGGCGGTGTTCTGGCTGCTCGGTAGGGCCGGACATGCGGTTGGCGGCAGGAAGGCCTGGTACTAACCTCGACGCGCGGAGTTCAACGCCGCGAGCGTCATCGCCCGTAGCACCGCGCGGGACGAGTCCGAGACGATGCCCGGCTTGATGCTGTGAGGCGTGGAGTTGAGTAGTCCGAACACCGCGTGAGCCATCAGTCGGGCGTCGGCCTCGTCGAGTGCGCCGTCGAGCTGGCGCTGCACCTCGACCCAGATCTCCACGTACTGCCGTTGCGCCTTGCGCACTTGTCGTTTCGCCGCGGCCGGCAGATGGCCGAGGTCGCGGTCCTGGATGCGAATCAGGTCGGACTCGCCGAACGCGAAGTCGAGGTGGAAGTCGATGAGCCCGTCGAGCGCCGCGGTGGGGGACGACGTCCGTGCGACGACGTCGGTGGCTCCGGCGAGCAGCCTGGTGCTGATCCCGACCAGGAGCTCGACGAGCAGTGCCTCCTTGTTGGGGAAGTGGCGGTAGATCGCTGGTCCGCTGACGCCCGCCGCGGCACCGATGTCCTCGAGGCGCACGGCGAGGAAGCCCCGCTCGGCCACCAGCCGTTCGGCTGCGGCGATGAGTTGGGAGCGACGGTCGGACTTGGCCTTGCTTCGGCGCGTCTCGGAGGGCTGCGACATGGGCATTGGCTCGCCTCCGATCGGGTGTGGACAGTTCGGTTAATCGTGACTAACATACCATCAGTTAGTCATCATTAACTCAACTGAACGGGTTCAGCGCTTGACTACGCGGGTATCGCATCGCGAACAACACTTGGAGCTGGTGACGCAGCTGCGCGCCAAGCTTTCGGCCGCCGCACTGGGTGGACCGGAGCGGGCCAGGGAACGTCACGTCAGCCGCGGCAAGCTGCTGCCCCGGGACCGGGTCGACGGCCTGCTCGATCCGGGCAGCCCCTTGCTGGAACTGGCGCCGCTGGCCGCCGACGGCATGTACGACGACGAATGCCCCGGCGCGGGCATGATCGCAGGCATCGGGCGGGTGTCGGGTCGCGAGTGCATGATCGTGGCCAACGACGCGACGGTCAAGGGCGGCACGTACTACCCGATCACGGTGAAGAAACACCTTCGCGCACAAGAGATTGCGGGCCAGAACCGGCTGCCGTGCGTCTACCTCGTCGACTCCGGCGGCGCGTTCCTGCCGCGCCAGGACGAGGTGTTCCCCGACCGCGAGCACTTCGGCCGGATCTTCTTCAACCAGGCCAACCTCAGCGCGCAAGGCATCCCGCAGATCGCGGCAGTGCTCGGCTCCTGCACCGCGGGTGGCGCCTACGTGCCCGCGATGAGCGACGAGGCCGTCATCGTGCGCAACCAGGGCACCATCTTCCTCGGCGGTCCGCCGCTGGTGAAGGCCGCGACGGGCGAGGTAGTCAGTGCCGAGGACCTCGGCGGTGGCGACCTGCACTCCAAGGTCTCCGGGGTGACCGACCACCTCGCGCACGACGATCGCGACGCGCTGCGCATCGTGCGTCGCATCGTCGCGACCCTCGGGCCGCGCACCCCCACCCCATGGGACGTGGCGCCGACCGTCGAGCCGATCGCCGACCAGACCGAGCTATACGACGTCGTCCCGACCGATCCGCGGGTGCCCTACGACGTCCACGAAGTCATCACCCGCATCGTCGACGGCGGTGACTTCGCCGAGTTCAAGGCCGAATACGGGTCGACGTTGGTCACCGGCTTCGCGCGCATCCACGGCCACCCAGTCGGCATCGTCGCCAACAACGGCGTGCTGTTCGGCGAATCCGCCCTCAAGGGTGCGCATTTCATCGAATTGTGCGACAAGCGATCCACGCCGCTGCTGTTCCTGCAGAACATCGCCGGGTTCATGGTCGGCCGCGACTACGAGGCGGGTGGCATCGCCAAACACGGCGCGAAGATGGTGACCGCCGTCGCCTGTGCGCGCGTGCCCAAGCTGACCGTCGTCATCGGCGGCTCGTACGGCGCGGGCAACTACTCCATGTGCGGACGCGCCTATTCGCCGCGCTTCCTGTGGATGTGGCCCAACGCGCGCATCTCGGTGATGGGCGGCGAGCAGGCCGCGTCGGTGCTCGCCACCGTCCGCGGCGACATGACGGCCGAGGAAGAAGAGGCGTTCAAGGCCCCGATCCGCGACCAGTACGAGCATCAGGGCAATCCGTACTACTCCACGGCGCGGCTGTGGGATGACGGAGTCATTGATCCAGCCGACACCAGAACCATTGTGGGTCTTGCGCTTTCCGTCGTCGCGCAGGCTCCGCTGGAGCCGGTGTCCTACGGCGTTTTCAGGATGTGATGATGAACCTCGACACCGTTCTGGTCGCAAACCGTGGGGAGATCGCGGTTCGGGTCATCCGCACGTTGCGGGCCATGGGAATTCGCTCCGTCGCGGTGTTCAGCGACGCCGATGCGGGCGCGCGACACGTCGCCGAGGCCGACGTCGCGGTGCGCATCGGTCCGGCACCGGCGCGCCAGAGTTACCTCTCGATAGACGCGATCCTCGAGGCCGTCCGCCGTACGGGCGCGCAGGCCGTTCATCCCGGATACGGATTCCTCTCGGAGAACTCCGAATTCGCCGACGCGCTGGACAAGGCGGGCGTCGTGTTCATCGGCCCGCCGGTCAAGGCGATCCAAACGATGGGCGACAAGATCGCCGCCAAGGCGGCGGTGTCGGCGTTCGGGGTGCCCGTCGTGCCAGGCATCTCGCGACCCGGGTTGACAGACGCGGACCTCATCGGCGGCGCAGGCGACATAGGATTTCCGGTCCTGGTGAAGCCGTCGGCTGGTGGTGGCGGCAAGGGCATGCGGGTGGTGCACGACGCCTCGGAGCTCCCCGCCGCACTCGTGTCCGCCCGCCGGGAGGCCGCCGCCGCGTTCGGCGACGACACGCTGTTCCTAGAGCGGTTCGTGCTGAACCCCAGGCACATCGAGGTCCAGGTCGTCGCCGACGCTCACGGCAACGTCATCCACTTCGGCGAGCGCGAGTGCAGTCTGCAACGCCGCCACCAGAAGGTCATCGAGGAAGCGCCGTCGCCGCTGCTGGACGCGCCGACCAGGGCCCGCATCGGCGCCGCGGCCTGCGACACGGCGCGCAGCGTCGACTACACCGGCGCGGGAACGGTCGAGTTCATCGTGTCCGCCGACCGGCCCGACGAGTTCTTCTTCATGGAGATGAACACGCGGCTACAGGTCGAGCACCCCGTCACCGAACTCGTCACCGGCGTCGATCTCGTCGAACTGCAGGTGCGGATCGCGTCGGGGGAGAAGCTCGCAATCTCGCAGGACGACGTCGCGATGACGGGGCACGCCATCGAGGCCCGCGTCTACGCCGAGGACCCAGCGCGTGACTTCCTTCCGACGGGCGGGACCGTGCTCGCCGTCGTGGAATCGCCCAGTGCGCGAAACGATTCGGGCATCTACGCCGGCAGCGTCATAGGCAGCGACTACGACCCGATGCTCGCCAAGGTCATCACCCACGCCGCCGACCGGCCCGCCGCGCTGGCGGCCCTCGACCGCGCGCTCGCCGAGACCGCGGTGCTTGGCGTCACCACCAACGTCGACTTCCTGCGCTTCCTACTCGCCGATCCCGACGTGGTGGCCGGTCGGCTCGACACCGGCCTGCTGGACAGGCGCACCCCCGACTACTCCGGTGGCGACGCGGGTGACGACGAGTTCATCGCGGCCGCCGCCTACCGCTGGCTGTCGCGCTGGCCCGCCGTTCCCGGCGACTCGTGGGACGTGCCGTCGGGTTGGCGGATGGGGCCGCACGCGTCGAACGCGATCCGGCTGCACGCCGGAGAGCGCACCGACCACGTCCACCTCGCGGGTATCCCCGGTGCGGCCACGGCAAGGATCGAAGACGGCGAAACCCGTCCGCTGTCAGCCAGTCTCGTCGGGAACCAGCTCGTCGTCACGCTCGACGGCCTTCGCACCGAATACGTCGTCGCGGCCGCCGACGGACGAGTCTGGCTGGCCGGAAACGGGCGTACGACGGTGGTCGAAGAGGTTCGCGAGGCACCGGTCCGGCCCGACGACGAACACAGTGGCGACGCGGAACTGCTGAGCCCCATGCCCGGATCGGTGGTCGCCATCGGCGTCGAGCACGGTGCCGAGATCGACGCAGGCACGGTCGTCGTCACCGTCGAGGCCATGAAGATGGAACACGCACTGACCGCGCCGGTCGACGGCGTTGTCGAACTACTCGTCGCCGTCGGCGACCAAGTCAAGGTGGGCCAGCCGCTGGCCCGGATCACCGTTTCAACCGAGGAGTCCCCGTCATGAGTGACTTTCTGTCCACCGGCACCCTGCCGGACCACTACGAGCAGCTGGCGAAGACGGTCCGCGACTTCGCCCGCACCGTCGTCGCCCCGGTGGCCGCCAAGCACGACGCCGAGCACTCGTTCCCGTACGAGGTCGTCGCGGGCATGGCCGACATGGGGTTGTTCGGGCTGCCATTCCCCGAGGAGTACGGCGGCATGGGCGGCGACTACTTCGCGCTGTGTCTGGCGCTTGAGGAGCTCGGCAAGGTCGATCAGAGCGTCGCGATCACCCTGGAAGCCGGGGTGTCGCTGGGCGCAATGCCGGTGTACCGCTTCGGAAACGACGAGCAGAAGCAGGAGTGGCTGCCCCTGCTCGCCAGCGGCAAGGCGCTCGGCGCGTTCGGGCTCACCGAGGCGGGCGGCGGAACCGACGCCGGCGCCACCAAGACCACCGCCAAGCTCGACGACGGCCATTGGATCATCAACGGCTCCAAACAGTTCATCACCAACTCCGGAACCGACATCACCAAGCTGGTGACCGTGACCGCGGTGACCGGCGAGGCCGGCGGCAAGAAGGAGATCTCGTCGATCCTGGTTCCGGTTCCCACGGAGGGCTTCACCGCCGAACCGGCGTACAACAAGGTCGGCTGGAACGCATCCGACACTCATCCGCTGAGCTTCGACGATGTGCGAGTGCCGCAGGAGAACTTGCTCGGTGAGCGCGGCCGCGGCTACGCGAACTTCCTGCGCATCCTCGACGAGGGCCGCATCGCGATCGCGGCGCTGTCGGTCGGTGCGGCGCAGGGGTGCGTCGACGAATGCGTGAAGTACGCCAAGGAGCGCGAGGCGTTCGGCGCGGCGATCGGCACGTACCAGGCCATCGCGTTCAAGATTGCCCGCATGGAGGCCCGCGCGTACACGGCCCGCACCGCCTACTACGACGCCGCCGCGCTGATGCTGGCGGGCAAGCCCTTCAAGAAGGCCGCGGCGATCGCCAAGTTGGTGGCGAGCGAGGCGGCCATGGACAACGCCCGAGACGCCACGCAGGTGTTCGGCGGCTACGGTTTCATGAACGAGTATCCCGTGGCGCGGCACTACCGGGACAGCAAGATCCTCGAGATCGGTGAAGGGACAACGGAAGTGCAGCTGATGCTCATCGCCCGGGAGGCCGGGTTGTGACCGACGAACGCAAAGTCGTCACCCAGCGCGGGCTGTGGTTCGAGGAGTTCGAGCCAGGCGTGCTCTACCAGCACCGGCCCGGCCGCACCATCACCGAGGCCGACAACGTGCTGTTCACCACGCTCACGATGAACACCCAGGCGCTGCACCTGGATGCGGCGTTCGCCGAGACGCAAGAGCCGTTCCGCCAGCGGCTGGTGAACTCGATGTTCACGTTGTCGACGCTCGTCGGCCTCTCGGTAGCGCAGTTGACCCAGGGCACCATCCTCGGCAACCTCGGCTTCGGCGACGTCGCGTTCCCCAAGCCGTTGTTCCACGGCGACACGCTGTACGCCGAGACCGAGGTCACCGACAAGCGCGAGTCGAAGAGCCGCCCGGGCGAGGGCATCGTCACGTTCGCTCACGTCGGCCGCAACCAGCACGGTGACGTCGTCGCGACCGCGTCGCGAAAGACCATGGTGCGCAAGCGACCTGCCGAGGAGGTCTCCTGATGGCATTGGGCAACAACGGGCCAGGGTGGTTGTTCTGCCCGGCTGATCGTCCCGAACGGTTCGAGAAGGCCGCCGCGGCAGCCGACGTCGTGATCCTCGACCTCGAGGATGGCGTGGCCGCCAAGGACCGCGACGCCGCCCGAAAGGCCCTGATCGACACCCCGCTCGATCCCAGCAAGACCGTCGTGCGAATCAACCCGGTCACCACGCCGGACCACCTGCCGGACCTCGAGGCCCTCAAGTCCACCGACTACACCACCGTGATGCTGGCGAAGACCGAAACCCCAGAGCAGATCGCGTCGCTGGCCCCGCTGGACGTGGTGGTGTTGATCGAGACGCCGTTGGCGGCGCTGGTGGTCGCCGAACTGGCGCGGGTCGACAACGCCTTCGCCGTGATGTGGGGTGCCGAGGACTTGTTCGCGGTACTCGGCGGCACGGCGAACCGCAACGCCGACGGCAGCTACCGCGACGTCGCGAGGCACGTGCGGTCGCAGAGCCTGCTGGCCGCCAAGGCGTACGGGCGGATGGCGCTCGATTCGGTGTACCTCGACATCAAGGACCTCGACGGGCTGGCGGCCGAGACCGACGACGCCGTCGCGGTCGGGTTTGACGCCAAGGTCGCCATCCATCCGACGCAGGTCGCCGTCATCCGGTCCGGCTATGCGCCGTCCGAGAAGCAGGTCGACTGGGCCCGGCGCGTGCTCGACACGGCACGCGATCAACGCGGCGTCTTCCAATTCGAAGGCATAATGGTGGATGCCCCAGTGCTGCGGCGAGCAGAGCGCATCGTCGCGTTGGCGCCACACCCCGGCAGCTGACGGACGGACCCCCCACCAGGGGTTTTGCTCTGACCGCCTCCGTACTGAGCACCTCAGTCGCCTGACGGCGCGACCCGCCGCCAGTGACCCTAGGAGGCGGTATGGCCGGGTTCGTGGCATCTCCGACGCACTTCGACGTCGACGTTGAGCCGATTCAACTGGTGGCGCCCGACGGGGCCGCGACCGCCGAAACCCGATACCGAAGAGACCTCCCACCCGAGACGCTGGTCTGGCTCTACGAGTCGATGGTCGTTACGCGGGAACTCGACACCGAGTTCATCAACCTGCAACGCCAAGGCGAGCTCGCCCTGTTCGCGTCGTGCCGCGGCCAGGAGGCCGCTCAGGTCGGTGCGACGGCGTGCCTGCGCAAGACCGACTGGCTGTTCCCGCAGTACCGCGAACTCGGCGCGCTCCTGGTGCGCGGCATCGCGCCCGCCCAGATGGCTGCGGTGTGGCGCGGCCGTTGGCACGGCGGGCTGGAGTTCACCAAGAAGTGTTGCGCGCCCTTGGCGATTCCGATCGGCACCCACGGATTGCACGCCGTCGGCGCGGCGATGGCTGCCCAGCGTCTTGAGGAGCACTCCGTCACCGTCGCCTTCCTTGGTGACGGCGCAACGTCGGAGGGTGACGCCCACGAGGCGCTGAACCTGGCCGCCGTGTTCGGGGCGCCGTGCGTGTTCTTCGTACAGAACAATCAGTGGGCCATCTCGGTGCCGGTCGAACGACAGCAGGCCGGCCCGACGCTGGCGCACCGGGCCATCGGCTACGGCATGCCGGGCATCCGGGTGGACGGCAACGACGTGCTCGCGTGCTACGCGGTGATGGAGCAGGCCGCCGCAAGGGCCAGAGCAGGGGGCGGGCCGACGTTCATCGAGGCGGTGACCTATCGGATGGGTCCACACACCACGTCCGACGACCCGACCAGATACCGGGCCGACGACGAGGTCGAACGTTGGCGCGCAAGGGATCCCATCGCGCGCTACCGCACGTATCTGGAGTCGGTGAGCGTGTGGACGGCGCGCATCGAGGAACGGGTGGCGGGACGCGCGGCGCGGTTGCGCTCCGAGCTGCGCGACGCCGTCATCAACACGCCCGACGTGGACGTGGCCGAGGTCTTCGACACCGTCTATCACGACATCACCCCCGAGCTCGCGCGCCAACGCGACCAGCTGGCAGCCGAATTGGCGAAGGAGGCATCATCATGACGCAGATCATCGAACGGCCCTTCGGGCTCGGGGACGACGCGCACGAACCGTTCCTGACGCCGGTGCCGGCCACCTCGACGTCCACCATGGCCCAAGCGATCAACGGCGCATTGCACGACGCGATGGCCGCCGACGAGCGAGTGCTCGTCTTCGGTGAGGACGTCGCCCGGTTGGGTGGCGTGTTCCGGGTAACCGAAGGGCTGGCCGAAACGTTCGGTGAGCAACGCTGTTTCGACACGCCGCTGGCGGAGTCCGCGATCATCGGCATCGCGATCGGGATGGCGATCCGTGGCTTCGTGCCGGTGCCGGAGCTTCAGTTCGACGGGTTCGCCGCACCGGCGTTCGACCAGTTGGTCAGCCATCTGGCCAAGTACCGGATGCGCACCCACGGGGACGTCGACATGCCGGTCACCGTGCGCATCCCGTCCTTCGGTGGAATCGGTGCGGTGGAACACCATTCGGAGTCGACTGAGTCGTATTGGTTGCACACGGCGGGGTTGAAGGTGGTCGTGCCGTCGACTCCGACCGACGCGTATTGGCTGCTGCGGTATGCGATCGCCGACCGCGACCCGGTGATCTTCCTCGAGCCCAAGCGCCGCTACTGGACGAAGGAGTTCGTCGACACCACCAACCCGGCAGACCCGATCGGGCGTGCGGCGCTCCGCAGACCCGGCGACGACGTCACGGTGATCACCTATGGCTCCTTGGTGGCCACGGCGCTGAACGCCGCCGAGTTGGTCGCCGATGACTACGGACTCGAAGTCATCGATCTGCGCTCGCTCAACCCGCTGGACTTCGAGACGATCGCAACGTCGGTGCGCAAGACCGGGCGTGCGGTGGTGATGCACGAGGGGCCGCGAACCCTCGGCTTCGGCGCCGAACTCGCCGCCCGCATCCAGGAAGAGTTGTTCTACGACCTCGAAGCTCCGGTGTTGCGCGCCACCGGATTCGATACGCCCTACCCGCCGGCCCGGCTGGAGAAGATCTGGTTGCCCGGGGTTGACCGACTACTCGACTGCGTCGAGAAGGCGATGAGCCAGCCATGACCGACACAACCGTGCTGGACTTCCTGGTACCCGACCTCGGTGAGGGGCTGGAGGACGCGACGATCACCGAGTGGAACGTCGCGGTCGGCGACGAGGTCACGCTCAACCAGACGTTGTGCACGGTCGAGACCAACAAGGCGCAGGTCGAGTTGCCCAGCCCGTACGCGGGCCGCATCACCGAACTCGGCGGCGTCGAGGGCGAAACCCTGCGCGTCGGAACGGTGCTGGTGCGCATCGCGACGTCGGCGGATGCACCTGCGCGCAAGCCCGTTCTCGTCGGCTACGGCACCGACGATGCGATGGACGGAACCAGGCGCCGGCCCCGGGCCAAGCCGGCGGTGCGCAAACTGGCCAACGACCTCGACGTCGACATGTACACCGTCGCACCGGGCTCGGGTCCCGGCGGCATCGTCACACGCGACGACGTGCTCGCCGCGGCCCGCCCGGCCGCCGTGCCCGCCCAGGAGGACGTTCGCGTCGGGGGCGTCCGGCTGGAGATGGCTCGTCGAATGGCGTTGTCCCGGCACGAGATTCCCGATGCGCACGCCTCGGTGACGGTCGACTGCACGCGCCTGCTCGCGCTGCGGGACCGGTTGCGTGACGCCGGCGCCGATTCGATCACGCCATTCGCGCTGACGCTGCGACTGCTCGTGCTCGTGTTGCGTCACCATCCGATGCTCAACGCGACCTGGGTGGACACCGTCGACGGACCCCGCATCCACGTCCATCCGGCGATCCACCTCGGCGTCGGGGTGGCGGCCCCCCGCGGGCTGCTGGTGCCCGTCGTCATGGATGCGCAGCACAAGACCACCCGAGAACTCGCGGCCGTCGTCGCCCGACTGATCGCCGACGCGCGGGCGGGCACACTCAAACCCGTTGAACTGCAAGGCTCCACGTTCACGGTGTCCAACTTCGGTGCCCTTGGCCTCGACGAGGGCGTGCCCGTCATCAACCACCCCGAGGCGGCGATCCTCGGCGTGGGGTCGCTCAAGCCACGGGCCGTGGTCGTCGACGACGCCGTCGTCGCACGTCCGACGATGACCCTCACGTGCGCCTTCGATCACCGCGTCGCCGATGGCGCGCAGGTGGCCGCATTCCTGTGCGAGCTCCGCGACCTCGTCGAATCGCCCGACCTGGCCCTGCTCGACCTCTGACCTACTTGCGCTGGGCGGCGGCCAATCGCGCGGCGAACTCGGGTGATTCGATGGACCGGGCTTGCGGCCCGAGCTCGACGTCCACCGCGATGCGGTGCTGGTCCAGGTCGACGGTGCCTGGGTTGGCCGTCGCCCGCATCGACGCCTTGGTGGCGATGACGACGTCGCGCGGCGCCGAGGCAGGTCCGGCGGCCAGGGCGCGGGAAGCCGCGACTGGATCGTCGGCGACCTCCAGGGCGAGCCCGTATCGCACGGCGGCCTCGGCGTCGAAGCGCATGCCGAACAAGAGTGCGGCCCGCGCCACCTGCGGGCCGACTGCGCGCTGGAGCATCCACGTCGCGCCGCCACCGGGGTGGATGCCGAGCTTCTGAAACCGTGGATCGAACAATGCCCCGGGGCCCGCGATGCGCACGTCGGCGGCGAGTGCGAGGTTCAGGCCGGCGCCAACGGCAGGCCCGTTGACGGCGGCGATGGTCGGCAGAGTGCATTGCGCGACGGCGAGGAATCCGTCGTAGATGACGCGAAGTCCGTCCTCGGTCGCGGCGCCAAGGGCGGTGAGGTTGGCGCCCGCGCAGAACGCCTTGCCCGCGCCGGTCAGGATCACCGCGTGCACGTCGGGATTGGCCTCGGCCGCCTCGACGGCAGCCCTCAGTGCAGCGGAGCTCTCCGCGGTAACGGCATTGCGGCGATCGGGATCGTTGACGGTGATGAGGGCGACGTGATCATCGACGCTCGTGAGAACCAGGTCAGACACCCACTCAGCGTAGTGATGGGTGTCGATGCGCCGGGTTCAGCCCGCCGCGTTGGGGCGAAGGGGCGGGCATCGACCGTCCTGGTCGACGGCGAGTTCGAAGTGCCAGTTCTCGTTGGCGTAGATCTGGCATAGCCCGAACTGTGCGCCGTTGCGGATGAGCCACTCGGACGCGCCTGTGCCCGTGATGTCCACCGCTTCGCCGGTCACGTGTTTCGAGGCCTCAGGTGATGCGACGAACTGCTGCGCGACGGCCACGCTGCCGTACTGGCGGACGGCGTCGTCGAACAGTCGTTGCTGAAAGCCCTTGGAGCGCCAGCCCGACGTGAGCGTCATGTCGACGCCCTGGGCGTGGGCGGCGTCGGTGGCATCCTGAATCGCCTTGAGCAGCAACGGATCAAGGCGTGCCACGGGTGCAATGGTGATGTCGAATGGGCTGAACGTCCGACCGTCGGGGAGCCACCCGTTCCACGTGTCGATGGCGCCGCCGCCGATTGTCAGCGGGGTCGCGCCGTCGGACGACACGACGGGTACCGCGTTGAATGCCGGAGTGGTGGACGTGGTCGACCGGACTGGCGCCGGCGCGCACCCGGCAAGTGCCGCGACGAGCACCGCGACGAGCGCAGCACCGACCCGCCACCACCGTCTCACGTCGTCGCCCCCAAGATCCGCTGTCGGCGCCGTTCGCCGGCTACGTCCCAACCTGTCGAGCCTAGGTGGCCGCCGTGTTCGCAGCAGAGCAGGATGGTCGGGTGGACATCTCTTCGAGCACAGCACTGGTCACTGGCGCCAACCGAGGGCTTGGCAAACAATTCGTGTCTGAACTGCTGCGACGGGGCGCACGCGTCTATGCCGGTGCCCGCGATCCGGGTTCGATCGACGTCGACGGTGCGATCCCGATCGCGGTGGACATCACAGATCCGGAGTCGGTGGCGGCGGCCGCCGCGACAGCGGGCGACGTGACGCTGCTGATCAACAACGCGGGCATCGGCATCGGCGTCAACCTGCTCACGGGCGACCTCGACGGCGCCCGAAGCGAGCTGGACACCAACTACTTCGGCACACTGTCGGCGATCCGGGCGTTCGCTCCGGTCATCGAGCACAACGGAGGTGGCGCGATCCTCAACGTGTTGTCGGTGTTGTCCTGGTTCAGCATCCCGGACTCCGGTGGGTACTGCGCCTCGAAGTCGGCAGCCTGGTCGATGACCAACGCGGTGCGCGCCGGACTGGCCGACAAGGGAATTCGGGTGACCGCGTTGCACGTCGGACTCATGGACACCGACATGGGGGCTGGGATCGACGCCCCCAAGGCCGATCCGGCCGACGTGGCCGCGCAGGCGCTCGACGGTATCGCCGCGGGGGCCTACGAGGTGCTGGCCGACGACGTCAGCCGCGGTGTCCAGGCCGGCCTGTCGAAGGGCGTCGCCGGGATCTACCCGCAGTTCGCGAACTGACGGACGCTGCCCGGAAAACGACTTTGGAGAAATGTGAGGGAATCGGCGCCACTGGCCGCTCCTAGCAGGTGAACGCAGCCCGACCGGGCCGCGACGACCTGAAGGAGAACACTATGAGCACCACTTCGAGCACCTCCACCCGCCGTCGGATCACCGCCGCCACCTTGCTGATCGCCGCAGGTGCCGTCGTTGCCGGAGGGCTTGGCGCTGCGACCGCCAACGCGCGCCCCATCGGTCCCACCGTCCCGGGGAAGCCCGGAGCGCCGGTTCAGGTGGGCCCGGCCAGCCCCACGCAGTACTCGGCGATCGCCCTGTCGTCGGAGACCGGAGTCTGGGCCACCTGGGTGAATGCGGGTTCGAGGAACGACGCCTACGTCAACGCGCTCAGCGCCTGCCAGAACGCAGGCGGGAGCCAATGCGTCGTGACCGACATTGCCGAGAGCAAGTGCACCGCGCTCGCCGTCAACCCCCTCGCCTGGGAGCTGTGGCATGCCGGCCAGGGGCCGACCGTGATCAGCTCGCAGACCGCGGCCCTTCAGTCGACCGGTGGCTACCGCATCGCCACGGTGGCGTGTTCGAACGGCGGAGCGACCATGTCGTTCACCGGGCACGTGGGTCAGCTTGCGGGGTCTTGAGTCTCGCGTCGCCGAACTCGTTGCGGGACGCTACAGCTGGGCCCAGACCGACTTCGTCTTCAGGTAGGCCTCGATGCCCTCCTGGCCGAACTCATGGCCCCAGCCGGATTGTTTGTACCCTCCGAAGGGCACCGCGTGGTCGAAGACCAACTGGCAGTTGATCGTTACGGTTCCGGCCTGCAGCCGCTTGCCGAGCCGATGCGCGCGGCTGAGGTTGTTGGTCCACGCGGTGGCGGCCAGTCCGTAGGTGGTGTCGTTGGCCATCGCGACGGCCTCGTCTTCGTCGTCGAACGGCAGGATCGTGACCACGGGCCCGAAGATCTCCTGCTGGTAGAGCCTGCTCGTAGCGGGGTCGACGTTGGTGAGCACGGTTGGGTGTACGAAGTAGCCCTTGCGATCCAGTCGGTACCCGCCTGCGACGACCTCGACGCCGTCTGCGCGGCCCTCGTCGATGAAGCCCATGACCCGGGTGAGCTGCTTGGCACTGATCAGCGGGCCGCTCATGGTGCCCTCTTCCTCGGGGCCACCGAGCTTCATGAAGTTCGCCACGCCCGCGATGCCTTCGACGACCTGGTCGTAGACGCCGCGCTGGACGAAGATCCGTGAGCCGCACACACATCCCTGTCCGGAGTGCACGAAGATGCCCATCGCGGCCATGAAGATCGCCTTGTCCAGGTCGGCGTCGTCGTAGATCAGCACCGGCGACTTGCCGCCGAGCTCCAGCATCACCTTCTTCAGGTTGCCCGCTGAGGCCCGCACGATCTCCTTGCCGATCTCGGTCGATCCGGTGAACGCGACCTTCTCGACGTCGGGATGGGCGGTGATCGCCGCGCCTGCAGTGTGGCCGTATCCGGTCAGCAGGTTCACCACACCGTCGGGCACGCCGGCCTCGGCGATGAGCCGGATCAGAAGCAGCGCCGAGAGCGGCGTCTCCTCGGCGGGTTTGACGACCATGCTGCAGCCCGCCGCAAGTGCTGGCGCGAGCTTGGCGCAGGCGTTGAAGATCGGGCCGTTCCACGGGAAGATCAGCCCGACAACGCTGTAGGGCTCCTTGCGCGTGTAGGTGTGCATGTCGACCCAGTTGTCCGACGCGATGCCCGCGGTCTTCACGTCGTAGGCGTTGCCGCTGATCTTGGAACACCACCCCGCGTAGTAACGGAAGAACTCGGCACAGTTCGGCAGGCCCAACTGCGCATGCATCAGTGGCATGCCGGTGTTCAGCGAGTCGAGTTGTGCGAGTTCCTCGGCGTGCTCGTCGATGAGGTCGGCAATGCGCCACATGATCTTGGCGCGTGCGCGCCCGGGGAGTTCGGACCACACCCCGGCTTCGAAGGCCGCCTTCGCGCGGGCGACGGCCTCGTTGACCGCCTCCGCGCCGCAGTCGGTGAACTCGGCGATCTGCTCTTCGGTCGCGGGATTGATGATCGCAATCACCTCACCCGTGCCTGGGCGTTCGCGGATCTCGTCCAACACCGCCTGCAGCGTCATCTTCGATGCCTTCCCTCGTCGCCGTGGCGCTCGATGCGCCCCGATGCTGAGCACCTGCTTAGCATCGATGGCACACCGCGGTCAACATCTGCATGCGCACGAAGTGCGAAGGGGGCTATGCGCTAGGGCGGGGCAATAGCCCCCTTCGCTCGCCAGACCGTCAGCCCTGCGCGGAAACCCTCCATCGGGTAGGCGGTTCCGGCTGCGGGTTGAAGCCGACGGTCGCGGACTTGTCGAGAATCGGGGGGTTGACGGCGACGGCGACCGGCTTGCCCGGAGGGTCCGGCTGCGGGTCGAAGGCCTGGGCGGTGCCCGAGGCCAGTCCCAGTCCGACCAGCGCGACGCCGCCGGACAGGAGGGCCTTGCCGACGAACTTCTTCGTGGTGCTCTTCATGGTGCTCCTTCCGTTGCTGTCGGCCGTGGGGGCCGCTACGGAAAGGGTGCGCCGGACGTCTTGGCGGATTCTTGGCGAGTCGTCGCGGGCTAATCGCCAGTACGCGTGAATGTTTCGTCGAAGTCCGTGGAGACGTTGCACGTCGACTTGGTCTGTTCGACGTGACCGTGCCCGGTGAGCTGCCTGATCGGATCTGTCGGCGGGTCGGGCAGCGGATACTTCCCGGTGTTCGTCATGTCAAAGGGCTTGCCGTCGTTGCAGAGTCCGTCCGACTTGGCGTCCAAGGTCCAAGTCCCACCGTCGAAGACCAGAGGCCGAAAGTCCGCCGCCGAGTGGAAGTAGCTCATGCACCGGTCGCCGGTGCGCACACAGTAGGTAGTGACCTCGTAGTCGCCCTGCAACTGTGGAAGCCCGTTCGCGAAGGTGCGCGTGCTGCGGTAGCGGCCGTACAACGCTTCGGCCGCCGACACCACCCGTGGCGACAACGTCGCCGGGTCGACGAGGTTCTCGACGTCGACGTCACCCGTGCGGGTGAACGTCATGCGCTGCGTGCCCGAGCAGGCATTGGCACTGGTTCCGGTGACGTCGCCGGTGAGCGTGCCATCGGGATTCGGCGCCAAGGTGAACACGTCCCACAGTTCGTCGGGAGCGTTTCGGCACTCGTCCGACGCCAGTGCTACGGCCACCCAGCGCCCGTCGATCTCGTCGAACTCCAGATTCGACACCGGTGGGCCGTCGCCGCCGAGGCGAAATGCCGTGGCCACGCACCCGTCAGCGCGGCACGTCGACCGCAAACCCCATGTCGCCGTCTGCGGCACGGCACCTTCGAGCGGTCCGCCATCGATCCGTTTGGCTGCGGTGTAGTCGACCCGGTAGGTACCGGTGAAGTGCGGCATGGTCGGCGCGGGAGTGGTGGAACTGGACGGCGCGGCCGTCGTCGAATCCCGGTGCTGTGTGAAGGTCACGATCGCGAAGATTCCCGCCGCGACCAGCAGCACGACACCCAACACTGCGCCGATCAGGATGGCCAAGGTCCGCCCCGACGTCCCTGCGGGTGCCGGTGGCATCGGCGGAGTCGGAGGCACGAAAGGCGGTGGTGCCGCGCCGATTGGATGTCGTCGACCCATCGGTTCGGTGAGTGCTTGTCGCGCTGCGGCGGCCATCTCGACGGTGCTTTGGTAGCGGTCGGCGGGCTTCTTGGCCAACCCGGTGGCGATCACCTCGTCCAACTCCGTTGGGACGGTGTCGCGTTCGGCGGAGGGCCTTGGCGGCGGCATCATCATGTGGGAGACCGCGACCTGCTCGAGCGTGGTGCCCGGGAAGGGCAGTTCGCCGGTGAGACATTGGTAGAGCACGCAGGCCAGCGCGTAGACGTCCGAGCCGGGCCCGACCTCACCGGTGTTGAACCGTTCGGGGGCCATGTAGGACCAGGTGCCGATGGTGGTGTTGGCGGACGTCAAGGCGGTGTCGCCAGTGCCGCGGGCGATGCCGAAGTCGATGAGGTAGGCGAAGTCGTCGCGCGACACCAGAATGTTGGACGGTTTGACGTCGCGGTGCACCAACCCGACCTGATGGGCGTCATTCAACGCCGACGCGATCTGCTCGACGATGTGCACCGCGCGCTCGGCAGGCAACGGCCCGGTGTTCAACAGGGTTTGCAGGTCGGTGCCGTTGATCAGCCGCATGGTCACGTAGAGCCGGCCGTCGATCTCGCCGACGTCGTGGATGGGAACGACGTGGGGATCGTCGAGGCGGGCCGCGGCGCGAGCCTCGCGGCGAAATCGCTTGTCGAACTCGGGATCCTGCGCGTAGTGGGGCAGCAGCATCTTCAGCGCGACGACCCGGTCGATGGAGGTGTCGTAGGCGCGCCAGACCTCGCCCATGCCTCCGCGGCCCAGCAACTCGAGCAGCTGGTAACGGCCGAACGGCGTCCCCTCCACGGCCTCACGATAACGATCAATCGCCGCACTCGTGGACACGAAGGCTAATCGCCGGTGCGCGTGAACGTTTCGTCGAAGTCGGTGATGATTGGGCAGGACCCAGTCTGTTCCTGATGGCCACGTCCGGAGAGCAGGGTGATCGGATCCTGCGGGGGCTGTGGCAGCGGAAATTGCGCGAAGACCTTTGCCTGAAGCGTGCCACCCTTGGGACACTCGTTCTCGAACTTTTGGTCGTCGGTCCAGTTCCCGTTGCTGAAGACCATCCCGAGGAGGAGGTCGGGTGAGGTGAAGAAGCTCATACAGCGATCGCCGGTGCGCAGGCAGTCCGTCCTGGCGGCGACGTCGGCCCCTTCCGAGCTCCCGTCGGCGTAGGTTCGCTGCAAGCGATAGCGACCATGAAGCGCTTGCGCCGGGGACGCCACGCGCGGCGGCAGGGCGGCCGGGTCGGGCACCGCGGCGGCGTCGACGTCGCCGGTGCGGGTGAACGTGACGGTTCGATCCTTGGTGCAGGAGTTGCTCGTTCGTCCTCGGAGATCACCGGTGAAGGTCCCGTCGGGCTGCTTTTTCAGCGTGATCGCCACCCAGAATTCGGCGGGAGCGTTGTCGCATTGATCCGAACCGAGCGCCACGGCCACCCAGCTTCCGTCGACCTCGTCGAAGACCAGGCTGGACACCACCGGGTTTTCACCGCTCAGGCGTGACGCCGTCGCCACGCACCCGTCGGGGCGACACACCGAGCGCACCCCCCACGTGGCCGTCTGCGGCGTGCCCGCCACCGGTCCACCAGCCGGCGGGATCGACGGGGTGAAGTCGGCCCGGTAGGTGCCGGTGAAGGGGCCTGGCGCGGCCGGGGCACTGGCTGCCGAGGTGGAGCCATGGAGCGTCCCCGGAGAGGCAACGGAAGGTGTGGTCGCGGTCGGTTCGTCGCGCTGTGAGAGCGTCACCGCCCCAAAGACGCCGCCGGCGACGATCAGCAACCCGACGGCCGCCAGAGCACCGATCAGACCACGCGGGCGCCGCCGTCCTGGCTGACCGGCGGTGGATGGGGTTACCAACGGCGGTACAGCCGGAGCTGCGATGAAGCGGGCGGGCTCGGTCGCCGGCGCCGTGCTCACGGGAATGGCGGGTTGTGTCTGCGCGGGGTCGGGATGCAACGGTCGGGCTACGCGCCGGCCCATTGGCTCCGTGATCGCTTGTCGCGCTGCGGCGGCCATCTCGACGGTGCTCTGGTAGCGATCGGTGGGCTTCTTGGCCAGCCCGGTGGCGATCACCTCGTCCAACGCCATCGGCACGGTGTCGCGTTCGGTCGACGGTCGCGGAGGTGGCATCACCATGTGGGAGACGGCGACCTGCTCGAGCGTGGTGCCCGGGAAGGGCAGTTCGCCTGTGAGGCATTGGTAGAGCACGCAGGCCAGCGCGTACACGTCGGAGCTCGGCTCGACGTCGCCGGTGCTGAACCGTTCAGGCGCCATGTAGGACCAGGTGCCGATGGTGGTGTTGGCGGACGTCAGGGTGGTGTCGCCGGTGCCGCGGGCGATGCCGAAGTCGATGAGGTAGGCAAAGTCGTTGCGGGACACCAGAATGTTGGACGGTTTGACGTCGCGGTGCACCAGGCCGACTTGATGGGCGTCGTTGAGTGCCGAGGCGATCTGCTCGACGATGTGCACCGCGCGCTCGTTGTCGAGTGGGCCGGCGTTCAACAGGGTTTGTAGGTCGGTGCCGTTGATCAGCCGCATGGTCACGTAGAGCCGGCCGTCGATCTCGCCGACGTCGTGGATGGGTACGACGTGGGGGTCGTCGAGCCGGGCCGCGGCGCGGGCCTCGCGGCGAAATCGCTTGTCGAACTCGGGATCCTGGGCGTAGTGCGGCAGCAGCATCTTCAGCGCGACCACTCGGTCGATGGAGGTGTCGTAGGCGCGCCAGACTTCGCCCATGCCTCCGCGGCCCAGCAGCTCGAGCAGCTGGTAGCGACCGAACGGCGTCCCCTCCACCGGCTTACGATAAACCGGCGAGCCCCCATGTCTGCGAGCGAACTGGGCAATCGTTGCGTTGGATGTACCAGCGGCGACACGCGCAACTAAATAACTTTCTCACTGTTGCCTAACGTCTGCCTCACCTCCATAATCAGCCCGTGTCCCAGTTGCTGAGCCGTATTCGTGGTCTTGCTGTTGCGCTTACGACAGTGTTTTCGATGCTGTCAATCCCGGTTGCCCTCGCGGAACCTCCGCAGGGCGGCGCCCAAATCACGGGCATCGAGCACGTCACTGACCGCTGGGACAAGGTCTCGGTCTACTCGCCGTCGATGAACAAGGTCGTCGTCAACGACGTCTTCAAGTCCCCAAGGTCGGGGTCGCCCACCTTCTACCTGCTGCCCGGCATCGACGGCGGTGACAACCTCGACCCAGGCGGCAACTTCGCCCCGGGCACCAAGAGCTGGTTCGGGTTCACCGATCTGCAGGGCTTCTTCGGCAACAAGAACGTCAACGTCGTCTCCCCGCTCGGCGGCCAGTTCAGCTGGTTCACAAACTGGGTCAACGACGGCAGCAAGCAGTACCAGACCTACATGACGCAGGAACTGCCGCCGCTGATCAACAAGGAGTACAAGACCAACGGCAGGAACGCGGTCGCCGGGTTGTCCAGCACGGGTGGCACCGCGGTCGACTACGCCATTCAGGTACCGGGGCTCTATCGGGCCGTCGGCTCCTACAGCGGTTTCCTGACCCCGAACTCGGGTGCCCAGAACGTTTCACTGACGCTTATGGGTGGCGGCGCGAGCGCCGACGCCATGTGGGGCCCCGCTGGCGGCCCGTTGTGGGTAGCGCACGACCCGTCGTTGAACGTCGCGAAGCTGAAGGGTGTCGCCGTCTGGGTCGGTGCCTCCGGCGGCGGGCAGGGCGACGTCGACAAGCTGCCCGCCGGCTCCAACAACTTCACCGGCGGGATGATCGAGGGCATCGTCGCGGACAGCACGAGGCAGTTCGCCGACGCCGCGGCGGCGGCCGGGGTACCGGTCACCTACGTGGTGCGGCCCGAGGGCTCCCACTCGTGGGGCCTGTTCGAGTCGGAGATGCAGGAGTCCTGGAACACCACCATCGGGCCGGCGCTCGGGGTCTAGTCGCTCTGGGCGAGATCGACGTCATGGTCGCGGTTTTCGGGCCCGACGTGCCAAGGCACAGCCCTGACGTGCACTTCGGCCTTGGCATCTGAGTCGTTGGTCGGCTGACGGCCCGCGCGGCGCCAAGAGCGCCAAGAAAGCGACAAGGATCCGCCAAGTGCCGATTGGGAGTCTCAACAGGACAACAACGTCCTGAAGGGAACTCCAATGTTCGGCTCGACCATCGTCCGCGACACTCGCGACTTGCTCCGCAGCAGTGGCGAGCTGAAGCGCGGCAGCGGAGTCATCACCAGCGCCACCGCGTTGGCGCTTGGCGCACTGTCGATGCTGGCCGTCCTGACCCTGCACTTCCCGCAGTTTCTGACCGCGCCCGAAACGCGGGCGGTGAACTCGCTCGGCGCCGTGCGGTACCTGCTGCTGGCCGCGCTGATCGGCGCCGGCATCCTCTCCATCGTCAACCTCGTTCGTGGGAAGCGGCGCAGCGTCAACGCACTCGCCCTCGGCCTGGTGGGCGTTGCCCTCCTGAGCGGCGGACCCTTCGTGACCGTCGGGAACGTCCCCCAGCACGTGCCGTACCTCGGCGTGGACTGGTTCCTCGTCGACCTGGTGCTGACCGGTGTGCTGCTCGCCCTGATCGAGAAGGCGATCCCAATGCGCAAGGCGCAGGCCCTCTTCCGTCGCGCGTGGCAGAACGACTTGGTGAACTTCGCCGCGAACCACTTCCTCCTTGGCGTGAGCGTGCTGACGGTGAACTTCTTGCTCTTCAACGTGTTTGGCTCGCTGATGCAGGGCGGCCTGCACGCCGTCGTCGGCGGCATTCCGTTCGTGCCCCAGGTGCTGCTGTGCATCTTCCTGGCCGACCTGGTGGACTACTGGACGCACCGCGCGTTCCACGAGGTGCCGTTCCTGTGGCGCTTCCACGCCATCCACCACAGTGCCAAGACCATGGACTGGTTAGCCGGCTCGCGCCTGCACCTGCTCGAACTGGTGACGACGCGCACGCTGGTGATGGTGCCCCTCTACGTGCTCGGCTTCGACAAGGCGGTGCTGGACACCCACGTCGTGCTCATCGCCATCCAGGGCACGCTGATCCACGCCAACGTTCGAATCCCCTACGGCCCGCTGCGCTACCTGCTGGTGACGCCGGAATCGCATCACTGGCACCATGCTTCGGACGAAGAGGCGATCGACAAGAACTACGCCGGACAGTTCGCCATCCTCGATCGCATCTTCGGCACCATGGTGAAGTCGGAGAAGCGGCTACCGGACAACTACGGCGTGGTGGGCGACTACGTGCCAGACGGCTTCGTCCGTCAGCAGCTGTTCCCGTTCTTCCCGTCGCGGCTCAAGAAGGTTGCGCCGCAGGCGAGCCCCGCTGTCGTGGCCGACGTCGACATCCCGCTTCGCACCGACCGCATCCGCCACGTCGGCAGCATCAACCTGCGTCCGCACGAGCACCTCTACCAAACCGGCGCCTGGAGGGCCTACACGGGACCGTGCGTGCTGGCCGGTGCCGAGCGAGCGGGATCGCTGCGACGACGCACGCCCGCCTACGCCTAGCTCTTCGCCGTCAGCGCTTACGGCGGTCGAACGCACGCGCCATCAGATGCCAGTACACGAGCGTCAGCGCCATCTGGACGCCGGTCGCAATGGCGGCGGTGCGCAGGTGACGACGCCGGGCGGCGATGAGCGCGACCATCGCGATCGCGCTGGTCGCCGCGCTGAGCACCATCGATGCGTCGCGCGGGCGGTCGAGGATCCACTGCTCCTCGCCGAGCATCGCGCGCGTCGCCCACGCCCGTTCATGGGACGGCTTTGGGAACAGCACGGGGTTGACCGCCAGCCAGCCTGCGACCAGCGCGGCATCGCGCCGGCGCCGCGTCCAGACCGGGACCAGCACCAACGGCGTACTCGCCCAACGAGTCCAGGCGCTCCACGGATTCGAGTGCCGGGCGAACATCGCACGCCGAAGACGTGCCACCGTGCTCGTTGAAGTGTCGGTCACCTGAGTGCACCTCTCAGTCGATGTGGATGACGTACGTGCCGTCCTTGTCGCGAGAAATCTCGTGCTCGTCGGTGTTGACCCAAACGTGCGGGGCATCCTGCTCGCCTAGGTACGCGTTCTGCACGCCGCCTCCCGGCTGCATGTACACCGCCCACTGTTGCCCCGACCCCAGCGTCGACACCGTGAGCACCTCGGTGCCGTCTGAGCGACGAATGGACAGCGTGTGGCCGCGCTGGTCCTCCTCGGACAGCTCCGCTTCGTCGTCTTCAAGCTCTGTCTCGCCGATCAACTCGGCGAGCTCGTCATCCGGGCTCAGCTCGTCGTCCTGCATGCGTCGCAGGGTACCGGGCCAGCTCGGTGCCACTGACCACGCTCAACGCCCTCATTCAGGGAGTGTCAAGGATCAGCCGAAGTAGATGTAAAGCATCAACCGACGTCAGACAACGCGGTAAGCGCCCCCGGCAGGAATCGAACCTGCGACCAACCGCTTAGAAGGCGGCTGCTCTATCCGCTGAGCTACGGGGGCAGCGCGTGCAGAGTGTATCGTCCGGCCCCTCCGGGACCCACCGCATAACCCCGGTATTGCCACCCGCGGCAACGGGCCGCGGACTAGCGTGGAGGCGAGCAAGTGGCGGCCACGGGAGGAGGAGCGCAAGCATGAACGACGTCCCCGAAGTGGACGCGGCCGGACTTCCCGAAGAACTCAGCGCCGTCGACCAGCTGTTGCATCGCGGCGAGGCCAACCCCCGCACCCGCTCGGGGATCATGGGCGTGGAACTGCTCGACACCACCCCGGATTGGGAGCGCTTCCGCGCCCGCTTCGAGCACGCCTCGCGCAAGGTGCTCAGGCTGCGTCAGAAGGTGGTCATGCCGACGCTGCCGACGGCCGCGCCGCGCTGGGTCGTCGACCCCGATTTCAACCTCGACTTCCACGTCCGCCGCATCCGCGTACCCGAGCCAGGCACGCTGCGGGAGGTCATCGACCTCGCCGAGTTGTCGGTGCAGTCGCCGATGGACATCTCCAGGCCGCTGTGGACGGCGACGCTCGTCGAAGGGCTTGCCGGTGGGCGCGCCGCGACCATCCTGCATCTGAGCCACGCGGTGACCGACGGTGTCGGTGGCGTGGAGATGTTCGCCAGCATCTACGACCTGGAGCGGGACCCGCCGCGGCCACGTGACGCGCCGCTGCCCATTCCGCAGGACCTGTCGCCCAATGATCTGATGCGCGAAGGGATTAGCAAACTCCCGGGCTCCATCGCAGGCGGTCTGCTCGGCGCGCTCGGGGGAGCGGCGCACGTGCTCGGCCGTGTCGTCCGCGATCCGGTCTCGGCGGTCGGCGGAGTCGTCGACTACGCCCGATCCGGGGCCCGGGTCATGGGTCCGGTATCCGAGCCGTCCCCGCTGCTGCGGCGACGCAGCCTGTCGTCGCGCAGCGAGGCCATCGACATCAAGCTCAGCGACCTGCACAAGGCGGCCAAGGCCGCTGGCGGCTCCATCAATGACGCCTACCTGGCTGGGCTGTGCGGCGCGCTGCGGCTGTACCACGAAGCGAAGGGCATGCCCGTCGAGACCGTGCCCATGGCGGTCCCGGTCAATCTGCGTTCCAGTGACGATCCGTCCGGCGGCAATCGCTTCGCGGGCGTCAACCTGGCTGCGCCGGTGGGCGTCGTCGATCCGGCCACGCGAATCCTCAAGGTGCGCAAGCAGATGATGCAGAAACGCGAGGAACGCGCCATCGACATGGTCGGCGCCGTCGCGCCCGTGCTGAGCCTGCTTCCCGACAGCTTCCTCGAATCGGTGGCTGGGTCGATCGTCGCCTCCGACGTGCAAGCCAGCAACGTTCCGATGTACCAGGGAGACACGTTCATCGCGGGCGCGAAGATACTGCGGCACTACGGAATTGGCCCGCTGCCAGGCGTGGCGATGATGGCGGTCCTGATGTCCCGCGCCGGTTACTGCACCATCACCACCCGTTACGACCGGGCGTCGGTCACCGACTCCGCTCTGTTCGCGCGGTGCCTGCTGTCCGGTTTCGATGAGGTGCTTGCCCTCGGCGGCGACGGGCGCGCCGCCCCGGCATCCTTCACGGTGGACGCCGTCGAAACCATCACCTCGTCGAATGGGAGTGCGCCGCAATGAGTTCGCAGAATGGGCAGCCCAAGGGCACCCTTCGCCTCCCGGGCTCGGTGGCCGAGATCAAGGCCAGCCCGGAAGGCCCGGAGATCGGCGCCTTCTTCGACCTCGACGGAACCTTGGTGGCTGGGTTCACCGGCGTGCTCATGACGCAGGACCGGCTGCGCCGCGGCCAGATGAGCGTCGGCGAGTTCATCGGCATGGTCCAGGCCGGCCTCAACCACCAGCTCGGCCGCTCGGAATTCGAGGACCTCATCGGCAAGGGTGCCCGCATGCTGCACGGCAACTCGCTGAGCGATCTCGACGAGCTCGGCGAGCGGCTGTTCGTCCAACACGTGCAGAAACGCATCTACCCCGAGATGCGCGACATGGTTCGTGCGCACATGGCCCGGGGGCACACCGTCGTACTGAGCTCGTCTGCGCTGACCGTGCAAGTGGACCCGGTCGCAAAGTTCTTGGGCATCGCCAACGTGCTCAGCAACAAGTTCGAGAGCGACGACGACGGGCTCATCACCGGCGAGGTGCAGCGGCCGGTCATCTGGGGGCCGGGCAAGGCGCGCGCGGTCCAGGCCTTCGCCGCCAAGAACGGCGTCGACCTCGCGAAGAGTTACTTCTACGCCGACGGCGACGAGGACGTCGCGCTGATGTACCTGGTCGGCAATCCCCGGCCGACCAACCCCGCCGGCAAGATGGAAGCCGTTGCCATCAAACGGGGTTGGCCCGTGCTGCGGTTCTCCAGCCGCAGCGGCAACAGTCCGGTGGCGCAGATACGCACCGCCGCGGGCATCGCCTCCATGGTGCCCGCCGCGGCGGGAGCAATCGGCCTCGGCCTGCTGACGCGCAACCGCAGGGTCGGCGTCAACTTCTTCACGTCGACGTGGAGTCGGCTGCTGATGGCGTCGATCGGCATCGACCTCAACGTGCTCGGCAAGGAGAACCTCACTGCGCAGCGGCCCGCAGTGTTCATCTTCAACCACCGCAACCAGGCCGACCCTATGATCGCGGGCCGGCTCGTCAGCGACAACTTCACCTCCGTCGGCAAGAAGGAGTTGGAGAAGGATCCGCTGATGGGCACCATCGGCAAGATGATGGATGCAGCGTTCATCGACCGCGACGATCCCAAGGCGGCGGTCGAGAGTCTGCACAAGATGGAAGAGCTTGCCCGCAAGGGTTTGTCGATCCTCATCGCCCCCGAAGGCACCCGACTGGACACCACCGAGGTCGGAGAGTTCAAGAAGGGGCCGTTCCGCATCGCGATGGCGACCGGCATTCCGATCGTGCCGATCGTCATCCGCAACGCCGAGGTGATCGCGGAGCGGAACTCCAGCACGTTCAGCGCAGGAACGGTCGACGTCGCCGTGTTCCCGCCAATTCCGGTGGACGACTGGACCACCGAGAACCTGTCCGACCGCATCGCGGAGGTCCGCCAGCTGTACCTCGACACGCTGAGGGACTGGCCGCACGACGTCCTGCCCGACGCCCCGCCGTACGCGCGTGTGAAGAAGGCGCGCAAACCCGTCATCAAGACGACGCCGGCCAAGAAGGCTCCGGTCAAGAAAGCAGCCACCAAGACCACGAGCAAGGCCGCGGCCAAGACACCGGCGAAGAAGACTGCCGCCAAGGCGAACCCGGCCAAGGCGACGCGCACCACGAAGGGGCGTCCGTGAAGGCAAGAGCCGACGAATTCGCCAGCTTCGCGCCGACCGGCGACGCCCTGGTGCTGGCCTCGGTCGGATCCCCCGCCGAGCAGGAACTGCTCAACGACTGGCTGCAGCAGCAACGCGGCAAACATCCCGAGTCCCGCATCGAGGTCCTAGAGCTCCCCAGCGACGACGACCCGTCGCCCGCGACGCTGGCCCGCCTGGTCGGGCTGCTCGAAGCCGACGAGGACCGGTCCGTCGTCCCGGTCCGGGTGTTCTGGGTGCCCGGCGGGCTGCCGACGCGCTTCAAGGTGGTCGCGCTGCTCTCGGGCCGCGACACCTACTGCCCCCCGCAGCTCCTGCAGCACCGCATCCTCAAGAAGGATCCGTCACGCGCCAGGGTGGTGGCCGGTGAGCCTGCCAAGATCTCGGAGTTGCGGCAGAACTGGAGCGACACCACCGTCGCCGAGAACCCCAGGGAATTCGCGCGTTTCGTGATGAGACGGGCCGCGCTGGCGATCGAGCGCGTCGAGCTGAGGTTGCTCGGCCCCGAGTACAAGTCACCCCGGTTGGTGAAGCCCGAGATGTTGGCATCCGCGCGGTTTCGGGAGGGCCTCGAGCAGATCCCCGGCGCCACCGTCGACATGGCCGGCGCCATGCTCGATGAGCTCTCGACGGGCTGGAGC
Source organism: Mycobacterium sp. RTGN6 (assembly GCF_033804605.1). NCBI lineage: Bacteria > Bacillati > Actinomycetota > Actinomycetes > Mycobacteriales > Mycobacteriaceae > Mycobacterium > Mycobacterium sp. RTGN6. The sequence continues at coordinate 284,034 of NZ_JAPZKZ010000009.1, forward strand.
CGGTTCTCCGTCGATCTGATCCCGTCGCTGGGCCGGGCGATCTTCAGCCGCGGCTTCGACCCCAACGTCGACTACGACCGCGACGAGGTCGAGGCGATGCGGCGCTCGCTGGAGCACCACCCCGCCGTGCTGCTGTTCTCCCACCGCTCTTACCTCGACGGCGTGATCGTGCCCGTTGCGATGCAGGAGAATCGGCTGCCGCCGGTCCACACGTTCGCGGGCATCAACCTGTCCTTCGGCTTCATGGGCCCGCTGATGCGCCACTCGGGCGTCATCTTCCTGCGCCGCAAGCTCGACGATCCGCTGTACAAATACGTGCTGCGGCAGTTCGTCGGGTACATCGTCGAGAAGCGATTCAACCTCAGCTGGTCCATCGAGGGCACCCGGTCGCGGACCGGAAAGATGTTGCCGCCCAAGCTGGGTCTGCTCGCCTACGTCGCCGACGCGTACCTCGACGGACGCAGTGACGACATCCTCTTGCAACCCGTGTCGATCAGCTTCGACCAGCTGCACGAGACCGCCGAGTACGCGGCCTACGCGCGCGGTGGCGAGAAGACGCCCGAGGGACTGTCCTGGATGTACAAGTTCATCAAGGCCCAAGGCGAACGCAATTACGGCAAGATCTACGTCCGCTTCCCGGAAGCGGTGTCGATGCGCGAGCACCTTGGCGAGCCGCACGGCCCGATGACAGGCGACGACGCCGCCAAACGCCTTGCGCTTCAGAAGATGGCGTTCGAAGTAGCCTGGCGCATCTTGCGGGCCACCCCGGTCAACGCGACCGCACTGGTGTCGGCGCTGCTGCTCACCGCGCGCGGCGTCGCGCTGACCCTCGACCAGCTTCACCACACGCTGCAGGACTCGCTGGACTACCTGACGCGCAAGCAGACCCCGATGACCAACAGCGCGTTGCGGCTACGTACTCCCGACGGCGTGCGGGCGGCCGTCGATGCGATGTCGGGTGGACACCCGGTCACCCGGGTGGACGGCGGCCGAGAACCGGTGTGGCTCATCGCCCCTCAGGACGAGCACGAGGCGGCGTTTTATCGCAACACGCTCATCGACGCCTTCCTGGAGACGTCCATCGTCGACCTCGCCCTCGCGCATGCCGTCCGGTCCGACGGCGATCGGCTCGAGGTGTTCTGGACGCAGGCGATGCGGTTGCGCGACCTACTCAAGTTCGACTTCTACTTCGCCGACTCGGCTGCCTTCCGCGAACACATCGCGGAGGAGATGTCCTGGTTCGACGACTGGGAAAGCCACGTCGCCGCAGGCGGTGAACGGATCGACGCACTGCTGCGGGCCAAGCGGCCCCTGATCGCCGGAGCGATGCTGCGCCCGTTCTTCGAGGCGTACGAGATCGTCGCCGACGTGCTGCGCGACGCGCCCGCGGAGATCAACGAGAAGGACCTCACCGAACTCGCGCTGGGCGTCGGTCGTCAGTACGCCGCGCAGGACCGCATCCACAGCACCGAAGCCGTGTCGGCGCTGCTATTCGCCACCGCGCGCCAGGTGGCCGCCGACCAGCACCTGCTCGAGCCGGCGGCCGACCTCGCCGAACGCCGCGCGGCGTTCGTCGCCGAACTCCGCGGCGTGCTGGGCGACATGGGCAAGGTCGAACGCATCTCACGTCAGCAGTTCGCCGAGCGGGAACTGGCGAGACGGTCGCAGAGCACCGTGTGATGGCCCGGTCCGTGCAGCGCCCTACCCTGATGGGGTGACGACCGAGGCGACGCAGGTGCGGCCCGCCCGCACCAGCGCGGTGTGGCCGGTGCTGGTCGGCGTCGGACTACTCGCGGGCATTACGGCCGCCGCCCTGGCCGCGCTGTCGGTGGCCGACGCGCTGACCGCCACCGGGCTGCCGAACCCAGGGCCCGTCACCAACTACGGACTGCCGTTCGTGCGCGCGGCGGGGGAACTGGCCGGGGTGGTCGCGGTCGGGTCGTTCCTGCTCGCGGCCTTCTTGGTGCCGCCGCAGTCCAGCGGGGTGCTCGACGTGGCGGGGTACCGCGCACTGCGTACCGGCACCGTCGCCTCCGCGGTATGGACGGTGTGCGCCGTGCTCCTGGTGCCGCTGAGCGTCTCGGACGTCACCGGCCAGCCGCTGGCCAGCAGGCTCAGTCTCTCGTCGGTCTGGTCTGTGGCGAGCCTCGTCGAGACGGCGGGCACGTGGCGATGGACCGCCCTGTTCGCCGCCGTCGTCACCGTCGTCAGCATCCCGGTGCTGCGCTGGTCGTGGACGCCGCTGCTCTTCGCGGGAGCACTGGTGACCCTCATGCCAATCGCACTGAGCGGGCACTCGTCGGCCGGTGGTTCGCACGACGTGGCCACCAACAGCCTGCTGATCCACCTGATCGTGGGCGCCGTGTGGGCCGGAGGCCTGCTGGCCCTGCTGGCGCACGCGATGCGCGGAGGCGAGCACGCCGACGTGGCGTCGCGGCGGTTCTCCGCCATCGCGCTGTGGTGCTTCGTCGCGATGGGGTTGTCGGGCATCGTCAACGCGCTGGTTCGGGTGCGTCCCACCGACCTGCTCGACGGCGGCTACGGCTGGCTGATCGTCGGCAAGACGGTCGCGCTCAGTGTGCTTGGGGTCATCGGGTTCCTTCAGCGGCGGCGCGGAGTCGCTGCGCTGCAAGACGATCCGGGAGCCCGCGGCCCGCTCATCCGGCTGGCGCTCATCGAGGCCGTCGTGTTCGGGTTGACGTTCGGCATCGCCGTCGCGTTGGGCCGCACCCCGCCACCGCCTCCGCCCATCTACAACCCGTCCATCCCCGCGATCGAGATCGGCTACGACCTAGCCGGTCCGCCCACGCTCGCCCGGGTGCTGTTCGACTGGCGCTTCGACCTGATCTACGGGATGGCGGCCATCGTGTTCGCGGCGGTGTACGTGGCGGGGGTGATCCGGTTGCGCAGGCGCGGCGACGCGTGGCCGGCCGGGCGCATCGTCGCGTGGGTGTGCGGCTGCGCAGTGCTGTTGATCGCCACGTCGTCGGGAATTGGGCGCTACATGCCTGCGATGTTCAGCATGCACATGGCGGCCCACATGCTGCTGTCGATGCTTGCGCCGGTGCTGCTGGTGCTCGGCGCCCCGGTCACGTTGGCGTTGCGGGCGCTTCCCGCGGCCGGGCGCGACAACCCGCCGGGGCTGCGGGAGTGGCTGTTGGCCGCGCTGCACAGCCGGGTCTCGCGCTTCTTGACGAACCCCATCGTTGCGACGGTGTTGTTCGTCGCGGGGTTCTACGGCCTCTACTTCGGTGGCCTCTTCGACGCAGCGGCAGGCAACCACGCGGCGCACCTCGCGATGAACCTGCACTTCCTGCTGTCCGGATACCTCTTCTACTGGGTGGTCATCGGTGTCGACCCGACACCGCGCCCCGTCCCGCCGCTGGGCAAGCTGGCGATGGTGTTCGCATCGCTGCCCCTGCACGCCTTCTTCGGAGTGGTGCTGATGGGCACCAAGAAGGTGCTCGCGGGTGACTTCTACGAATCGCTGAAGCTGTATTGGCACACCGACCTGCTGGGCGATCAGCAACTCGGCGGCGGAATCGCTTGGTCGGCAGGCGAAGTGCCGCTCGTGCTGGTGTTGATCGCGTTGCTCCTGCAATGGCGGCGCACCGACCAACGCACGGCCACGCGGCTTGATCGGGCCGCCGACCGCGACGACGACGCCGACCTCGCGGCGTACAACAGGATGCTCGCCGAGCTGGCCCGCCGCGAGGCTGGTTCTCCCTAGCCCACGGGCTGTTCGGCCGTGACACCAACGTCGTCGAGTACCTGGTAGCCGGCGTTGTAGCCAGGAATGAACGTGATGCCCGGGCCGCCATGGCATCCCGCTCCGCCGAGATAGAGCCCTTCGATGGGTATCGGCAGGTCCAGGAATCCCTTGGGTCCCGGCCGATTGGGTCCCATGAGGTCGGGATGCAGCAGGCCGTGGCAGAAGTCGCCAGCAGGGGCGGCGAACATGGTTTGCATGTGATAGGCCGCGAACGTGATGTGCCGGATCTGAATGTCCTTGAAGTTCGGCGCATATCGGGTGATCTTCTCGATCATCCGATCGGCCATCTCGTTCTTGAGTTGGCCATGGCGTTCCCGGTCGGCCTCGACGGGGAACGCGTACGCGAACGCGCTCGCCGCGTGCTTGCCGGGCGGCGCCATGGCCGGGTCGTGCACCGACGGGATCTGCATGCCCAGCGAGGGATTGTCCGGGACGACGCCGCGTCGGCACTCCTCCCAGTGCAGCTGCTGTTCCTCGGGGGTACCGAAGATGCCGATGGACTGCTGCATTCCCGGTTCGTTGAGTAGGTCGTAGGGCGGCGCGAACTCGGGCAGGCCGTCGAGGGCGAAGTGGACCTGGACGAAGGATGCCCGATGGTCGCGATTGCTCAGCCGAGCAACGAGGTCGGCCGGAAGGTGTTCGGGCCCAACCATGTTGATCAGTGTGAGGTCGGGCGAGAGGTTCGAGACGACGACGGGTGCGCTGATGACGGAGCCGTCCCGCAGGCGTACCCCGGTGACCCGATCGTGCTCGACGAGGATCTGCTCCACCTTGGCGCGGTATCTGACTTCACCGCCGTGTGAGACGAACAGTCGCAGCAGGTGATCGGTGAGTGCGCCGATGCCACCTTCGAGTTTGGTCATCATCGAGGTGCTGTCGTCGGGCACCGCGAGTGCGAAGGCCAGGCAGGCCGCGCTACCGGGGGTGTAGGGGCCGCGGTAGGTGGAGTTGATGGCGAGGAAGGCGAGCATGCCGCGCATGACGGCGTGCTTCGCCTTGTCGGGCAGGTAGCGGTCGATGACGTCCATCGCGGATCCGAACAGCATGTCGTGAATCGCCGTGCGCTCGGCTTCGTTCTGTGCGCAGGCGTACATCTCGTCGAGCGTCTTGGGCGTTGTCCGCACGTCGAAGCGTCCGAGGGCCCGGGCGGGGCCTTGACTCCAGCCGATCAGTCCGGCCATCCCGGTGACCGCCTCGAAACCGTGTTTCTCGCCAAGGTGATTCATCAACTGGAGCGGATCACGGTAGAAGACCATCGGCTCTTCGCCCGCTCCGCCGAGGTTGACCGACATCACGTCGGGGTCGACAGTGGGTAGCGCGTCGAGGCCGAGGTCCTTGGTGATCCGGCTGGGCGTGGGGAACTGTACCGAGCCCGCGATCTCGTAGTGGAACCCGTCGATCAACTCCACGGTGGCGGCCATGCCACCGCAGTAGGTGTTGGCCTCCACGCAGAGTGTCCGCAGCCCTGCGCGTTGCAGGATCGCCGCTGCGGTGAGGCCGTTGTGGCCAGCTCCCACGACGATGGCGTCATAGTCGACCATTGCTCAGATCTCCTTCCGGGCAACCGGATTCACCGGACCCCATTGCGGACGTCCGCTCACCGGCGATGATGCTCGACGAAATTGTGTCAGTTGTGACATTAGGATAATGTCACAACTGACATACCTTGTCCATCGATTCGGGAGGCTGAGTTACGATCGTCCGCGATATGACCGCAACGCCGAACCTGCACGAGCTGCGCTGGCAGTCGACCCATGAGTCGTTGCGACGGGTTGCTCTGGAGATGTTCGCGCGCAAGGGGTTCGCGAACGTGACGGTCGCGGAACTCGCGCAGCAGGCGGGGGTCACCCAGCGCACGTTCTTCCGGCACTTTCCGACCAAGGAAGCCGTGCTGTTCAAGGACTACGACACCCATCTCGAGTGGTTGGCAGAGGCACTTGCGGAGCGCCCCGCGTCTGAACCGCTGTTCGATGCCGTGCTGGCCAGCGTGACGAGCTTCCCGCACGACCTGGAAGTCGTTCGGCAGGCCGCGATTCTGCGCGCGACACTCATCGACGGGGAACGGGCGGCGGGCCATCTGAGGGTGGTGCAAGCCTCCTTTGCCCAGGTGTTGACCGACTTCGTCAAGTCCCGGCACCCCGACACGCCGGACATCGACCTCCTCGCCGAGGTCGCGGGTGCCACGCTGGCCGCGGCGCTCGTGGTCGCAGTCGAGGCGTGGGGCAGGGACGGATGTGCCGGCGACATCGGGGCGATCGTGGTTGCGAGCGTGAACATGGTGCGCTCGGGGTTGGCACCCGTGGCATGAATGCCATTGTCAGCCAACGGTCTTGGTGAGGTTTCCTAGCCGACTGCGCCGGCGGCGACCGCCGCCGCCCAGCCGCCGTACTGGCTGATGTCGGTGCCCGTCGCGGCGGCCGCGCCGTCGCACCCGAACGACGTGCGCCACGTGCCGTCGTCGAACTCGACCTTGCCGAGTTGCATCGGGGCGGGCAGCCCGACGAGGAACCGGCCCAGCGCGGCGGGGGAGAGCAGCCACCGTTGTGCCTTCAACGCACTGCCCGCACCGTCGGGGAGCCGCGTGATCGCCGGCTTGGGCGGCACCGACGGCAGCAGCGCCATGCGGTAGTGCGCCGACGTCGTCAACTCGCCCGCCCAACGCGCCCCGAGGTCGGTCAGCTGGTGGACCAGCGGCCCGCCGCGCAGGTGCGCACCGAACACCACCAACTCGGTGCTGTCGGCGACCGACAGCGGCCAGCTCTCTTCTGGCGCTTCGACTCCGGACACCAAGGCCGCAACGTCTAGGGCCACCGCGTCGTCGAACGCACGGCCCAGCACGGTGACCCCGAACTGAGCGTCGCCCGCCGTACCCGCGGGCACGGACACGGCGCACATGTCGAACAGGTTGCAGAAGTTCGTGTAGGTGCCCATGCGGGAGTTCACGCCGACGGGATCGGCGGCCACCTCGTCGAGGCGCGGATGGAACGGAGCCGTCGGCACCATCAGGGCGTCGACGCCGTCGAGCGTCGACAACGCCTCGGCGCGCAGTCGGGTGACCTCGCGCCGGTCGGCGATCAGGCGGTGGGCGGGCACGTCGCGTGCGGACGTGACGATTCGGCCCACCGTGGGGTCGATCGCCGCGTCGGGGTGCGCATCGATGAATTCGCCTACTGCTGCGTATCTTTCGCTGACGAGCGCACCATCGTAGAGCAGTTTCGCCGCGGCCAGAAAGGGTGCGATGTCGACCGTGACGATGCGCGCGCCCGCCGCCGCCAACGTCGTGACGGCCGCGCCGAACGCCGCCCGCCAGACGTCGTCGAGTTCGGGGAGTTCCGCCGGGATCGCGACGACAGGCTCAAGCGGCGCGGCGAGGCGCGTGTCGGACGGCCACGGACGGTTCGGTGCTCCGACGGCCATCACCCCCATCGCGCGGTTCGCCAAGTTCAGGTCACGGGCGAAAATCGTTACGCAGTCATATGATTCGCAGGCTGGGATGACGCCGTCGGTGCTGACGACCCCGACCGTGGGCTTGATGCCGACGATGCCCTGTAGTCCGGCGGGCACCCGACCCGAACCGGCGGTGTCGGTGCCGATCGCGATGTCGGCCTGTCCGGTCGCGACCGCGACGGAAGACCCCGAACTCGAACCCCCGCTGATGAATTCGGGGCGGCGGCTGTCCGGCACGGCACCGTACGGCGACCGCGTGCCGACGAGTCCGGTGGCGAATTGGTCGAGGTTGGTCTTGCCGACGACGACCGCGCCTGCGGCACGGAGCGCTGCGACGGCCGGGGCGTCGTGCTCGGGTGCGTATTCGAACTCGGGGCACGCCGCGGTGGTCGGTAGGCCCGAGACGTCGACGTTGTCCTTCACCGCGAGGGTGACCCCGGCGAGAAGCTCGCCGGCGATCCGGCTCCGGGCCACGTCGGCGTCGATGTCGGCGTCGCTGCGGCGGCTGATCCAGACCGTCATGGGACAAAACTAGCGGGCGATAGGTATTCCCGCATGTTCACAGTCCGCGATTCATCCACAGCCCAGCGTCGATCCCGATCGACCGTCCGCCAATCCGTCGGCCCGCCCGAGGTGAATGGGCAGGTAGGCGGCACACCCGCGTCGTCGCCCATGAGAAGGGAAGCACCATGTTCGAGACCCCGTTCACCATCGTCGGCAACATCGTCAACGACCCCGTTCACCGCCGTGTCGGCGAACAAGAGGTCGTGAGGTTCCGAGTGGCCAGCAACTCGAGGCGCCGTACGGCCGAGGGCGAGTGGGAGCAGGGTGATTCGTTGTTCGCGTCGGTCAGTTGCTGGGGACGCCTGGTCAAGGGGGTGGCAGGCACGTTGGCGAAGGGCGACCCGGTGATCGTGGTCGGGGCCGTCTACACCAGCGAGTACGACGACAAGGAGGGAAACCGCCGTTCGTCGGTGGAGGTCCGGGCCTCCGCGGTCGGGCCAGATCTGGCACGCAGCTCCGTGAGCATCAGCCCGACGAAGCGGCACGCCGACGAGCAGGCGGCGGAGGGCCCGGCCGACGGGGAGCCCGCCATCGATGACGACGTCGCGGATCAGCCCGCCGAGGGACTGCCACTGACCGCGTAGCACCCGAAGGCCACGCCTAGGATGGTTCGCGGCGTTAACCAGTCCACGAAAGGCATCCAACGGCAATGGCCGAATTCATCTACACGATGCGGAAGGTCCGCAAGGCGCACGGCGACAAGGTCATCCTTGACGACGTCACGCTGAACTTCCTTCCGGGCGCGAAGATCGGCGTCGTCGGCCCCAACGGTGCCGGCAAGTCGAGCGTCTTGCGGATCATGGCCGGCCTGGACCAGGCCAACAACGGTGACGCGTTCATCGCGCCCGGGGCCACGGTCGGCATCCTGATGCAGGAGCCGACGCTCGACGAGGACAAGACCGTCCGCGAGAACGTCGAAGCCGGCGTGGCGATCAAGGGCAAGCTCAACCGGTACAACGAGGTCGCCGAGCTGATGGCGACCGACTACACCGACGAGCTCATGGAGGAGATGGGCCATCTGCAGGAGGAGCTCGACGCCGCCGACGCCTGGGACATCGACTCCCAGCTCGAGCAGGCCATGGACGCGCTGCGCTGCCCGCCGCCCGACGAGCCCGTCGACCACCTCTCCGGTGGTGAGCGCCGCCGCGTCGCGTTGTGCAGGCTGCTGCTGTCCAAACCCGACTTGCTGCTGCTCGACGAGCCCACCAACCACCTCGACGCCGAGAGCGTGCAGTGGCTCGAACAACACCTCGCCGAGTACAAGGGCGCCATCCTTGCGGTCACCCACGACCGGTACTTCCTGGACAACGTCGCCGAATGGATCCTCGAACTCGACCGCGGCCGCGCGTACCCGTATGAGGGCAACTACTCGACGTACCTCGAGAAGAAGGCCGAGCGTGTCACCCTCCAGGGCCGCAAAGACGTCAAGCTGCAGAAGCGGCTCCAGGAGGAACTCGCGTGGGTCCGGTCGGGCGCGAAGGCGCGCCAGGCCAAGAACAAGGCACGGCTGGGTCGTTACGAGGAGATGGCCGCCGAGGCCGAGAAGACGCGCAAGCTCGACTTCGAGGAGATCCAGATCCCGGTCGGCCCGCGGCTCGGCAGCATCGTGGTCGAGGCCGACCACCTCGACAAGGGTTTCGAGGGCCGCACCCTGATCAAAGACCTGTCGTTCACGCTGCCGCGCAACGGCATCGTCGGCGTCATCGGGCCCAACGGTGTCGGCAAGACCACGCTGTTCAAGACCATCGTCGGACTCGAGCAGCCCGACAGCGGCACGGTCAAGGTCGGCGAGACGGTCAAGCTGAGCTACGTCGACCAGAGCCGCGCGGGCATCGACCCCAAGAAGAACGTCTGGCAGGTCGTCTCCGACGGACTCGACTACATCGAGGTCGGACAGAACGAGATCCCGTCGCGGGCCTACGTGTCGGCATTCGGATTCAAGGGCCCCGACCAGCAGAAACCCGCGGGCGTGCTGTCCGGCGGCGAGCGCAACCGGCTCAACTTGGCGTTGACGCTCAAGGAGGGCGGCAACCTCATCCTGCTCGACGAGCCCACCAACGACCTCGACGTCGAGACGCTGAGCTCGCTGGAGCACGCGTTGGAGAACTTCCCCGGGTGCGCGGTGGTCATCTCGCACGACCGCTGGTTCCTCGACCGCACGTGCACGCACATCCTCGCGTGGGAGGGCGACGACGACAACGAGGCCAAGTGGTTCTGGTTCGAGGGCAACTTCGGTGCCTACGAGGAGAACAAGGTCGAGCGCCTGGGCGCCGATGCGGCGCGTCCGCACCGAGTGACCCACCGACGGCTCACGCGGGACTGATCCGGCGAGGCAGGAGCGAAGCGACCCGGGGGGCTACTACTCTCGCTCCTGCGTGCCAGCGTCGGCACGGGGGCGAAAGTCAGGAGCGATGGGACATGACGGTGATTCCCGGGAACGGCCAAGGCTTCGACCGAACGGCTGAGACGACGGTCCTCAACACGAGCCAGGACGTCACTACCGGAATGGCCAGGGCGTACCTCCTTACCTATCAGGGCCCCCACGGCGACGCGCCCGCAGCCGATTCGGCCGTGACCGCCCCTGTCGACCAATCCGTCATCGGGCGGCTGGTCTCGCCTGCGCTGCTCGCCGCGCACGGACGGCTGGGCAGGCAACGCTCGATGGGGGAGACGAAGGTCGCCGTGCTCGGGGCGGACGACCCCGTCGGCCCGGCGCTGCAGGTGGTCACCGACCAGAGCGCCATGCTCATGGACTCCGTGACGGTGCTGCTGCACCGGTTCGGCGTCGCGTATACGGCCATCATGAACCCGGTGTTCCGGGTCCGGCGCAATCCCGGCGGTGAACTGCTCGAGATGGCTCCTGCTGCGGACCCCAGAGCCCCCCGCGACGGTATCGAGGAGAGCTGGATCCACGTCGCGTTGTCACCGTCGGCGAACACCAGGGCGGTCGCGGAGGCGGCGGCCCTGCTGCCCAACGTGCTCGCCGACGCGCGGCAGGTGGCGATGGACTCCGCCGCGCTGAACGCGACGCTCGTCGGGCTCGCGAACGCCCTTGACGCCGACCACGCCGGACGGTTCCCCAGCTATGACCGCCGCGACGTCGCCGCGTTGTTGCGCTGGCTCGCCGACGGGCACTTCGTACTGCTGGGGTACCAACGGTGCGCCGTGAACGACGGTCAGGCCTCGGTCGATCCGGCCAGCCGGCTCGGCGTCCTTCGGCTACGGACCGACGTGCTGCCACAACTCACCGGCGCCGACGATCTGCTGGTGCTGGCGCAGGCGACCATGCCGAGCTTCCTGCGCTACGGCGCGTACCCGTTCATCGTGGTGGTGCGCGAAGCGGACCTCGGCGGGCCGAGGGGCCGGGCCATCGAGCACCGCTTCGTCGGCCTGTTCACCGTCGCCGCGACCAACGCCAACGTGCTGGAGATCCCGCTCATCTCCCGGCGCGTCAACGAGGCGCTCGCACTGTCGCAGGGCGACCCCAGCCACCCCGGCCAGCTGATGCTCGACATCATCCAGACGATTCCGCGTTCGGAACTCTTTGCCCTCAGTGCACGCGAACTGCTCGAGATGGCGAAGGCCGTGGTCGACCTGGGTTCCCGCCGTCGCACCCTGCTGTTCCTGCGGGCGGATCAACTCGCCCACTTCGTGTCGTGCCTGGTGTACCTGCCGCGCGATCGCTACACCACCGCCGTTCGGCTGGAGATGCAGGACATCCTGGTGCGCGAACTCGGCGGCATCAGCATCGAGTACACCGCGCGGGTGAGCGAATCACCCTGGGCCGTAGTGCATTTCACCGTTCGACTGCGCGACGGCTCTCGGCCGAGCGACCTCGATACGTCGCTCGACAACGAGACCAGGATTCAGGGCCTACTGACCGAAGCGGCCCGGACCTGGGGCGACCGGCTCATCGGGTCGGTCAAGGCGGGCCTGATCGACCGTGGCCTCGCCGAGCACTACGCAACCGCATTCCCCGAGGTGTACAAGCAGGCGTTCACCCCGCACGCGGCCATCGCCGACATCGCGATCGTCGAAGAGTTGCAGGGCGATTCGGTCAAGCTGGTGTTCTCCGACGGCAGCGGGGACGAGCACGCGAAACTCACCTGGTATCTGGCAGGACGGTCGGCGTCGCTTAGTGAGTTGCTCCCGATGCTGCAGTCGATGGGCGTGGAGGTGCTCGAGGAACGTCCCTTCACGGTGACGCGAGCCGACGACATGCCGGTGTGGATCTACCAGTTCAAAGTCGCACTGCACCAGTCGATTCCGGAGGCCAAAGACACAGCGGAACGCGACGCCAACGCCACCCGGTTCGCCGACGCCGTGACGGCGATCTGGCAGGGCCGTGTCGAAATCGACCGCTTCAACGAACTCGTGTTGCGCGCCGGCCTGACTTGGCAGCAGGTCGCCGTGCTGCGGAGTTACGCAAAGTACCTGCGGCAGGCCGGGTTTCCGTACAGCCAGTCCCACATCGAGTCGGTCGTCAACGGCAACGCGCAGACCGCACGCTCGCTCATCGAGCTCTTCGAGGCCGTCTTCGACCCAGCGGTAGCTGCGCCCAGCTCCGGCACCCGCCCCGACGCGCAAGCCGCGGCCGCCGCCGTCGCAGCAGACATCGACGCGCTCACCAGCCTCGACACCGACCGCGTGCTACGGGCGTTCGCGTCGATGATCCAGGCCACGCTGCGCACCAACTACTTCGTCACCCGGGTGGAGTCGGCCCGCGCGCAGAACGTGTTGTCCTTCAAGCTCAATCCGGGGCTGATCGACGAACTGCCGTTGCCCCGCCCGCGTTACGAGATCTTCGTGTACTCGCCGAGGGTCGAGGGCGTGCACCTGAGGTTCGGCAACGTCGCCCGCGGCGGGTTGCGCTGGTCGGACCGCCGCGAGGACTTCCGCACCGAGATCCTCGGTCTGGTCAAGGCGCAGGCCGTCAAGAACGCCGTCATCGTGCCGGTTGGCGCCAAGGGTGGCTTCGTGCTCAAGAACCCGCCCGCGCCAACCGGCGACGCCGCGACCGACCGCGACGCCCAGCGCAACGAGGGCGTCGCCTGCTATCGGCTGTTCATCGCGGGCCTGCTCGACGTCACCGACAACGTCGACACCTCCACCGGCGCCACCATCCCGCCCGCCGACGTGGTTCGCCGCGACGGCGACGACTCCTACCTGGTGGTCGCCGCCGACAAGGGCACCGCGACGTTCTCCGACATCGCCAACGAGGTCGCGAACTCGTATGGGTTCTGGCTCGGCGATGCCTTCGCCTCCGGCGGCTCGGTCGGCTACGACCACAAGGCCATGGGCATCACCGCCAAGGGCGCGTGGGAATCCGTCAAGCGGCACTTCCGCGAGATGGGCATCGACACCCAGAGCCAGGACTTCACCGTCGTGGGCGTCGGAGACATGAGCGGCGACGTCTTCGGCAACGGCATGTTGCTGTCGAAGCACATTCGGCTGCTGGCAGCCTTCGACCACCGCCACGTCTTCCTTGACCCCAACCCCGACGCGGCGAGTTCCTGGGTGGAACGCGAGCGGATGTTCGCCCTCCCGCGCTCGAGTTGGGACGACTACGACCGCGCGCTGATCAGCGAGGGCGGCGGCATCTACGCGCGGGACCAGAAGTCGATCCCGATCAGCCCGCAGGTCCGTGCCGCGCTCGGCCTGCCGGACGACGTCGTCGACATGACCCCGCCCGCCTTGATGAAGGCGATCCTGCAGGCGCCGGCCGACCTGTTCTGGAACGGCGGCATCGGCACCTACGTCAAGGCCGAGACGGAGTCGGACGCCGACGTCGGCGACCGGGCCAACGACGCCCTGCGAGTCAACGGAAACCAGTTGCGCGTCAAGGTGATTGGCGAGGGCGGCAACCTCGGGGTGACGCAACGTGGGCGCATCGAGTTCGACCTCGCGGGCGGTCACGTCAACACCGATGCGATGGACAACTCCGCGGGCGTCGACTGCTCCGACCACGAGGTAAACATCAAGATCCTCGTCGACTCGCTCGTCACGACGGGCAAGGTCGCGGCCGACGAGCGCACCGAGCTGTTGATGTCGATGACCGACGAGGTCGGCAGGCTCGTGCTGGCCGACAACTCGAGTCAGAACGACCTGATGGGCACCAGCCGCCTCAACGCGGCCAGTCTGCTTCCCGTGCACGCCAGCGAGATTCGTGACTTGATTGCCAAGCGCGGACTGAACCGCGAATTGGAGGCGCTGCCGTCGGAGAAGGAGATCGCCCGACGCACCGAGGTCGGCCTCGGCTTGACGTCACCCGAGCTCGCGACGTTGATGGCACATGTCAAGCTCGGGCTCAAGGACGAGTTGCTCGCCACCGACCTGCCGGATCAGGAGGTGTTCGCCGCACGGCTACCCGACTACTTCCCGGCCCAGCTCCGCGAGCACTTCGGCACGGACATCCGCACCCATCAGCTGCGCCGCGAGATCGTCACCACGATGCTGGTCAACGACCTCGTCGACACCAGCGGGATCTCCTACGCCTTCCGGGTCACCGAAGACGTGGGCGTCGGGCCGGTGGACGCGGTGCGCAGCTACGTCGCGACCGACGCCATCTTCCGGGTGGGCGACATCCGGCGCCAGATCCGGGCCGCCGGTGACGCGGGCGTGTCCGTCGCCGTCACCGACCGCATGACGCTGGACCTGCGCAGGCTCATCGACCGGGCCGGACGGTGGCTGCTCAACTACCGGCCACAACCGCTCGCCGTCGGGGCGGAGGTCAATCGCTTCGCCGCCAAGGTGGCCGCGCTGACGCCGCGGATGCCGGAGTGGCTGCGCGGCGACGACCGCGAGATCGTGGCCACGCAGTCGGCCGAACTCCAGGCGCAGGGGGTGCCCAAGGAGCTCGCGACGATGGTGGCGACGGGGCTCTACCAGTACAGCCTGCTCGACGTCATCGACGTGTCCGACATCATCGAGCGCGATGCGGCCGAGGTGGCCGACGTCTACTTCGCGTTGATGGACCATCTGGGCACCGATGGCCTGCTGACCGCGGTGAGTGGCCTGCCTCGCGACGACCGCTGGCATGCCTTGGCGCGCTTGGCGATCCGCGACGACATCTACGGTTCACTGCGCGGACTTTGCTTCGACGTGATGGCCGCGGGCGAGCCCGACGAGACCGGTGAGCAGAAGATCGAGGAGTGGGAGCTGACGAACAGTTCCCGGGTCGCGCGGGCGCGGCGGACGCTCACCGAGATCTACGAGGACGGTGGACGCGACCTGGCGACGCTGTCGGTCGCCGCGCGCCAGATCCGCAGCATGACGCGAACCAGCGGAACCGGAACCACGGCGTGACAGAGCGTTTCACCACGCCAGTGCCGGTGCGCTGGTCGGACATCGACATGTACCAGCACGTCAACCACGGCACCATGGTGACCATCCTCGAAGAAGCCCGCGTGCCGTTCCTGGCGAAGCCGTTCGCCGACGACTTCGCCACCATCGGGTTGTTGATCGCCGAGGTCCGCGTTTCGTACAAGGGGCAGCTTCGGCTCGCGGATTCGCCACTACAGGTGACGATTTGGGTGAACCGGCTGCGTGCCGTCGACTTCACGCTCGGCTACGAGGTGCGCTCGGTGCTCGCGGATCCCGACTCCAAACCCGCCGTCATCGGCGAGTCGCAGTTGGCCGCGTTCCACATCGAGGAGCAACGACTGGTTCGGCTACTTCCGCACCATCGGGAGTACCTCCAGGCTTACCAGCGATGAGCGCGCCGGAGGCCGAACGCGGGTTGTGGCTCGACGACGCCGCGCACCGCGAGGACCTCATCACGTTCGTCGATCGTGCGCTGCGGCTCGACGACTCGGCGGTGATCCGGTTGAAGGCGCGCGCTGGCGGTCACGTCGTCGTCTGGGTACCAACGGGTTTCGAGGTGCTGGCCAGTCGCGTGGTGGGAGGCCGGGTGCGCCCGGCAGACCTATTCGCGGGTGCCGACGCGCTGGCGCGGGCGCTACCCGACATGGACCGCTCGGGGTTCGTCGAGCCTGGGTTTGCGATGGACTCCGCGTGGCGCGGCGTGCTGCCGCCCGAGACGGGGTTCGTCCATCTCGACGACGTACCCGCGCGGGCGGTGCTCGACCTCGCCCAGCGCGGGGTGGCCCTGGCCAAGGAACACAGCAGTGCGCACGGCCCGCCAGCCTCGCTGCTCGACCAGGAGGTCGTCGCCGTCACGTCCGGCGACGAAACGGTTGGCATCCCGATGCGGTGTGTGTTCGCCTTGACCGCAATGGGTTTCCTGCCGCAGTCGACGACCAGGACGGATGCGTTCGCGCCGGAGTCGGTGGCCGCCGACGAGGTGGTGCGGGTGCGCGTGGTGCCGAGTTGGCTGCGGGTCGACGCCCGCTTCGGCAGCGTGTACCGGCGCCGCGATCACACCGCGCTCATCGTGCGTTAGCGCAGCCAGGCGGCGGCGTCGGGCGGCAGCTCGTCGCCGTCCAGTGCACTGGCGATGAGCACGTCACCGTCGGGCAATGCCACCGCCTCGGTGCCGGTGTTCAAGACGCACACCAGCCCGTCGCCGCAGCGGAACGCCATCACGTCGGGTGCGACGTCGAGAAACTCCAGCCCGAGCTCACTGAAATCGGTTCTGCCATGGCGCAATTCGATCGCTCGGCGGTAGAACCCCAACGTCGAGTCGGGTTGGTCTTCTTGCTTCTCCACCGTCAGCGGAGCCCAGTCGGCGGGCATCGGCAGCCAGGTGTCGGAATTGTCGGAGAAGTCGAACGGCGGCTGCTCACCAGCCCACGGCATGGGCACCCGGCAGCCGTCGCGCCCGCGCTCCACGTGGGCGGACCGCTCCCAGGTGGGGTCCTGCAGCACGTCGTCGGGCAGTTCGACGTTCGGCAGGCCGAGCTCTTCGCCGTTGTAGACGAACACCGTTCCCGGCAACGCCAGCATCACCAATGCCATTGCCTTCGCCCGTTCCAGCCCGACCGGGCCGCCGCCGTACCGGTTGACCTCCCGCTCGACGTCGTGATTGGACAGACACCACGTTGGCGTGGAGTCCGCTAGTACCGCCGCGGCCAAGGAGTTCTCGATCGCCTCGCGCACCACGTCGGCGTCGAACTCGGCCCGCACCAACCGGAAGTTGAATCCGAGGTGCAGTTCATCCGGTCGCAGGTACTTTGCGAAGTCGTCGTTGTCGAACACCCAGATCTCGCCGATAGTGACCGCGTCGGGGTAGTCATCGAGCACCGTCCGAATGCTGCGGTGGATGTCGTGCACGCCGTCGTGGTTGAACCGTGGGTCGTCGTCGTCGAGCGTGAGCATCGGCAGATTCGGGTTCTTCATGTCGGGCAGACCCGGAGGCTTCGCCATGCCGTGCGCGACGTCGATGCGGAACCCGTCGACCCCACGGTCCAGCCAGAACCGCAGCGTCTTCTCCAGGTCCTCGAACACCTCCGGGTTTTCCCAGTTCAAGTCGGGCTGCTCGGCGTCGAACAGGTGCAGGTACCACTGACCAAGGTTGCCGCCCGGCTCGACGACCCGCGTCCAGGCCGGCCCGCCGAACACCGACACCCAGTTGTTGGGTGGGTGGAGGCCGTCGGGCTCCGCGCCGTCGGGACCCGAGCCGTCGAGGAAGACGTACCGCTCGCGCTGCGTGCTGCCCGGGCCTGCGGCCAACGCCGCCTGGAACCACGGGTGCTGCGAACTGGTGTGGTTGGGGACCAGGTCCATGGTGACCTTGATGCCGCGGGCGTGTGCGGCCGCCACGAGCCGGTCCAGCGCGTCGATCCCGCCGAACAAGGGGTCGACGTCACGGGGGTCGGCGACGTCGTAGCCGTGGTCCACCATCGGGGACACCATGACGGGGTTCAGCCAGATCGCGTCGACACCGAGGTCCACCAGGTAGTCGAGCTCGGACGTCACACCCTCGAGGTCACCGACCCCGTCACCGTTGCTGTCGCGAAACGAGCGCGGATACACCTGATAGAACACGGCATTCGACCACCAAGGTCCGGGTTCGGTCACGTTGCGCCATTGTGCCCCAGGACGGTGAACCTCAGAACGTCGAGTTGACCATCGAGTGCGCGGCCATCTCGAGATAGTCGAGCAACGCCTTGCGGTGCGCGTCGTCGAGTGTCTGCGCGTCGATCTCCGCTACGGCGGTGTGCATGCACCGCAGCCAGGCGTCGCGTTCGAGGAAACCGATCCGGAAGGGCGCGTGACGCATCCGCAGTCGGGGGTGGCCACGCTGATCGGAGTAGGTGCGAGGGCCGCCCCAGTACTGCTCGAGGAACATCCGCAACCGCTCCTCGGCGGCGTCCAGATCGTCTTCCGGATACAGCGGGCGAAGGATCTCGTCCTCGCGGACCAGTTGGTAGAACGTCGACACGATCCTCCGAAAGGTCTCGTCACCACCGACTTCGTCGTAGAACGATCGCGCAGGCTCCGTCACCGCTCCATTGTCTCCCGCCGCGCCTGGCCGCCGTCGGGCGGCGGCGATCCGGGCTGCAGTCATCGGATGTTCACCGGACTGACCTGCGGACACGCCAAAAATTGTCGTGCGGACGGCGGAAATCCATGGTGGACTGTCTGGCGGAGGACGTATGTCGCAGCGAAGAAAGAGTCGCAGCCACCGGAGTCTCGGGACCGCGACCGCCCTAAGCAGTGCCTCGAGCGGTGCTGCGCACACAATCCCGCTTCACAGCGTCGACGGCCGCGTCCACACCCATGACAGCACCGTCTGGACGCGTCGCCGCGTGCTGCTGCTCAACTCCACCTTTGAGCCGTTGACCGCGCTTTCGGTGCGGCGTGCCGTCGTGATGGTGCTGTGCGGCAAGGCTGACGTCGTGCACGAGGACCCCTCCGGTCCCGAGCTCTGCTCGGCGACGCGCGTGCTCGTCGTGCCCACGGTAATCCGGCTGCGGTCCTACGTACGGGTGCCCTACCGGGCCCGCATCCCCATGACGCGGGCTGCCCTGATGCACCGCGACCGGTTCCGCTGCGCCTACTGCGGCGCCAAGGCCGACACCGTCGACCACGTGGTGCCTCGCAGCCGCGGCGGCGACCACTCATGGGAGAACTGCGTGGCGGCGTGCGCCAACTGCAATCACCGCAAGGCCGACAAGATGCTCGCCGAACTCGGCTGGACGCTGCGCGCCGCGCCGCTGCCGCCCAAGGGTCAGCATTGGCGGCTGTTGTCGTCGGTCAAGGAACTCGACCCGGCGTGGGCGCGATATCTGGGTGAAGGCGCGGCCTGAGTGGCCATTGAGATACGGTTTGCGTCGTGAGCGAGATCGCCGTTGCCCACTCCCTGTTGGGTGGGGTTCCGTTGCTGGTGCTGCTGGTACTTGCCGTGATGATCTTCATCCGCAAGGGCCCGCACCCGGCGACTTACAAGATGTCCGACGAGTGGACGCATGACCCGATCCTGTGGGCGGCCGATGAGCCGGCCGATCACGGTCACGGCGGGCATGGTTCGCACCTGACTGTGGGAGGTGGCGCAAGTGGCAAGTGGTGAGCTCGTCAAGACCACCGACTCGGAGGTGCTGCCCTACGGGTATGCCGTCACGTCGAGCGGCCGCATATCCGGCGTCACCGAGCCCGGTGAGTTGTCGGTGCACTACCCGTTCCCGGTCAAGGATCTCGTCGTTCTCGACGACGCCCTGAAGTACGGGTCGCGTGCCGCCAAGGCCCGCTTCGCCGTCTACCTGGGTGACCTCGGCGACGACACCGCCGCCAGTGCGCGCGAGATTCTCGCGAAGGTGCCGACCCCCGACAACGCGGTGCTACTCGCCGTCTCGCCGAACCAGAAGGCCATCGAGGTGGTCTACGGCAACGAGGTCAACGGCCGCGGCATCGAAGAGGCTGCGCCGCTCGGCGTGTCTGCGGCTGCGGCATCCTTCAAGGAGGGCAACCTCATTGACGGGCTCATCAGCGCCGTGCGCGTGCTGAGCGCTGGCGTGTCACCTGTCTGATCGCTGACCGATAAACGAAAGAGCCGGTGACCCCCGTGGGATCACCGGCTCTTCGAAACTCGCCGCGTCACTCGGCTGCGTCGTGGCGCTGAGCGATCGCCAGCAGCTCTTCGCGAACCGTTGAGTCCGGAAGGGCGTTGATCTTCGCATAGAGGCGACGCCGGTTCATGGCGCGCGTCATGTCTGCGCGAAACTGCGTGAAACGCATTGTTCTCACTCCTACGTTGTGCTCCGGATCACAGAGCGTTGGTTGCTGTGAGCCCGCCAACAGAGGATCACTTAATCAGCAGACTATTTAATAGTCCATGTTAACGTCGTGTAAATCAAGCTCTGACGTGGTGATTGTGCTCACCCCGAACCTGTTGATCCAGCTGGTTGAGGTCGCGCACCACTTTGATGGCGCGCCACATCCACGCCACACATGTTTGCTAGGGATCGCTCAGGCTTCCAGGGCCTGCGCCAACAGTTCCGCGCGGATACGCACGTAGCGCTCGAGGAACGCGCGCTCGTCGAGGCGTTTCCTGCGCAGCCATCCGGTGACCTCGTCGTTGCACTTGCTTGCGTTGCACGCCGCGCAGGCCGGGACCACGTTGTCGATGGTGTACCGGCCGCCGCGCGAGATGGCCATGACGCAGTCCCGCTGCAGTGGACCGTCATCCGCTCCGCAGTAGGCGCAGCCGTTCCACGCGGCCTTGATGGTGGCCCACTCCGCGGGTGTCAGGTCGTTGACGACGCCCGCGAGGCGGCGCTTGCGCCTTCGAGCGGCCCGCGCCCTGCGACTGTTCGTGGCAGCCATGGCGCGAGCCTAAGTGACGAAGCCCGCAAAACCGGTTAGCCGACGTCGAATGCGCGCGCCCTAAGTGCGCGCTCGACGCCTGCGCGTCCTTCGAGCACCAGCCGGTGCAGCGCAGGCGGCAGCTCCGGGTCGGCCAGGAACGCGTCTGCCGCGTCGAGCCCGGCCTGGCTGACGTCCCACGACGGGTACAGCCCGATGACGACGGTCTGCGCGACCTCGCTGGAGCGGCGCTCCCACACCCCGGCGATGGCCCCGAAGTACTTCTCGCGGAATGGTGCCAGCAGCGCCGCCTGTCCCGGCTGCACGAAGCCGGTCACGATGGCGCGGGTGGTGATGTTGGCGATGGTGTCGTCCTCGATCACCTGCGCCCACGCGGCGTCCTTTACGGCAGCCTGCGGCCTGGCCGCAGATGCTGCGGCGGCGTTGCGCTTGCCCGCCGCCGTCGGATCGCGCTGCGCCTCGGCGTCGATGAACGGCGTAGCGGCATCCTTCTCGTCGACGTCGCCGCCCGCGGCCAACGCGGTCACGATGCGCCACCGAAGATCGGTGTCGACGGTCAGTCCGGACAGGCCGAGCTCCGACGGGTCGGTATCCAGCAGAGCCGCCAACACCGCGGTGTGCCGCAACGACAGCGCCGACGTGCACAACGCGTTCACGAATGCCAGCTGATGATCGGAGCCGGGCTCGGCGCCGCGGGCCAGTTCCAGCAGCCGGTCGGCGAACTCGGGCCAGCCCTGCGCGCACGCCCAGTCCTGATCGGCGTAGGAGTTCAGCGCCGTCTGCGCCTGCAGCAGAAGACGTTGGGCCACACCCACTTCGGACTCGGCATGGATGCCGCCCTTGACGAGCTCGACGAAGTCGCGAGCCTTCAGTTCCGCGTCGCGGGTCATCTCCCACGCGGCGGACCAGGCCAGCGTGCGGGGGAGCGAATCGGCGATGTCGGCGACGCGGGTCAGCACTGTCTGCAGCGAGTCGGGATCTAGTCGCAACGAGCAGTACGTCAGGTCGTCGTCGTTGACCAGGATCAGCTTGCCGCGGGTAACGCCCTGCAGCGCAGGGACATCGGTGTGCTCGCCTTCGACGTCGAGCTCCTCGCGATGCGTGCGCACCAGTTTGCCCGAGCCGTCGTCGTCGTAGACGCCCACCGCCAACCGGTGCACCCGGGTCTCACCTGCGCCGGGGGCGGCCCCGCCCTGGGCGATCGCGAAGCGCGTGAACGTGCCGCTGCTGTCGACGTCGAAGTCGGCGCGCAGTGTGTTCAGCCCCGTGGTCTTCAGCCATTGCCTGCCCCACTGCGACAAGTCGCGGCCCGACGACTTCTCCAGCGCGCCAAGCAGATCGCCGAACGTGGCGTTGGCGAACGCGTGGTCACGGAAGTAGTCCCGCAGCCCGGCCAGGAACGCCTCCAACCCGACGTAGGCGACCAACTGCTTGAGCACGCTGGCGCCCTTGGCGTAGGTGATGCCGTCGAAGTTCACTTCCACGGCGTGCAGGTCGGGAATGTCGGCCGCGATGGGGTGCGTCGACGGGAGCTGGTCCTGCCGGTACGCCCACGACTTCTCGACGTTGGCGAACGTCGTCCACGCCTGCTTGTACTCCGTGGCGTCGGCCTGGCACAGCACGGAGGCGAACGTCGCGAACGACTCGTTGAGCCACAGGTCGTCCCACCAGGTCATGGTGACGAGGTCACCGAACCACATGTGCGCCATCTCGTGCAGCACCGTCTCGGCGCGGCGCTCGTAGCTGTATCGAGTGACCTTAGACCGGAAGACGTAGTCCTCCAGGAACGTGACCGCGCCAGCGTTCTCCATGGCGCCCGCGTTGAACTCGGGCACGAAGAGCTGGTCGTACTTGCCGAAAGCGTATGGCACGCCGAAGTTCTCGTGATAGAACCCAAAACCCTGCTTGGTCTCGGTGAAAAGCCGCTCGGCGTCCATGAACTCGCGCAGCGACGCCCGGCAGAAGAGGCCGAGCGGTATCTCGCCGTGCCCGTCCGTGTACACGTCGTCCCAGCGCGCGTACGGACCAGCGATGAGCGCCACCAGGTAGGTGCTCATCCGCGGCGTCGTCGCGAAGGTGCGCACGGACTCGTTGCCCGACGGCTCGTCCAACACCGCGGTGCCGTTGGAGACCACCTGCCAGTGTGCGGGCGCGGTGACGCTGACGTCGAAGGTCGCCTTCAGGTCGGGCTGGTCGAAGCACGCGAACATCCGCTTGGCGTCGGCAGTTTCGAACTGCGAGTACAGGTACACCTCCTCGTCCACCGGGTCGACGAAGCGGTGCAGGCCCTCGCCGGTGTTGGAGTAGGCGCAGTCGGCGTCGACCACCAGCACGTTGTGCTCGGCGAGCCCGGTCAGTGCGATGCCGGTGGATTCGTCGTAGCCGCTGACGTCGATAGCGACGCCGTTGAGTGTCGCGCCGTGAATTGCGCGGGCGGCGATGTCGATTGCGGTGTCGGCGCCGGCGAGTGCGTTGAACGTCACCGTCGTCGTCGACCGGAAGGTGCCCTCGCTGGGTGCGCCGTCGCCATCGGTCAGGTCGAGCACGATGCGGTAGTTGTCAACGGTGACGAGCGCGGCGCGTTCGGCGGCCTCGTCGCGAGTCAGATTGGGAAGTGCCACGTCGACCAACACTAGACGGCAAACGGGAACACAGCGCGGGCGTGCATAGTTGTGCTGAACGGACTTCTAACCCTGAATCGCCCGAGAGGAACGTTGATCAATGGCCAACAAGGATGTCGCCGGTTTCTGGTTCGATCCACTGTGCCCCTGGTGCTGGATCACGTCGCGCTGGATCCTCGAGGTTGAGAAGGTGCGTGACATCGACGTGGAGTTCCACGTGATGAGCCTCGCGGTGCTCAACGAAGGGCGTGACCTGCCCGAGGAGTACCGGGAAGGTATGAAGAAGGCGTGGGGCCCGGTGCGGGTGGCCATCGCCGCAGAGCAGGCCAAGGGCTCGGAGATCCTGCGCCCGCTGTACACCGCCATGGGTACCAAGATCCACAACGAAGGCAACAAGGACTTCGACGACGTCATCGCGAAGTCGCTCGAGGACGTCGGGCTGCCTGCCGAGCTCGCAGAGGCGGCCACCAGCGACAAGTTCGACGAGGCGCTGCGCAAGAGCCATCACGCGGGCATGGACGCGGTCGGCGACGACGTCGGCACGCCGACCATCCACGTCAACGGCGTCGCGTTCTTCGGCCCCGTGCTGTCCAAGATCCCGCGCGGCGAGGAGGCGGGCAAGCTGTGGGACGCGTCGGTGATCTTCGCGTCGTATCCACACTTCTTCGAGCTCAAGCGCACCCGCACCGAGGCGCCCGAGTTCGACTGACGTCGGGTACCACGCACCACGCGTTCGGATTGCTCTGCCACAATGGCCGCCATGCGCGTCTACCTCGGCTCCGATCACGCGGGTTTCGAACTCAAGCAGGCGGTCATCGAACACCTCATCGCCGGCGGCCACGAGCCGATCGACTGCGGCGCGTACACCTACGACGCCGAGGACGACTATCCGGCGTTCTGCATCGCCGCCGCCGAGCGGACGGTCGCCGACCCCGACAGCCTCGGCATCGTCATCGGCGGTTCGGGCAACGGTGAACAGATCGCCGCCAACAAGGTCCCCGGCGCCCGCTGCGCGCTGGCGTGGAGCGTCGAGACGGCGTCGCTGGCCCGCCAGCACAACAACGCCCAGCTCATCGGCATCGGCGGCCGGATGCACACGCTGGCCGATGCGTTGACGTTCGTCGACGCGTTCCTCACGACGCCGTGGTCGGAAGCCGAACGCCACCAGCGTCGCATCGACATCCTCGCCGAGTACGAGCAGACGCACGTCGCGCCGCCCGTGCCCGGCGCACCCGAATAAGCCGTGCCGGAAGGACATACGCTGCACCGGCTGGCCCGGTTGCACCAGCAGCGGTTCGGTCGCGCACCGGTGCTCGTCACCAGCCCACAGGGCCGCTTCACCGAGGCCGCGGCGGCGGTCAATGGCAAGGTGTTGCGCAAGTCCGAAGCCTGGGGCAAGCACCTGTTTCACCACTACGAGGGCGGCGGAGTCGTCCACGTCCACCTCGGCCTCTATGGGACGTTCACCGAGCACGCGGTGCCCATGTCCGGGCCGGTCGGCCAGGTGCGGATGCGGATGATCGGGGCCGAGTACGGAACCGATCTGCGTGGACCAACCGCATGTGAACTGATCACGCGGTCGGACGTCGACGAGATCCTGGCCCGGCTGGGGCCGGATCCGTTGCGGAGGAACCCAGACCCCGCGCCAGCTTGGACGCGAATCACTAAGTCGCGCAGACCAATCGGAGCACTGCTGATGGATCAGGCCGTCATCGCCGGGGTCGGCAACGTCTACCGATCCGAACTGCTGTACCGCCACCTCATCGACCCGCATCGGCCAGGAACCCACGTCGCCGAAGCCGAATTCGCCGACACCTGGACCGATCTCGTCGCGCTGATGAAGGTGGGCGTGCGCACCGGCAAGATCGTGACCGTCCGACGGCCCGACGACAAGGGCGCGCCCTCGTACCGCGAGGGCAGACCGCGCACGTACGTCTACCGCCGCGCCGGGGACCCGTGCCGGGTGTGCGGCACGACGATCCGCACCGAGGTCATGGAGGGTCGCAACCTGTTCTGGTGTCCGTCCTGCCAGACCTAGGCCGTTCACGCCGGCGCGCCAACGTCGAAACTGCGGGGAGATCGCGATTTCGGCCCAGACGGTGATCTCACAGCAGTCGCGAAGCGTGGTGGGCACCGAGCGGAGTTTGACGGGATGATTGGCGAGTGGAACTGATCCTCGTCGTCGTGGGCGCCATCGTCGTCACCGCCATCGCGCACCGACGCGGGCTCGAACCCGCGCTGATCATCGTCGTCATCGGCAGCGCAGTGTCGTTCCTTCCGGGTTTCGAGGCGCCCGAACTCGACTCGCACATCCTGCTGACCGTCGTGTTGCCCCCGCTGCTCTACTCGGCGGCACTGGACTTCTCGTTCCCGACGTTCCTTCGCAACATCCGGCCGATCCTGGGCCTCGGCGTCGGGCTCGTGGTGGTGACCGCGTTCACCGTCGCGGCCGTGTCGTCGTGGTTGGTGGTGGTGCCATTGACATTTGCGACGGCGTTGGTGCTCGGCGCGATCGTGGCGCCGCCGGACGCCGTCACGGCCGTCGCGGTGGGGCGCAAGCTGGGCCTGCCGAAGCGCGTCATGGCGATCCTGACCGGCGAGAGCCTCATCAACGATGCCGCGGCCCTGACGCTGTTCTCCATCGCCGTGGTCCAGGTGGCGGGTGGCCACACGTTCATCGAGAACCCGTTCCTGCTGTTCGGCTACAGCGCGATCATCGGGCCGATCGTCGGCGGCGTGCTCGGATACGTGACGTTGTGGATTCGCAAGCGGCTGGCCAATCCCGGGCTGGAGACGGTCCAGGGCCTTTTGGTGCCGTTCGCGGCGTTCATCGCCGCCGAGGAACTGCACGCGTCCGGCGTGCTGGCAGTCGTCGTCGCCGGGTTCGTCGTCGGCAACGGGACGCTCGGCGCGGGCTATCAGACCCGGCTGCAGGAGCGGTACGTCTGGAACTCTGTCGACGTGCTGCTCGAGGCGTTCGTGTTCGCCTACATCGGCTTACACCTTCGCTTCGTGCTGGAGGATCTGCGCGAGGCCCACGACTCGATCGCGGAGGTCGCCGTGGCCTCGGCCATCGTGCTGCTGATCGTGTTGGTGATCCGGCCACTGTCGGTGTTCGCGATGTTCGGTCGCAGCAAGCTGTCCAGTCACGTCGAGAGCAGGCTCAGCGTGCCCGTTCCGCTAGGCGGCGGTCGCGGTGCATTGGGCACGCGAGTCCGCAAGAAGCCCAAGTCCCGGTGGCGCGCGATGATCGACCGCCGGTCGCTGAGTTGGCAGGAGAACATCGTCGTGTCCTGGACGGGCATGCGCGGGGTGGTGACGTTGGCCGCCGCCGCCGCGATCCCGGCCACCACCGTCACCGGCGAGCCGTTCCCCGAACGCGCGACGATTCAGGCGATCGCCTTCGTGGTGGCCATCGGCACCCTGCTGATCCAGGGCTGGACGTTGCCGATACTCATCGGGCGGCTTCATCTATCACGGTTCTCGGACGACCACGCCGCCGACCGTGAGGAGGAACTCAAGGCCGAGCGCGTCGTGCACGATGCCGCCGACGAGGTGCTCACCGAGTTCCGGGCCAACCCTCCGGAGAACATGGACCCGCGCGCGCTCGCCGAGATCCGCACCACCATCGCCCGGCACTCGCAGGACGCCGACGAGATGCCCGACCCCGAAGCGCACACGAAGCGCTCCGAGGTGTTCTCGGCGCTCTACCGCCAAGTGTTGTCCGCTCAGCGCGCGGCGTTGATCATCGAGCGCGACGAAGGTCGGATCGAGGACGAGGCGGTGCGGGCCATGCTCGAGCGGCTCGACCTCCAGGAGGCCGGTGTGTCCGCGAGGTTGGAGAGCCGCCTCTAACCGCGGCCGCCCGTGCCCGTCGGGGTGCACGCGGGGCCGCAGGGCTTGGGTGCGGGCGGGACGGGCTCGCACGGCGCGAAGTCACCGCACGCCGGTGGGCCGTTGGGGGTAGCTGGCGGGATGGGGTCGCACGCGACGAGATCGCCGCAGGTCGGGATCTCTCCTGGCGCTGGCGCCGGCGGCGGGGTCTCCGGCTTCGGTGCGACGACGGGTCCGTCCGCGGGCGCCGTCGGGTGGCCCGGCGCGGCGGGACTGCCCGCTTGGCCCGGGACCACGCTGGGCACGCTGATGACGACGGGACTGCGCTGGGAGCCGACGGCGGTCGGCCCGGTTGGCCCGGTCGATTCGGGCGCCGACGGCGATGCCGGTGCCGGTGCCACGACCGCAGTGTCCGGCTGACCCGGGGCCGACGCCGGCACGGGTACGGGCGTCGGCGACGACTGGAAGAAGGCGTCGAACGCATAAACGCTGACCACGCTCAACGCGGCGACCGCGAGGGCGGCCGCGACACCGCTGACGACCCAGCCCGACTTCGACGTCGACGTGCTGGCGACGACGGGCAAGGCGACGTCGGCCGGGGGTGCGAATACGAGTTGCGGGCGGCATACCGTCGTGGCGTTGGTCTGCGGGGTGGGGTCGCTGTTCGGGGACGCATAGCGCGTGGTCATCGAATCTCCGTGTGGTTCGTCGCAGCCCCTCATGGGCCGCCGTCACCAACTAGGAGCAATCACCGCGGCAAAAGGCGACAACTTTTCGGCCGCGACTTTTCGCGCGACAGCGCTAGCCGATCGACAAGCCCTCGGCCACGATCAGCCTCCGGGTCAACGCGCGATCCCGGAACACCAGCGCCTTCGCGTAGGACGGCGACGAATACCACCGCTGCACCGTGTCGGCGTCGGGGAATTCGACGATCACCAAACGCCTGCCGGACGGCCACTCACCCTCGAGGGCGTCCGGCGTGGCGCCGCGGACCAGATACCGACCACCGTGTTCGGCAATGGATGCCGCGGCCAGGTTCCGGTACTCCTCGGCCACTGACTCGTCGCGGATCTCGACTTCGGAGATGACGTACGCGGTCATTCGCGCCTAGAAGCCGCCGAAGTCGCCGCCGCCGAAGTCTCCGCCGCCACCCCAGTCGCCGCCCCCGCTGTCGCCGCCACCCCAGCTATCGCCGCCCCAGCCGCCGCCGTCGTCGCCACCACCGCCGCCGTCGCCTTGGCCCGAGTCGGCACCGTCGAGCTGGCCTTGGTCGACGCCTTGTTCAAAGCCGTCGCCCTGGCCGTTCTCGAAGCCCTGGGCGTCGTAGTTGACGCCGTGCATGCCGGAGAACATTGCGTCGAACAGCAGCACCGACCCGATACCCCAGGCGCCCGCGACCAACGCCGGCTTCCACCAAGGCTCGGAGTACCAGCCGGCGGGCACGGGGCGGCCAGCCACGCGGCCGCCGGGGTAGTAGTTGGGCGTGCGCTGCGACGGCGAGGGGGAGGCCTCGATGTTCTTGCCCTCGAACTCGATTCGACGATCCTCGGTGACAGTGCCCGCTGAGCGCTGCCCCGTCAACGATTCGAGTTCGGGACCCGGATCCATGCCCATCGCCACCCGTGCGGCGCGCGAGTAGTAGAGCCCCTCGATGGCGCTCTCCTTGGCGAGTTGGGCCTGACGCACGGTGGTGGCCTGCTCGATCTGTGAGCCCGCGGCGGTGTAGCGCTCGGAGGCGTCGACGAGCGCCTGTCTGGACGCGTCGTCGGTGCCGGTGAGGTTGAACACCTGCCCGCCGAGTCGTTCGATGGCGCGGCGCGCGTCGGCCTTGGCGTCGGCGAGGGACGCCGCGGTACGCCGGCCGGACGCCTTCTGCGTGCTGTAGACGAGAAACGCGATGGCGGCGACGACCACGAGGATGAGGACGACCAGAGTGCCTGACATGGCGTCCAGCGTACCGACGGGAAACGTCCAAGATCGCAAGCGACCGTTTCCGCACTAACTTCGTTGCCAAGACCGATGCACCTGACGCGACACGGTGTCGGGATCGGGGTGCGGTGCGTCGAGCAGACGGTCCAGGGCGGCGTCGGGCTGCAGCGCCAGTGTCTTGCGAAGGTGCCACGCCACGTCGCCTTCGTCACCCTTGTCGGGATGCGTGAAGTATTCGGTTTGCGCCGCGCCACGCTTGAACCGTTCGGGTTCGTTGCCCCGTACCGCGATGTCGCGGACGCCCGGGCCGAACAACGGTGCCAGCGCACCGCCGAACCAGTCGCCGCGCAGGCCGCCGCGAGTCACCGGAAACCACAGATTCGTCCAGCGCGTGACGGCGAACGGCGACTGTGATCCGAGCACCTCGCGCATGCCGTCCTGGTTCCAGCCGTAGGCCACGTGACCGTGATCCGCGCCGTCGACGGGCAGCGTTTCCGACCTTGGCGGGCACCGGACGGCACCCCCGCGACGTACCAACGTGTCGAACAGTTCACGTCGACGCATGTCGTCGGACTTCGCCAGCCCGCTGGCGATTGGCGGGCGGGCGACCAACACGTCGGCCAAGCTCATCGGTGTGCCGACGGTGATGAAATCAGTTATCCGCCACGGGTTTCCCTGCCATCGGAGGTCCTGCCAGAGCGCAAACTGGGCGGCCTGGAATTCGTCGAGTGCCCCGTCGCCATCCGCGTCGGCGAGCAGCCGATCGGCGCAGGATTCGAGGCCGCTGCGGGACTTCAGCTCGATGGGAACGGGCG
Source organism: Mycobacterium sp. RTGN6 (assembly GCF_033804605.1). Lineage (NCBI taxonomy): Bacteria > Bacillati > Actinomycetota > Actinomycetes > Mycobacteriales > Mycobacteriaceae > Mycobacterium > Mycobacterium sp. RTGN6. The sequence goes on from NZ_JAPZKZ010000009.1 coordinate 313,739, forward strand.
TCGCCGCATCGGTAGGCAATCCGGCATGCAGTTCGTGTGTCTCTGCCCACAACGACGTCAGCGCGTCGTAGGCGATGTAGGCGCCGACGCCGTGCGCCACCACCACGATGCGGGAGTACCAGCCCTGTTGCAGCGTGTGCAACAGATCGACCAGGCCGTCGCGAATCGCCCTGCGGGCGGCGTACGAGTCCGGCAACGGGTCCAGGTAGCGGGCGACGTCGACGAAGCCCGTCGTGATGAAGCTTCGCCTCAACGCCGTTGCCACGAAACGGAACACGCCTAGCCCGATCGCCAGCACGATCACGCTGCTGACCAAGCCGACCAGCCACGCCGGAACGCCGGTGCTTAGGAAGTACCAGCCGATCGCTAGGACGCAGGTCGCCAGCAGGATCGGGGCCAGGATCACGGTCCACACCACGCGCCAGATTCCGAACAGGGGATCGGGGACGTTGCCGGGCCGCCGGAGGAACAGTCGCAGCGCCATCGGCATCAGCCCGGCGTAGCGGTTTCCGGTCGCGTGGAATGACCAGTGATACTCGAACACCTCGGCTTCGACATGGTCGTCCGACCCCGGGGAGACGTAGCGGCGGGCTTCGTAGGAGTCGGTGATCTCCGCGGGTCGGGCGTAGTACGGGCGGCGCGGATCGAGCGCCGTCTTCGCGAATGCGTCGAGGTTCTCGAGCGGGCGTCGCTCGAACAGGCCGTGCACGAACACCACGGCCGTGCGCACCGTCCCCGCAGGCCGGTCGTCGGCCAACGCGCCGCCCGCGGTGTCGGCCGTGTCTTCGTCTGCCGCCATGTCGCTCCCCAAAGCGTTCGTCGCGTGTCGCGTCTGAGTTTGAGGGCCCGACGTGGCCTCGCGACGGCTTTCGCGTGAACTGACGCCGATGCCGACCGCTCGTCCCGCAGACTGTGTTTCACCCGCTGGAGAGGAAGGCCCCGCCGTGAAGATCGCCGTCGCCTATCGCCCGCCCGCACTCGACGTTGCCACCTACAAGGCGACGTGGACGTCCGATGTGAACCCGCCAAGTGCCGACGGGCTCATCTTTCACGCAGGGGTCGGTGAGGGCGACGAGTTCTTCACGATCTCGGTGTGGGAGAGCCGCCAGGCCTACGACTCCTTCGCCGGTGGCTTCCGGGAGTCACTCGGCGAGGCGGGCTTCGAAGGGGGCAAGCCGTCGATACTGCCCGTGCATCACGTCATCGACCACGGAGTGCCGTCCTAGCAGAGCTCTGCGCTGTGTCACCGCGCGGTACTACGGCGTAGCACTACCCGTCGATTGTGTGGTCGAGTCCGGTTTGGCGAGCGACCCGGCGCTGCCAACCGCGTTACTGACTGCCTTGACCGTATTCTTCACCGCGTCGTTGAGCTGTGTCTGTGTGTTCTCGACGGCCGAGCGGAGCTGATTCTGCACATTCGTCACCGCGGTCTTGATCGGCGTGCGGCCATTGCCGACAGCGGTCCAAGCCGGGTTCGGCGTGCCGGTGATGAGGTTCAGTAGCGGGCGCTTTCTGACAGGTGCCTCCTCAATGGCCTGTGGCACAGAGGTTTCCGCCACCGTCACCGGCTGGCTGCCCGAGGGGGGTGTGGTTTGCGGATTCACTGGCGGCGCACTAGCCAGCGTGATCGTCTGTGGCACCGGGTCCGGCTCCGAAGTCGCCGACTGGAGACCGGGTTGCGCGGAGGCCGTGGCCATGCTCAGCGGGGTAACCGCCCCTGCGACGCCGCCCGACAATTGAGCGAGCAGGGCGGTCAGTTGCGCCGTTGCGCCCGAGAGCCCGTTGGCAACTGGGCCGACGGAGCCGTTGAGGGCGTTGGTGATTTGGGACCCGACGGGTGCCACCACGATGCCGAACACGGGGTTCAGGACTGGCGTCACAAGAGCGCCTGGGTTGGGTAGGCCAAGGAGCGTAACCAGATCGGTCGTCTGGGTAGGCACTAGCAGCCCCAGGTTCAGCACGCTCGCGGGAATCAGCCCGTCCGGGGACTGCTGTGTCGGGGCGGTGCCGACTTGGAAGGACGGCAGGAGCCCGACGGTGAAGAGCGACGGGAGGGTGAATCCGAATCCGGTAGTGCCCGCGTTGAACGAGCCGAGCGAATAGACGATCGGAAGTGCGCCGAACGGGGTGGTGAGCGTGGCGATGGTGGTACCGCTGTTGTAGTTGATCCCGTTCGTTCCGACGTAGGTCGCGGACAAAATGTTCAAGCTCGTATAGCCGAGCCCGAGTGCGGGAACGCCAAACGACATCAGCGTGGCGCCGCCGAGCGTGGAAACCCCGGTCGCCGTGGGGAAGACGACGCCCGGTGTGGTCACTATTCCGGCCGACGCGAGGTTCAGTGGCAGGATCGCGCCCGCCGCGAGGATGGGGATGGCAATGACGGTGTCGGTGTCCGAAAGAACGATGGGACCCACGGCGACGGGACCGACGGCCAGGGTCGGCATCGTGGCCAGCCATCCGATCGAGCCACCCAGCGGCAGACCGTAATTGCCGGACCCGGCAGGCACCCACGCTGTCACCGACGGTGTGGAGATCGCATTGAGGGGCGCCAGCGCGGTGTTGATGAGTGCGGGCAGCCCGGGAACGGGGGGTAGCCCAAGGCCGCTGAGAATTCCGGTGGCCAGGGACGATCCGGTCAGGCTAGGCACCTGAGCGAACGTGTTCGAGATACTGGTCGAACCGTTGAGCCCCAGGACCGGGCCGAGCCCCAGAAGCGGCCAGTCGTAGGCCGAGTCGAAGGTGGTCTGCGTGACCGTCAGGCCGGGAATCAGATCACCAAGCGTCGGGATGCCGGTGATGAGACCCCCCACCACCGGGAGGGCGTTGATGGCGTTGAGCGCCGCGAGCACGCCGGTGATGGTCCCCAGCGATGCCACGGTTCCGAGCACCGGCCCGCCGAGGACCCCGAGCGCCGGGACGAGCCCCGGAAGCAGCGCCCCGGTGATCGTGGTCGTCGCGTCTGCCGGGAGCCCAGGCACACCGCTCAAGTCCGGCACGCTGATGCCGGATAACGCGGCGAGAAGGCCTGCGATGGACGTCAGGTCATTCTGCGTGGTGCCCGCCGTGAACGTCGGGAGCAGCCCGCCTGGAATCGCTGTCGCGAGTGGATCCCAGATGCCTGCCGCCGCGCCACCGAGGTTGCCCGCTGTGAACAGGACGTTGTTGAGGCTGTTCGACGAGTCGGTGATGAGCTGGGTGTAGTTGGGGCCCGTGGCCGCGGTAAGCGCCACATCCCGCTCGTTTACCGCGGCTTGAGGCGTGGACGCCGAAACCATGCCGACGGTCAAGACAGTCGCCGTCGCGGTGCTGGCGCCCATTAGTGCGATCTTCTTGGAGCGCTGACCGCGCTTCCGATGCTTCGATGCCATCTGACTGGTCCTTTCAGTGGCCGCCTCGGGCTCTCTCCAATCAACGTAACACCGTTGTAACACACTAGATAGGATTGCTAGAATATTTCTCCACACGTCAATTTCTTGCGTGAGCAATCACTTCGTCGACGGCTCCGTCAATTTATTTCTGCAGCTTGCAGGCGTAATCTCCCTACCGATGAGTCAGGTGCGAGCAACTGCGACGTTTACGCAGTGGCAATTTGCTGGAGATATTTCGGACGCTTGCGGCGGACATCGTTGCCCGTTCGACGGCAGCGTCAATATGCTACGGATTTCGTGGTGACCGGTTCGGCCATCCGAGCATGTCAATGTGACCAATTCGCCCCGAAATCAGAGCTCCGAGGTCCCTTGGCCGATCGAGAACCACGCAAACCGTAGGTAGCTGGCAGGCGGCGACGCGCTTGCCGCCGCGACGAGGCCCGGGGGTCATGGTGAAGCGCTCCGGTCGGCCTCGGTCATCGGGAAATGTCTCGACCCTGGCCGGGGATGCCTCCGGCGACCACCTTCTCGGCAGGGATGCCGACCACTGACGAAGCATCGGCACAACGTGCAGGGGTGATGCACGTTCCGGTTGCGCGCGCGCCCGCACGGGGCCACGGTATCCGGATGACAGTTGCCGAGCCCAGTACTGACGGTTCCTACCGCGACAAGATCGTCGCCGTCGAACCGGGCGGCAACGAGTTCATCGCCGAGGCCGACCGGCACGGCAAGCCACACCAGTTGTTCTGGACGTGGACCTCGCCGAACCTAGAGTTCGCGACGATCTTCGTTGGCATGCTGGCCGTGCTCGCGTTCGGCCAGACGTTCTGGCAGGCCGTGGCGGGCATCGCCATCGGCACCGGCCTCGGCGCGGTGGCTCACTACTTCCTCTCAGCGCGTGGGCCGCTACACGGCGTGCCGCAGATGGTGCTGGGCCGGATGGCGTTCGGGTTCAAGGGAAACGCCGTGCCCGCGGTCCTGATGTCGGTCACCGCAGGCGTCGGGTGGTTCGCCACCAACAGCGTCAGCGGCGCGTTCGCGTTGAGCACGCTGTTCGGCTTCGGGCCGCTGCTGGGTCTGGTCATCATCGTGCTGCTGCAGACCGGGTTCGCCTTCTTCGGACACAACCTGGTGCAGGCGTTCGAGCGGTGGTCGTTCCCGGTGCTGGCCGTGATCTTCATCGCGGCGTCGGTGGCGATCTTCATGCACGCGGACTTCGCGTCTCCGGCGGCCGCGGAGGGCGTCGGCGGCCTCGGTGGGTTCCTGCTGACCGTCGGGACCTCGTTCGGCTACGCCGCAGGCTGGACGCCCTATGCGGCCGACTACACCCGCTACCTACCGTCGACGGTGTCGACCGCGCGGACGGGCCTGTTCGCGTCGGCCGGGCTGTTCCTGTCGTGCTTCGTGCTCGAGGTGGTCGGGGCTGCGTCGGTGACGACGGGCGAGGCGTCGCTGGCCGACCCGACGGGCTCGTTCACCTCCGAACTGGCGTCGCCGCTCGCCAAGGCCACCCTGCTGGCCATCGCGATCGGCGCCATCGCCGCCAACGCGATCAACATCTATTCCGGCGCAATGGCTTTCGTGACCATCGGGATCAAGCTGCCCGCCCACGTGGCCCGGGCGCTGGTCACGGTGTTCTTCGGCGTCGCAGGCTTCCTGATCGCGTGGTGGGCGCTTCCGGACGCCGCCCACAGCTACGAGGCCTTCCTGCTGATCATCGCGTATTGGATCGGGCCATGGCTGGGCGTCGTGTTCGCCGACCAGTACCTGCGGCGCGGGCAGAAGATCGCCGGCTTCCTCTACGACCGGTCGTACGCCAACTGGAATGGGTTGCTGTCCTTCATGATCGGCCTGGTGGTGTCGGTGGTGCTCTTCTCCAACCAGGAGAAGTTCGTCGGCTTCGTCGCCAAGGCCGTCCCGCAACTCGGCGACATCACCTTCTTCATCGGCTTCGTGCTGGCCGGTGGCAGTTACCTGCTGCTGTGCCGGTCCAAGATCGCCGCCGAGCGCTTGAAGGCATGACGCCGCAGGACATGCTCGACGTCGCCGTCGCCGAGGCCCGGAAGGGCTTGGCGGAGGGTGGTATTCCGATTGGCGCGGCGTTGTTCTCCTCCGAGGGAACCCTCTTGGGCAGCGGACACAACCGCCGCGTGCAGCAGGACGATCCGTCGGTGCACGCCGAGACCGACGCGTTCCGGGCCGCGGGCAGGCAACGCAACTACCGTTCCACGGTGATGGTGACGACGCTGTCGCCGTGCTGGTATTGCAGCGGGCTGGTGCGGCAGTTCAACATCGGCGCCGTCGTGATCGGCGAGGCCACCACGTTCTACGGCGGCCACGACTGGCTGTCCGAGCACGGCGTGACGGTCACCGTGCTCGACGACCAACGCTGCATGACGATGATGAACGACTTCATCGCGGCGAATCCGGAGCTCTGGGCGGAGGATATTGGCGAGTGAACACCATTGTGACGGTAGACCTTTCGCGGTGGCGGTCCGGCGGGGCCGATGCCGACGCGGTGGCCACCGAGGTCGACGAGGGGCTACAGCGGGCAGGCTTCATCCTGGTCACGGGTCATGGCGTCGACCCACAACTGGCGGCATCGGTGCGCGCCGCCAGCCGGGAGTTCTTCGCCCAGCCCGAGGACGTGAAACAGTGCTACAGCGTGCCCGTCGGCGGACACGGCTGGATCGGACCCGGCGCGGAGGCAAACGCGTACGCCGAGGGCACCGAGACGCCGCCCGACCTCAAGGAGAGCTACAGCCTGGGTGCCGAGACCGCGTCCGGCGACCCCGAGGTCGACCGAATCTGGTTCGCCCCCAACGTCTGGCCCGACGAGGTGCCGACGCTGCAGCGACTGGTCGCGGAGTACACCGCGGAGATGCGCCGGGTCTCCGACGAACTGCTCGCGCTGTTTTCGCACGCCTTGCGACTGCCCGTCAACCCGTGGGCGATGCTCGCCGACGTGCCGACCTGGACGATGAACATCAACCACTATCCGCCCGTCAGCGTCGTCGGCGAGCCAGAGCCCGGCCAGTTCCGCATCGGCCCGCACACCGACTTCGGGACCGTCACCGTGCTCGATCGCGAGCCGGGCGCCGGTGGCCTCCAGGTGTACTCGGAGGCCGGGGGATGGGCCGACGCCCCCTACGACCCGGCCGCGTTGACGGTGAACATCGGTGACCTGCTCGAGTATTGGAGCGGTCGACGCTGGCCGTCTGGGCGTCACCGCGTGCTGCCCCCGCAGCCGCACGCGCCCGAAGAGGACCTGGTCTCGCTCATCTACTTCTACGAGGCCAACCACGACGCCGTCGTCACCCCATTGGAGCCGCCGATCGGGACGGTGTCGGGACTCGGGTCGGTGACGTCATCGGCGTTCATCAAGGAGCGCCTGGACGCGATCACCGTCGGCTAGCTTCCGATTGTGATCGCCGAAAGTACGGTTGCTCACGGCCTTACTCGAGGTTTGCGTACAACAACCGTACCTTCGGCGTTGGATCTCGCCGAGTCACGCCGCCGACATCACGCCCGCCGGGATGGGGACGGCTGCGAGCGCCGTGCAGAACTGCTCGAGCCCGCCCGAGCCCCGGCGCAGGGTGCCGGTGATGGCGGACGGACATCCAAGTTCATTAGCCGTCGCGGCCATTGCCGTGACGAGTACCGGATGAGCACTGGACTCGACGAACACCCGGCAACCGTCGGCGAGCAGCCGCCTCATCGCCGCGTCGAACACGACGGGCTGGCGAGCGTTCGCGTACCAGTAGTCGGCCGTCAGCTGCGCTCCGTCCACCACGGCTCCCGTCACCGTCGAGTAGATAGGGATGCGGCTAGGCCGGGGCCGGATGCCGTCGAGCAGCCCGGTGAGTCGGTCGCGCAGCGGCTCGACGAGTGCACAGTGCGACGGAATCGACGCGGGGATGACCTTGGCCGGGATGCCGCGCAAGCGGAGCTTCGTCACGAGGTGGTCGAGGGCAGCCTGTGCGCCGACCACGGTCACCGTGCGAGGCCCGATCGATCCGGCGAGCTCGAGCTGACCGCAGGAGGCCGCGAGGTAGCTCTCGATGTCGTTGGCCGAGAGACTGATTGACGCGATGCCGCCACGCCCGACGAGGTCGTCGGCGAACAACTGCGACCGCATGACGATGACGCGCGCCGCGTCGTCGAGGTCCAGTGCTCCCGCTACGCACGCCGCGGCGACCTCACCTTGGGACTGCCCGACCACCGCGTGGGCGACGAGACCGCTCGCGAGCCACAGTTCGGCGAGTGCCACGTGCACCGAGAACAGCACCGGCTGCACCACCTCGACGCGATCGAGCGACGGGGCGCCGGGCCGTTGCCGCAACACGTCTTCGACCGACCAGTCGACGTGCGCCTCGACCGCGGCTGCGCATTCGCGCAGCCGGGTGGCGAAGACCCGGCTGGTGTCCAGGAGCTCTGCGGCCATGCCGGGCCATTGCGCGCCCTGTCCGGGGAAGACGAGCGCGGCGGAGTGTGCAAACGCTGTATTGATCATGCGCACAAGCCTGCGATCCAGCGCGCCTACTCAGTAGCGTGCGATCGCATTATTCGAGGGATGAAACCGGTGTCGTCCGATCGGACTACACGACCTCCACGTTGGCCATCATTCCCATGTCGGCGTGGTTGAGGATGTGGCAGTGGTAGACGAACTTGCCCTTGAAGTCGTAGAAGGGGATGCGCACGACGACCTCCCCGTTGGCCGGCACGTTCACGGTGTCCTGACGACTGATCGCGTCGAACGGCTGACCGTTGATGGACATGACCTGAAAGTCGTTGATGTGGATGTGGAACGGGTGCTGTTGTGAGTTCTCGTTCCGTACCGTCCAGTCTTCGACGGCGCCGAGCGGCACCGACTGATCGATGCGGTTGTGGTCGTACATCTGGCCGTCGATGAGGAAGTGCCCGGTGGCCTGGTCCTTGGCGAATCTGATGGTGCGCGTCTTGTCGACCTTCGTGGCGGAGAGGCTGGCCGGCCCAGCCAATCCCGTCGGGAGCGTGGCCGGAGTCTGCGATGACTCGTTGACGTTCACGGTGGCGAGCGCAGTCTCCGGGTACACGTCGCCCTGCTGGTCGTACTTCAGTGTCTTCAGCGTGTAGGTGCCGGGTATCCCGCCCTGGACCAGCACGTCGAATCGATTGCCGGGCGGCAGCACGATCGAATCCGTGCCCTCCACGCGCCACGCCGGGTTGCCGTCGACGCCGATCACGTGGAACTGGTGTCCGTCGAGTTGCAGCTCGTAGTAGATGTCGGCGCCGAGGTTGGCCAGGCGCCACAGCTGCGTCTCGCCGGCGTCGATCTGGAGCGTGGGGTTGACGGTGCCGTTGACCGTCCGCGTCGTCGGTGCGTTGCTGTCGATCTTCGTCCTCAGGATCTCGCCGTTCGCGGCCTGATAGTCCTTGAGCGCGACCGTCTGTTCCTTGATGCCCCGCAGTTCGGGCGGCAGCAGGTCGGTCAGTCCGTCGATGACGAGCAATGCGGCGAGGCCGCCGAAGACCTGCGCCTCGGTGTAGGGGTGGGCATGCGTGTGGTACCAGAAGGTGCCCATGGGGTGGTTCTTCGGGACGTCGAGGACGTAGTTCTGCGTCTGGCCCGGGTTGATGGTGAGGAAGACGTTGTCCGAGATCCCCGACGGCGATACGTGCATCCCGTGGAAGTGGACGTTCGTGATCTCCGGCAGGCTGTTGGTGACCGCGAGTTCGAGGCGTTCGCCGGGGCGTAGGCGCAGCGTCGGGCCGAGGAACTTGCCGTTGTAGACGGTGGCCAGCACCTTCTGGTCACCGATGTCGATCGGTTCCCGGGTGACGTTCACCGCCGCGTTGAGCACACCGTCCTTGCTGACGAACTGGTCTGGCTCCGGATAGGGCGGCGTCTCGAGCGTGGCCGTCGACGACGACGTCGATGAGCATCCGGCCGCTACCGTGGCAACGCCGATGCCCGCCAGTGCCAGGAACTGCCTGCGGTCGACATGGAACGCGCCGCTACCGTCGATCAAGTTCACGCCATCGATCCTTCCGGTGCTGAATGGCATTCGGCCAGAACGTCATTCGTTCGATGGATTGTGCTGGTCGGGTCGGCCGAACCTGTAATCGCCAAGACGCCGTCACCCACTCAGACAGTGGTAGGCCCCCTCGCGGAGGCCTACGTGGTGGCACACGCGGTCGTGTGTCAGCACGACCATTGCACAGTCGTGCCCAGCTCGCCAGACATCGGGGCAGGAGAGCGTCAAGAACAGAGCTCGAGCCCGCGGTCGGTCACCGGACGAAAGGAGACCGGAACGGGCTGGTGTTCGTCGCCTATATCGACGTAGCCCTTGGCCGAGATCGCTGAAACATCGTGGAAGTGGCCGATCCACCTGGCGGAATCGGTGAGCGCGTACTCCGTCCCATTAGCCGTGAACGTCACCCAATCGGGGGGATGACACGTCAGGACGCCCTCGTCGACGGTGAACGGCCAAAGGCCTTTGTGCGTGCCGTTCTGCCACGCCGTTCGCGACACCTCGGCGCGACGCGCCGGCTTCGGTTGTTCGGCGCATCCGGCCAGCAAGAGCGCAACCGCGGCGACCGCCAAGCCCACCCGAATCCCCACACGCAGATTCTAGCGAGCAGTCAGCAAACGGCTGGAGGTCTCCGCAGGGTCTCCACGCTTCGGGCAGCTACGGGTAGCTGAGACTGCCCAAACCGTCTAGGCGCGGCCTTTGGGCTAGCTCGCATCGTCGTCGCAGGTCGGAGTTGGTCGGTGGCGGGTAGCCAGCACACGACCCTATGAGGCTCGGGTGGCAGGAACGGCAGATCATGCGGGAGCAACGCCAGCCCGCACATCTGCCCCGGAAAGCAGAAAACCGCCCCGTCAGGGCGGTTCCTTGGAGCGGGCGACGGGAATCGAACCCGCGTAGCTAGTTTGGAAGACTAGGGCTCTACCATTGAGCTACGCCCGCGTGCACTGCTCCGCAGACTGTACCGGCGCCGACCTAGTCAAATCCAATTGATTGTGTCGCGTGTTCAGCCCGTATCATCTCGACGGCAGGACGACGCGGGGTGTAGCGCAGCTTGGTAGCGCATCCGCTTTGGGAGCGGAAGGCCGCAGGTTCAAATCCTGTCACCCCGACAGACACGTGACGAGAACAGACATGCAAGGAGCACATGCCGTGAAGAGCACCGTCGAACAGTTGAGCCCGACCCGGGTGCGGATCAATGTGGAGGTGCCCTTCGCGGAGCTCGCGCCCGACATCGACACCGCGTTCAAGCAGATGGCCAAGCAGATCCGCATGCCCGGCTTCCGGCCCGGCAAGGTGCCGGTCAAGCTGCTGGAGTCGCGCGTCGACAAGCAGGTCATGTTCGACCAGGTGGTCGAGGACGCCGTTCCCGGCCGGTACACCGAGGCCGTGACCACCTCCGAGGTCAAGCCCATCGGGCAGCCCGAGATCGAGGTCACCAAGAAGGAGTACGGCGAGGACCTGACGTTCACCGCCGAGGTCGACGTCCGCCCCGAGATCGTCCTGCCCGACTTGTCGGCGCTGAAGATCACCGTCGACCCCATCGAGGTCTCCGACGAAGAGGTCGACGCGGAACTGCAGAACCTGCGGGCGCGGTTCGGCACCCTGACCGGCGTCGAGCGGGCTGCCGAGGACGGCGACTTCGTGTCGATCGACCTGTCGGCCACCATCGACGGCGAGGACGTCGCCGAGGCCAAGACCGAGGGCTTGTCGCACGAGATCGGGTCGGGCCAGCTCATCGAGGGCCTCGACGACGCCATCAAGGGCCTCAAGGCCGACGAGACCAAGGTGTTCACCACCAAGCTGGTCGCCGGTGAGCACGCCAACGAGGACGCCGACGTCACGGTCAAGGTCAACTCGGTCAAGGTGCGCGAGCTCCCCGAGCCCGACGACGAATTCGCCCAACTGGCAAGTGAATTCGACACCATCGACGAGCTCAAGGAGAGCCTCGTCGAGCAGGTGAAGCGAGTGAAGCGCATCGGTCAGGCCGAGCAGATCCGCGACAAGGCCCTCGAAGTCCTGCTCGAGCAGGTCGAGGTTCCGCTGCCCGAGAACGTCGTGCAGGCCCAGGTCGACGACACGCTGCACAACGCGATCCACGGCCTCGAGCACGACGAGTCGAAGTTCGAGGAGGCGCTCAAGGAGCAGGGCAGCAGCCGCGAGGAGTTCGACACGGACAACCGCACCAACGCGGAGCGGGCCGTCAAGACCCAGCTGCTCATGGACAAGATCGCCGACGACCTCGACATCCAGGTCGGCCAGAACGACCTCACCGAGCGGCTGGTGCTGATGTCGCGCCAGTACGGCCTCGAGCCCCAGCAGCTGTTGCAGGTGCTTCAGCAGAACAACCAGCTTCCTGCGATGTTCGCCGACGTGCGCCGTGGCCTGACGATCGCGGCCATCGTGCACGGCGCCGCCGTCACCGACACCGCCGGCGACGAGATCGACACCGAGGAGTTCTTCGGTCCGTCGGCACCCCAGGGCGTCGCGGATTCCGAGCAAGACGACGACGCCGCCGACGACGAGGACGCCGACGCGTAGTGACGCTGTGAGCGAACGACGGCGCTCCGGGGACTCCGACCGGGCGCGCGTTGGTTAATGTCGGTGAACATGAACGTCGAGTACAAAGACTCGAGAAAGCAGGTATTCACACGTGACTGACATGCGTTCGAGCACGCCGGGGCTCAACCTCGTCGACTCGGTCTATGAGCGGTTGCTCTCCGAGCGCATCATCTTCCTGGGCTCTCAGGTCGACGACGACATCGCCAACCGGCTGTGCGCGCAGATTCTGCTGCTCTCGGCCGAGGATCCCACCAAGGACATCAACCTCTACATCAACTCGCCGGGCGGCTCGATCAGCGCCGGCATGGCGATCTACGACACCATGGTGCTCGCGCCGTGCGACGTCGCGACCTACGCCATGGGCATGGCCGCCTCGATGGGCGAGTTCCTGCTCGCGGCGGGCACCAAGGGCAAGCGCTTCGCGCTGCCGCACGCCCGCATCCTGATGCACCAGCCGCTCGGCGGGGTCACTGGTAGCGCGGCCGACATCGCCATCCAGGCCGAGCAGTTCGCGGTCATCAAGAAGGAGATGTTCCGGCTCAACGCCGAGTTCACCGGGCAGACCATCGAACGCATCGAGACGGACTCGGACCGCGACCGCTGGTTCACCGCCCCCGAGGCGCTCGAATACGGCTTCGTCGACCACATCATCACCCGCGCGAACCTCAACGGAGTGAAGCCATGACCGATCACACCGACCCCCGTCTGCAGCCGCAGGCCCGGTACATCCTTCCGTCGTTCGTCGAGCACTCGAGTTGGGGCGTCAAGGAATCCAACCCGTACAACAAGCTGTTCGAGGAGCGCATCATCTTCCTCGGCGTGCAGGTCGACGACGCCTCGGCGAACGACATCATGGCGCAGCTGCTGGTGCTCGAGTCGCTCGATCCCGACCGCGACATCACGATGTACATCAACTCGCCGGGCGGGTCGTTCACGTCGCTGATGGCGATCTACGACACCATGCAGTACGTCCGCGCGGACATCCAGACGGTGTGCCTCGGCCAGGCGGCGTCGGCTGCCGCGGTCCTGCTCGCCGCCGGTACGCCGGGCAAGCGGCTCGCGCTGCCCAACGCGCGCATCCTGATTCACCAGCCGTCCCTCGGCGGCGTCATCCAGGGCCAGTTCTCGGACCTGGAAATCCAGGCCGCCGAGATCGAGCGGATGCGCACCCTCATGGAGGAGACGTTGGCGCGGCACACCGGCAAGGACGCTGCGCAGGTCCGCAAGGACACCGACCGCGACAAGATCCTGACGGCCGCGGCCGCCAAGGAATACGGAATCATCGACACGGTGCTCGAGTACCGGAAGCTCTCGGCCCAGAACGCCTGAGCGTCGCGGCGGCCCGCGGCGCGCTACGTTGGTGACGGATGGCTCGCGGAGCGGTAACGGCGGCGACACGAACGAGATCGGTGCGCGTTCCGGCGGGCTACGGGCGACGACAGGGGATATGTTCTCTGCCAACGCAGCGAAATATCACCGACGCGATTCGGCTTTATCGGTCGCAAAGCGCCGGAACATACGGGTAGCGTCGGGAACTAGGCCCGAAGCCACCCGCACGGCAGACCCCGACCGACGGCGATCAGGAAAGTAGGACCGCAGGCAAATGGCACGCATTGGAGACGGTGGCGACCTGCTGAAGTGCTCTTTCTGTGGCAAGAGCCAGAAGCAGGTCAAGAAGCTCATCGCGGGTCCCGGCGTGTACATCTGCGACGAGTGCATCGACCTGTGCAACGAGATCATCGAAGAGGAACTCGCCGACGCCGACGACGTCAAACTCGACGAGCTGCCGAAACCCGTCGAAATTCGCGAATTCCTCGAGGGCTACGTCATCGGCCAGGACACCGCCAAGAAGACGTTGGCCGTCGCCGTCTACAACCACTACAAGCGCATCCAAGCGCAGGAGAAGATGCGCGACTCCCGCGCCGAGCCCGTCGAACTCGCGAAGTCCAACATCCTGATGCTCGGCCCCACGGGTTGCGGCAAGACCTACCTGGCGCAGACGTTGGCCAAGATGCTCAACGTGCCGTTCGCCATCGCCGACGCCACCGCGCTCACCGAGGCGGGCTACGTCGGTGAGGACGTCGAGAACATTCTGCTCAAGCTGATCCAGGCCGCCGACTACGACGTGAAGCGCGCCGAGACCGGCATCATCTACATCGACGAGGTCGACAAGATCGCCCGCAAGAGCGAGAACCCGTCGATCACCCGCGACGTCTCCGGTGAAGGCGTCCAGCAGGCGCTGCTGAAGATCCTGGAGGGCACGCAGGCGTCGGTGCCCCCGCAGGGCGGCCGCAAGCATCCGCATCAGGAGTTCATCCAGATCGACACCACCAACGTGCTGTTCATCGTGGCGGGTGCGTTCGCGGGGCTGGAGAAGATCGTCTCCGACCGCGTCGGCAAGCGCGGCCTCGGGTTCGGCGCCGAGGTGCGGTCCAAGGCCGAGATCGATACCCAGGACCACTTCGCCGAGGTCATGCCCGAGGACCTGATCAAGTTCGGATTGATCCCCGAGTTCATCGGCCGGCTGCCCATCGTGGCGTCGGTGACCAACCTCGACAAGGAGTCGTTGGTCAAGATCCTCTCCGAGCCCAAGAACGCGTTGGTGAAGCAGTACACGCGACTGTTCGAGATGGACGGCGTGGACTTGGAGTTCACCGAAGAGGCGCTCGAGTCGATCGCCGAACAGGCCATCCACCGCGGTACCGGCGCCCGCGGGCTGCGCGCCATCCTCGAAGAGGTCCTCAACCCGGTGATGTACGACATCCCCAGCCGCGACGACGTCGCCAAGGTCGTGGTGACCAAGGAGACCGTCGAGGACAACGTGCTGCCGACCATCGTGCCGCGCAAGCCGACGCGCAACGAGCGTCGCGACAAGAGCGCGTAGACATTTCCCGGATCGCCCCGCCGCACGGCGGGGCGATCGCTTTTTGCAATCAGTCCATCGGGCCGTAACTGCGCATCGCGCGCTGCACCTGCGGCATGTATTCGGAGCAGCGGCCCTCCACCGACTCCCAGACGATGTCGCCAGCCGACTCCAGATCCCAACCCCGCTCCAGGTAGCCCTCGATGATGCCGATCACGTGCCCGGAGGTGATCGGCGGATCGGTCTCGCTGGCGCGATCGAGGGTGCCGCAGTTGCGCCAGCCGTTGGCCCAAATCTCCTGCGCCTCTTCGGAGGTGATGAGGCCGTAGATGTCAGGCTCGTCGGCCTTGGCGTGGGGAGCGAGACCCACGGCGATTCCCAGCACGGCCAGCAGCACCCCCAGGCCCATCAAATACTTTGGGGGAGAGGCTATTAAGTAGTACACCGTATTCCGGTCCAACCCCTCTAGGATATCGACACGTTCAACTTTTGGGACTTCTGCACGAACTGGGCTCCTGGGTCCGAAGAGTTGATGTTCACGGTCAGGTGACCTGCGCCAGGCGCCGGCCCGCGCGCCTGCACCACGATTTGCGCTGTCGCCTTCGACTCAAGTTGCTGGGCGTTACAGCGCACCGCTGAGGTGCCGCCGGCATTGTTGATGACGTCGCAGTTGACGCCGCCGGAGGGGTTGACCGGACCGGTCTGTTGTAGTTGACCCCCGAAGCTGACGTACAGCTCGACCGGCGCGCCAACATCCCCCGGATTGCTGAGGTTTACGGTGTAGCTTCCGCTCATTCCGGCGCGCAGCGTCGTCGGGCCATTGACGGCGACACCCAAGCGGGCGGCAGCGGGACCGGCGGGAACCTGTTCTCCGATGGTCGCCGAGATGACAGGAGGAGGTGGGGGAAGGGGTGCGTCCAGGCACCCGAGCGGCAATGTGGAGGACCAGTTCGCCACGTTGACGTTGCTCTGGTCGAGGGTCGTACCACCCCGCACGAAGCCGTCGTCACCCACAACGCCGAGATAGTGTCCGGGTCCGGTCCCCGAATTTCTGTCCCAGTTCGTGGTGAAGTCGACGTTGCGACCCTTGATGCCACCCGTGACGTACCCCAGTTGCCTCCAGCCGTTGTCGCCGGTCGCGACAACTTCCCCCGTGGCGGCCCGGCCGGTCGAGGTGAAGGACACCCGGAAACCGTTGTCCTGTCGGAGCGAGAATTTGCCGTCAAAGCCGTACTGGGCGCAGGCGGGGGCCAGAGGGAACATCGGGCCCGCTCGTGCGGGCGTGGGGATCGCGAGGAGTGCCACAGCGCCTATCGCCGTTGCGGCGGCGAGCAATTGGGATCTGTTCACGATGGTTTGGTTTGCATTGGCCATTGTCTTGCCTCACTGGTGAGCAGGAATCAGCTATATGCAAATCCTCGGCTGCCCAGAGCCACTTGCTGCGAGTGGCGCACCACTCGTCTTTCACGATCGGCCAGTCCGACTACTCTATTCGCGCCGCGCCGCAGCGAGTTTCGCCTCGGCGACACGGTAGAACCCGTCCAGTCCGACGTCCTCGACACCGACATACTCAGACACCAGTTCGGCGGGCACACCGGCATCACGAAGCCTCAACGCCAACGAGTACGGCAGCGGGAGTTTGCGCAGCGCCCGCTCCCGCGCGCAGAGTTCATCGGTCATTCGACCAGCGTGCATCCGCAGCGCCGGCGCCGAGCGAGTATGCCACCACTCGAAAAATCGACTGCGCGGATGGCGCCACTCACGCCCTCATCCACTCGGCTTTGGCCGGCGCCGAGATAGCATCGCCGCGAGCTTGTCGCGATCGGTCGCACCGGTCTTGGCCATCGCCCGATAGATGTGGCCTTCGATGGTGCGTAGCGAGACATTCAGCCGCTCGGCCAGCGCGCGGTTGGACAACCCCTCACCGATCAACGCCACGATCTCTTGTTCACGCGCGGTCAGCGGCGACCGCTCGGCCGCCCGACCGAGAGCGGGGGTACTGGCACCCCCACATCGTTCAGCCAACGCTTCCGCTCGTGCCGCACTGGCCAAGCCGGATCCGCGCAACCCCTGGCGACGACATGCCATGGCTGCGTGAGCGGCCGCATCGACCGCCGCCACTAGGTCGCCCATCTGCTCGAATTCCTCTGAGACCGCAACGAGTTCGGCGCCATCTCCGGCCTGCAGGGCCTCGGCGAAGCGGGCCGCAACGCCGACCCGGGGCCCTTCAACCATCGCGGCCAATTCACGCAGCCGGGCCGCGCCGGAATGGTCACCAAATTGCGTCAGAACCTGCAAGCACAGCACCTCGGGCGCGAATTGTCCATTGGCCCCGGCAGTTTCGGCCGCCGCCAACGCCGACGAGATCGCCTCGCTGACCGCACCCTGACTTGCCGCGACCCATGCCTTGGCCAGCCCGAGCTCATAGTCCAACAGCCGCCAACTCGGGCGCCGCTGCTCATCGAGCATGGCAAGCGCGGTGACAGCCTGATCGGTCAAGCCGCGCATCGCCAGCGCAATCGTGTACGGGAGCTGGAATCGGTAGCGCCATCCGAACGTCTCGCCGGACGCGGACAACGACGCGACCGCCGAACCGAGGAGCGAACACGCGGTGTCGAGCTGGCCGGCGCCAAGTGACGTCCGACCTAAAGCGGCAGCACCGTAAGACTGCGCTGAGTCGGCGAACTCGGCCGCCTGTTGCTGCACGAGATTTGCAACGTCGCAAGCTTCCCTGACCCGACCGGACTGCAGGAGCGCGCCGATATGGCCGTCGGCGATGGAGAACCGCAGATGCGGGGCGTCGAACGAGCGCTGCGCAATGCCGTATCCGGCGAACGCGGCGGCCACGGCTTCGCTGGTGCGGCCAGCGTCCCCGGATGCGTAGACCACCGCGCGGGCCGTCACCTCAGCGACAAAGTCGGGTAACTCCTCGAGGACGAGGTCGTTCGACGAGTCCGTCGCCGCTTCCGGCCTGCCCATCGCCGCCCAGTACACCGTGAGAAACGCATCGATACAGCTGCGATCGTCTCCGGAGGGGATGGCCTGCGACGCATCGTCGATGAGCTTCTTCGCGCCCGCGGGGTCGGCGAGCCGCAGGAGCTTGGTGGCGGCCCGCATGAAGGCGAGCCTGGCATGGTCCGCGCTGGTGAAGTCGGTGGTGGGGATGCTGGCGAGTGCGGCGTCGGCCTCCTCGCCGTGGCTGAGGTGCAAGGGTGCAATCGCGCGCACGAAGGCCGCTTCCGCGCCCCCTCCGGCCCGCATTGCCGCCTCGGCCAGCCGATCGGCGAGCTGCAGATCCGCGAGCCCCAACGCGCCGCGGGCGGCGGTGACGAGGAGGGCCGGATCCGGGTCGACGTCGGAGTCCAGACTCAACACCGCACGTCGCACGACGACCTGAATGTCATCGCGACGGTCGGATCCGGCAAGTTCAGCGGCGACGCGTCCGCGGAGCCGTCGCAGCCGGGTGGAGGGCGCACGTCCCCTACGAACCTCACCGTACAGCGGATGCGCCAACCGCACGTCCACCCGGCCGGGTGCGCGCTCGATCGTGATGAGGTCACGCGTTTCGGCATCCTCGACCGCCACCGCATCAGCAATTCGGACCAGCGATTCAAGCTCGATCGGCTCGCCCACAGCCAGCGCGTCGATCACGTCGCCGACCGGTATTGCGAGGCTTCCAATCCGCGCTTCGATCGCTTCGGCCAAGCTGGGCGGCACGACCGGTTCCCCGGTCCACCTCCAGTAGCCATCCCGCTGGACGAGTCTGCCCTCGGCGACCTCGTGCTCAACGATGGTGCGCAGATAAAGAACGTTGCCACGCGTCAGCTTCCACAGGCGCCGAGCGGCTTCCATATCCACGTCTGCGTCCAGAGTCACCGAGAGCAGGGCCGTGCTTTCGTCGCGCGACAGTGGACGCAAGTCGAGTCGGTCGAACTGGCCTATGTGCCAAATCTCCTGTGTCGCCGCGGAAATGGGATCACCGTCGCGAACGGTGAGCACGAGCTTCGCGGCGCGGCGGGTCACGATCTGATGCAGAACGAACGTCGACAGGTCATCGAGCAGATGTACGTCATCGACGCCCACAATCACCCTGGCGTCATCGGCAGTGGACGTCAGCGAGTCGATCACACCGCGGACCAATTGCAGACGATCCGCGACATCCGACCCAGCCCACGCCGCGAAGGCCCCCAGCGGAAGCTGCTGCGCCGACGATGTGCCGACCGCCCAACGGATTTCGCATCCCCTGGACGCGGCGGACGAGAGTGCGTCGCGGGCGATTCGGCTCTTCCCGACGCCGGCGGCCCCGAAGACGACCATCCCGGAGGTATCGGGGGCCGCGAGCGCGTCCTGGATGACCCGCAGCTCCTCCACGCGCCCCGTCAGCGGCCACGTCAAGCGCACCTAGCTAGCGTAGGAGCGCTGGCTCGAGACCGCAGGTAAACGAGGGTGACGTTGCCCTAGCCAGTGGGCATGACGGCAGGTTCACAGCCATCCACCGGCGACGTCGATGGTTGTTCCGGTGATGTATGACGCGTCGGCAGAAAGCAGAAACGCGGCGGCCGCGGCGATTTCGTGGGGTTCGGCCAGCCGACCAATCGCGTTCATGGACCGTGTGACCGCGTCGGGGTCGACCTCGCGCAGCGCCAGCGGGGTGTATCGAGCGGCGTTTTCGGCGGCCATGTCGGTGGCCGTGCCACCCGGGGCGATCGCGTTGATGCAGATACTCCGCTCGGCAAGTTCGGGCGCCAGATTCAGCACCATCGCCTGCACCGCCGCCTTGCTCGCCGCATACAGAGTGTGCTGATACACCGCGATCCTGGCGCTGATCGACGACGTGAGCAGGACCCGACCGCCGGTGGGCATCGCTGCAACGGCGGTCTGGGTGACGAACAGCTGGCCGGCCACGTTGATGCGAAACACCCGTTCGAAATCGGCGGGGGTGATCGTGTCCAGGGCACCGAAATGCTCGACACCGGCATTGCTCGCCAGGATGTCCAGGCCACCGAACTCGTCCACCACACGGTCGACCAGGGCTTGGGTCTGGGAAACGTCGCCTACGTCGGCCTGCAACGCCACCGCCCGGTGACCGTCGCCGCGAATGTCAGTGACCAGGGCCTCGGCTGACGCGGAATCCCGTACGTAGTTCACGGCCACCGCGGCGCCCTCTGCCGCAAGCCGCCGCGCGATCGCCGCCCCGATTCCGCGGCCTGCGCCAGTCACCAAGGCTGTCTTGCCGGCCAGCCGCATCGATTGTGTCATCGAAAAACTCCTCTGCTCAGACGATTTCGTGTGTTCAACCCGCGGTGTGCCGTGCGAGCGGTCTTGTCAACCCAAGGCGGAACAGTCCGCGCGCGTTGCCGTGTGCGATCTTGCGGCGGTCGAGCTCGCTGATCGGCGCCCTCTCGATCCAGTCGGCACCCAAGGCGTTCTCCGAGTAGGGGTAGTCGACGGAGAACAGGATGCGGTCGGCGCCCATGGTGAGGATCGCGTTCGTCAGCGCGTGATCGGAGAAGTTGCCACTGGTGGTGATCCAGATGTTGTCGGCGAAGTACTCGGGCAGGCTCTTCTTGATCTTCTTGTCAAAGGGATTGCGGTCGAACATGTTCTGGGTACGCCACAGCAAGGCCGGCAGACCCTCGCCCAGGTGACCGAGGATCAGCTTGGCGCTCGGGAATCGGTCGAAGTGCCCGCCGAGCAGCAGCCGTACGGTGTGCGCAGCGGTCTCGGCACCGAAGCCCCAGGTGGCACCCTTCATCTCGGGATGGCCTTCGTATAACGCGAGCCCGCCGGTCAACGCGGGACGCGGGTGCAGATAGAGGGGGACGCCGAGTTCGCACAGCGCCTCCCAGAACGGGTGATACGCCGGGTCGTCGAGATAGCGGCCGTGCGTCGCATCGGTGGTGTTGGTGTAGCCGTTGACCAGGACGCCCTTGAACCCGAGGTCGCCGATGGCGCGGCGCAGCTCCTTGACCGCGTTCTCGGGCTCCTGCAGCGCAACCGCCGCGAAGCCGGAGTAGCGGGCGGGGTGCCGGGCGACCTGTTCGGCGAGGAAGTCGTTCTGCCTGCGGGCCAAGGCGGTCGCCTCGACCGGATCAGTGATCATCTGCACGCCAGGCGCAGTCAGCGAGAGGATCTGGTGCTCGACGCCGGCCGCGTCCATGCTGGCCAGCCGCACCTCGTCGAACTCGCCCAGCTTCTCCTGGACCGACCGGAGGAACCCGGGGGTGGTTCCGCCCCCGTCCGCCGCCCGTGCAAGCTCGTCGTCATCGGCCAGGAGCCGGATGACGTCGTCTGGATGCGCGTACGCCTCTTCCAGGGTGATCTTCGGCAGACGGCTACTGCTCACGTCGTTCTCCTCGATACGGCTGATCCCGGTGGTCGCCCGCCGGCTGGAGATGCGGAGGCGACCTGGGCTTCTGGGTTCATACTGGCCTCGGAGCGGCGCGCAGCCCGCCGCTCCTTGGAACGGTCTTCCCTAGCCGAAGGAGCAGTCCATCGACGCGCACACACTGGACTCGGCGCTCGCCCTGCTGCGGGCGTCCGACGCCGAGGTGCTGCCCCGGCTGTCCGCCGCGCTCGCGGGACCGGTTCCACATTCCTGGGCGGCCGCCCTGGTGGGCGGGAGCGTGCGGACCACGAGCGGTGTCACCGACAGTGCGGAACCGGCGCCGCCCCTTGCCGAGTTGTCCGAGCTCGCCGGCCGGATCCCGCCGGGCACCTCTTGGTACGGACGCGTGGTGCTCGCGGGCAGGGTCCGGCAGGCGCTCGCAGTGGTGTCCACCGAACCGGCCGCCGCGGGCAGCGTCCTCGTTTTGGCCGATGCCCCCGACGGTGCCGCCGCGCACGCGGTGGCGCGGGGCGTGTGGGAGATCGCGGTTGTGCGGCTGAAGACGCTCGTCTCCCTCGGGCCGGTCGGCCCCCCGACGTATCTGGCCGCGCGCCGGGCTGCGGCCGGCGAGCACGCCAAGGAGCTGTTCGTATTGATGGACACTCACGCGGCGACGCTCACCGCGGTGGTCGGGGCGCTGCGCTCGCGCGGCCTCACCGATGCCGCCGCCCGGGAGGTCGCGCTCTCCGTGGCCTCATCGGCGCTGACCAGCATGCGCGCCGACCCGATCGCGGGAGAGCAGACCGCGGGTGCGGCGTTCGGCTCAGTGACCGAGCAGCTGAGGACGCTGGCCCGCCATAGCGGATTCGAACTCGAGTTGGCGCCACCTGAGCACGCCGACCGGTTGCTCCCGCCCGAGGTGGCCGAAGGCGCGCATGCGGTGGTGCGTGGATGCGTCCTGAGCATGCTGGAACACACGGGGCTGAGCCGGATCAGGGTCGGCTGGGAGGCCGACGACGATCAGCTGGCGGTAAGCGTGCGCGACGACGGGGACGGCACCCTGTTCCCGCAGGCGCTGGCGGAGTACCGGCTGCGGGAACGGCTGGCCGCGCTCGGTGGCGACTTCACCTTGGAGGCTGTGCCCGGTTGGGGTACGTCGGTCACCGCGCGGTTTCCACTCGCCCTGCCCCCGGCACCGAGATCGGACGTGCTGGAAGGTCTCAGCGATCGCGAGTTCGACGTCTTGACCGAACTGGCCCGCGGGCGCAGCAACCGCGAGATTGCCGCTCGGCTGCACATCACCGAGCACACCGTGAAGTTCCACGTGGCGAACATCTTGTCCAAGCTCGGCGTGCACTCTCGGGGCGAAGCCGCTGCGGCGGCCCGGGCGGCACACCTATGAAGACTGACGAAGGCAGCCAAGCGGTCGGGTATGTCGGATGGGTCAGCGAGACCGGAACCGCTGACGGGCTCCGGCGGCCTGCCGAACGGATCGGCGCAGCTCATGACGCGCGACTGCGTCGGCGTTGCCCGCCCCGTTCGGCGACGACTTCGTCGACGAGCGCGGAGATCTCGGCGATTCCGTGGCGTTGCGCGAACGCGGCTTCGAGCTCGCGTGCGCGCCTGAGGTAGGCGCAGTCGCCGAGGAGTTCGCGCACAGCATCGCGGATCATCGCCGGGCTGGGCGTGCCCGTCTTCAGGTTCAGCCCCGCGCCCGACCAGGCAACTCGGGCGGCGACCTCCGGCTTGTCCTCGGTGTTGCCCGCCACCACTAGCGGCACTCCGGTCGACACGGCACGCTGCACGGCGCCGTAGCCACCATTCGTCACCATCACGTCCACCTTGGGCAGCAGCACGTCGTGCGGAATGTATTCGGCGACAAACGTATTCGGCGGAACGTCAACCGCGAGGTCATTGATGTCCCGTCCGCCGGTCGTCACGACCAGCGTGACGTCTTCGTTGGCCAGCGCCTCGATGGTCGGCTCGATCAACCGGGACAGGTCCTCGTTGTCGACGGTGCCCTGGGTGACGTGGACGACGGGTCGGCTGCCGTCCAGTTCCGACCACCACGTCGGCGGAACGTAGCAGTTCGACGGCTGCGGGTGCACCGCGCCGACGAAGCGCACGTTCGGGGCGAGGTCGCGGCGAGGATACTCGAAACTCGGTACCGTCGGCACGATGAACCGGTCGGCGAGTACGCCGACGTCGAGCAGGAACACCGGAAGGTGTTGCACTCCAAGGTCGCCCAACATTGCGTTCGTCGCCCGCTGCGACTCCCGCAGAATCACCCGCTGCGACACCTGCGTCAGCACGCGGTTGCGCAGCCGGCCAAACCATCCGGAGCCGGGCGGAAGACCCAGCCCGCTGGGCGCGGTGTCGCGGCTCGACAGCATCATCGGCGTCGGGGTGTACTGCAGGATCGGCGGACGCGCCGCGGGGTGGCCGACGAGCAGGGGGATGACCCCGAAGAACCCGTAGTCGGCGATGATCGCGTCGAAGCGAGTGGTGGCGAGCACTGAGGTGAGTTCGGCGTACTGGTGCGGCATCGGCGCGAGGAACAGTCGAATGATGGCCAGATTCAGCGCCTTGACCTTCGAGGTCTTGCCGCGGCTCGACGCGTCGAACGGCGACTGGTCGAAGTCGGCGGCCTCGGAAAGCGGGTGCGGATGGGCGCCAACGGCCAGGACGGCGTCGGTGTGGACGGCCCCCGTCATCACGGTGACCCGGTCGCCGCGGGCGACGAGATCCTGCGCGACGCTGAGCAGCGGGCTGATGTGACCCGTGGGAGACAGTGAGGCGATGAGGATTTCAGCCATCGTCGGCTACCGTCCGCATCCGTTGATGAGTAACTCGCGACCGGAGGGCAGGAGCGAAGCGACCCGAGAAGTGTCACCGCCCACCGGCTCGCGCACGGCCGACACGAACGTCGCCCTCAGCGTGTAGTCAGGGGCGTCGTCGGGGTGCACCACGATCGCGAACTGGACGGCCGTGGCCGTCGCACCGGCGCGGTCGCGCGCAGCGGCGAGCATCGCGTCGTAGCCGTCCGTCGCCGAGACGCCGTCGAGTCTGATCCACTCCGACCACCCACGCTCCGTTGCCTCCCGCCACACCACCTTCGGCGAGCGCGTCCGCTCCGAATGCATTTGCCGCATTGTGCATGCGAGGTACCAGAGCAACACCGCCACTGCGACGGCGGGCCAGCGCAATTCCTCAGGCATGATCGACCGCCATGGCGCGTTCGGCGATGACCTCGTCGACGAGCGCGGCGATCTCGGTGACGCCGTCGCGCAGCCCGTACGCCCGTTTCAGTCGGCTGGCCGCGCGGCGGTATCCCTCGTCGTCGAGCACGTCGCGGACGGCGCGGCGTATCGCGCCAGGGCTGGGGGTGCCGGTGCGCAGGTTGACGCCTGCACCAAAGTGCTCGACGCGGGCCGCGACCTCCGGCTTGTCCTCGGTGTTGCCCGCCACCACGAGCGGCACACCGGCGATGAGCGCTCGCTGGACGGCGCCGTAGCCACCATTGGTGACCATCACGTCGACGTGGGGGAGCAGCACGTCGTGCGGGATGTATTCGGCGACATACGTGTTCCCCGGAAGGGGCCCACGGATCGTGTCGACGTCGCGGCCACCCGTCGTGACGACGACCGTGACGTCGTCGTCCATGAGCGCGGCGATCGTCGGTTCGATCAGCCTGCCCAGGTCGGCGTTGTCGATGGTGCCTTGCGTGACGTGAACGACGGGACGCCCGGTGTGCAATTCGGGCCACCACGGCGGCGCGACGTAGCGATCCGTCGGCTCTGGGGTGACGGCGCCGACGAACCGGACGTGGCCGGGGAGATCGCTGCGGGGGTACTCGAACTCGGGGATGGTCGGCGCTATCAGCCGGTCGGCGAGGATCGCTTGGTCCAGCACGAACACGGGCAGCTTCGGCAGCCCCAACGCCTCGAGCATCGTCGCCGCGGACCGGTGCGAGGCGCGCAGCAATACCTTCTGGCACAACAGGTTCAGTGCCCGGTTGCGAAGTGTCCCGAGCAGCCCGCCCGCGGGCCGGATGCCGGTGCCGCCTGGCGCGGTGTCGCGGCTGGTGAGGAACAGCGGCGTAGTGGTGTACGACAGCACCGGAGGCCGCGACGCGGGGTCGCCCAGCAGCATCGGCAGCACGCCAAGGAAGAAGGCGTCTACCAGGATCGCGTCGTAGTGCTTGCCAGCCAACAATTCGTCGAGTGCGGCGGCCTGGTACGGCAGGGGGCGCACGAAGATGTGCTTGACGTCGAAGTTGACTCGGGCGATGCCCGACGTCGCGGCCCGCCCGGGCAGGTCAGCGTCGAACGACGAGTCGTCGTAGTCGGCTCCTGCCGGTAGCGAATGCGGACGCGCGCCTGCTGCGAAGACCTTCGAGGCATGCCGCTCGGATGTCAGGAACGTGACCTCGTCGCCGCGTTCGACGAGCCCGCGTGCGACGTTGAGCAACGGTCCGACGTGTCCGATGGGTGGGCACGACGCGATCAGGATCTCGGCCACTGTGACTCCCTCGAGTTCGATGAATACGACTGCCGTCGATGTTTCGCGACGAGCGGTCGCCGAACTTGGAGGTTGTATGGAGATCGGGTGGAGATTGCAGGTAGAGGCTCTTTCGAGCGCCCTCGAGCGTCAGCCGGAGTGCTTGATCCGGTCGGGTCGGGTGTAGACGTTCATGGACTCGCCACGCAGGAACGCCACCAGGGTGAGCCCGGCTTGGCTGGCCAGGTCGACGGCCAGCGACGAGGGCGCGGACACGGCGGCGAGCACCGGGATGCCGGCCATCACCGCCTTCTGGGTGAGCTCGAACGACGCTCGTCCGCTGACCAGCAGCACGGTGCCGGTCAGCGGGACGCGCTGGTGTTCGAGTGCCCACCCGATGGTCTTGTCGACGGCGTTGTGGCGGCCGATGTCCTCACGGACGACGAGCATGGTGCCGTCGGCGTCGAACAGTGCCGCGCCGTGCAGGCCGCCGGTGCTGGCGAACACCTTCTGGGCGCCGCGCAGCTGGTCGGGCATGGCCGAGAGGGTCTCGGCAGTGACGACGGTCGGATCGTCGCCGGGGGAGTGTTGGCTGATGGTGCGCACGGCGTCGATGGAGCCCTTGCCACACACCCCGCACGACGAGGTGGTGTAGAAGTTGCGGGTGACATCGAGGCTAGGCGTTGGGACATCTTCCGCGAGCGTCACGTCGAGCACGTTGTAGGTGTTGGCGCCGTCTTCCCCTGCGCCGCGGCAGTATTCGACGCGGGCGATGTCGTCGCGGCGGCCGATGACGCCCTCGGTGAGCAGAAAACCTTGCGCCAGTTCGACGTCGGAACCCGGAGTGCGCATCGTGACGGTGAGCGCGGAGCCGTTCAGCCGGATCTCCAGCGGCTCCTCGACGGCCAGCGTCTCAGGGCGGGAGACGGTGCCCTCGGCTGTGACGTGGCTGGCCTTGCGGCGCGCCGTGACCCTACCCATGGGCGGGCTCGAGACGGATGACGATTGCCTTTGACACCGGGGTGTTGGACTTGAGTGCAGTGTGGTCCAGTGGCACCAGCGGGTTGGTCTCCGGGTAGTAGGCGGCGGCGTTGCCGGCGGGCGTGGAGTAGGCGACGACGAGGAAGTCGTTGGCGCGGCGCTCTTCGAGTTCGCCTGCGGCGTTGGTGTATTCGGAGACCAGGTCGACGCGGGCCACGTCGCTGAGGCCTAGCGTGACGATGTCCTCGGGGTTGACGAACACCACGCGGCGGCCGCCCTTGACGCCGCGGTAGCGGTCGTCGAGCCCGTAGATGGTGGTGTTGTACTGGTCGTGGCTGCGCAACGTCTGCAGCACCAGCCGGCCCGGCGGGACCGGAACCCATTGCAGCGGTTCGACACTGAAGTTGGCCTTGCCGGTGGCGGTGGGGAATTCGCGACTGTCGCGCGGCGGGTGGGGGAGTTGGAACCCGTCGGGTTGACGGACTCGGGCGTTGTAGTCGGTGCAGCCGGGGACTACGTCGGCGATGGCGTCGCGGATGCGGTCGTAGTCGCCGGCGAGTTCCTCCCATGGCACGGAATGGTCGGGACCCAGCACGGCCCTGGCGGTTTGGCACACGATGGCGACCTCGCTGCGCAGGTGCTCGCTGGGCGGAGTCAGGCTGCCCCGCGACAGGTGCACCATCGACATCGAATCCTCCACCGAGACAAGCTGTTTACCGCTGGCCTGAATGTCCTTGTCGGTGCGGCCCAGCGTCGGCAGGATCAATGCCGTCGCGCCGTGCACGACGTGGCTGCGGTTGAGCTTGGTCGAGATCTGCACCGTCAACGCGCAGCGGCGCAACGCGGCCTCGGTGACCGCGGTGTCGGGGGTAGCCGACGAGAAGTTGCCGCCCATCCCGATGAAGACCTTGGCGTGCCCGTCGCGCATGGCCCGGATGGCGTCGACGGTGTCGTGGCCGTGCTTGCGGGGGCTGGTGATGCCGAACCGTCCATCGAGGGCGGCCAGGAACCCCTCGGGCATCTTCTCCCAGATGCCCATCGTGCGATCGCCTTGGACGTTCGAGTGTCCGCGCACCGGACACACTCCGGCACCCGGCTTTCCGATCATGCCGCGCATCAGGAGCAGGTTCGTGGCCTCGCCGATGGTGGCGACCGCGTGCCGATGTTGGGTGAGCCCCATGGCCCAGCAGAACACCGTCCGCTCCGATTCGGCCAGCATCCCCGCGACGCGCTCCAACTGGGTTCGGTCGATCCCCGTCGCCTCGGTCACGGTATCCAAATCCACGCCGCGGGTGCGGGATTCGTACTCGGAGAAACCCGCGCAGTGCGTGTCGATGAAGTCACGGTCGAGCACCGTGCCCGGTGCGGCGTCGTCGGCCTCCAACAGCAGCCGGCCCAACCCGGAGAACAGCGCCATGTCCCCGCCGAGCCGGATCTGCACGAACTCGTCGGCGATCGGGACGCCGTGGCCGACCACCCCGTGCACCTTCTGTGGATCCTTGAACCGCATCAGCCCGGCCTCGGGCAGCGGATTGACCGCGATGATCTTGGCGCCGTTGGCCTTTGCCTTCTCGAGCACCGACAACATCCGAGGATGGTTGGTGCCGGGGTTCTGGCCGGCGATCAGAATGCAGTCGGCGTGCGCGACGTCGTCGACGGTCACCGAGCCCTTGCCGATGCCGATCGCCTCGCTGAGCGCGGTGCCCGAGGACTCGTGGCACATGTTCGAGCAGTCCGGCAGGTTGTTCGTGCCAAAGCTGCGCACCATCAACTGATAGAGGAACGCGGCCTCGTTGCTGGTGCGCCCGGAGGTATAGAACAGCGCCTCGTCCGGGCTGGCGAGCGCGTTGAGGTGCTCGGCGATCAGCCGGTAGGCGTCGTCCCATTCGATCGGCCGGTAGTGCGTGTCGCCCGGTGCCAGCACGACGGGATGGGTGAGCCGGCCCTGCTGCGACAACCAGTACTCGGGCTGCGCGGCCAGTTCGTCCACGGAATGGTGGGCGAAGAAGTCCGGCGTCACGCGCCGCTTGGTGGCCTCCTCGGCGACGGCCTTGGCGCCGTTCTCGCAGAACTCCGCGAGCTTGCGTCCGCCGTGCTCCTCGGGCCACGCGCAGCCGGGGCAGTCGAAGCCGTGCCGCTGGTTGAGCTTGCTCAGCGCGGCGGCCGTCCGTATCGGACCCATCTGCTCGAACCCGCGCTGCAGTGACACCATCACCGCCTTGACGCCCGCCGCCTCGTCCTCGGCGCCGGATACGACCACGGCGTGTTCGTCGAAGCCTGCGTCGATGTCCTGTTCGGGGTGGCGGCGGGTGGACATGGGTCCAATCTATGCCGCCGCGGGTGCCCCGTGGCGCGGGGTCAGGGCAATACACCTCGAGGTGTATCGTGGTGTCGTGGCGCGCACCAACATCGACATCGACGACGAACTCGTCGCCACCGCAATGAAGATGTATCGGTTGGATTCCAAGCGCAGCGCCGTCGATTTGGCGCTGCGCAGACTCGTCGGGGAGCGGGTCTCGCCCGATGAGGTGCTCGCGATGCGCGGTAGCGGATTCGACTACACCAACGACGAGGTCGAGTCGTTCTCCGACGGCGACCTACCCGATTAGATGCTCGTCGACACCTCGGTGTGGATTGAACTGTTCGCGGGCTCCGACTCGGCGGCTGAGCGCTGGCTGGTTGAACGCATCCGCGCCGACGATCCCGTCATCGTCCCGGAGGTCGTGCTGATGGAACTGTTGATCGGCACGACCGACGAGTCCAAGGCTTCCGTACGTCAGCAGCGAATGCGCCGGTTCTCCATCGAGCCGCTTGCGCCGATCCGCGACGCCGAAGACGCGGCGGCCATACATCGCCAGTGCAGGCGCAACGGCGAGACGGTGCACAGCATGATCGATTGCCTGGTGGGCGCGATGTCGCTCCGGCTCGACATACCGGTGGCGCATCGGGACCGGGACTTCGAGATCATTGCGAGGCACTGCGGTTTGCGGACGATTTCGCTGCTCTGAGCGCGATTCATCGGCCGCATTCTGTCGGTGACGCGGACGTAACAGTCCTGGAACTTGGCGTTCCTAGTGTGGGCCGGTCACGCCTGCGAAACGGTTGCGGGCGCACGCGGGATAGGAACTCCATTGAGCGGAAACGCAGTCCGTCTGCAGGCGATCAACAACGTCGAGGCGTACGTGCCTCCAGCGATCAGCTTCGACCCCACCGAGGCGCCCGGCGAGATCTTCGGTACGAACGTCTTCACCAAGGCCGAAATGCAGCTGAGGCTGCCCAAGTCGGTGTTCAAGTCCGTCGTCGCGACCATCGACAAGGGCGCGAAGCTCGACCTGGCGATCGCCGACTCGGTGGCCTCGGCGATGAAGGACTGGGCGCTGTCCAAGGGTGCCACCCACTACGCGCACGTCTTCTATCCGATGACGGGTCTGACCGCGGAGAAGCACGACAGCTTCCTCGAGCCGGTCGGCGACGGCCAGACGCTGGCCGAGTTCGCGGGGAAGGTCCTGATCCAGGGTGAGCCCGACGCCTCCAGCTTCCCGTCGGGTGGCCTGCGCAGCACCTTCGAGGCCCGTGGTTACACCGGCTGGGACGTCACCAGCCCGGCCTACATCCTGGAGAACCCGAACGGCAACACGCTGTGCATCCCGACGGTGTTCGTGTCGATGACCGGTGAGGCGCTGGACTACAAGACCCCGCTGCTGCGCAGCCAGCAGGCGATGGGCGCGCACGCCGAGCGCATCCTGAAACTGTTCGGTCACGCGGATTTCGATCACATCGTGTCGTTCTGCGGCCCCGAGCAGGAGTACTTCCTGGTCGACCGGCACTTCTTCCTGGCCCGCCCGGACCTGATCAATTCGGGCCGCACCCTGTTCGGCTCCAAGCCGCCCAAGGGCCAGGAGTTCGACGACCACTACTTCGGCGCGATCCCCGATCGGGTACTGGGCTTCATGATGGACACCGAGCGTGAGCTGTTCAAGCTCGGCATCCCGGCCAAGACGCGGCACAACGAGGTCGCCCCCGGACAGTTCGAGATCGCGCCGATGTTCGAGCGGGCCAACATCGCCGCCGACCATCAGCAGCTGCTGATGACGACGTTCAAGACCATCGCCAAGAAGCACGGCATGGAGTGCCTGTTCCACGAGAAGCCGTTCGCCGGTGTCAACGGGTCGGGCAAGCACGTCAACTTCTCGCTGGGCAACGCGCAGTTCGGCAGCCTGCTGGTTCCGGGTGATACGCCGCACGAGAACGCCCAGTTCCTGGTGTTCTGCGCCGCGGTGATCCGTGCGGTGCACAAGTTCTCGGGCCTGCTGCGGGTTTCGGTGGCCTCGGCCACCAACGACCATCGCCTCGGCGCCAACGAGGCCCCGCCTGCCATCATCTCGATCTTCCTCGGCGACCAGCTCGCCGACGTGTTCGAGCAGATCGCCAAGGGCGCGGCCACGTCGTCAAAGGGCAAGGGCAGCATGATCATCGGCGTCGACACGCTGCCGGTGCTGCCGACCGACCCGGGCGACCGCAACCGCACCAGCCCGTTCGCCTTCACCGGCAACCGCTTCGAGTTCCGCGCGCCGGGCTCCGGGCAGACCATCAACGTGCCGATGATCATCCTCAACACGATCATGGCCGACTCGCTCGACTACATGGCCACGGTGTTGGAGAAGGCGGTCGGCGATGGCGAGGACTTCGACGTCGCCGTGCAGAAGCTGCTCACCGAGGTCATCACCGAGCACGGCGCCGTCGTGTTCAACGGTGACGGCTACTCGGAGAACTGGCAGATCGAGGCCGCCGAGCGTGGCCTGCCGAACCTCAAGACCACGCTCGACTCGATTCCGGAGTTGGTGAAGCCGGACGCGATCGAGGTGTTCGAGAAGTACGGCGTCTTCAACGCGCGCGAACTCGAGAGCCGCGTCGAGGTCCGGTACGAGATGTACGCACTCACCGTGGCCGTCGAGGCCAAGCTGACGCTGGAGGTGGGGTCCACGGTGATCCTGCCCGCGGCGATCCGCTACCAGACCGAACTCGCGCAGAACGTCGGCGCAATCAAGAAGGCGGGCCTGGAGCCGGACACGACGCTGCTCGAAGCGGTCACGACGCCGCTCTCGGCGCTGACGGGCGCTTTGGCGGCGCTCAAGACGGCGATGGCCGAGCACGGCGGAGACTCGGCAGCCGAGGAAGCCGCCCACGCCCAGAGCCTGCTGCCGTTGATGGACGCAGTGCGCGCGGCTGCTGACTCGCTGGAAGCCGTTGTGGCCGACGACCTGTGGCCGCTGCCCACCTACCAGGAGATGCTGTACATCCTCTGATCGGTTTGGCCTTCGCCGAAGGTACGGTTGTTGACGCCGCTACTCGCGAAACGCGTGCAACAACCGTACTTTCGGCGGCGAAATTCGAAACCGCGCAGCGGGCGCGTCAGCTGACGAGCGATGCCGACGAGGCGCGCCGCAGCTTGCCCGACGGTGTCTTCGGGATGATGCCCGGCCCGAGCACCACCACGTTGCGCGGCCGCATCTCGACCTCGGCCACCACCTCGTGTGCGACGTCGTGCTTGATGCGGCGCACCTCGTCGACATCCTCGAACGCATTGGATTCGACGGCGACGGCGAATGATTCGCGGGTGTCGCCCGCGTCCAACCGCACCGCGACCGCGCAGCCCGGCCGCACCCCCTTCACCCGACTGGCGGCGCGTTCGATGTCGGTGGGATAGATGTTGCGGCCCGCCATGATGATGACGTCCTTCACCCGGCCGCACACGACGACGTGGCCATCCTCGGTGAGGTAGCCGAGATCGCCTGTGTCATACCATCCTTGGTCGTCTTGGGCTTCGATGAAACCGCCCTTGGTGATGTAACCGTCGGTCACGGGTTGGCCCCGTAGTTCGATCACGCCCACCGCGCGCGAGGGGAGGAGATTGCCGGAGTCATCGATGATCCGTGCTTCGAGTCCCGACAACAAGGGGCCGAGGGAGGCGAGCCGCGTCGTCTTGCTGCCCTTGTTCGCGGGGATCGCAAGCCGCAGGGCGGCCAGCAGGTCGGTGTCGACCTCGTCCACCACCAGCCCGCCACCGCACTTCGAAAACGACACTGCGACGGTGGTTTCGGCCATGCCGTAGGCCGGGAGCATGGCGCTGGGGCGCAGTCCGAACGGCTGACCGGCGTCGATGAGATCCTCCACGTCGGCAGGCTCGACCTGCTCGGCTCCCGACAGTGCCCACCTCAGCGTGGAGAGGTCGAAGTCGCCGGGCTTGGCATTTCTGCGCAGCCGCTTGGCCAGCAGAACATAGGCGAAGTTCGGCGCGGCGGTCATCGTGCCGTCGTACTTGTCGATGAGGCGAGGCCACAGCAGGATGTCGGTGAGGAAGTCCATCGGTGTGAACTTGACCAGTTCTACGCCGAAATACATTGGCACCGTGAGGAATCCGGTCATGCCCATGTCATGGAACAATGGCAGCCAGCTGACGATCACGTCAGCGTCCGTGTCGACTTCCGCCCCGACGAACATCGCCTCGGCGTTGGAGACGAGATTGTCGTAGGTGATCTGCACGGCCTTGGGCGACCCGGTCGACCCGGAGGTCAACTGCATGAGCGCAATGTCCTCCTCGGCGGTCTCGAGTGGCTTGATCGGTGCCGCTTCGAGGAGCTTGGCCACCGTGAGCACCGTGAGCCCGTGTTCCTCCAGCACCGGCACAGCGGCGAGAAACGGTTCGGAGACGATGACGGCCTTGGCGGCGATCATGTCGATGACACCGATCGTGTCCTCCGCCCACGACACGAGGTCGGTGCGCGGGGTCGGTTGGTGAAGCATCGTGATGCTCGCGCCACGCATCCACAGGCCCTGCGCGGTCGGGGCGATCTCCACTGGAGCGCCGGCGAGCACACCGATGGCGTCACCGGGGCCGACACCCGCGGCGGCCAGTCCGCCCGCCACCCGACGGGCGCGTTCGTGTACCTCTCGCCAGGTGTGGCGGACGGGGCTGTGGGGTTCGCCCGTCACCATCCCCTTGAGACTCCAATGGGCATTGGCGTACATCGTGTTGGTGAAGCGGCTCACGCGCGATCCTCCCGAATAATCGCAAATCCCGGGGTCCGGAGGATCGGCGGATGCCAGCGCGAATTATTCTAAGGGCATAACGGGACTTACCTGGCCTGGACCCGCGGTGTGCTCACGGCGACACGACCAGGACGGTGTACTCGATGCCTCTGGACGAATGACGGCAAACTTCGCTGAATCCGAGCCGTCGCGCGACTTTCAGGCTGCGTTCGTTCCACGACTGGACCGCCGCCCTTAGTCCCAGCGTGGGATGCACCTCGTGCAGGTGCTGCTTGACGACGCGCCCGAGCTCGCTGCCCCAACCTTTGCCGACGAGCGCCGGGTCGAGCCCGATGCCGACGTCGAGAAACCGAGCATCGGGCTCGAGACCAGGAACGCGGGCGGCCGCATCGACGCAGAAGAAGCCGTGCAGGACGCCGTCTGCGTCGACGATCGCCGAATACATTTCGAGTTCGTCGACGATCGCGTCGATGCTCGCCAGGTCATAGCTCGCCCATCGGCCGTCATAGCGCCACCCGGCGATGCTTGCCGCGTCCTGGCGCGTCAGTGCGCGGACGCGGAATGTGACAGACGGTCGCCCAGACTGCGGCCAGATCGCGATATCAGAGGATTCCACGATCTGTCAGCAGTCTCGGCGCAGCGTTTTACTGGTTCTGGGGGAAACCGAGTTCGATGCCGCCGTGGCTGGGGTCGAGCCAGCGTTGGGTGATGGCCTTTTGCCGGGTGAAGAACTGCACGCCGTCCATGCCGTGGGCGTGGCTGTCGCCGAACAGGGAGGCCTTCCAGCCGCCGAAGCTGTAGTACGCCATGGGAACCGGGATCGGCACGTTGATGCCGACCATGCCGACCTGCACCTCGTTCTGGAAGCGCCGGGCGGCGCCGCCGTCGTTGGTGAAGATCGCGGTGCCGTTGCCGTACGGGTTGGAGTTCACCAAATCGAGTGCCTCGTCGTAGGTCTCGACGCGCACGACCGACAGCACGGGGCCGAAGATCTCGTCGGTGTAGATGCTCATCTCGGGGGTGACCTGATCAATCAGCGTCGGGCCGAGCCAGAACCCGTCCTGCCCGCCGTTGGCCTGGACGTTGCGGCCGTCGACGACGATCTTCGCACCGTCGGCCTCGCCGGCATCGATGTAGGCCGCCACCTTGTCGCGATGGGCCTTGGTGACCAGCGGGCCCATGTCGGAGTCCTTGGTGCCGTCGCCGATCTTCAACGGCGTTGTGCGCTCGGCGATCTTGGCGACGAGGTCGTCGGCGATCGGACCGACTGCGACGCACGCGCTGATGGCCATGCAGCGTTCGCCCGCCGAGCCGAAGCCGGCGTTGACCATCGCGTCGGCGGCCAGATCGAGGTCGGCGTCGGGCAGGATCACCGCGTGGTTCTTGGCGCCACCGAGCGCCTGCACCCGCTTGTCGTGGGCGGTGCCGGTGGCGTAGACGTATTGGGCGATCGGGGTGGACCCAACGAAGGACACCGACTTGACGGCCTTGTTGGTCAGCAGTTCGTCGACGGCGGTCTTGTCGCCTTGCAGCACGTTGAACACTCCGGGCGGCAGGCCGGCCTCGGCCCACAGCTTGGCGATCCACAGCGATGCGCTGGGGTCCTTCTCCGACGGCTTGAGCACCACGGTGTTGCCGGTGGCGATCGCGATGGGGAAGAACCACATCGGCACCATGGCCGGGAAGTTGAACGGGCTGATGACGCCGACCACGCCGAGCGGCTGACGGATCGAGTAGACATCGACCTTGGTGGAGGCGTTCTCGGTGAACCCGCCCTTGAGCAGATGCGGGATACCGCAGGCGAATTCGACGACCTCCTGGCCGCGGCTCACCTCGCCAAGCGCGTCGGAGACGACCTTGCCGTGCTCGGCGGTGATGAGCTCGGCGAGTTCGCCCTTGCGCTCGTTGAGCAGCTCACGGAACGCGAACAGGATCTGGGTGCGCTTGGCCAGCGACGTATCGCGCCAGTCCGGGAAGGCGGCCGCCGCAGCGTCGATCACCTTGCGCGCATCCTCGACGGTGGCCAGTGCGACCTCGCCGGTCACTTCGCCGGTCGCCGGGTTGGTCACCGGTGCGGTGTTGGTGCTGGTGCCCGCGAACGGCTCGTTGTTGGTCCAGTGTGAAATCACGTTGCTCATGGTCATCTTCCGTACTTGGTGACGTACTCGGTCATGGTCTTCAGTTGGTAGCGGGACACTTCCTGCGCGGTCTCGTCCTCGGCGAAGACCGACGACACCATCACGGTATCGGGCCGATCGTAGAAGCCGATTTCGGCCAGACCGCCGAAGAACTCGTCCCAGTCGACGTCGCCGTCGCCGATCTTGAGGTGCTGGTGCACCCGCACCGGGTTGCCCGGCGGATTGGTGATGTACCGCAGGCCGTGGCTGCGGTGATGGTCCATGGTGTCGGCGACGTGCACCAGCCGCAGCTTGTCGCCCGCCGCGCGCATGATGTCAATCATCTTGGTGCCCATAGTGCCCCCCATATGGAACGTGTGGCACGCGACGTACACCATGCCGACGTTGGGCGAGTTGACGCCGCGGATGATGCGCACCGCCTCCATCCCGTCCTCGACGAAGTCGTCGGGGTGCGGATCGATCCGGACATCGATGCCCTCGCGTTCGAAGATCGGCAGCAGGTCCTCCATCGAGCGGAAGAACGCCCGCTCGGACTCCTCGGCCTTCTCGGGACGGCCGGAGAACTCGGTGTTGATCACGTTCACGCCGAGGTCGACGGTGATCTGGATGACGCGCTTCCAATTCCGCACCGCCGCTTCGCGGGCGTCCTCGTCCGGTCCAGACCACCGCAGTACCGGCAGCACCGACGCGATGCCAACGCCGGCGTCGGCGCAGGCCTTGCGGAACTTGGCCACCAGGTCGTCATCGGCCCTCGGGTGGTTGAAGAACGGGATGAAGTCCCGGTGCGGGGTGAGTTGCAGGTGTTCGAAGCCGAGTTCGGCGACCAGCTTCGGGAAGTCGAGCAGGTCGAAGTCGTGGTGGAACGGCGTGGGGTCGAGGGCGATCTTCACGTCACGCCCCCTTGATCGTCGCGCGGTCGACCATCTTGACCTCGACGGGCAACCCGCTCTTGAGCGACTCGACACCCGCCTCGCACACCGCCGATGCGGCATAGCCGTCCCAGGCGTTCGGTCCGTCGACGTTGGTGCCGGCGTGAACGGCGTCGACCCAGCGCTGGAACTCGGTGTCGTACGCCTGCCCGAACCGCTCGCGGAAGCCCGGCGTGAGCTGTCCACCCCACGTGCCCGGTGCACCCTTGCGCACCAGACCGACGTCGAGACCGATCATCGCGCTGCCCTTCTCGGCGACGACCTCGGTGCGTACCTCGTAGGCGACGCCGGTGGTGACGAAGAGTTCGACATCAACATGGATGCCCGTGGCTGTCCTCAAAATCGCGATTTGCGGATCGGCGAGTCCTTGCGGTGCACCGGGATTCGGCGCGGGCTTGACGATCTGGATCGAGGTGATCTCCTCGTCGAACAGGAACCGGGTCACGTCGACCTCGTGGACGAGGGAATCCCGCACGACCATCGCGCTGTCGAACGAAGGTGGCACGGCTGGGTTGCGGTGGGCGCAATGCAGGACTAGCGCGCGACCGAGGTCGCCCGAGTCGATGAGCGCCTTGAGTTGGGCGTATTCGTGGTCGAACCGCCGCATGAAGCCCACCTGAATGAGCCGCTTGCCAAGCTCGGCTTCCCGCTTGACAACCTCCAAAGACGTTGCGACGTCGGTGGTCAGCGGTTTCTCGCACAGCACCGGCTTGCCGTGCTCGAGGCACGCTAGCAGCTGCTTCTCGTGGGTGGGCCCTGGGGTCGCGAGCACGACGGCGTCGACTCCTGCCTCGGCGATCGCGTCGAGCGGATCGGCGATGGCGCGGCACGCCGGGATGTCGGCGGCGATCTGCTCGGCCTTCTCGGTGACGTAGTCGTTGACCACGGACACTCGGGCACCGGAGATCCTCGAGGTCAGCCGAGCGACGTGGTCGGCGCCCATGACGCCCACCCCGAGGACGGCTACACGCAAGTCGGACATGTCTTTTCGATCTCCTAGTTGAAGCGGACGGACGGGACGCCGCAGGACCCGAGGTACTTCTGGGTGCGCTGGGCGATGGGCAGTGGAGCGTCGGCTTCGCACGGATACATGTCCTGC
This sequence comes from Mycobacterium sp. RTGN6, assembly GCF_033804605.1. Taxonomy (NCBI): domain Bacteria; kingdom Bacillati; phylum Actinomycetota; class Actinomycetes; order Mycobacteriales; family Mycobacteriaceae; genus Mycobacterium; species Mycobacterium sp. RTGN6. The sequence goes on from NZ_JAPZKZ010000009.1 coordinate 351,568, forward strand.
TCGACGATCGCGAACACGTCGATGCCGAGCCGTTCGATTTCGGCGAGCAGCGGCGGCATGTCCGGAATCCCAAGAGGCGGCTCGATCATCGCACCGAGCTTGACGGCCTCACCGAATGGCAGGTCCTCGGCCTCGACCTTCGCGCGGACCTCGGGATCGACCTGTTTGAGGTGCAGGTAGCCGATGCGTTCGGGCGCGCGCTGGATGATGGCGATGTTGTCGCCGCCGCAGTAGCTGATGTGTCCCGTATCCAGGCACAGGTTGACGAATTCGCCGTCGGTGCCGTCGAGGAACCGGTACACGTTCTGCTCGGTGTCGACGTGGCTGTCTGCGTGCGGGTGGTATTGCGCACGCACGCCGTACTTCTCGAACATCGCCTTGCCGAGTTCGTTCATGCCCTGGGTCTTCTTGCGCCACTGCGCGGGCGTCAGGTTGCGGTCCTCGAGCACCGCACCCGTCGCCGGATCACGCCACATCTCGGGGATGACCACGACGTGCTTGCCGCCGACGGCTGCGGTCAGCCTGGCGACGTCCTCGATCTGGGTCCACACGGCGTCCCACGAATCGTCCTGGTGGAGATGCTCGAAAACCGTTCCCGCCGAGAGTTTGAGGCCGCGCGCGCCCAGTTCGTCGGACAACTTCTGCGGATCGGTGGGCAGGTAACCGAACGGACCGAGTTCGATCCACTCGTAGCCGGACGCCGCGACCTCGTCGAGGAAGCGGGTGTACGGCGTCTGCTGTGGATCGTCCGGGAACCACACGCCCCAGGAGTCCGGCGCGGAACCAACGAGAATGCTTGCCATGGTGGTTCTTGTCCTCTAGCGATCGGAGGGGCGAATGTGGGGGCGCTGGATGGTCTTCCACTCGGCGTAGGTCTGATACGCGGTCTGAGTGGATTCGAGTGCGGACACCTCGCTGACAGGGACGTCCCACCAGGACTCGCTGTCGGGGGCGGGGATCAGCGGGTCGGTCTCGACGTGGATGACCGTGGTGCGGTCGCTGGCCTTGGCCACCTTCACCGCATCGCCGAACTCGGCCGCCGTCGCGACCTTGACGACGTCGACGCCCAGGCTGGCCGCGTTGGCGGCGAGGTCGATCGGAAGCTTTCCGCCGTCGAGCCTGCCGTCGTCGCTGCGGTATCGGTACGAGGTGCCGAACCGCTGCGAGCCAAGGGCTTCCGACAGCGAGCCGATGGAGGCGAAGCCGTGGTTCTGCACCAGTACGACGATGACCTTGATGCGCTCCTGTACGGCGGTCACCAGCTCGGTGGCCATCATCAGGTAGGAGCCGTCGCCGACCATGACGAACACGTCGCGGCTGGTATCGGCCATGCGGACCCCGAGCCCGCCCGCGACCTCGTAGCCCATGCAGGAGTAGCCGTACTCGACGTGGTAGCCCTTGGGATCCCTTGTCCGCCAGAGCTTGTGCAGGTCGCCCGGCATCGAGCCCGCGGCACAGACGACGACGTCGCGCGGATCGCTTAGCGTGTTCGCCAGGCCGATCACCTGGTTCTGGTTCAGCGCCACGCCGTCCTCGACGGCGTAGGCCGCGGACACCGTGTCGTCCCACTCCTTGGCCAGGGCGGCGGTGCGCGCTCGGTAGTCATCGCTCACCGCGTAGTCGCCGAGGGCAGCCCCGAGTGCCTCGATGGCCTCGCGGGCGTCCGAGACGACGCTGATGCCGCCCTGCTTGACCGAGTCGAGCGATGCGACGTTGACGTTGACGAACTTCACGTCCGGGTTGTTGAACGCAGTCCGCGACGCAGAGGTGAAATCGCTGTAGCGGGTGCCGATTCCGATCACGACGTCGGCCTCGGTGGCCAGTGCGTTGGCGGCCGTGGTGCCTGTCGATCCGATCGCGCCGACGCACTGCGGGTGATCGTATGACAGCGCGCCCTTGCCGGCCTGGCTCATCCCGACCGGAATCCCGGTGTGCGCGCAGAACGCGGCTAGCGCGTCGGTGGCGCCCGAGTAGACGACGCCACCACCGGCGACGATCAGCGGCGTGCGCGCCGAGCGGATGACCGCGGCGGCACGTTCGATCACGGAGCGTTCCGGCAGTGGACGGGCGACGTGCCACGTGCGTTCGGCGAAGAGCGATTCCGGCCAGTCGTGCGCCTCGGCCTGGACGTCCTGGGGGATCGCGACGGTGGCGGCGCCGGTCTCGACCGGGTCGGTGAGCACCCGCATCGCGCCGAGTAGCGCGGCGGGCAGCTGCTCGGGCCGCCACACCCTGTCGAAGTACCGCGACAGCGGCTTGAACGCGTCGTTGACGGTGACGTCGCCGCTGGCGGGAAGCTCCAACTCCTGCAGCACAGGCGAACTCGCGCGGGTGGCGAACGTGTCGGCGGGCAGCAACAGTACCGGCAACCGGTTGATCGTCGCGAGCGCCGCACCGGTCAGCATGTTGGTCGAGCCGGGACCGACGCTGGCGCTGACGGCCCAGGTCTGCAGGCGGTCCTTCTGGCGCGCGTAGGCGACGGCGCTGTGCACCATGGCCTGCTCGTTGCGGCCGAGCACGTACGGCAGCAGCGGCTCGGTGCCCGCTTCTGCCGCGGATACCTCGTCCTCGAGCAGCGCCTGGCCGAGCCCGGCCACGTTGCCGTGGCCGAAGATGCCGAAGCAGCCTGCGAAGAACTTGCTGCGGTCGTCGTCGCGCTCGACGTACTGGTTGCCGAGGAAGCGAATGGTCGCCTGCGCCACGGTGAGTCGGATGGTCGGCTCGGAATCGGGCGTCTTCTCGGCCCGCTTCGGTGCGGTGGAAACCACGATCAACCTCCTCTTGGGTCGTGCAGGGGCAGGCGGGGATCCACGGCCTGGTCGGCCCAGGTTCCGCGGAGCCAGGCGTGCTCCGGATCGTCGACGATCTTCCAGGCGCGCTCGGCGCCCGGTCCGGCCATGACGTTCAGGTAGTACATGTGGTAGCCGGGCGCGGCGACCGACGGGCCGTGGTAGCCGTGCGGTACTAGGACGACGTCGCCGGTGCGCACTTCCTCGAGCACCTCGATGGGCCGGTCCGGCGTGCCGTACACGCGGTGGTAGCCGAAGCCCCTGCTTCCGTCCGGGCCGCTGGCGATCTCGAAGTAGTAGATCTCCTCGAGTTCACTTTCGGTCGGGGTGTTCTCGTCGTGCTTGTGCGCGGGATAGCTCGACCAGTTGCCTCCGGGGGTGATGACCTCACAGGCGATCAGCGAGTCGGCCTCGAAGACGCCTGCGGTGCCGAAGTTGTGCACCTGGCGGCTGCAGTTGCCCGCACCACGCAGTTCGACGGAGACGTTCGCGGCGGCGACGCGCCGGTTGGGGAACGGGCGCCTGGCGCGGGCCCCGCAGATCGCGAAGCGGCCCTCGCCGGCGATGACGTACGTCTGATCGATGCCGAGGTAGACCATGTCGGCCGGGCCGTCGAACACCGAAGCGCGCGGCGACAATTCGAACGTCGCGCCATCGCATTCGACGGTGCCGCCGCCGGTCAGCGGCAGAATCATCACCTCGGTGTCAGCGGTGTGAAGTTCAGCGGTCTGGGTGTCGTCGAGCTCGATTACCTGCAGCGATGATTCGCTCCAGCCGGCTGACTCCGGGGTGACGTCGACGGTATACGGCAGGGTGGCGCTGCGGGCCGGGATATAGAGCTTGCTGTGCACTGCTCACCTCACCATCGACGCGGCCGTGGCGACGGCGGAGGCGACGTCGTCATCGGGCGGGTACAGCAGGGTGCGGCCGACGATCAGTCCGCGCACCGATGGCAGCGCGAGCGCCTTCTCCCAACTGGCGAAGGCCTCGTCGGGGTCGGCGGGGTCGCCGCCGAGCAGCAGCGTGGGCAACGTCGTCGCCTCCATCACCCTGTCCATCTCGTCGACGACGGGCAGCTTCATCCACGTGTACGCCGAGGTCGAACCGAGCCCCTGACCGATGTGGATCGACTTGATTACGGCGTCGGGGGAGAGGTCGTTGCGCACCTTGCCGTTGACCCGGCTGGACATGAACGGTTCGAGCATCGCGATGAGGCCGAGTGCGGCGAGTTCGTCGACGGCCTGCGCGCACGCCGTCATCGTGGCGAGGGTGCCGGGGTCGTCGAGATCGATGCGGCACAGCATCTTTCCACCGTTCATCTTCGCGGCGGCGGTGGACGCGGCGGTGGCCGCCGTCATGCGGTCGTCTAGTTCGAAGCTGGCCCCAGCCAGCCCACCGCGGTTGAACGACGAGAACACCACCTTGTCCTCGAGCGCGCCAAGCAGCAGCAGGTCATCGAGGATGTCGGACGTGGCGAGCACGCCGTCGACGCCGGGGTCGGCCAATGCCGCGCGCAGTCGGTCGAGCAAGTCGACGCGGCTGTTCATCGCCGTCGGGCGGTTGCCGACCGCGAGCGCGCCGCGCGCCGGGTGGTCGGCGGCGACGATCATCAGCCTGCCGTTGCCCCGCACGGTCGGTCGCGTGGTGCGGGAGTTCCACGCCTTGGCGACGGCGCCCGGATCGGCGGCCCGCAGCTCGGTGACGTCGCTGTAGTCCTTGCACGTCGGGCTAGACATTGACGGCCCCAACGGCGGTCAGCTCGGCCAATTCGGCGACTTCGTCGGCCCGCGGCATCGCAGTCGAGCACTCCAGCCGTGAGGCCACGATGGCCCCGGCGGCGTTGGCGTAGCGCAGGGTCTTCTCCAACGGCCAGCCGCGCAGCAGGCCGTGGATCAGGCTGCCACCGAAGGCATCTCCGGCGCCGAGACCATTGATCACATCGACGTCGTTGGGCGGCACGGTGACCGAACTGTGGCGGGTCTTGCCGAGCACGCCGCGGGGTCCCTGCTTGACGATCGCGAGTTCGACGCCGAGGTCCAGCAGCGCGTCGGCGGCCTTGTGGGGATTGGTCTCGCCAACGGCGATCTGGCACTCCTCGCGGTTGCCGACGGCGACGGTGACGTGGCCGAGCGCACGCTGGACCTGCTCGGTGGCCGCTGCGGGGGAGTCCCAGAACATCGGCCGGTAGTCGAGGTCGAGCACCGTCAGCGGCGCCCTGTCACGAGCGGTCCAGGCCGCGAAATGTGCACTGCGGCTGGGCTCTTCGGACAGTCCGGTGACGGTCGACCAGTACAGGCGGGCAGCCCGGATCGCGTCGGCGTCGAGCTCGTCAGGCTGGATCTGCAGGTCGGGAGCCGACGGCTTGCGGTAGAAGTACAGCGGAAAGTCGTCGGGCGGGAAGATCTCGCAGAACGTGACGGGGGTGGGGTACTCGCCGTGCACGGTGACGTAGCGGTTGTCGACTCCGAGCCGGGCCAGCTCCGCGCGGACGAACTTGCCGAACGGATCGGCGCCGACGCCGGAGATCAGCGCGGTGCGGTTGCCCAATCGCGCGGCAGCTACCGCGACGTTGGCGGCGCTTCCCCCGAGGAACTTGCCGAACGTCTCGACGTCCTCGAGGCCGACGCCCGTCTGCAGGGGGTAGACGTCGACGCCGCTGCGCCCGATGGCGACGACGTCGAACGGTTCGGCGCTACTCAATTTGGCTCCCAAGAAATCGCGGGCGGTACTTGCCTAAGACTGTGCCTCGCGTCACTCCGCCCTGTCAATAGTTTGTCCTGACATTCTGACTTACAATCAATCCGGTGTTACCATGCAGCTACTCTTTCTGATCACCGCCCGAGATCGGAGTGGACGTGCCACTGGCCGTTGAGCTCGACAGGTCCAGCCCTGTCCCCCTCTACTATCAGCTTGCCCAAGCGATCGAGGCCGCCATTCGCAACGGCGAGCTGGCGCCAGGCGATCGGTTCGAGAACGAACTCGCGCTCGCAAGCCGACTGACCTTGTCCCGGCCGACGACGCGACGCGCCATCCAGGAACTGGTCGACAAGGGAATGCTGGTGCGCAAGCGCGGCGTCGGCACCCAGGTGGTCCAGAACCCCGTCCATCGCCGGGTTGAGCTCACCAGTCTGTTCGACGACCTGGTGCGAGCGGGCCAAGAGCCCACCACGGAACTGCTTGAGTACCGCACTGGCGCCGCGGGCGAAGAGATCGCCGGTGAGTTGAACCTCGATCGCGACCACGAGGTGGTCACCATCCAGCGCCTGCGCTGCGCCAACGGCGAACCGCTCGCGGTCATGACGAACTACCTGCCGATCGAACTGGCCCCCGCCGCCGACGAGCTCGAGGGCAACGGCCTCTACCAGGCGCTTCGCGCCCGCGGCGTGCACATCCGGTTGGCCCGGCAACGCATCGGGGCCAAGCCTGCGACCAAGACCGAAGCCCGGTTGCTCGACGAGAAGGCGGGCGCGCCGCTGCTGACGATGAGCCGCACGGCGTTCGACGACTCGGGCCGGGCCGTCGAGTTGGGTAACCACTGCTACCGGGCTGCCCGGTACTACTTCGAGACGACGCTCGTCGACCGCTGAGTTGGCGCTGCGCCCGCCCCACGTTGAGATAGCGCTGACGGCGGGTGCCACTCGCCTTGAACTCAAGTGATCGCTGCAACACCTGAATTGTTTTGGGGTGTTGTTCGATGGGGTTTCGCAAGCATGGCTGCAATCAGGTGCCGGAGTCGGCGCGTGAGGATTTTCT
>NZ_JAPZKZ010000010.1:0-344359 GCF_033804605.1 Mycobacterium sp. RTGN6
AACTCAACGCCCGCCCCCGCGAACGCTACAAATGGCGCACCCCGGCCGAAGAACTCGACCGACTACTCTCAAACCCGTCCGCATACGTTGCAGCCACCGCTTGAGTTCAAGGCGAGTGCACTACGCCCTGAGCGCTATGTCAATGAACTAGACGGCGAGCTCGCGGCGCTTTTCGCGGCGCCGGGCACGCACTGCAGCGACGGCCGACTTGAGCCCTCGCCGCTCACTGGCTGGGAGCTCGTCGAACATGCGCTCGCTGCGGGTCTCCGGCGCATCGTCGCGGGTGCCGCTGAGGTACTTGTCCGGCAGCGACAGCTTGGCGATGGTGCGCCACGTCTTTCCGTACTGGATCAGGAAAGAGCCAGTGGTGTAAGGCAAGTCGTACTTGTCGCACACCTCGCGCACCCGCTTGGAGATCTCGTGCAACCGGTTGCTCGGCAGATCCGGGTACAGATGATGCTCGATCTGGTGGCACAGGTTGCCACTCATGAAGCGCAGCCCTGGGCCCGCTTCGAAGTTGGCACTGCCGAGCATCTGGCGCAGATACCACTGGCCCTTGCTCTCGCCGACCATGTCCGTCTTGGTGAACTTGTCTGCGCCATCGGGGAAGTGGCCGCAGAAGATCACGGCGTTCGCCCAGACGTTGCGGATCACGTTGGCGACCGCGTTGGCCTTCAACGTCGACTTGTACGTCGCGCCAGGAGACAGAGCCGTCAGCGCGGGCCACACGACGTAGTCCTTGGCCACCTGGTGGCCGGCCTTGACCCCGAACTCGCGCACGCGGATCAGCGTGGCCTTGCGGTCGTCGCGGCCCTTGGAGATCTTGCCAAGTTCCAAGTGCTGCAAGCCGACTCCCCATTCGAAGCCGATCGCAAGCAGCGTGTTGAACAGCAGGTTGCCGTAGAGATTGAACGGCTTCCAGCGCTGATCGCGGGTGACCCGGATGACGCCGTAGCCCACGTCGTCGTCCATGCCGAGGATGTTGGTGTACTTGTGGTGCATGAAGTTGTGCGTGAACCGCCAGTGCTTGGAGGCGCCGCTCATGTCCCACTCCCACGTCGAGGAGTGAATCTCGGGATCGTTCATCCAATCCCATTGGCCGTGCATGACGTTGTGGCCGATCTCCATGTTCTCGACGATCTTGGAGATGCCCAGCGTCACGGTGCCTGCCCACCACGCCGATCGGCGCGAGCCAGCGGCCAGCATCAGCCGGCCAGCCACCTCGAGCGCTCGTTGAGCGGCGATGGTGCGGTGGATGTAGCGCGCATCGCGCTCACCACGGGAGTCTTCGATGTCCAGTCGGATCGCATCGAGCTCGTTTCCCAGATTCTCGATGTCCGCATCAGTCAGATGCGTGAATTCCGGTACGTCAGTGATTGCCATCGGTCAGCCTCCTTTCCTTACCTACGCTACCGTAACCTACGTTGCCGTAGGTTACCTGGCAGTAAACCCTAGACGTCGAGCACACAATCGCCAGAAGCTGCGGAAATACACGTTTGTACGCGACTGCCTGGTTCGTGTTCGACACCGGTGCGTAGGTCGCGGACGTGGCCGTCGAGCAGTCCGACGACGCACGACTGGCAGATGCCCATGCGGCACCCGAACGGCATCTGCACGCCTACCTGCTCCCCCGCGTCCATCAGCGACGTCGCGGCGTCGGCGTTCGCGGTCTTGCCGCTGCGCTCGAACGTGACGGTGCCGCCGGTGCCCCGCACCTTCCCGCGTGAGGCCGCGAAACGTTCGAGGTGGAGTAGCTCGTCCACACCCGCGGCCGACCACAGTCGATGAGCGTCGTCCAGCATGGCCGCAGGCCCGCACGCCCACGTCTGGCGCGTCTGCCAGTCCGGCACCTCGTCAGCGAGGCGTGACAAGTCGAGCCGACCCTGGGTTTTGGTCGCCCGCACCTGGAGCCGATAGCTGGCGTGCGTCTGCGCCAACTCCGTCAGCTCCTTTGCGAAGATGACGTCGGATTCCGTTGGCGCCGAATGCAAGTGGACGATGTCGCCTACCTGATCACGCTTGGCCAGCGTGCGCAGCATCGACATCACCGGGGTGACTCCCGATCCCGCCGTGAGGAACAACACCGACGCAGGAGCTGGGTTCGGCATGACGAAGTTGCCCTGCGGAGCGGCCAACCGCACGATGGTGCCCGGTGCGACGCCGCCGACCAGGTGCGTGGAAAGAAAGCCCTCCGGCATGGCCTTGACCGTGATGGTGATGGTTCGCGAACCCCGTATCGGGCTGGAGGTCAGCGAATACGACCGCCACCGCCAGCGTCCGTCGACGAGTACGCCGATACCGACGTACTGGCCGGGGTCGTAGTCGAAGGCGAATCCCCAGCCCGGCTTGATGACCAGCGTCGCGGAGTCGACGGTCTCGCGGCGCACCTCAACCACCCGGCCACGCAGTTCGCGGGCCGACCACAGCGGATTGGCGAGCTTGAGGTAGTCGTCGGGCAGCAGCGGCGTGGTCACCCGCTCGGCGATCGAGCGCATTGTCTTCCACACCGGGTGCTGCTTGGCGCCGACCGCAACGGACGGACGGACGGTGTCGACGACCTTTGCCGAAACCTTGATTTCGTTCTTTGCCATGACAGCTTCCTGCTCGCGACTGCGATGTAGTGGAGTTTCGGGGCCGAAGTCTGGGGCCCCAACGCGCTAACCTACGGTACCGTAACTTGCGGCTCCTGGCCCAACGGTCAGAGCAGTTCCAGCAAGAACGGGAGTTCTTGCGTGGCGTACCAAGCCAGGTCGTGGTCCTGGGCGTCACCGACGGTGAGCTCGGCGTCCTCGTCGCCCAGATCCGCCGAGTCGACCACCTCAAGCGCCGCCACCACCGCCGCTTCGGCTGCCGCGTTGTCCACGTAGGCGGCGACGACGTCGGCGAGGCCGATCGGTCCCGCGAGCCGCACGACGGCGTCGTCGAGGTCGGGTCGCGCCGTCGCACCCGACACCTCGGCCTCGAGCACCACCCGGCGCGGAGGCAAGTCGCCTGCCGGCTCGCCCGCCATCAGCCGCAGCGACGCCAGCGCCGCCTCGCGCAACGCCACCTCGGCGAGCTCGTCGTCGGCGCCCTCGGCGTATGACTCGCGCAGCGTCGGCGTCACCGCGAAGGCGGTACCGCTGCGCGCGTGCATCGAGCCGTCGGCGACGAGCCGCTGCAACATGGCCAGCGTGGCCGGAACGTAGACGCGCACCAGCCGAGGGTAGCTGGCCTACTCGGGATCACCCGTCAGCGTCGACACATGGTCGTCGACGTAGGTAGAAAGCGAACGCGGCGGCCGCTCGTAGCTCTTGCTGAGGATCGGCCGCTCCGGCAGCTCCACCTTCGGAAGCTCGACCTCTTGGTAGTCGATCGTGGACAACAGGTGCGACATCATGTTCAGCCGGGCGTGCTTCTTGATGTCAGACTCCACGACGTACCACGGACTCTGGGGGATGTCGGTATGCACCATCATCTGGTCCTTGGCCCGCGAATAGTCCTCCCAGCGATAGACCGACTCCAGGTCCATCGGGCTGAGCTTCCACTGCCGGACCGGGTCGTTCATCCTGGACTTGAACCGGCGCAATTGCTCGTCGTCTGACACCGAGAACCAGTACTTGCGCAACAGGATCCCGTCTTCGAGAAGCATCTGCTCGAACACCGGGGTCTGGCGCAGGAACAACGTATGTTCCTGCGGCGTACAGAATCCCATGACCTGCTCGACGCCGGCCCGGTTGTACCAGGACCGGTCGAAGAGCACGATCTCGCCCTTCGAGGGCAGTTGCGCGATGTAGCGCTGGTAGTACCACTGACCGCGCTCGCGGTCAGTGGGCGCCGGCAGCGCGGCGATTCTGGCTACCCGGGGGCTGAGGTACTCGGTGATGCGCTTGATGGTGCCGCCCTTGCCCGCGGCGTCGCGCCCCTCGAAGATGACCGCGATGCGTGCGCCCGTATGCCGCGCCCACTCCTGCAACTTCACGAATTCCGTTTGGAGACGGAATAACTCGGCCTCGTAGACGTCGTTGGGGAGTTTCGACTTGACCTTCTTGCGCTTCGACTTGGGCTCGCGCTCCGACTTCGTGCTGCTCATCGCACGAATCGTAGTGCCGCGGGCTCGACTTCACCCGTCGAGCGTCGCGGCGCCGACGGCTATCTGGCGGCCTCGAGCAGCTCGTCGAGCGATTCGGCGAGCAGCGTGGGGAACACGTCGACGTCGCTCATCGCGTCACGGTCGGCGTTGATGCCGAAATACAGCATGCCGTTGTAGGACGTCACGCCGATCGCCAGCACCTGGTTGTTCAGCAGCGGTGGCACGGCGTATGTCTCGAGCAGCTTCGTGCCCGCGAGGTACATCTGCTTCTGCGCACCGGGCACGTTGGTGATCAACACGTTGAACTGTCGGGCCGAAAAGCTCGTCGCGACGCGAGTTCCCATGGCGTGCAACGTCGGTGGCGCGAACCCCGATAGCGTGACGATGGTACGCGCGTCGACGAGGCTGGCCGCGGTCGACACCGACTCGGTGGCATGCGCGATCTGCGAGAGCCGCACTACCGCATTGCCCTCCCCGACGGGCAGGTCGACGAGGAACGGGGACACCTCGCTGATCGCCTGCCCCGGCCCGGTCGCGTCGAGCTCGCCGTCGGGATAGACCGACATCGGCGCCATCGCCCGCACCGTCGACGTCGACGTGACCGGCTCGCCGCGCGACATCAGCCAATTGCGCAGCGCCCCAGCCACCACCGCGAGCACGACGTCGTTGACGTCGCAGTCGTAGCGCGCCCGAAGCCCGCGGTAGTCCTCGAGCCGGTGGCATGCGACGGCGAACCGGCGATTGCGCGACACCGTGGTGTTGAGCGGGCTGTTCGGTGCGGTGCCCCGCGCGACCGTCTTGGCGACGTCGGCCAGTCGCCGTCCGACGTCGACCAGCTGACTCGTGTTGGACACCGCAGAGCGGACCGCGGCCAGCTGCACGCCGGGACGCGCGATCCACTCGCCGACGGCGCCCACCACCAGTCGGGTGTCACTGGGTTCCCGCGCCGGGATCCAGATGTCCTCGCCGAACACCGGCGCCTTCTGCGTCCGGTCGGCGATGACGTGTCCAACCTCCAACGCCGTCATGCCGTTGACCAATGCTTGATGCGTCTTCGTGTAGACGGCGATCCGGTTCTTCGCCAGGCCCTCGACGAGGTACATCTCCCACAGTGGCCGGGACTTGTCGAGCTGACGCGATCCGAGCCGTGCCACCAGGTCGTGCAGTTGTGCGTCGCTGCCCGGCGACGGCAGCGCCGACCGCCGGATGTGGTAGGTGATGTCGAAGTCGCGGTCGTCGATCCACACGGGTCGCGCGAGGCCGAACGCGACCTCCCGCACCTTCTGGCGGTAACGCGGAATCTGGGGCAGCCGGCGCTCGACGGTGGCGAGCAGCGTCTCGTAGCTCAGCCCGTTGCGCGGCTTGCGGAGGATCGACAGCGACCCGACGTACATGGGGGTCGCCGTGTTCTCCAGGTGATAGAACGCCGCGTCCGACGCCGACAACCTGGTCACCATGACGCCGCCGCCCCTCCCCTGTGTGCGATGCCGCTCTTACGACCCCGTCACGGTAACGGTCGAATCCTGGCGCCCGCATCACGGGTGCGTCGGAGTGTCCTTCGGGCGTGCGATCATGAAGGAAGTCTGTCCCTCTCCAGCAGATTCGTTCCGTTCGTCCGACCCGCTGGAGCAGCCGTGACCGCATCCCGTTTCGTCTCGCCGATCGTCGACTACGAGCCACCACCGCTTGGCGGTCCCCCGCCTCCGTGCCCTCCCCCGACGCCCGCCGCGCTGCATCGCCGCACGCCGCGCCCGCTGCGTCCGGTGCTCTACGGTCACGCCGTTCGCGAACTGCCGCCACCGAGAGCCGCCGCCGTCTTCGCCGACGCGGCACTACGCCGCGTCCTCGAGGTGTCGGACAGGCGCAGGCCGATCGCCGCGCTGCGCCCGTTGCTGACGGCACCACTCGTCGACGCCGTCGTCGCACTGAGCCGCACGCCGTCCAAGGAGGGTGCAGCCGTCCTGCGCCGGGTGCGGGTACGCACCGCAGAGGTGGTCGACGGGGAGGCGACGGCGGCCGAACTGTTCGGCTCGTTCACCAGGGGCGCACGCGTGCACGCGCTGGCCGGGCGCATCGAGGTGGTCGCAGGCCGCTGGCGCGTGGTGGCGCTGCAGCTCGGATGACGGCGGCGCAGTGACTAACCCCGGCGGGCCCGCGGACCGCCGGTGCGGCTCTGCTTGCGGGCCGCTTCGCGACGCTCCCGACGGCTGGCGGGCGGCACCGTGTGCTTCGCCGCGCCCTCCCGCTGCACCTGCGCCGACCCGTCCTCCGACGGTCCGCTGTAGGTGAGCGGCGGCGCCTGCTCGTCGTCGATTCCCTTGACCCGCAACGCCGCTGGGGCCGCGGCGGCAGCAGGCTCGGGGGCACGCTCATCGGTGACCACCGCGCCACCGCGGCTGGCCTCCTGCGCCTTGGCGGCGGCCTCGGCCGCGAACTGGGCGAGGTTGGGCGGGGCGGCCATGGGTGCCACCGCCGGTGCGGCGGCCTGGACCTGTGCATTGAACAGGAGCCCGACCGACTCCTCCTTCAGTGCGTCGAGCATTCCCATGAACATGTCGTACCCCTCGCGCTGGTACTCGACCAGCGGGTCGCGCTGCGCCATCGCACGCAGCCCGATGCCCTCCTTCAGGTAGTCCATCTCGTAGAGGTGCTCGCGCCACTTGCGGTCGACGGTGGTGAGCAGCACGCTGCGCTCCAACTGGCGCATGGCGTCCTCGCCGCCGATCTCCGCAAGCTGGGCCTCCCGCACCTTGTAGGCCGCCTCGGCGTCCTCGACCAACGCGGTAAGCAACTCGTCGCGCGTCAGCTCACCGGGCTCGCCGACGGCGTCGTTGTCGATGAGGTCGTGGTGGTCGATGCCGACGGGGTAGAGCATCTTGAGCGCGGACCACAGCGCCTCGAGATCCCAGTCCTCGGAGTAGCCCTCCGAGGTGGCACCGTCGACGTACGCCGTGACCACGTCGACGAGCATCTTGTGGGCCTGGTCGGCGACGTCCTCGCCCTCGAGGATCAGACGGCGCTCGTTGTAGATGACCTTGCGCTGCTGGTTCATCACCTCGTCGTACTTGAGCACGTTCTTGCGCACTTCGAAGTTCTGTTGCTCGACCTGCGTCTGTGCGCTCTTGATGGCCCGGGTGACCATGTTGGCCTCGATGGGCACGTCCTCGGGCAGGTTGAGTCGGGTCAGCAGGGACTCGAGGGTGGCGCCGTTGAACCGGCGCATCAGCTCGTCGCCCAGCGACAGGTAGAACCGGGACTCACCCGGGTCGCCCTGGCGGCCGGAGCGGCCGCGCAGCTGGTTGTCGATGCGGCGCGACTCGTGCCGTTCGGTGCCGAGCACGTAGAGCCCACCGACCTCGCGGACCTCCTTGGCCTCTTCCTCGACCTCGGCCTTGATCTGATGGAGCACCTCGTCCCAGGCGGCCTCGTAGTCCTCGGGCGTCTCCACCGGATCGAGCCCTCGATCGCGCAGCCGCACATCGGCGAGGAAGTCCGCGTTGCCGCCCAGCACGATGTCAGTACCGCGGCCCGCCATGTTGGTGGCGACCGTGATCGCACTTCGGCGGCCGGCCTCGGCGATGATGTTCGCTTCCTGCTCGTGGAACTTCGCGTTCAGCACGTTGTGCGGGATGCGCCGCTTGGTGAACTGCTTCGACAGATACTCCGAGCGCTCGACGCTGGTGGTGCCGATCAGGACGGGCTGGCCCTTCTCGTAGCGCTCGCTCACGTCGTCGACGACGGCGATGTACTTGGCTTCCTCGGTCTTGTAGATCAGGTCCGACTGGTCGGTGCGGACCATCTCCCGGTTGGTCGGAATGGAGACCACGCCGAGCTTGTAGATCTCGTGAAGCTCGGCGGCCTCGGTCTGCGCGGTACCCGTCATGCCCGAGAGCTTCTTGTACAAGCGGAAGTAGTTCTGCAGCGTGATCGTGGCGAGCGTCTGGTTCTCGTTCTTGATCTCGACGTGCTCCTTGGCCTCGATGGCCTGGTGCATGCCCTCGTTGTAGCGGCGGCCGATCAGCACTCGGCCGGTGAACTCGTCGACGATCAGCACCTCGCCGTCGCGGACGATGTAGTCCTTGTCGCGGAGGAACAGTTCCTTCACCTTGATGGCGTTGTTGAGGTAGCTGACAAGCGGCGAGTTGGCGGCCTCGTAGAGGTTCTCGATGCCAAGTTGATCTTCGACGAATTCGACGCCGACCTCATGCACGCCGATGGTGCGCTTGCGGATGTCGACCTCGTAGTGGACGTCCTTCTCCATGAGCGGAGCGAGCCGGGCGAACTCGACGTACCAGTTCGACGCGCCGTCGGTGGGGCCGGAGATGATCAGCGGGGTCCGGGCCTCGTCGATCAGGATGGAGTCGACCTCGTCGACGACGGCGAAGGGGTGCCCGCGCTGCACCATGTCGTCCACCGTGTGCGCCATGTTGTCGCGCAGGTAGTCGAAGCCGAACTCGTTGTTGGTGCCATAGGTGATGTCGGCGGCGTAGGCGACGCGACGCTCGTCGGGCGTCATCTGGGCGAGGATCACCCCGACGTCGAGACCGAGGAAGCGGTGCACCCGGCCCATCCACTCACTGTCGCGTTTGGCGAGGTAGTCGTTGACGGTGACGACGTGCACGCCCTTGCCGTTGAGCGCGTTGAGGTAGGCGGGCAGCACGCAGGTCAGGGTCTTGCCCTCACCGGTCTTCATCTCCGCGACGTTGCCGAAGTGCAGCGCCGCGCCACCCATCACCTGGACGTCGAACGGCCGCTGGTCGAGCACCCGCCACGCCGCCTCACGGGCCACCGCGAACGCCTCTGGCAGCAGGTCGTCGAGCTCGGCGCCGTCGGCGACGCGCTTCTTGAACTCGTCGGTCTTGGCGCGGAGCTCGGCGTCGGACAGCTTCTCGATGTCGTCGGCCAAGCTGTTCACATAGTCCGCGACCTTCTTGAGGCGCTTGACCATGCGGCCTTCACCAAGACGGAGCAACTTCGACAGCACGTTGATTTCCCCTGTGTAGTGGAGTGTTCTTCGCGATCCATCGTAGGTGACTAACCGTAGAGCCCGATTTCACCGCACGACCAAACGCAAAAGCCCCTCGTTCTCGCGATAGGAGGGGCTTTGCGTCTGCTCGCACAGATTTAGGCCAAGCGAATCAGGCCGTAGTCGTAGGCGTGCCTTCGGTAGACGACGCAGGGCTTGTCGGACTCCTTGTCGTGGAACAGGAAGAAGTCGTGGCCGACGAGTTCCATCTCGTAGAGCGCGTCGTCGACCGTCATCGGGTTGGCGGGGTGTTCCTTGGTCCGCACGATGTGGCCCGGTTCGTGTTCGCCGGCCAGGCCGTTGGTGCTTGCGGAGAGTTCGTCGGTCGTAGCCGGGGGCAGGAAGGCTTCGGGCGCGATCACCTTGGTGGCCTCGGCGACCGAGACCGGCGTCTTGTCGCCATAGTGGATCTTGCGGCGATCCTTGCTGCGACGCAGCCGGCTCTCGAGTTTGCAGACCGCCCCTTCCAGGGCCGCGTAGAAACTGTCCGCACAGGCCTCCCCGCGCACCACCGGGCCCCGACCTCGCGCCGTGATCTCCACGTGTTGGCAGTTCTTCCGCTGGCGTCTGTTGCGTTCGTGGTCGAGTTCGACGTCGAACAGGTAGATGGTGCGGTCGAAGCGCTCGAGGCGCGTCAGCTTCTCGGAGACGTAGATGCGGAAGTGGTCGGGAATCTCGACGTTGCGGCCCTTGACGACGACCTCGGCGCGTGGCGCGGCTACGGGTGCTTCGTCCTCGACGACCATGGTCGATTGGCTTGTTTGCACGGAATTACTTGACATACTTGGCAACTCGTTTCTCTTCGCGGCGCACGCCTAGAGGCATGCCGACTGGTCGGGAAACGCGCCGACGGGATTTCTGCAATTCGCCGCCCACCGGCGCAAGGTGTCGAGAACTCACCTCCTACCGCGGTCAGGCGATGTGGCTCCGAGTTGACTCAGTGCCGCCGTGAGGCACTCACGGGTGGTTGGCACCGACGGTAGTCCGTGTTCACCCGCCTGTGCCACCAATTTCGCAGACCAGTCGCGAGTTCTTCATTTCAGTTTGATCTCGCGGTGACATGTTTTGTGCGCTGCAGCCGGGTCAAGCGTGTGCGATCGCAAGGACCGCGACCACCCGCGCCCCGGATGTTTGCAGGACACGGACAGATTCGTCGGCGGTAGCCCCCGTCGTGACGACGTCGTCGACGAGCACGACCTCGCCCGAGACGGGTCTTCGCACGCGCACCCGCCCGGCGATATTGGCCTGCCGCTGCCCGGCCGTCAGCCCGACGGAGTCGCGCGTGAAGGCCCGCAACGCGAGGGCCTGCACGACGGCGGTGCCGGGCACCTGCGCGGCGCGCGCCAACCTCGTCACCGGATCTCCGCCACGACGGCGAGCCGCGGAACGCCTGGTGGGTCCGGGGACGACGGTGACCGGGGTGACGACGATGCCCCACGCGACGAGCTGGCGCAGTCCCCCGCCGAGCGCCAGCCCGAGCGGGTGGGCGAGCTCGCTGCGCCCCCGCTCCTTGACCGCGATGATCGCCGCCCGTCGCACGCCGACGTGACGTCCTAGGGAGAAGACGGGCACGCCGGGATCGATGCGCGGCGTGATGAGCATGGGTTGGTCCGAGTGGACGGTCAGCGTGCGGGCGCACGCATCGCACCACCGGACCGACGGTGCCCCGCAGCCGCCACACTCCAGGGGCAGGACAAGGTCGAGCAGCACGGGCTCAGTGTGTTCGCGCGCACCGACACCGCGCCGTGCCGAATCCCTTACAGTTGGCATGTCAGTTGACGGCGGACTCATCGTGGAGGCTCTAGTGGTGGACAACGGAGGCGGGGCAACGGCGCTCGTCATCGGCGGCGCATCGGGAATCGGTTGGGCGACGGCCAAGGCGCTCGCCGGCGACGGCAACCGCGTCATCGTGGCCGACCTGAATGCCGACGGCGCGGCGGCGCGGGCGGCGGAGCTCGGCACCCCACACGTCGGCGATGAGGTGAACGTCACCGACGAGGAGTCCGTGGCCGCACTGTTCGAGCGGACCGGACCGCTGGACGTCGTGGTCTGCACCGCAGGGTTTTCCAACATCAGCCTCATCGTCGACATGCCGGTCGACCAGTTCCGGTCCGTCGTCGACGTGTGCCTGACCGGGTCGCTGATCGTCGCCAAGTACGCGGGCAGGGCGTTGCGCGACAACGGCTCGCTGGTGTGGATCTCGTCGCTCAACGCCCGCCAGCCCGCGGCGGGCATGAGCGCCTACTGTGCCGCGAAGGCCGGGCTGTCGATGTTGACTCAGGTGGCGGCCATGGAGTTCGCCACGCGCGGCATCCGGGTCAACGCCGTCGCACCGGGCTTCGTGCTGACCCCGCTCACGGAGGGCGCCGCGATGGTGCCCGGCACGATCGAGGGGTACACCGAGAACACCGTGTTGGGTCGCACCGGGACGCCCGAGGACATCGCTGAGGCGATCCTCTACATCACGAAGGCGCCGTGGCTCACCGGCGAGGTACTCGACATCAACGGTGGCGCCCACATGTTGCGCTACCCCGACGTGATGGGTGCGCTGCAGAAGCTGATGGGTACGGCGTGACGACGTTCATCGGCAAGCAGGCCATCGTCACGGGCGCGGGGTCGGGCATCGGCGCGGCACTGTGCCGCACACTGGCCGCAGCCGGGGCCGACGTGGTGTGCACCGACGTCGACGGCGACGCCGCGGCCCGTACGGCTGAGCCGCTCGGTGCCCGGTCGGCGCGCCTGGACGTCACCGATGCGGCCGCCGTGCAGGCGTGCGTCGACGAGGTGGCGGACCGAAGCGGGCGCCTGGACCTGATGTTCAACAACGCGGGCATCACCTGGGGCGGGGACACCGAACTGCTGACGCTCGACCAGTGGAACGCGATCATCGACGTCAACATCCGCGGTGTCGTGCACGGGGTGGCCGCGGCCTACCCCCTAATGGTGAAACAGGGCCACGGCCACATCGTCAACACCGCGTCGATGGCCGGGCTCGCCGCCGCGGGTCAGATCACCAGCTACGTGATGAGCAAGCACGCCGTCGTCGGGCTCTCCCTGGCGTTGCGCTCGGAGGCCGCCGGGCGCGGCGTCGGCGTGCTGGCCATCTGCCCGACCGCCGTCGAGACGCCGATCCTCGACAAGGGTGAGCTCGGCGGGTTCGTCGGCCGCGACTACTACAAGATGGGTCAACGCAGCGAGACGTTCTCGTCCGCCGACGACCTGGCGCGCGACACCTTGACCGCCATCGAACGGAACAAGGCCCTGCTGGTGTGGCCGCGTCAGGCCCGGACCGCGTGGCGGTTCGCCCGGTTCGCACCCGGTCTGCTGCAACGCATGTCGATCAAGTTCATCGATCGGCAGCGGGCCGCGCAAGCCACCCATTCCTGACCGCCGAACGACGATTAGCCCGACAGCACCGGCATCGCACCGGCCACCATCAGCGGCCGGACCTCCACCCACATCAGGTCGTCCTCGGCGGCCGACCCCGAAAGCTGAAGCACCCCACGCTGATCGCCGACGTAGACCGTCGACGGGTTCGCCGCCACCGTCGCCACCGGGGCTAGCAGGTTGCGGCTGGGACCGTCGGAGTTCACCCCGTCGAGGTTGACGTACGACACCGGGTGCTGGGCGTCGGTGCGCGTGACGACGATGTCGTCGCCGGTACGCCACGACAGCGACACCGCGGTGTTCCCGAGCCCGAAGCCGAGCCGGCGCGGGTAGGTCAGCGCGTACTGGCCACCCGCCGTCTGCTCGACGCTGGCGATGATGACCTGACCCTCGATGACCATCGCGGCGCGCGTCCCGTCCCGCGACAGCGCCAATTCGTTGATGGCTCCTGGGAATCGGGTCTGCACGGCGATGGAGTCGATGGGGATGCGCGCCGGCTGACCGGAGGCGGCCTCCTGGATGACGCGCACCACGTTGTTGCCGTCGACGACGATCCAGATCGCGTCGTCGACCGACCAACTCGGCCGCGACAGCGTGCGCCCATCGAGCGCCTGGGCCGCGTCACCTCCGATCGGGCCGACCCACAGCGACGCCGCCATGTCGGGCGCGCCGGGACGCAGCGTCACCACCGACGCCACCTCCTGCCCGCTGCGCGACAGGGTGGCCGACGTCTGATCGGGCAGCTGACCGAACGCCCCCGCCACGCGCGGCGCCTTCTGCCCGTCCAACGACACGAGCGACCCGCCGATCAACGCGTGCAGTCCCGCGGCAGCACCGGGGTCCGCGCCCGGATCGGTGGCGGCCACGTCGGAGGAATTCCAGCCCTCGGCGAACCGGTCGTCGAGCGCGGCGCCGTCGGCGTTGATGACGTAGGGGCCGTTGACGCCCGCCCGGTTCAGCGTCCAAATGAGCTGGGCCGCAAGCAGTTGCCGGCTGTGCGGGTCCGTGGTCGACAGGCCCTCGAGGTCGATGCGCGCCCCGCCGTACCCGCGGCCAACGCCGGTCTTGCCGCCGTCGCCGCGCGTCACCGGCCCGCGCAGCCGCAACGGCGGGCCGAGCAGGTTCCGCACGGTGTTGTCCATCTCGGGCCGCGGGCCGGAGACGAGCTTGGTCACCAGTTCGGTGGCCAATTGGTCCGGGTCCGACACCGCCACGTAGCGCGGGTCGGGCACGACGGTCTTGCCCGTGGGGTCGACGAAGTACAGCGTGTAGCGCTTGTAGGTGGACTGGAACTGCTGCCAGTCCAGGAACACGCCGTTGGGGAGGCGGTCGATGCGCCACCCGCCCGGCGTCTTGACGAGCTCGATGGGCCCGGGGTCGGGCAGCGCACCCTCCCCCGTCTCGAACACCCCCATGTCGGACAGCGAGCCGAGGATGTCGGCCTTCATGGTGACCGAAACGCGATCGGGCCCACGGGTTTCGACGAACACGACGCGGTCGATCAGCAGAGCGCTACCCGCGTCGTCCCACGACCGCGACGCCGACTCGGTGAGGAACTGCCGGGCGGCGAGGTGGCGGTTGGCGGGGTCTGCGGTCGCCTTGAGGAACTCGCGCAGCAGCACGTCGGGGTCCATGCCAGGGGTTGGCGTCGGCAGGCTCGGCGGCGCGGGCCGGTCGACGGTGCCGATCGCTTGGGGCGCAGACGAACTGGGCACGCCGGCGCATCCGACGAGTGCGACCACGAGCGCCAGCAGCCACGCCAGCGCAAGCGCGCGTGTCACGCGCGGTCTCCCGCGGGTTCGCGCTCGCGGGCCGGCCGGTGCGGCGGCCGGTCGGGCCCAATCGGTTTCAGCGGCAGCGGGCTGGTGGTCACCTTGTGTCCGCGAATCAGCGGGAGGGTGAGGCGGAACGCTGCCCCTTTGCCGGGTTCACCCCACGCCTCGAGGCGGCCCTGGTGCAGCCGGGCGTCCTCGATGCTGATGGCCAGCCCGAGCCCCGTCCCGCCCGACCGCCGCACCCGCGACGGATCGGAGCGCCAGAACCGGCTGAAGACGAGCTTCTCCTCGCCAGGCCGCAACCCAACGCCGTAGTCGCGCACCGTCACTGCGACGGTGTCTTCGTCGGCGGCCATACGGATACGCACCGGCTTGTGCTCGGCATGGTCGATGGCGTTGGCGATGAGGTTGCGCAGGATGCGCTCGACGCGGCGCGCGTCCACCTCGGCGATGACGGCGTCCTCGGGCATCTCGACGATCATCTCGACACCGGCGTCCTTGGCCAGATGGCCGACGTTGTCGAGCGCACTCTCCACCGTCAAGCGCAGATCCTCCGGTTCGACGGACAACTCCGCGACGCCCGCATCGTGGCGGGAGATCTCCAACAGATCGGCAAGCAGCGTCTCGAACCGGTCCAACTCGTTGATCATCAACTCGGTCGACCTGCGCAGCGCAGGATCGAGTTCCTCGCTGTGGTCGTAGATGAGGTCGGCGGCCATGCGCACGGTGGTCAGCGGGGTGCGCAACTCGTGGCTGACGTCAGAGGTGAAGCGCCGCTGCAGGTTTCCGAACTCCTCGAGCTGGGTGATCTGGCGCGACAGGCTCTCCGCCATGTCGTTGAACGACACGGCCAGCCGGGCCATGTCGTCCTCGCCGCGCACCGGCATGCGCTCGGTGAGGTGTCCCTCGGCGAACCGTTCGGCGATCCGCGACGCCGACCGCACCGGCAGCACGATTTGCCGGGCCACCAGCAGTGCGATGGCCGCCAGCAGACCGAGCAGCACGACGCCGGCGGTGAACATGGTGCCGCGGACCAACGAGATGGTGCTCTCCTCGTTGTTCAGCGGGAAGATGAGGTAGAGCTCGAGATTGGTCACGGGCGAGGACGTCGGGCTGCCGACGATCAGCGCCGGCCCGGAGAAGGCGTCGGTGCGCACGGTCGCGTACTGGTAACTGACCTGGCCGGCCTTCACGAAGTCGCGCAGCGTGTTGGGCACCTGATCCGACGGGCCTGCGGCGGTCGCGGCGCGCGGCCCGTCGCCGGGCACGATGAGCACGGCGTCGAAGGCACCGGCCAGGCCGGCACCCGAGTCGGCCTTGCGATCGATGAGTGTGTTGCGCGCCAACTGCAGGCTGCTGTCGAGTGAGCGCGTCTCCTCACCGCCGACGATGCCGCTGACGGTGTTGCGCGCCCTGTCGATCTCCTCGGTGGCCGCGCGCACCTTGACCTCGAGGATGCGGTCGGTGATCTGACTGGTCAGGACGAAGCCGAGCACCATGATGACCGCGAGCGACAACCCGAGCGTGAGGGTCACCACCCGAAGCTGCAGGGAGCGGCGCCACGCGAAACCGAGTGCTCGACCCAAGGCGCCGAGGCCTCGCAGCATCGGCGCCGAGCGACTTCGGATGCGTCGCCGTGAGCCGAAGATCACAGCCACCGCCGAGCGGCGAAGATCACGGCGGTCCGGCCTTGTACCCCACTCCTCGAACGGTCAAGACCACCTGCGGGTTCTCCGGATCCTTCTCGACCTTGGCCCGCAGGCGTTGGACGTGCACGTTCACCAACCGAGTGTCGGCGGGATGCCGGTAGCCCCAGACCTGTTCGAGCAGCACATCCCGAGTAAACACCTGCCGCGGTTTGCGCGCCAACGCCACCAACAGGTCGAACTCCAGCGGTGTCAGCGAAATCTGTTCGCCCATCCGGGTGACCTTGTGAGCAGGCACGTCGATCTCGATGTCGTGAATCGAGATCAGCTCGGCGGGACCGTCGTCGTTGCGACGCAGCCGGGCCCGGACCCGGGCGACGAGCTCCTTCTGCTTGAAGGGCTTCATCACGTAGTCGTCGGCGCCGGATTCCAGCCCGAGCACCACGTCGACGGTGTCGGTCTTGGCCGTCAGCATGACGATGGGCACCCCCGAGTCGGCGCGCAGCACGCGGCACACGTCGATGCCGTTCATGCCGGGCAGCATGAGATCGAGCAGCACGAGATCGGGCCGCAGCTCGCGGACCGCCGTCAGTGCCTGGCTCCCGTCACCGATGACCGCGGTGTCGAATCCCTCGCCCCGCAGCACGATGGTGAGCATCTCGGCCAACGATGGATCGTCGTCGACAACCAGAATTCTTTGCCTCATGGTGTCCATGGTGTCACCAGAACGCGATAAAGCTCGGTTACCACACCGGGCGTTTTCCAGGTAGAACGGCCAATCAGGGCATCAAGGTGCGGGCCAGCTCGGCGGCGGCGACGTCTGGGCCCACGCTGATCCACCGCCCGCACCAGTCACGGGCGGCCAGCGCCGCGTAGGCGGCGCCGGTCCGCCGTTGCAGTCCATCGTCGCGTTCGTAGGCGTCGCGGGCGCGGTCGGCTTCGGTCGCGGCGCGGTGTTGGGCACGTTCGGCGGCCAACTCGGTCGGCACCGCCAGGAGCACCTGCCAGTCCGGCGCGGGCATCGCGAACCTGTCGAACTCGAGGGCGCGCACCCATTGGACGACGTCGCCGTCGACGTCCTGGTGCAGTCGCGCCGCGCTGTAGGCGGCGTTGGACGCGACGTAGCGGTCGAGGATGACGACGTCGTGGGCGCCCCTCAGCCGCGCGAGCTCGTCCTTGGCTCCGGCGCGGTCGAGGGCGAACAGCATGGCCATCGCGTAGACCGACTGGGCGAGATCTCCATGCTCGCCGTGCAGTGCCTCGGCGGCGAGGTCGGCGTGCACCGACTGCTTGTAGCGCGGGAAGGCCAACTGCGCGACGGAGCGGCCGGACGCTTCGAACGATGCGCGTAGCCCTTCGGTCAGCGTGCGCTTGCCCGCGCCGTCGACGCCCTCGATCGCGATGAGCACCCGCCGAGCGTAGCGAGGAAGCGCGGGTCGGCTCAGAACGTCCCGCAGTTGGGCGCGGTCGGTAGCCCGTTGAACCGGTCCGCGATCCACTGCATCGCGGGTTCACCGTCGACCAGCATCGGCAACGCGTGGTTCACCACCAACTTGTTGAGGAACGGCGGCTGCTCGTTGGTGCGGAACTCGACGTCGGCGCCCTGCGCACACCAGTCCCGGCCCAACTGATTCGCGCCGGTCCACGGGACCAGCGGGTCGTACCGGTTGCTGTTGATCAGCACCGGCGAATCCGGTTTGAGCTTGCCGATGCGCTGCATGTCGAACAGCGTCTTGAACGGCTCCCGCTCGACCAGCGCGAAGACGTCCTCGTTGAAGTAGGGCTGCAGGTGACGGAACATGAACTTGGCGATCGTCTCGGCGATGCACTGATCTTGAACCTTGTCGAGCATGTCGGCACCGCGTGGCGTGAGCGTCGCGCGAATGGCGTCCGCAAACTCCGGATACGTGGTGATGACGGAATTGAGTGCGTACCCCACGACCCCCACCAGCGCGCTGCCGTCCGCGTACGGGAAGAGCTCCTTCAGGTCGGCGGGCGGCGCCCCGGCGTACGTGCCGACGACGTGCAGCTCCGGGGCGTACGACGGCGCAAGTTCGGCCGCGCTGGCGGCCGCCCCGCCGCCCTGCGAGTAGCCCCAGAAGGCAAGCGGGCCATGCGGATCCAGCGATGTATCGGGCAGGAGCATCGCCGCTCGGCCCGCGTCGAGCATGGCATTGCCCTCGGCGACTCGGTTGACGTACGTGTGCAGCCCCGGCGTGCCAAGCCCCTGGTAGTCGGTCATGACGATGGCGAAGCCGCGGGCGACCATCGTCGCGACGAACAGTTCCTCGTAGTTGAAGGCGAAGTCCAGGTAGGGCGAGAAGTGGATGCCCTGGTTGAACTGCCGCGACGGGGCACACTGGTCACCCTGGCCCTGCGTGCCGGGACCGTAGACGATGAGCGGGCGCGGCCCCTGACCCGGCCAGTCGTTGTACGGCTCGAAGTAGGTGCCGGTGACCGCCATGGGGTTGCCGCGAGCATCGATGCTGCGGTACATGATTCGCGTTCCGGTGGCCATGATCGCGCCCAACTGGCCGGACGGTTCGAGCACCAGTCGCGACGGCTCGGTGCGGATCAGCTCGCCGGGCTTACCGGGCGGCAGCGGCTCGGGCGGGGTGTAGAACTCGGCGTACTCGTCCTCGTTGTACTTCGGGTCGCGGACGTCGTGGGTGGGGTCAGCGGACGCGCGCGGCGCGATTCCGACTGTCAAAGCAAGGATCACGACGAAAACAAGCCCCACCACTCCCCGAGTCACGCGGGGACCGTAACAGATCCGGTATGACCAACGGGAGCGGTTCCCTACTTTTAGGTAAGTTTACTTTGGGGTAAGTTTGGTGAGGCGGCGTCCGTCGATCACGTCGGGCACACGGCCGACGCGAGCAGTACGAGCGGCCACAGCAGCGTATGGACTCCGAACGCCGCCAACTCCGCGCCCGCGGGCAGGAGGGTCTGCAATTGCGTGCCCAACCGCGTCACCGAGTCGTAGTGCAGAAACGTCAAGACCAATCCGATGACCACGTGCAGCAGTCCGCACCACAACCCGAACTCCAACATGGCGCCGATACTCACCTTGCGGCTCAACAACCTTCGCACCGCGGTCATCAGATCAGCCGCTGATTCGTGCGAACGCGTCGCCGCACGTCGGCCAGGAGCACGTAGCTGCCACCCTGTCTGATGAAGATCGGCAGGAAGCGGTTGACGAAGGCGACGACGAGGAAGAGCGACTCGAACAACCACTGCCGCTTCGGACCCCACCCGACTTCGAGCGCATCCCGAAACACGGGCGCGAGGAAGCCGGTCGTCAGAAACTTCAGCAACGGCCGAAACGGCAGCCCCAGAACGGGATTGATCATCTTCAGGTCGACGAGGTCGCGCAGGTAGGCGTGCACGGTGTCGTCGATGGCGACGAGCCGACAGGCCTCGGTCCAGTAGTCGTCGAACTCGGTGCGGGTGGCCGGCCATTGATCCTCGGTGACCTGCAAGGTCGTGCCGAGCGGCCAGGCCGACCGGTAGAACTGCTCCGCCTGCGCGGCGGTCAGCTCGCCGCGTAGGAGTTGGTAGGTGTCCTCGAGTCCGACGAACAGACAGGCTGCGACCCACATCTGCAGCTCTTGGTCGAATGCGTTGTAGCGCACCGGACTACCGACGGGCGACTTCACGTGCCGATGCGCGCCGTCGACCGCCTCCCGGAACGCCGTGCGGTCCTCGGGCGAGCCGATGATCGCCACCGCGAGGTATTGGAACGTCGTGCGGGCCCGCTTCCACGGATGCTTCAGCAGGTTGCCCGAGTCGACCTTGCTCTCGACTACGCCGTAGCCGACCTGCGGCCGCGACAGTTGCATGATGACGTTGGCGGCCCCGGCCGCGAATGCCCAGAAGTCCATCGCATCGGCTGCGGTCACGTCGTCGTCGCTCCAGCGCGCCGTTCGTCTGCGCACCGAGATTCGGCAGTCGTGCAACGACATTGGTGCGACGGCCGATTCGTCGCCGGACGGGTTCACGCCGCGCACACCGACGGCAACAACAGCACGGGCCAGGACAGCACCGCCCCCACCAGTGTCAGGATCAACTCCAGCCCGTGCACGCCGTCGAACCGTTCGGCGTTGGCGGCCGCCCAGGCGACGCCCAACGCCAGGTAGGGGATGGCCAGGATAAACCCGGTTCCCAGCCACTCCGCGATCGTCATCTCGACGTCCAGCAGCTTCTGCAGCGTGGCGAGCATGTGCGGTCGCGCTCCTCCCCCTCCGCGTGCCGCGGCACGCCGGTGACCCAGAGCGATATGTTAATGGCCATTCCGGACCGTGCGACGCGTTTGGCCCAATCGGACCAGACCATCGACAGCCGCCACGGCGACAGCAAACGGCCCCCGACACTCGCGTGTCGGGGGCCGTCCGTCGTGAAAACTCAGTAGCGGTAGTGCTCGGGCTTGTACGGGCCGTCGACGTCGACGCCGATGTACTCGGCCTGCTCCTTGGTGAGCCTGGTCAGCGTGCCACCGAGCGCCTCGACGTGGATCTTGGCGACCTTCTCGTCGAGGTGCTTGGCCAGCCGGTAGACCTCGTTGTCGTACTCGTCGTTCTTGGTCCACAGCTCGATCTGCGCGATGACCTGGTTGGAGAAGCTGTTGCTCATCACGAACGACGGGTGGCCCGTCGCGTTGCCCAGGTTCAGCAGCCGGCCCTCGGACAGCACGATGATCGAGTGGCCGTCCTCGAACACGAACTCGTCGACCTGCGGCTTGATGTTGATCCGGCGGATCTTCGGATCGCGCTCCAGGCGCGCCATCTCGATCTCGTCATCGAAGTGCCCGATGTTGCCCAGGATCGCCTGGTGCTTCATCGCCTTCATGTGCTCGAGGGTGATGATGCCCTGGTTGCCGGTGGCGGTGATGACGATGTCCGCCCAGCCGATGGCCTCTTCGACCGACTTGACCTCGAAGCCGTCCATGAGCGCCTGCAGCGCGTTGATCGGGTCGATCTCGGTGACCGCGACGCGGGCGCCTTGGGCCTTGAGCGCCTCGGCGCAGCCCTTGCCGACGTCGCCGTAGCCGCAGACCAGCGCGGCCTTGCCGCCGATCAGTACGTCGGTGCCGCGGTTGATGCCGTCGATGAGCGAGTGCCGGGTGCCGTACTTGTTGTCGAACTTGCTCTTGGTCACCGAGTCGTTGACGTTGATGGCCGGGAACGCCAATTCGCCTGCGGCGGCGAACTGGTAGAGCCGCAGCACACCGGTGGTGGTCTCCTCGGTGACGCCCTTGACGGCCTCCGCGATCTTGGTCCACTTGGTCTTGTCGGTCTCGAAGCGCGCCCGCACCAGCGCCAGGAACACCTTCCACTCGTCGGAGTCGTCGTCCTCGCCGGGAGGCACGACGCCGGCCTTCTCGTACTGCGCGCCGCGCAGCACCAGCATGGTGGCGTCACCGCCGTCGTCGAGGATCATGTTGGCCGGCTCGCCCTCCCAGGTGAGCATCTGCTCGGCGGCCCACCAGTACTCCTCAAGCGTCTCGCCCTTCCACGCGAACACCGGGGTGCCCTTGGGCTCCTCGACGGTGCCGTGCGGGCCGACGACGACGGCCGCGGCAGCGTGGTCCTGGGTGGAGAAGATGTTGCAGGACGCCCATCGAACTTCGGCGCCGAGCGCGACAAGCGTCTCGATGAGCACCGCGGTCTGGATCGTCATGTGCAGCGAACCGGAGATGCGCGCACCCTTGAGCGGCAGCACCTCGGCGTACTCGCGGCGCAGCGTCATCAGGCCCGGCATCTCGTGCTCGGCCAGCCGGATCTCCTTGCGGCCGAACTCGGCCAGGTCCAGATCGGCGACCTTGTAATCGATACCGTTGCGGACGTCAGCGGTCAGCGTCGGTGCAGTCATGTAGAGCCCCTTTTTCGTTCGGCATTGCCTGTGAGCGCACAGACGTGCGCTGGCGACACCCATAGCCTGCGGGCTCGCGGGACAGGCGGTTGAAGCGCTCTGCCGGCTACGGAGTATCTATGACACCGTAGCGTTCGGCGAACGGCGTCATCAAACGGGCCAGGTCACGGGCCACATCGTGATCCGCCTCCGGAGGCATCGACACGTAGCTCATCGCAAGGCGGACGATGGCTCTGGCCAGCACACCCGCGTCCTCTTCGCTGGCCCGCACCCAGCTCTCCATGAAGGTCGTCGTCAGCCGCTGCGAGGCACGGGTGATGATCGGCCCACTGTCGGTCGTGATGATCTGCAGCAGGTCCGGCTTCGCCGCGCCGGTGAGCAACGAAATGACTAGCGGATCCGAGGCCGACTCGGCGAAGAAGTCGCGGAACCCCTGCAGGAACGCGGCATAAACATCGCCGACGTTGCCGACGATCGCGTCCTCGATCTGGTCCACCAGCCGATCGGCGAGCCGCAACGCATAGCCCTGCGCCAGGCCCTGGCGCGACCCGAATTCGTTGTAGATGGTCTGGCGGCTGATACCTGCGGCGCGGGCGACGTCCGACAGGGTGATCGACGACCAGTCGCGGGCGAGCAGCATGTCCCGCATGCCGTCGAGGATCGAGTCGCGCAGCAGCACCCGCGACGCCTCGGCGTACGACACGCGTGGAGTGCTCACATGCGCGAGGGTAACGCTCACGACCGGGCGACTTCGACCATCTCGAAGTCCGACTTGGCCGCGCCGCAGTCGGGGCAACTCCAGTCCTCGGGGATGTCGTCCCACCGGGTGCCCGGGGCGATGCCGTCCTCCGGCCAGCCCTTGGCCTCGTCGTACTCGAATCCGCACTGCACGCAGAGAAACAACTTGTAGGCATTCATGAACTCACTCCAATCGCTTCGAAATCGACCTTCTCGCGCACCGCGCAGTCCGGGCAGCACCAGTCATCGGGGACGTCGTCCCACGACGTGCCTGCCGGAAACCCTTCCCGCGGAGCACCTTTGGCTTCGTCGTAGACGTAGTCACAGCCGGGGCAACGGTAGGCGCTCATCGGGTTACCCCGGTTCCGTACTTGGCGAGCACCTTGTCGCGCATCCGCGGATGGATGTTCACCCTTGCGAGGTCGCCGTCGTAGTGCTCAATGACGCGGTGGTCCATCACCTTGCGCCACAGCGGCGGGAAGTAGGTGAGCCCGATCATCGACGCGTACCCACTGGGCAGGCACGGCGCGGTTTCCATGCTCCGCAGCGTCTGGTAGCGACGCGTCGGGTTGGCGTGGTGATCGCTGTGGCGCTGCAGGTGGTAGAGGAACAGGTTGGTCACGATGTGATCGGAGTTCCAGCTGTGTTCGGGCGCGCACCGCTCGTAGCGTCCGCTGGCGGTCTTCTGCCGCAGGAGTCCGTAGTGCTCGAGGTAGTTGACGGTCTCCAGCAGCGTGAAGCCGAAGACGGCCGAAATCACCACGTACGGGATCAGAGCGACGCCGAAGATCGCGATGAGCGCGCCGTAGAACACCACCGACATCGCCCACGCGTTGAGCACGTCGTTGGACCAGTGCCACGGACTCTTGTCGAGCCTGCGCAGCCGCTGCGCCTCGAGCTCCCACGACGACTTCAGGCTGCCCCAGACGCTGCGGGGCAGGAATTCCCAGAACGTCTCGCCGAAGCGGGCCGACGCGGGATCCTCCGGGGTGGCAACCCGGACGTGGTGGCCGCGGTTGTGCTCGATGTAGAAGTGGCCATACAGGGTCTGGGCCAGGGTGATCTTGGCCAGCCAGCGTTCCAGCTCGTCCTTCTTGTGGCCCATCTCGTGCGCGGTGTTGATGCCGACCCCGCCGAGCATGCCGACCGACAGCGCCAGCCCGATCTTGGCCACCCAGCTCAGGCCCCCGTCGAAGCCCAGCCAACTCAGCTCCGACGCCGTGAACAGGTAGGCGCCGAAGATCACGCTCGCGTACTGGAACGGGATGTAGATGTAGGTGCAGTAGCGGTAGTACTTGTCGTTCTCCAGCCGCTCCATCACCTCATCGGGCGGGTTCTGGCCGTCGGGACCGAAGCGCAGGTCCAGGGCGGGCAGCAGGATGTAGAGCAGGATCGGGCCGATCCAGAACGGCACCTGCGCCGCGGCGTGCCAGCCCCACTGGTTGAGCGCCCACACCAGCGGCAGCACCACGAACAGTGCCGTCGGCGCGATGAGGCCCATCAGCCACAGGTAGCGCTTCCTGTCGCGCCACTGTTCGACCGGGGTCGTGGAATCCGTTTGAGTCGCCACCGCGAGTTCACCTCCATGTGAGAGCCATCACCTTCTGGAGTTGACTATAGAGCCACTTTTGTCCGGTGTCTAGACAAATCACTATGTTTTGTAAACCGCGCAGGTCCGACGTTACCGCCGAGACTGCTCAGAGATCGCGAATCTGGCCGGAATGACGATCTGGCCGCAGTTTCGGCGAGTGACCCGACCTGCCGAGTACCGTCCGGCCATGGGGAATCACGCGATCGTCATCGGAGCGAGCCTCGCGGGGCTGTGCGCCGCTCGGGTGTTGTCCGACCACTACGACCGGGTGACCATCTATGAGCGCGACGAGCTTCCCGACGGCCCGGCGAACCGCGACGCCGTCCCACAGGGTCGCCACGTGCACCTGCTGATGGCGCGCGGCGCCGCCGA
Organism: Mycobacterium sp. RTGN6; assembly: GCF_033804605.1. Lineage (NCBI taxonomy): Bacteria > Bacillati > Actinomycetota > Actinomycetes > Mycobacteriales > Mycobacteriaceae > Mycobacterium > Mycobacterium sp. RTGN6. Next base: position 24,479 of record NZ_JAPZKZ010000010.1, read on the forward strand.
GTTCGAGGGACTGTTCCCCGGACTGCTCGACGACATGGTCGCCGCCGGCGTGCCGATGTTGGAGAACCGCCCCGACTGCATCCACTTCGGCGCCGCGGGCCACGTCCTCGGAACGGCGACCACGTTGCACGACGAGTTCACCGCGTACGTGCCGAGCCGACCGCACCTCGAGTGGCAAATCCGCAAGCGCGCGCTCGCCATCGGCAACGTCGAACTCGTCAGGCAGGCCGTCGCCGAACCCTGGTTCGACGCGACACACGAACGCGTCACGGGCGTGCTGCTCGAAGCGGGCGACGAATCCAGCGCGGTGCCTGCGGACCTCGTCGTCGACGCGGCGGGTCGCGGCACCCGGCTTCCCGTGTGGCTTGAGCAGTGGGGCTACGGCCGACCCCGAGAGGACACCGTCGACGTCGGGATCGCGTACGCCACGCATCAGGTGCACATCCCCGAAGGGCTGCTCAAGGAGAAGGTCGTCGTCGCGGGCGCAACGCGCGCCGAACCCGTTGGGCTGGGCATGCTCTTCTACGAGGACGGCAACTGGGGGCTGACCACGTTCGGTACCGGGAAGGTGGAGCCGCCGCAGAACTTCGCCGAGATGTGCGACCTGGCGGACCGGATTCTGCCGGAGCACTTCGCGAGCGCCATCCGGGCGGGCACGCCCATCGGAGACGTGGCGTTCCACAAGTACCCGCAGAGCCGCTGGCGTCGCTACGACGCGATGAGCCGCTTCCCCGTCGGCATCATCCCGTTCGGCGACGCGGTGGTCAGCTTCAACCCGACGTTCGGCCAGGGCATGACGATGACGGCGATCCAGGCGGGCAACTTGCGCACCGTACTCTCCTCGGGTGCGACCGACCTCGCCGGTCGGCTCGCCAAGGCGACGGCCAAGACGACCTATCCGGTGTGGCTGATGACCGTCATCGGCGACCTGGCGTTGCACAACGCCACCGGCGACGCGAAGTGGTGGTACAAGCCCGTCGGAAGCCTCTTCGACCAGTTCCTCGGCGCGGCCGAGACGGATACCGTTCTCGCAGAATGGTTCCTACGCCGCTTCAGCCTGCTGGACAGCCTCTACATGGTGCCGTCGGCGCGTCTGGTGGGCCGCACCATCCGGCACAACATGCGGCTGCTCCTTGCGGAGAAGCGCAACGCTAGTCGGCGCGGCCGCGATCGAGATCGGGTTCCAAGTAGATGACCGTGGCCGCGGGCACCGCGGCCCTAATGGCGACCTCGGCGGCGTCGATGGTCGCAGCCACCGTCGCCAGGTCGGTCGTCGACGCCAGCGCAATCTTGGCGCCCACCAGAAGCTCGTCGGGGCTCAGGTACTGCGTGCGGATGTGAATGAGCCGCTCCACGTTGGCGGTCTCCTCGAGCGCGGCACGGATCGCGACGTCTTCGTCCTTGGTGGCGCTCTCGCCGATCAGCAGGCTTTTCATCTCGACCATCAGGATGACGGCGATGGCGCCGAGCAGGACGCCGATCGCGACGGTGCCGACGCCGTCCCAGACCGGGTTTCCGGTGAACATCGTCAACCCGACGCCGGATAGGGCGAGTACCAGCCCCACCAGAGCTCCGGAGTCCTCCAGCAGCACCACCGGAAGCTCCGGATTGCGCGAGGTCCGGATGAACCGCCACCAGCTTCCCGACCCCTTCAGCGGCCGCGACTCCACGGCGGCGGTGCGAAAGCTGTAGCCCTCCAACGCTACTGCGACGCCCAGGATGGCAATCGCCACCAGCGGTGACTCAAGGGGCTCGGGGTGGGTGATCTTGTGATAGCCCTCGTAGAGCGCGAAGACGGCGCCAAGGCTGAACAACACCAGGGCGACCACGAAGGAGTAGAAGTATCGGCTGCGGCCGTAGCCGAACTGGTGCAGCGCGTCGGCCTCCTTGCGCGCGGCCCGTTGCCCCCAGAGCAGCAGCCCCTGGTTGGAGGTGTCGGCGACGGAGTGCACCGACTCGGCCAGCATCGAGGAACTGCCAGTGATGAGGTACCCGACGAACTTGGCCACCGCGATGCCCGCGTTGGCGACCAGTGCCGCGAGAATGGCCCTGGTACTGCCGCCACTCGACACGAGGTGCCCTCCCGCTAGCTGCCGACGGTGGCGCGGAACAACTTGCTGGGTTGCTCGGACACCAGCCGGATCGGTCCGTCGTCGGCGGCCACCCAGGCCGCCGAGCCGCGCTCAAGCGTCAGCACGCTCGTCTTGGCATGCACCTGCGTCGAACCCTGTGTGCACAGCAGGACTTGCGGACCGTCGTGGCGGGCGGGCGCGTCGACCTCGTGACCCAGCAGCTCGCCGTCGAGATTCAGCATCGACACCGCGAATTCGGGTGCTGGCGTGGCGTAGACAAGTTCGAAGCCGTCGGCGCCGACCTCGGGCCGAATCACCAGGTCGTCGGTGGGGGTGAAGTCGAGCACCCGCAGCAGTTCGGGCACGTCGACGTGCTTGGGGGTCAGCCCGCCGCGCAACACGTTGTCGGAGTTCGCCATTACCTCGAACCCCACGCCGTGCAGGTACGCGTGCAGGTTTCCGGCGGGTAGGTAGATGCCCTCGCCGGGCGCCAGGCTGATCCGGTTGAGCAACATCGCAGCCAGCACCCCCGCGTCATTGGGATAGCGTTCACCCAACTCCAGCGCCGACTTGGCCTCCGCTGCGAATTCCGTTGCACCCGAACGGAGGTACGCGACCGCGCCGTCGAGCACCGCGGGGACCAGCACGTCGAGGTCGGATTGCGGTGCGGTGATCCAGGTGGTGAACAGAGCGCGCAGCCCGTCGGCGTCGGCCTGCCCAGACAGCAAGTTGATGAACGAGTCGAGGTCGGAGACGGTGAGCGCCTGCAGGTAGCCGATGGTGCGGTCGACGGGCCGGAATCCCGCTAGCGCCTCGAACGGCGCTATCGCGACGATCAGCTCCGGCTTGTGGCTGCGGTCGCGGTAGTTGCGGTTCGGCGCCGACACCGGCAGGCCCATGCGCTCCTCGCGAGCGAAACCCTCGGCGGCCTGCTCGGCACTCGGATGCGCCTGCAGCGACAGCGGCTCGTCGGCGGCGAGGACCTTCGCAAGAAACGGCAGTGCATCGCCGAACCGCTCCCGCGTGGCGGTGCCGAGCTGGCCCTCCGGATCGGCCTTGATGGCGTCGAGCAGTGACCGCTCCCCGTCCTCCGACTCGAGGAACGCAGGATCGCCCGGGTGCGCACCCAGCCATAGCTCAGCCTCGGGATGCGCTGTAGGACTTGGCCTTCCAGTGAAGTCCGCGATGGCAGTGTGCGAACCCCAGGCATACGTCCGCACCGCGCCGCGTAGCAGATCCACTCGTCTAACCCCGTACCAGTCTCAGATACACCGCAGTCATCTCCAACCGCACCCCCAGCAATGCCAGCTGTTGTTCCGGACGGCCACCGGGCGTTGGCGTCGCGACGTCGGGGACGTCCTCCGCACTAATCACGTCGATGTCGTCGAAACCGCTCAGCCTCGCCGCCAGCGCAGGACGCTCGTCGCCGATGGTCAACACGATAGTACGCACGCGACTGGGCAACGGGCCGTCGAGCTCCTCGTCGTGAAACAGAGATGTCTCGTAATCGGTTGTCCTGCGCGCCATTCCACCTTGAATCGCGACGAGCGCATCGGACAGTCCCGCCGCCGCCGTCGGCACGAGGCCGACACGCAGCAAGACCGCCGCGCAGTGGCGGGCCAGCGTCAGCGTCGCCGTATTGTCGCCGGCCAACACCACCTGACGTCCCGTCATGCGGTCGGCGAGCGTCTTGGCGGGGTTGGTGAACGACTCGCGGCCCGCGCTGTTGCGCAGTGCCTCGGCGTCGAGGTCGTCGGCGAGTGCGGCGAGGTCGACCTGCATTCCGGGGTCGACGACGCGCAACGTGGCCAGCCCGGCCGCGAGGTATCGCGTCAGTCCGAAGTCGGCGGGCACCGCCACCCGGGGGCTCAGCACGACCGCCCTGGCTGCGGCGACCTCCCGCAGCGGACCCTCCTCAGGAGCGACGACCACGACACGCGCACCGCGCCGAGTGCCCGAAGCGGCGGCCGCCACCAACGCGGGGTCGGCGGGATCGTCGCCCGCCACGATGAGCACGTCCAACGCGCCGATCCAGGGCGGCACCTCGGAGGCGACGACGAACGGCGCCGCCATCGACCCCCCGAGCGCCGCCGCAAGCAGCGACCCGGCCACCTCGGCCGTGCCCCGGTTGGCCACCCAAATCACCGTGCGCGGCGGGTAGTCCGACTTCAGCGAGTCGAGCACACCCTCGTCGAGCGCCGTCGCGGTGGCCCGCATCTGCGCGCCCGCCATCGACGCCGCCCGCAGCAGCCCGTCGCGGTCGGCGTCGAGCAAACCGTCGACGTCATCGAGGTCGATGGCACCGACTTGGGAGCGTGAATCGGCACTCACGTCGCGGACCCGCTGCGCGAGGCAATCTGAGCGGCGACGTGCCCGACGATCTCGTCGACCTCGTCGGTGCTGCGCGCCTCGACGTTCAGCCGTAGCAAAGGCTCGGTGTTGGACGTGCGGAGGTTGAACCAGCTACCGTCGCCCAGGTCGACGGTGACTCCGTCGAGGTGGTCGATGGAGTGGATGCGGCCGCCGTACGACTTCAGCACGGCGTCCACGCACGCGGCCGCGTCCGACACGGTGAAGTTCAGCTCGCCCGACGCTTCGTAGCGCTGGTAGTCGGCCATCATCGCCGACAGCGGCCGGTCTTGTTCGCCGAGTGCGGCCAGCACGTGCAACGCCGCGAGCATGCCGGAGTCGGCACCCCAGAAGTCGCGGAAGTAGTAGTGCGCCGAGTGCTCGCCGCCGAAGATCGCGCCGGTGTCGGCCATCAGCCCCTTGATGTAGGAGTGCCCGACGCGGGACCGCACCGCCGTTCCGCCGCGCTCGACGATCAGTTCGGGTACCGCGCGCGACGTGATGAGGTTGTGGATGACGGTGGCGCCGATCTCGCGGCCGAGTTCGCGCCCGGCGACCAGGGCCGTCACCGCCGACGGAGACACCGGACGACCGAGTTCGTCGACGACGAAGCAGCGGTCGGCGTCGCCATCGAACGCGAGGCCGATGTCGGCTCCGGTCGCGAGGACGTGGGCTTGCAGATCGACCAGATTGGCCGGGTCGAGCGGATTGGCCTCGTGGTTGGGGAACGTGCCGTCGAGCTCGAAGAAGAGCGGCAACAACGTGATCGACGGGATGCCGCCCAGCACGGCGGGCGACGTGTGGCCGCCCATCCCGTTGCCCGCGTCCACCGCCACGCGCAGCGGCCGGATCTCGGAGATGTCGACCAACGACCGCAAGAACTCGCCGTAGTCGGCGAGCACGTCGCGGTCGGTGATCGACCCCGGCGTCCCGTCGAAGGCGGGCACGCCCGCGATGACCTCGTCGCTGATGGTCACCAGCCCGGTGTCCTTGCCAACGGGCTTGGCACCCGCGCGACACAGCTTGATGCCGTTGTATGCGGCCGGGTTGTGGCTCGCGGTGAACATGGCGCCCGGGCAGTCGAGCAGGCCCGAGGCGAAGTACAGCTGGTCCGTGGACGCGAGCCCGATCCTGGTCACGTCGAGGCCCTGCGCGGTCACACCGTCGGCGAACGCCGCGGCCAACGACGGCGAGCTGGCACGCATGTCGTAGCCGATCACGGCACGCGCGGCGCCCTCGGCGCGCGACAACCGCGCGAAGGCACCGCCGACGTCGAAGACGAACTGCTCGTCGATCTCCTCGCCGACCAAACCCCGGACGTCATACGCCTTGATGACGCGGTTGACAGCCGCAGCGGGCCGAGACATAAATTCTTCTCCTGGGGGTCACCTCGATGGGCGGACTCTTGGCGCCAGCCTATCGGCTCGCGAATCGCCACGCCGACGGTCACACCGGCTTGGCGTGAATCGGTGTCGGCGGCTAGTCGATTGGGTCGGGCAAAACGCGCAGATGCCCACGCCGCCGCCCGTTGTGCTCGGAACGCGTGGCAGGCGGGGCCGTCAACACGCCGCCCGCGGGGTCCGAGAACCCTGCGATCACGCCGCCCATCGGGACGACGCCGTCGCGTCCTTCGCGCACCGCATCGGCGAGCGCCACGAGGTCGTCGTCGTCACTGTGCGACGGCAGCGGTCCGGCATGACGGACGAGCTCCCACCCGCGGGGCGCAGTGATGCGGCCGGCGTGAAGCACGCACAAGTCCCACGAGTGGGGATCCGACACGGTGGCCAGCGGGCCGACGACGGCCGTCGAGTCGGTATAGACGAAGGTCAGCGTCGCCACGGCATAATGCGGGCACCCGGGCCGGCAGCAGCGACGGGGAACGTTCACGGACCCGAGGCTATCGCGCCGATACCCCTCGAGCGGCCGGACACGCGCAGCCATGGGGGCGCCGATCTCCAACCGTTACGATCGCTCGCCTCGGCGGGCCGATACGATCACCCGCATGTCCGATCCGCGCTCTCGCCGCGGCCGGGAGATGCGAGGCCCGCTGCTCCCCCCAACCGTGCCGGGCTGGCGAAGCAGGGCCGAGCAGTTCGACATGGCGGTGCTCGAGGCCTACGAACCGATCGAACGCCGGTGGGCCGAACGCGTCTCCACCCTCGACGTGGCCGTCGACGAGATTCCCCGGATCGCTCCGAAGGACCCCGACAACGTGCAATGGCCCCCGGAGGTGATCGCCGACGGGCCGATCGCTTTGGCACGGCTGATACCTGCAGGTGTGGACGTGCGGGGAAATGCCACTCGAGCGCGAATAGTCTTGTTCCGCAAGCCAATCGAGCGGCGAGCCAAGGACACCACCGATTTGGGCGACCTGCTGCACGAGATTCTGGTGGCCCAGGTGGCCACCTACTTGGGCGTGGAGCCCTCAGTCATCGACCCGACGATCGACGACGAATGACCTTCTTGGTCAGATGATGCCGCGCTTGAGCCGGCGACGCTCCCGTTCGGAGAGTCCACCCCAGATCCCGAACCGCTCGTCGTTGGCCAGGGCGTACTCGAGGCACTTGTCGCGCACCTCGCACCCCAAGCAGATTCGCTTGGCCTCGCGAGTGGAGCCGCCCTTCTCAGGGAAGAACGCCTCGGGATCGGTTTGTGCGCACAACCCCCTTTCCTGCCACTGATCGTCCTCGTCCGTAGCCGGGGCTGCGTCGAGGGGATCCGGCACCAGACTCAGCTGGGGCCGGGCGGCCGGAGCGAACTGCGCCGGTCCGGTATTGGTGTGCGGGGTACTGCCTACGGAGCCGAGCATCCGACTATCGAATCGGACGACACTGTCGAAATCGACACGCTCATAAGACATCTTCCGCCTCCTCACCTGTTTTCGTTGTTCCCTATGTCGAGCCACACCAGCCACAGTGCGCTACTACCATTCGAACAAGTGATCGAATCTCGGTCTGCGACACCGGAACCGGCAGGCCAACCGGGAAATGACACTGATGTGATTAGACACGGGTTAGCTGCAGCGGTCAAGCGCTAGAAGGGATTTTCATATCATCTCGTGACCAAATCACGGCGCGTCGGTTACCTGGCGTGTCGCTCACAGACCCCCCACGGTGGGCTCATACGCAGGCGAAGGGCCTAGTCTCGGTGGATGTGAAGGTCACCGTTCTGGTCGGCGGCGTCGGCGGCGCCCGGTTTCTCCTCGGCGTCCAGCAGTACCTCGGCCTCGGTCAGTTTGCCGAAACGGCCTCCGGCAGCCCTGGCGACCACGAACTGACGGCCGTCGTCAACGTCGGCGACGACGCCTGGATGCACGGCGTGCGCATCTGTCCCGATCTCGACACCTGTATGTACACGTTAGGTGGAGGTATAGACCCCGAACGGGGCTGGGGTCACAAGGACGAAACCTGGCACGCGAAGGAGGAACTCGCCGCCTACGGCGTGCAACCGGACTGGTTCGGGCTCGGAGACCGCGACCTGGCCACCCATCTGGTTCGCAGCCAGATGCTGCGGGCGGGTTATCCGCTGTCGCAGGTGACCGAGGCACTGTGCGCCCGCTGGGCACCTGGCGCGCGCCTGCTGCCCGCGAGTGACGACCGGTGTGAAACACACGTCGTCGTCACCGATCCAGACCGAGAGGGACTTGAAGACGAGCGCAGGGCAATCCACTTTCAGGAGTGGTGGGTGCGCTACCGCGCCCAAATTCCCACCCACAGCTTCGCTTTCGTCGGATCGGAGCAGGCAACCGCGGGCCCCGGCGTGGCGGCGGCCATCGCCGAGGCCGACGTGGTGTTCCTCGCTCCGTCCAACCCGGTGGTCAGCGTCGGCGCGATACTGGCCGTGCCCGGCATCCGCGGCGCGCTGCGCTCGACGGCGGCACCCGTCATCGGATACTCACCCATCGTCGCCGGAAAGGCGTTGCGCGGGATGGCCGATGAGTGCCTCGAGGTGATCGGGGTGGAGACCTCCTCGGCCGCCGTCGGCGCCCACTTCGGCGCGCGCGCGGGCATCGGCATCCTCGACGGCTGGCTCATCGACGAGACGGACGACGCGACGATCGACGACGTCGAGGTACGCGCGATCCCGCTGCTGATGACCGACCCCAAGGCCACCGCCGAAATGGTGCGGGCCGGTGTCGAACTCGCGGGGCTACCGGAGTTGACGCGATGACCACCGAACACGGCGCGGCGGCCGCCATCGAAATCCTGCCGGTGCCAGGCCTTCCCGAGTTCCGCCCCGGCGACGACGTCGCTGCGGCGATCGCCGGCGCCGCTCCGTGGTTGAAGAACGACGACGTCGTGGTGGTCACCAGCAAGGTGTTCTCGAAGTCCGAAGGCCGCATCGTCTCAGCGCCAACGGATCCCGAGCAGCGAGACACCCTGCGGCGCAAGCTGATCGACGACGAAGCGGTGCGCGTGCTGGCACGCAAGGGACGAACGTTGATCACCGAGAACGCGCTCGGGCTGGTGCAGGCGGCGGCCGGAGTGGACGGCTCGAACATCGACGCAGGCGAACTCGCCCTGCTCCCAATCGATCCCGACGGCAGCGCAGCCGCACTGCGCGACCGGCTGCGCGAACTGCTCGACGTCACGGTCGGGGTGGTGATCACCGACACGATGGGCCGGGCCTGGCGCAACGGCCAGACCGACGCCGCAATCGGCGCCGCCGGGCTCGCGGTACTGCACTCCTATGAGGGCGCCGAGGATCCGCACGGCAACGAACTACTCGTGACCGAGGTCGCCGTCGCCGACGAGATCGCCGCGGCCGCAGACCTGGTGAAGGGCAAGTTGACCGGCATCCCGGTCGCCGTGGTGCGCGGACTTCGGCCGCGCGACGACGGAACGACAGGCCGCAACCTCGTCCGCGCGGGCGAGGAGGACCTCTTCTGGCTGGGCACCGAGGAGGCCATCGCACTGGGCAGAAGCCAGGCGCAGTTGCTGCGGCGGTCGGTCCGCCAATTCTCCTCCGAGCCGGTCGATCCCGCCGTGGTCGAGGCGGCCGTCGGCGAGGCGCTGACGGCGCCCGCCCCACACCACACCAGGCCGGTGCGGTTCGTCTGGATACGCGACGGCGCCGTCCGGCGGGCGTTGTTGGACCGGATGAGGGACCAATGGCGTGCCGACCTGACGAGCGACGGACGAGCGGCCGATTCCGTCGAACGGCGGGTCGGGCGCGGCCAGCTCCTCTACGACGCCCCCGAATTCGTCATCCCGTTCATGGTGCCCGACGGCGCGCACCCCTATCCGGACGCACTGCGCACCGAGGCCGAACACACCATGTTCACCGTCGCGGTCGGCGCCGCGGTGCAGGGGCTGCTGGTGGCGCTGGCGGTGCGCGGGGTGGGCAGCTGCTGGATCGGTTCGACGATCTTCGCCGCCGAGCTGGTGCGCGACGAATTGGACCTTCCCGCGGACTGGGAACCGCTGGGCGCCATCGCGATCGGTCACCCCGTCGAGCCCTCTGCACCCAAGGATCCGGTTCCCACGGACGGGCTGCTGGTGGTGAAGTGAGCCTGCACCAGTCGGTGGTCGACACGCTGACCTCTTGGCAGCCCGCCGATCCCGCCCACGATGCGGTGCGCCACGCCGTGCTGGCCTTCGTGCTCGCCCGGCCCGACGCGTGTCACCGCGCATGCGTGCCCGGACACATCACCGCCTCGGCGCTGGTGCTCGACCACAGCGGACACAACGCGCTGCTGACCCTGCACCCGCGGCTCGGCCGATGGGTTCAGCTGGGCGGTCACTGCGAGGACACCGACGCCGACATCGTCGCCGCGGCATTGCGGGAGGCCACCGAGGAGTCCGGAATCGACGGGCTGCGCATCGACCCGGGCCTGGCCGCGCTGCACGTACACGCGCTGACGTGTTCACTCGGCGTCCCGACACGCCACCTCGACATGCAGTTCATCGCCCACGCCCCGGCCGATGCGGAGATCACCTGCAGCGACGAATCCCTCGACTTGCGCTGGTGGCCGCTCGACGACATACCGGGCGGTGACTACGGCCTGGCGCAGCTCGCGAAAACTGCTCAGACGTCCGTCGAATAGCGGATGCCGCCATCGGGGATGGTCACCCCTGGCCACACCCTGGCGCCGCGCAGCAGCTCGCAGCGCGCGCCGATGTTCGCACCGTCGCCGATGACACCGTCGCGGATGAGCGCACGCGGACCGATCCGGGCACCGAAACCGATGATCGACCGCTCGATCACGGCCCCGGCCTCGATATGGGCCCCGTCGAAGATCACCGCGCCGTCGAGCCGGGCGCCCGGCCCGATCACCGCGCCGCGACCGACGACCGTGCCGCCGATCAGCAGCGCCCCCGGCGCGACCGCAGCTCCCTCGTGGACGAGTTCCTCACCGCGATGGCCCTTGAGTGCGGGCGAGGGGGCGATGCCACGCACCAGGTCGGCCGAGCCGCGCACGAAGTCGTCGGGGGTGCCCATGTCGCGCCAGTAGGTCGCGTCGACGTACCCGCACACCTTCAGTCCGTCGGCCAGCAGGCCTGGGAAGACCTCGCGCTCCACCGATACCTCGCGACCCTTCGGGATCCGCTCGATGACCTCGCGCTCGAACACGTAGCAGCCCGCGTTGATCTGGTCGGTCGGCGGATCCTGCGTCTTCTCCAGGAACGCCGTCACGGCACCGTCGGAATCCGTTGGGACACAGCCGAATGCGCGCGGGTCACCCACTCTTACCAAGTGCAGTGTGACGTCGGCGTCGCGTTCGACATGGCTGGCCAGCAGGGCGCCGAGGTCGCAGCCGGACAGCACGTCGCCGTTGAACACCAGCGCCCTGTCATGACGCAGCCTGGGCGCCACATTCGCGATGCCGCCGCCGGTGCCCCGCGGCTCCGCCTCGAACACGTACTCGATCTGCAGTCCGAGCTTCGACCCGTCGCCGAACTCCGCCTCGAACACCTCGGCCTTGTACGACGTGCCCAGCACGACGTGCTGAATGCCCGCCGCGGCGATGCGCGACAGCAGATGGGTCAGGAACGGCAAGCCTGCGGTCGGAAGCATGGGCTTGGGCGCGGACAGCGTCAGCGGTCGCAGGCGGGTGCCCTGTCCGCCGACGAGGATGACGGCGTCGACCTCCGCCGGATTCACCGGACTACCCACGTTCGCCCACCCTCACTTCCGTCCCTTCGCGAGCTTCCTCCGGGAATTGCCGACGACGAGCCCGGCCCGCACGGCGAGCGCCGAGCGGATCGTCCACCGCAACGGTGCCTGCCACCAGCCCGAATGCCGATCTGCCAGGAAAGTGTAGGTGCTGGTGTGATGGGCCGCCAAGTTGCGGGCGGGGTCCCGCCCGGTGGCGTGTCCCTTGTCGTGGAGGATCTCGGCGGTCGGTACGTAGACGTTCTGCCACCCCGCGTGATCGAGCCGGTCGCCCAGGTCGACGTCCTCCATGTACATGAAGTAGCGCTCGTCGAACCCGCGGATCTCGTCGAACGCGGCCTTGCGCAACAGCAGACAAGAGCCCGACAGCCACCCGACGGGACGTTCGCTGGGCTCGAGCCGCTCCTGGCGATAGGCCGCCGTCCAGGGATTGGACTTCCACACCGGACCGACCACGGCGTGCATTCCGCCGCGGACGATGCTGGGCTGGTGCCGGGCGGACGGATAGATGGAACCGTCGGGGTCGCGGATGAGCGGGCCAAGCGCGCCCGCCAGCGGCCACCGTTCGGCGGCCTCGAGCAGCGCATCGATACTGCCCGGCCCCCACTGCACGTCGGGGTTCGCGACGACGAAGAACTCGGTGTCCGCGTCGAGGAGGTACTCGGCGACCGCACGGTTGACCGCGGTGCCGTAGCCGAGGTTGGCACCGGTTCGAAGGAGACGGGCGTTCGGGTAGCGCTCCACCGCCTCCTCGGGCGCGCCGTCGGTGGACCCGTTGTCCGCCATGACGACCCGCACCGGCCGATCGGTGGCGTGAGACAGCGATGCGAGGAAGCGGTCGAGGTGCGGGCCCGGTGAGTACGTCACCGTCACCACGACGAGTTCGTCGGTCACGGCGTCGAGGGTAGCGGGCTGTCGACTCCCGATTCCGGACCGCCGGACGCGAGCGCAACGGCCAACGCGTCGCGCCAGGGCCGCAGCGGGGCGACCCCCGCCTCCGTCGACCTGTGTGCCGACAGCACGGAGTACGCGGGCCGGGGCGCGGGACGCGGGTGCCGGTCGGTGCCGACGGGCCGGACGCGCTCCGGATCGGCACCGAGCAGTTCGAACACCGCCCTGGCCTGTTCGTACCGACTCGCCGCGCCTGCGTTGGCGACGTGCAGGACGGGTTCCGAGATCGCTCTGGAGGCCACGTCGAGCAGGGCCTGCGCCAGGTCACCGACGTACGTCGGGCCGCCGACCTGGTCCGCCACGACGTCCACGTCGTCGGCTCCCGCCGCCTTCTTGCCGATTGCCGCGACGAAATCGGCCTCGCCTCCGAAGATCCACGACGTCCGCACCACGTTCGCGTCCGGCAAGGCGGCCAGCACCTTGACCTCCCCTGCCAGCTTGGTGCGCCCGTACGCGCTGAGCGGGTTCGTCTCGTCGTCGATCTCGTAGGGTCGCTGCTCGCCTTCGAACCGTCCGCTGAACACGTAGTCGGTGGAGACGTGGATCAAGCGAGCACCCACCCTGGCGCAGGCCTGCGCGACGTTCTCGGCGCCCGTCGCGTTCACGGCGTACGCCCTTGCTTCGTCGCGTTCGGCCTCGTCGACCTTCGTGTAGGCGGCACAGTTGATCACGACGTCGCCGGCGCTGACCCGGCGCTGGACCGCAACGGGATCGGTGATGTCGCAGTCCGCAGAGGTCAGCGCAAGTACCTCGCGGCCGCCCGCCGCAAAAACGAGCGTGCGACCGAGCAGCCCGCCTGCACCAGTGATGACGATTCGGTCAGACATGTTCTGAAGAGTCTGGCACGCCGCCAGTCGCTACCCGGTCTGCGACCGACTCGCAAGTAGCCTGGGCTGATGCACGGTCGTCTAACCCGCATCGTCGCCGTGATGGCGGCGTCGATCGTCGTCATCGGCACGGGGGTGGCGTGGGGCAAGATCCGGTCGTTCGAATCGGGCATCAACCACGTCAGTTCCCTTGCGCTCGGCGAGGGCGGCGAGGACGGGGCCATCGACATCCTGCTGGTCGGCATGGACAGCCGGACCGACGCCCACGGCAATCCGCTGTCCGCCGAGGAACTGGCGACGCTGCGCGCAGGCGATGACGTGTCCACCAACACCGACACGATCATCCTGGTGCGCATCCCCAACAACGGGAAGTCGGCCACCGCGATCTCCATCCCCCGCGACTCCTACGTCACCGCGCCCGGGTGGGGAAAGATGAAGATCAACGGCGTGTTCGGCGACGTCAAGCTCGACAAGATGAAGCAGCTCGTCGAGGTCGATGGCGAAGATCCGGCGACCGCCGAGCCGAAGGCCACCGAAGCCGGCCGCGAAGAGCTCATCAAGACGGTCGCCAGCCTCACCGGAGTGACGGTCGATCACTACGCCGAGATCGGTCTGCTCGGGTTCGCGTTGATCACCGACGCCCTCGGCGGCGTCGACGTCTGTCTGAAAGATGCCGTCTACGAACCCCTTTCGGGTGCCGACTTCCCGGCAGGCTGGCAGAAGCTGGACGGGCCGCAGGCGTTGAGCTTCGTCCGGCAACGGCACGACCTGCCGCGCGGCGATCTCGACCGCGTCACCCGGCAGCAGGCGGTGATGGCCGCACTGGCTCATCAGGTGATCTCGGGAAAGACCTTGTCCAGCCCGGCCACGCTCAACCGTCTGCAAGACGCGGTTCAGCGCTCGGTGGTGCTGTCCGACGGGTGGAATATCATGGACTTCGCCACCCAGCTGGAGAAGCTGGCGGCAGGCAACGTCGCGTTCGCCACCATTCCCGTGCTGCAGGAGGACGGCTGGAGCGACGACGGCATGCAGAGCGTCGTGCGCGTCGACGAGTCTGCGGTGAAGGACTGGGTGGGTGGCCTGCTGAAGGACCAGGACGAGGGCAAGACCGAAGCCATCGCGTACTCCCCTGACAAGACCACCGCGTCGGTGGTGAACGACACCGACGTCGGCGGGTTGGCCGCCGCGGTGTCGGAGGTCTTGACCGGCCAGGGGTTCGTCCCCGGCGAGGTCGGCAACCACGAGGGTGGCCACGTCTCGGGCAGCCAGGTCAGGGCGCCCAAGATCGACGACCTGGGCGCCGTGGCGGTGGCCAAGGCGTTGGGCAACCTGCCGATCGTCGAGGATCCGACGATGGCCTCCGGATCCGTGCAGGTGGTGCTGGCCGGCGACTACACCGGTCCGGGTTCGGGTCTCGGTACCGAGGATCCTTCGGTGCAGACCGCCGACCCGGCAGCCGTCGAGTCCACCGAGGCTCCGCCGCCGCCGTCGCCGATTCTCACCGCGGGATCGGACGACCCGGCCTGCGTCAGCTGAACCGCGTCACCGCGGAGCCGAAGCGCCCGCGGAGACCGAATTCACCTGCCTGACGGGAGTGCCGTGGTTCGCGATGTGTGAGGTGAACACCTGCAGGGCCGGTTTGGCCGTCCCGTCCGAGCGGTACAGCCCGAGGGTGTCGTCACCGTGTGAGCTCGCCGAGTCGCGGTCGCGCATGGTGTAGACGTACACGGGGCCGGCATAGGGCAGCAGCCGCCACTTGCCGAGCATGTCGTCGAGGTACTCGGCCTGGTTCAGCTCACCCGCCACCGAAGACGGTTCCCCGTACTCGGTGGCCCAGATCTTCTTGTCCCCATCGCCGTTGGCGAGCATCAGCGCGCGGATTCCCGCGAGTTGATTGATGGGTGAGTCCGGGTGATAGCCGCCCTCGGAGAACTTCATCGTGTACTGGTACGGGTGATAACCGATGGCGTCGAAGTAGTCCTTGGCGCCGGCCTCGTACATCGCGCCGACGAACTTCACCGCGTCCATGGCGATCGGCGCAAAGTCCACGATCGGACCCAATCCGCCGGTGACCACGACGGCCGACGGATCGGCCCGCTTGATCGCGGGGTACGCGGCCTTCAGCAGGTCGACGAACTGTGCCGGATTGGGTGTCGGGGCGTAGAAGACCGCGGCGTTGGGCTCGTTCCAGATCTCGTACGCCGAGACCTTGCCCTTGAAGTGCTGGGCGACGGCGGCGGCGAAGGTCCCAAAGGCCTCGGCGGACGCCGGACGGCCGTGGACGGCCGGCTCGCCGGGCGGCACCGCCCACTCCGGGGTCGAGTTCAGCGTGGCCAACACCGACATGCGTTGTGCCACAGCCGATTCGACCAACCGGTCCACCAAGGCCCAGTCGTAGGTGCCCCGGGTGTGCTGCACGGCGACCCACGGGATCATGATGCGGACGTCGGTCACCCCGTCCGCGCTCATGCGGGCAACGGTCTCGCCAACCTCGTCGGGGGACAGCCCCAGCAAATCGGAATCCGCGAGCCCGACCGTCGTGGCGGCGGGGTCGATGCGTGCCAACGCGGACTGGGCGCTCGCATCGTAGGAGCCAAGGTCTGCGACGGGCTGCTGCCCCGGGGCGTTCGACCCACAGCCCGCGGCGAGGGTCGTAACGGCGAGCACGGCCAGGACCAGGACGCACCGAAGCGTGTGCCGTGGCGCGCGCGTCATACCCGTCTCCAGTGCTTCGTGACTGAGCTCACCCTACTGCACGCGTATCTGTGCCTCCGCCGCGTCGCGGGCCTGTGCCAACCTGCGCAACGCGAACTCGAGTCGGTCGACGTAGGCGTCGACGTCCGGGACTGCGGACTCGGCGGCGTGGACGCTGATCGCCACCGTGTCGCCGATCCCGTGCACGCCGTGCGTGAGGCCGCAGATCGGAAGATGCGCTGGGTATCCGGAGGTGAAGAGCACCGGGCAGCCGGCGAGCACGAGGTCGGCGCGACCGCGGTTGACGCTCGACACCATCGTGTGACCCATCACCGAGTCCGGCCTGCGATGCGTATCGAGCAACGAGACGCCGAGGCGCCGCAGTGGTGCGGGTACCGCATCGAACAGGCGCTCGGTGGCTGCGAACGCCGGGTGCAACCGCGCCCGCCTACGGCCGTTCAACTCCGCGTCGATGAGTGCGAGGCGTTCGCCGGCAGCAGCGGATGGGTACAGCCCGACCGCCACGTAGTCGAAGAAGTTGTTCGCGCAACGTTCGCCGGCCTTGGCTACCGGCGTTGCGGCCGCGAGTTCGGACACGTCCTCGCCGCGGTCGGCCAGGTGACCCGCCAACGCCTCGGAGATCGCCGCGAGTGCGCCGACCGTCACCGTGACGGTCTGGGGCAACTCCGAGCGCCGCGTCAGCACCGTCCGAAGCAGCCGACGTCCGGCGGGCTGGTCGTTGGTGCTCAACGGGCGCACCAACGCCTTCGGCGCGCAGACCACGCCCGCGGCGACGTCCCGGTCCAGCTCGCGGTGCATCCGGTGCGCCGTCAGCATCGCGGGTAGGACGGGTTCTCGCGGCCGCGGCACCGGTCGGATCGGCGTGCCGTCGCGGCCGAATAGGTAGGCGGCCAGGGCGGAGGACCGGATGCCGTCGGCCAGGGTGTGGCTGATCTGCAGGACCGCCACGGTGGCTGGACGGGTACTACCCGGCACCCCCGTCACGCCAAGGAACAGGTGGACGCGCCAGGTGGCGCGACGCACGTCGAGCTGCTCGTCCATGAGCGTGCCGACCGCGGCGAGGCACTGATCCCACCCCGGTTCTTCCAGCGCGTGGACCACGACCGCGTCGGCACCGACCTCGGTCTCGACCCAGTACGGGAAGCCGACCCGCAGCAGTCCGTCCCGAGCACGCAGGCACAGGTCGGGGCACCGCCGGGCCCGGCCCAGCAGTTCCGCGGTAGCGGCTCCACCATCCGCCACGCCGTCGAACGCGTAGACCTGGAACTGGTCGTTCGGCAGCTTCGTCGACATCCAGAACCACATCGCGTCGACGGGAGCCATCCGCGAGCCGTCGCGCAATGGCATCACGGTGACCATCGCCACATGATGCCAGGTTTTCTACACGTGCGTCAGTTTCATCGGTCGTTCGTTGCTGGACCACCGGGACAACACAGAAGGCTGGGGTCCGACCATCAAGCAAGGAAGCAGCTACATTTACGGGGACTGGCAGCAAGCTGCGTCGTGATCAGGAGAAGAGTGTGTCTTGGCGCAGGTAAGCCTCGACCAAGTCGTCGGGCCAATGCTGCCCGCCGACGCGATGTGGCTGTGGTTCTCGACCAAGTTCCCCACCGATCAGTTCATCGTCTTTGCGTTCGACGGCGAGCCGGCGTCCATTGCCGACGCCGTAGCCGACACGCTCGACCGGGCGCGCGACATTCCATACCTCAACGTTCGGGTCCGCGAGGACAAGTACCAGTTGCGCTACCCGCGCTGGGAGCACGTCGAGGCAAGCCCCGAGCAATACACGGTGCACGACCTGTCGTCGCCGACCTGGACCGAGTGCCTCGACGCAGTGAGCGCGCTCACCCTCGACCAACTGGATCCGCGGGTGGTGGCCTGGCGGCTACACGTCTTCACCGCCGTCCGCGAGGTCCCAATTACGAGTGGGCCCTCCACCGTCGTCGCGCTGCAGATCAACCACGTGCTCGGGGACGGCACCCGGACCGCGGCACTGGCGGGTGCGCTGTTCGGTCGTGACACCATGCCGGCTCCCATCGAGCGCCGGCCGAACGATCCGACGATCCGCAGTGTCGCCTCCGTCGTCCGCGCACGCCGTGCACTGGTCCGGGACACCGAGGCGGGCAAGGTGCCAGCCGTGAAGGCTCCGGTTCCCGCGCTGAGTGTCAATGACCGACCGTCGGGCACGCGGGTGTTGCGGACGTTGGTACGCAGGAAGACTCAGCTACCCGGACCGACGTTGACGACCGGGGCACTTCTCGCGATCTCCGACGCCCTTTCCGGCTACCTCCGCGATCGCGGCGAGCCCACGTCAGCGTTGACCGCCGCCGTACCGGTCGCCAAACCCGTTGCGGGACAGGCCTACAACAACCACGACGTGACATTCGTTGGGCTTTACCCCGATGCGCCGAGCCGGGACCAACAGCTGCAGCACATCGTGGCGGACATGATGGCGTGGCGTCGACGCAGCCTGCATCCATCGTTCGCGGCGAAGGAGGCGGCCTCCGTGTTCGTTCCAGCACCGTTGCGCCGCATTGCCATTCGGATGGTGAGCACCGACGACCAGCCCGAGCTGGTGCCTGCCAACACCATCGTGTCGAGCGTCGATCGGGGCAACGCCGACCTGAGTTTCGGGGGCTGCCCCGTCACGTTCACCACGTCGTTTCCCGCGCTGGTGCACATCTCGAGCCTTGGCCACGGTGTGCACACCATCGGAGACACCCTGGCGGTCAGCGTGATTGCGTCCACGCCGCAAGTCGACCTGGACGACTACCTCGCCAGACTCGACGCAGCACTGCCTACTTGAGTAGGGCGCGCGACATCACGACGCGCTGAATCTGGTTGGTGCCCTCGTAGATCTGAGTGATCTTGGCGTCGCGCATGAACCGCTCGACGGGGAAGTCCACGGTGTATCCGTATCCCCCGAACAGCTGCACCGCGTCGGTGGTGACCTGCATGGCCACGTCCGAGGCGAAGCACTTGGCCGCCGACGAGATAAAGCCGAGGTTCGGCTCGCCGCGCTCGGCGCGGGCCGCCGCGCTGTAGACCATCAGCCGCGCCGCCTCGATCTTCATCGCCATGTCGGCGAGCATGAACTGCACGGCCTGAAAGTCGCTGATCGCCTTGCGGAACTGCTTGCGCTCCTTGGTGTAGGCGATCGCCGCCTCGAGCGCACCCTGCGCGATGCCGACGGCCTGCGCGCCGATGGTCGGGCGGGTGTGATCCAGCGTCGCCAGCGCGGTCTTGAAGCCGGTGCCCGGTTCGCCGATGATGCGGTCCCCGGGAATGCGGCAGTCCTCGAAGTACAACTCCGTGGTGGGTGAGCCCTTGATGCCGAGCTTGCGTTCCTTGGGCCCGACGCTGAACCCGGGATCGTCGGCGTGCACGACGAACGCCGAGATGCCGTTGGCGCCCTTGTCCGGATCCGTCACCGCCATCACCGTGTACCAGGTGGAGTGGCCGCCGTTGGAGATCCAGCACTTCGACCCGTTGAGCACCCAGTCGTCGCCGTCGCGCTTGGCCCGGGTGCGCATGGCGGCGGCGTCACTGCCCGCTTCGCGTTCGGACAGGGCGTAGGACGCGCTCGCCTCGCCCGCGCCGATCGACGGCAGCACCTGCTTCTTGAGCTCTTCGGAGCCGTTCATCAACAGGCCCATCGTGCCCAGCTTGTTGCAGATCGGGATCAGCGACGACGACGCGCAGACCCGGGCGACCTCTTCGATGACGATGCAGGCCGTGACCGAGTCACCGCCCTGTCCCCCGTACTCCTCGGGGATGTGGATCGCCGAGAACCCCGAAGAGTTCAGCGCTGCGAGCGCTTCGTCGGTGTAGCGCGCCTTCTCGTCGACGTCCGCCGCGTACGGCGCGATCTCCTTGTCGCACAGCTCGCGCAGTACCGCGCGCAGCTCGTCGTGCTCTTCCGACAGCTGAAAGACGTTGAATGATGGGTTACCGATCGACATGGTGGCTCCTTGCTACTCGCCGGTAACTTTACCTCCGAGCGCGCGGGCCACCACTACGGGGGCTGGCGCCTCATTGCTGCTCGCGGCAAGGGCAAACTCAGTCCTCGGTGAAGTTCCGGGCCTTCACTGGCGGAACTCAGACCAGCGGCGGAAGCGTGCCGACCGCTCGAACGGCGCCCGCGCCGGACAGATGCTGATCGTCGAAGTAATAGAGCGCCGACCCGTCGCGATAATGGCAACCATTGGCGTCACACAATTGGGCCCACGGATCAACCAAGACGACGTTGGGGTGTTTGGCGGCCACGCGCTTGAGAATGTCACGACTGGTGTCCTCGTGAATGCGCGCGAAAGGCGCCGGGCCGCTCAGGGGCTGCACTCCAAGGAGGTGTTGCAGACCCACTCGCACCGGTAAAGACTCACCGATCACCGCCGCGTACGGACTGAAGGTGAGTTCTGGAACCTCCATCACCAGAACAACCTTCTTGCCGAGCTTCTGCAGGCGCGTCAGCGTCGAATCCAACGCAGTCTCCAAGCCGACCGCAGCTCCGCCCGATGCGGACAGCAGATCCTGCTCCGCACTCCAACGAGATGCCAACACGACGACTTTGATCTTCGGATCGTCCTCGACTTGCTGAAACGCGAGCCGCTGATAGTCGGAGCACTCGTCTGGGAAATCGGGCAGACCGGGAGTCACGTTCGCGTACCCCCACTGGGCCGTACACAGAGTTTTCGTCAGCTGCCGGAAGGCAAGACCTTGCGCCGCTGCGGCCTGCTCGAAACCGGGCGAGATCGACGCTGCGTGGCTGTCGCCGATGAGCGCGAGCGTCGGCCCACTGGTCGCCGCGTATTGGCATCCTGCCGGTGCCACGTCGACGCTGCCACGACGAATCAGGCACGGATCGTCCTGCGATCGTCGCGCATCCTCCGCGGAGATGCGAGCGTCGGTAGGCAACCGACCGATGAACCCGTTCTGCAGGAAGATCAACGCCCCGAGTGCCGCCACGCAGGCGATCGCAATCACGTATCGGAGCACAACAGGTCCGTCCGCCAAGCGCCGGCGACGAAAGGGCTGTTCGACGAAGCGCCACGATAGGACAGCGAGACCGAAGGACAGCGCTGCCAAGATCCACGGCGCCGCCCGCCCTTCGATGCCGATGACGTGGGACAAATAGAAGAGCGGCCAGTGCCACAGGTACCACGAATAGGAAATCTTGCCCATGAACACCGCCACCGGGTTGGACAAGATCTTGCCGTTCAGCCAGCTCGATCGCGAAGCGATGATCATCGCCGCGCCGATGGTCGGGAGCAACACGAAGGCCCCTGGAAAAGGGATCTCTGGTCGGTAGGCGATCATTGCGACGACTATGAGCGTGGCGCCACCGAGCCCGACCATCTGCCCGAGTGTTCCGCGGAGCTTCGGCGAGGTGGCGATACCCGACGTGGCCAGGATAGCTCCAAGACTCAACTCCCAGAAGCGGGTGGGGAGCAGGTAGAAGGCCGCCTGCGGATTGCTGTGCGTCAGTACGATCGACCCGGCCATGCTGAGGACCGTGACCATCAGAAGCGGCTTCGTTGCAGACGATTTGAACACTCGGATGAACACGGCGGCGAGGATCGGTAGCACGATGTAGAACTGCTCCTCGACGCCAAGCGACCACGTGTGCAGCAGCGGTGTGAGGTCGGCTGCAGGGGCGAAGTAGTCGGCTTGCAAGAAGAACACCAAGTTGGAGGCACCGAACACCGCAGCGACGGACTCCTTGCCCAGCTCTCGGAATTCGTCGGGCGTAAGCAGCAGGCAGCCGATGGCGAGGAAGATCAAGAGCATGGCGATCAACGCGGGAACGATCCGTCGCAGCCGACGAGCGTAGAAGGCAAGGTATCGGAACGTGCCCGACGTCGACTGCCGGAAGACTTGGGCACCGATCAAGTACCCGGAGATCACGAAGAAGACGTCGACGCCCACGAATCCGCCTGGGAGCCAGCTCAATCCTGCATGGAAGGCGACCACCGGCAGGATCGCGACGGCGCGCAGACCGTCAACGTCGGCACGATACGGAATTACCTCCTGATCGCCTGCGACCTTGACAGCAGTACTCAACTTGGCACCCGACGCAGCGGAACCCTCACAGACCAGTCCTCCATTCCACCGACACGCGTGAACGCTTGTCCCTCACATTGGTACCGCGGCGGCACAAAGTAGGACGACGCGTAAACACCCGCGCACACCGACCGCTCCGTTTGCTTAGCTTACGGACTGCTTTTGCGAGTTGCCGCCCACGCGCGGCCGCGCGTGGGCTCGACGACTGTTACTTCGACTTGAAAAAGTCCGACGTGGCTCGGCGGCGGTAAGGCGTTGGACTGGAACGATGGTCTCGAACCCCTGGTGAGAGGGATTCGAGGCCATCGTGTTTCGTACTGTAAGCGATCAGGTGTCGCTCCTGGGAGGCGGTGCACACCATTGATATTCACATCGAAGAAACCGTCGACCACGCTCGCCTGCTGCCAAAGGCGGCCTGAAAACTCAAGCCAACTCTTAACGTCCTAGCGATCAGCTAGCGACCAAGGTTGGGTAATTTAACCGCCCATCAAGCGCGCTCGCAGCGCCGCGTCCTTTTGTAGGACGATCGTTTCCAGTTCGGCTTGAAACCGTTCCATGCGGGCGCGCAGGTCGGGATCGGAGGCCCCGAGGATGCGCACGGCCAACAGGCCAGCATTGCGGGCACCCCCGATCGACACCGTCGCCACCGGAACGCCCGCGGGCATCTGCACGATCGACAGCAGCGAGTCGAGGCCGTCGAGGCGCGCCAGCGGCACCGGAACGCCGATCACCGGCAGCGGCGTCGCGCTGGCCACCATGCCCGGCAGGTGCGCCGCCCCGCCGGCACCGGCGATGATGACCTCAAGCCCCCGGCCCGCCGCGCTCTTCGCGTAGTCGAGCATGCGGCCAGGGGTCCGATGCGCAGAGACCACGCCGAGCTCGAACGGGACATCGAACTCGGCCAGCGCCGTCGCCGTCTCCTCCATGACGGTCCAGTCGCTGTCGCTGCCCATGATGACCCCGACCCGGGGCGTACTACTAGGCATGCTCACTCCATCCGTCCGTCCACTTCGCATGTGACAACCAATGCGCGGCCCGTGCCGCGCGTTCTCGCACTTCGGCGACGTACGCCTCGTCGTCCAACGAACCACGCAGCGCACCAAGCACATTCACGTGCCCGACCTTGCGGCCGGGCCGTTCGGACTTGCCGTACAGATGGACCTTCGCCTCGGGTATCCGGCCGAAAAGGTGGTGCAGTCGTTCGTCCATGCCCATCGCGGGAAGCTGCGGTGCACCAATCACATTCGCCATCACCGTGACCGGCGCAATCGGATCGGTCGCTCCAAGCGGGTAGTCGAGTACGGCTCGCAGGTGCTGCTCGAACTGGCTGGTCCGCGCCCCGTCCATGGTCCAGTGCCCCGAGTTGTGCGGGCGCATCGCCAGTTCGTTGACCAGCAGCGTGCCCTCGACGGTCTCGAACAGTTCGACTGCAAGCACCCCGACCACGCCGAGCTCGCTGGCCAACCGCAGCCCGAGCGCTTCTGCGGCGACGCCGAGTTCGGGGTCGAGGCCGGCAGCAGGGGCGATGACCTCCACGCAGATGCCGTCGCGCTGCACCGTGTGCACGATCGGCCAGGACGCACCCTGGCCGAACGGCGACCGGGCCACCAGCGCCGCCAGTTCGCGGCGCAGGTTCACCCGCTCCTCGACCAGCACCGCCGCGCCGTCGGCCAGATAGCGCTCGGCGGCCGCCCTGGCCTCGGCGAGGTCACCGGCGAGGGTGACGCCGCGGCCGTCGTAGCCCCCGCGCGCGGTCTTGACGACGATCGGCCCATCGACGCGCGCGGCGAACGCTTCGACGTCGGCGAGCGTGGTCACCTCGGCGAACCGCGGCACCGGCGCGCCGAGCTCGGAGAGCCTTCGGCGCATCACGAGTTTGTCCTGGGCGTGGATGAGGGCCTGCGGCGGCGGCGCCACGTTCACGCCGTCCGCCACCAAGGCCTCCAGCAGCGCGCCGGGCACGTGCTCGTGGTCGAACGTCATCACAGCCGCACCCGCCGCCGCCCGTCGCAACGCGTCCAGGTCAGTGTGCGCGCCGATCACCACGTCGGGAGTGACCTGAGCGGCCGGTTCGTCGGGCCCGGTGGCCAATACGCGCAGCGTCTGGCCGAGCGCAATCGCGGCCTGATGCGTCATCCTGGCCAGCTGCCCGCCGCCGATCATGGCGACGACTGGGGGTGCACTCACGCTGCTATGGTGTCACGCGCGTGCGACGCCCCTACCTGCACGGGTACGCGTCGCGTGTCTTGTTTCCGTACACTCGCGTCTTGTGTCTTTCACCGATGCCACCATCGCGCGGCTGCCGCGCGCGATCCGGCCCTTCGCCGAGCGGCATCACGAGCTCATCAAGTTCGCGATCGTCGGTGGAACGACGTTCATCATCGACTCCGCGATCTTCTTCACCCTGAAGCTGACCATTCTCGAGCCCAAACCGGTCACGGCGAAGATCATCGCGGGCGTCGTCGCCGTCATCGCGTCCTACATCCTGAACCGGGAATGGAGCTTCCGCGACCGCGGCGGCCGTGAGCGCCACCACGAGGCGCTGCTGTTCTTCGGCGTCAGTGGTGTCGGGGTGGTGCTGGCCATGGCCCCGCTGTACTTCTCCAGCTACGTCCTCGGGCTGCGGGTGCCCGAGGTGTCGCTGACCATCGAGAACCTCGCCGACTTCGTCTCCGCCTACATCATCGGCAACCTGCTGCAAATGGGGTTCCGGTTCTGGGCGTTCCGGCGCTGGGTGTTCCCCGACGAGTACGGACGCAGCCCCGACAAGGCGCTCGAAGCCACCCTGACTGCGGGCGGGATCGCCGAAGCCATCGAAGACGAGCTCGAGGAAGGCCACGGCCGCGGCTCGGTCACGCGGCTGCGATCGAGGCGGGCACGCCGCGTCGGGGCGAGCGAAGCGACGGGAAATAGTACGGATCAGCTCGGCGATTCCTCGGAACCGAGGGTGTCGAAGACTTCGTGATACAGCAGTGAGTGAACCTGTTCCACGCGGGGGATGTCGTGGAACTCAAGGGGATCTTGGCTCGCGGACTCGATGATGAGCGTGCCGGTGCGCACCATGCGGTCGAGCAGCCCATGCCGGAATTCGACACTGTTGATGCGCGCCAACGGAATGTCGATGCCCGCTCGCGTGAGCACCCCGTGCCGAAACATCACCCGCCGGTCGGTGATGACGAAATGCGTTGAGCGCCAGTTCAGGAACGGCCACACGGTGAGCCACCCGATCACCACCAACCACACCACGCCGATGACGGCCATGACGACGTTGGTGGCCACCGCCGAACTCCAGTTGGCGGCGTTGACCACTGCGGCCCCGAATGCCGCCAGTGCAGTCACGAGCACGAGCACGAGCACGGGCCAGATCAGCCGCTTCCAGTGTGGATGACGATGT
Organism: Mycobacterium sp. RTGN6; assembly: GCF_033804605.1. Lineage (NCBI taxonomy): Bacteria > Bacillati > Actinomycetota > Actinomycetes > Mycobacteriales > Mycobacteriaceae > Mycobacterium > Mycobacterium sp. RTGN6. The sequence goes on from NZ_JAPZKZ010000010.1 coordinate 49,963, forward strand.
AGCACCACCCGCTCGTCGGCGGCGAGCACGTTCTCCGGATACCCCACGGATCAGACAATAGCCTCAGGCCGACGCGGCGGGCCGCAGATGGATCACGTCTCCGGCTGCCAGCACGATCTCTTCGCCACCGCTGTCAATGCACAGCCGACCCTGCTCGTCGACGTCGCGAGCCACTCCGACGAGCTCGTTGCCACCCGGAAGTTCGACGCGAACGAGGGCGCCGAGCGTCGAACACACGTCGCGGTACTTGGCCGCCAAACCCGGGTCGGCGCCGCCGGATTCGCGCCAGCCGCGTACCCGGTCGCCCAGCGCGCGGAGCAGTTCGGTGACGACGTCGATCCGAGGAGGCACGTCGATGCCGAGTTCGGCCAACGAAATCGCCTGGGGCGCCGCGACTTCGTCTCTGGCAAGTGTGACGTTGAGGCCGATTCCCACGACGATGGCCCGCTGGGCAGCGGCCACTTCGGCCAGGATTCCGGCCAGCTTGCCGTCGCGGCCCAGTACGTCGTTGGGCCACTTCAGCGACACCTCACCGCCGAGCCGGCCGACGGTCTCCACGATGGACACGCCCGTGGCGAGCGGCAACCAGCCCCATCGCTGCGTCGGCACGTCCGCGACGCCGATGCCCACCGACAAGGCGAGCTGGGCGCCCTGACCGTCGGACCAGTTTCGGCCCTGCCGGCCCCGCCCGGCCGTCTGACGCTCGGCGATGAGGACCGCGCCGTCGATGTCCTCCCCTGCATGTGCCCGCGCGATCAGGTCGGCGTTCGTCGACCCGGTCTCGGCCACCACGTCGAGGCGCCGCCAGCCCGACGACGGTCCGAGCACGGCTGCGCGCAGCACCGCCGCGTCGAGCGCGTCAGCAGTCATTCTGGACGGGCTTTCCGTCGAATCGGTCGGTCATCCAGCGGATCACTTCCAGTCCGTCCGACGGGTTGTGCCCGCCGTCGGGTTCGTACCGAATGGTGATGGTTCCGCCCAGGGCACAGGCCCGTTCGATGGCCGCCTTCGTCCAGGCCGCATCGATGTACGGGTCCTTGCCGCCGTAGTAGACGTAGAGCGGCGCGGACAGCGGCTTCTGCGGTAGCGCCCACTTCTGTATCAGCTCGCGAAGCTGGTTGGCCGCGTCGGGTGTGCGCGGCGCGAAGTCGCGCGGTCCCACCCCGTCGGCGGCCTGAGCGCGCTTGTATGCCCCGGCGGGTGTGCAGTCGGTGAGCACGTTCCAGTAGTGCTTGGCCCCGGCGGTGCGGAAGTCGTCGCGGTTCAGGTCGGGATGCAGCCGGGCGAGCGATTCGATGATCGCCTGGATGACGCTACGCTGCTCGGGGGTCAACGTGCCGTCCGCGGCCTTGTCGACGAGTCCGGTGAGGTCGGCACCCGGCGATGCTGCCAGCGCGCCGAGCAGGTCGAGTTCGGGCGCGTAGCCCTTCGCCTGCTCGTCGGCCGCCCACGCCGCTCCCGCGCCCTGCGAGTCTCCGACGGCCACCCATCTGTTGGAGATGTTGGGGAACGTCTTCTGCAGCGCGCGCACGGCGTCGATCATGTTCAGCCCCGCGGTGCGGGAGTCGGTATACGGATGGATGCCCTCAGTGCCAAGGCCCTGAAAGTCGGCCATCGCAACGGCGTAGCCCATATCGACGAAAACCGCCACGTACCGCAGGAATCCGAGCAGGCTCGAGTACAGCGACGGGGCGCAGGGCGGGTCAATCCCGAGCGTCGCGTGTCCGAGCGACACCACCGGCCATCCCCCTTTGGGGGCGTCGCCGGTGGGGATGAAGACGGAACCGGACACGACGGTCGGCAATTGGGTGTCGCCCGACGTCGAGCGGTAGACGATGCGCGCGGCCGTCATGTTTCGTCCGTCCCACTTGCGCATCACCCCCGGCAAGGTGGTGGCCCGAATCAGGGATCCGGGTCCCGAACCGTTCAGTTGAGCCGACGCGACGGGCTCGGGCGGGCCTGCCGACGGGGCGACTTGGTCGTAGACCCACGCCCCGATGAAGGGGGCGAAGGGCTTCACCCCGTACGCCACCCCGGACACCAGGGCCACACAGACGATCGCCACGAGGAGTCTCTTCACCATGGGCGTCACGGTATCCCACCACCTTCCGGTGGGCAGTCGTTGCCTGCCGGTTGGCCTGCGAATCTATCTGCGAGCCAATCGAATCGAGTCGACACGTCGACGTCGCCGTGGCCCTTGTCCGGTTGGAGCTGCCAGACCACCGTGCCGCCGAGCGCGCACGCCCGTGCGATGGCGTCCGTGGTCCATTGCGGGTCGATGAAGGAGTCGCGTCCGGAGTACGTGACCGACAACGGCGCCGAGAGTGGCTGTTGGGGCAACGCCCACGCCGAGAGCAGGCCGCGCAGGCGGTCGGCCGCCGCGGGGTTGGCCGGCGTGAAGTCGTCGGCCTTCACCGCCGCCGCGGCGGCGGCCCGGTCGGACGCCTTCGGGCCCGAACACGCGGACAGTAGCTCCCAGTACTTCGCCGCGGCGCCACGGCGGTAGTCGTCCCGGTTCACGTCGGGGTGCAGCCGCGCCAGTGATTCCACGATGGCCTGGAAGGCCAGCGCCTGATCGGTGCTCATCGTGTTCGCAACCGCATGGTCGACGATGCCCGTGACGTTCGACGCGGGCACGTACGCCACGGCACCAACCAACTCCAATTCTGGGGCGTAGGAGGCGGCTTGTTCGTCGGCAGCCCATGCGGCCCCGCCCCCCTGGGAACCGCCGACCGCCGCCCATCGGGTGGACGCGTCGCCGTAGGTGTGCCGCAGCGCGCGCACGGCGTCGATCATGTTGAGCCCGGCGGTGCGGGCGTCGGTGTAGGGGTGGACGCCGGGCGCACCGAGGCCCTGGTAGTCGGGCAGCGCCACCGCGTACCCCAAGCTGACGTACCCGACGACGATGCTCGAGAATCCCAGCAGCGCGTCGGAAAGTGACGGCGCACAAGGCTCGTCGATTCCCGTGGTGCCGTGACCGAAGGCGATCACCGGCCAGCCGCCGTCCGGTGCCGTGCCCTTGGGCGTGAACACCGAGCCCGAGACCTCGGTCTGCTGCCCGGTGTCACCCGACGTCGAGCGGTAGACCACGCGAGCGGCGTCGACGAGCTGGCCTTCCCGGGATCGGCTGAATCCAGGCATCGTCATCGCACTGACCAACGTTCCTGGACCTGAGCCGGACAGGTCGGCGCCGGCAACCGGCACCGGGTCGTCGCCGTCGCCGGCCGAGAGGAGCCCGCTCAGCTTCCACGCCAACGGGATTGCCAATGCGACCACGACCGCGACGATCATCCAAGGCAGCCAGCGACGGATCAACCTTCGACCGCGCCGTCGACCACACGTCCGACTTGTCGTCGTGCGAGCAGCCGGTCCTCCAACAATCCCAACGCCAGCACCAGGACCAGCGCCACGATGAAGCCCAGCACGGTGGCCCTAATGATCGACTGCCACATCGATCCGTCCCGCTTCGCGGGGCCCGCTTCGTCGACGACCACCAACTCGGTGCCTGCGGTGTCGACCTTCGCCAGTTCCTGCGAGACGGTGACCATGGTGGAGGTGACGGCGTCGGCGACCTTGCGGGTCTCCTCGGCATCGGTGCCCTTGACGTTCACGTCGAGCACCGCCGTCAGGGTCAGCGGAATGCTGATGCGTCCGGCGAGCTCGTCGGTGGTCTCTGACAGTCCGAGCTCGTCGATGACCCTTTCGGTGACCCGTGCGCTGCGGGCCAGGTACTGATAGGTGATCACTCGGGACTCCGCATTGACCTGCCCGTAGAGCGCGTCGAGCGGAGTCGCGCTGCCCGGCGACGTGATGAGCACCTTGGCGCTGCTGGTGTAGATCGGTGTCTCGGTCTGCCACGACACCCAGCCCAGACCGGCGGCCAGTGCGGTGGCGCACACCAGGATCCACCAGCGGCGACCCAGGATGCGAAGGTAGTCAGCGGCTTTCGGCGCGTCGGGCGGTGGGATCATGCTGACCCGACGCAGACGTTTCCAAGTCGCTCTCCCGCGAACCGGGCGTAGAGCCAGCCGAGGGCGGCGTCGACCATCTGGTCGTCCGACGCGTTGCTGCCTCCGACGCGGGTGAGCACCTCGATCCGTTCGCCCTTCGCGCAGGCCCTGTCGATCGCCCGCTGAATCCCGTCGGGCGGACTGCTGTTGTCCAAGGTTCCGAACGCCACCAGCACCGGTGCGGACCCCGGAGTCGGATAAGTCGCGGGCACGCCCAAGGCGGCCAGGCGCCGCCGTAGGTCGGCTGCGGCGCCCGGATCGCGGGGTTTGAGGTCGTTCGGGTTGAGGTCGACGAGCAGCTGTTTGGTCTCCTCGGGATCGGGCGGAGCGCAGTCGGCCAAGGAGTCCCACCGTTCGCGCGCTACGCCGGAGCGATAGAGATCGAGGTCGAACTCGGGGTCCATGTTGGACAGGCTCTGCAAGATCCAGATGTAGTCCCGCGCCTGCACGGGCCCGCCCAGTGTGCCTTGCTCGGCCGCGGTGACCAGCGGTGACAGGTCCGCATACGGCGAGAACGCCACCGCGCCGACGAGATCCATTCCGGCGCCGTAGGTTCCGGCCCGCTCCGCTGCCGCCCACGCACCAAGCCCGCCCTCTCCGAGGCCGTAGGCCGCCCACTGTGGGCTGGCGGCAGGCAGCACCCGATGCGCAGCTCGGGCGGCATCGATCATGTTGTTGCCCAGAGTCGTTGCGTCAACCGCCGAATGGAGTGAGCCCTCGACTCCGAGCCCCTCGAAGTCTGGGAAGGCAACGACGAACCCGCGGCTCAGCATTGACACGATGGCCGACGAGTAACCCCAATAGTTCTCGGCCAGCGTGGGGGCACACTTCGGCTGGACGCCCGTCATGGCGTGTCCGAAGGCCACGACCGGCCAGCCTCCCTTTGGCGGCTGGCCGGGAGGGACCACCACGACGCCGGTGACCAGGCTGGGGGTGCCGTCACGTCCCGACGTCGACTTGAAGGTCACCCGGACCGCGGTCGCGTTGGCGTCGTCGAACGCCCCGATCCCGGTCACCGGTTTGACGTCGAGGAGCGAACCCGGGCCGGTGTCGCTCATGTCCGGGGGCGGAAGCTCCGGCGCTCCGTCGAAGTTGGGCGACACCTCGGAACGCGGCGGGCGCTCGTACGCAACCGGCGGCGCCGCCGGCTCCGACGTGCAGCCGGCGAGGAGCGCCGCCAGCGCGACGGTCGCGGCCAGAACTCGAGCCCGCACCGCTATGCGGACCCGTGCCTGGACCGCGCGATCCGCTGCGTCGCGCCCGCCGAACCGACGAGCCCTTCGCCACCGTTGTCGGCCGCAGGCGCAGCCTTGCGCGGGCTTGGCGGTTTGGCCGCGGGCGGTGCGGTGGTGCTTGGCGCGTCGCGGGTGAGGTCACGACGATGGCCGGGCTCGAACGTGGCCACGGTGCCGATGAGTGCCGCGTGCGCACCCTGCAGCGTCTGCACCGACCGGCGCAGCCCCGACTGGGTCGTGTGGCGAATACGCGCCAGCAGTAGCGCGCCGTCCGAGAGCGCGCCAACCAACGCGCCGTCGTTGTACTTCGACAGCGGCGGCGTGTCGATGATGACGTAGTCGTAGGCGTCCGCGAGCTCGTCCAGCAGCTCGGTCGCACGGTCGGCCGCCCACAGCTCGCCCGGGCGAGGTGGGATCGGGCCCGTCGGCAGGAACGCAACCCGATGGTGGCCGAGCGGCACGTCGGGAACGATGGCTTCGACGACGGTGTTCTCCCCAGCGATCGTGGTGCTGAGCCCGCGGGTTGCGGCGGCGTCCTTGGCGGGCCCGCTCAGCGGGAGCCGTTCGGCGAGCGCCGAGCCCCGGAAGTCGCCGTCGACGAGCACGACGTTGCGGCCCGATTCGGCCAGCGCGGCCGCGAGATCGATCGCGAGCGTGGTGCGCCCCTCCGACGCCGACGGACTGGTCACAGCTATCACCGTGGGCGGTTCGTTGTCGTTTGCCAGTCTGGCGAAGCGCAAATTGGTGCGCAGCTCCCGGAGCCGCTCGGCGTAGAGGCCGTCCTTGTCGAGCTCGACCACGGGGACCTTCGCGCGTGACGGGTCGGCCGGCAAACCGCCGATCAGCGACGAACTGGTGGCGTCGGCAACGGGTTCGCGACCGCGAACGCGCCGGTCGAGCACGCCGACCAGGAGCGCGACGAGCACGCCGACCAGGAGCCCGCCTGCGGCTCCGATACCGATCCGCATCGGCATCGCCATGCCGAGCGGCTTGGTGGGATAGTCGGCTTCGTCGACCACTACCGCGCCGGCAGCGGGGGTGCCGCCGCGGCGCGAGGTTTCGAGCTCGCTGACCAGGCCGACGAGTTGGTCGGTCACCGCGTTGGCGTACGTCTGCGCGAGGGCCGGGTCGGGGTCGGTGACGCTGACGTTGAAGAGCACCGTCTTGGGCGCGGCGACGGCGGAGATCCGTCCGCGCAGTTCCTCGGGGGTGATCGTGCCCTTCAGCTGGTCGACCGCCCGCGCTGCCACCTGTTCGCTAGTGGCGAGGCTGGCGTACGAGTTCGCCCGGTCGGTGGAGAAGAGGTTGTTCTGGTAGGCCTCGGTGACCGTGGTGCCGTTCTGGGTGGCCACGAACAAGGTTGCCGTCGACTGATATTCGCGGGTACTGAACTGCCACCACGCCCACCCGGCCGCAGCGCCGACCAGGGTGAGGATCACGATCGCCCACCAGTACCTGCCGAATATTCGCAGGTATTCCTTGATCTCCAACGTCGGACTCCTCAGTAATTGCATTGCAAGGTGTCAACAGGCTAGCCGTCGCGAACGCGCGAGCCTATAGGACACGGCCGGGCCCGCATGTTGAGCTTAGCTGGTCGACCTGCGACCATGAGTGACGTGAACGCCAGCCGGGAACTTCTCCGCAACGTCGTGGCATCCATCTTGATTGTTGCTATGAGCCTGGCGGCGACGTGGATGGCAATTTCCTTTGGCAAGCTTTCGCTGCTGGGCGTCGCGGCCGTAGTCGCACTGGTCGTCGCCGCATATGTCGGGGTAAGGCATCCGATCTGGTTCTTCTACGCCTTGGCCGCCATAATGGCCGGCCTGCAATTCGGGCGCATTCCAGGCATCAACCTGCCCATTTACCTTCCACTCGCCTTTGGCGCGGTAGTTGCTTCGTTCTTTCATCCTCGGTTGGCGCGGTCCATGCACCCGCTCGAGTTCGCGTGGATCGCGCTGATCATCACCAGTGGCTTCACGATGATCATCAACGCACACGGATTCGTCGATTACTCGCTGTACATCCGCTGGTTGATCCCATCGATGGTATTGCTCGCCTTGATTCAGCTGCCACGGGAGAATCTGAAGCGCTTCGGTCAGATATTCGCCGTCGTCGCCGCTGTGAACGGCCTCTTCGGCATGTACTTGATCGCGTTCGATCAGAACAACAATGCACTGCGAATCTTCGAGCCGCTTGGGTACCGTCTCGAGGCCATCGCACTGCAGTTCGCTCAGGGCGCCGACGGCACGACGGGGACGATCCGGCTGGGCGGAACGTGGGTCAACGCCAATGGTGCAGCCGTCAACCTGGTTTTGGCGCTGGCACTCAGCGTCCTGCTATTCGCGGGTTGGCGGCGCACCGTACTGATCCTCGTGACTGCAGCGGCACTGATACTGACGCTCAGCCGGGCCTCGATCTTCAGCGTGGCGTTCGGCGTCCTACTCGTGCTCGTCTTTCATTCCATGCGGGGGCGCGATCGTGCGGCGACGATCGGCGTCAGCGTGGTCATCGCGACGGCGGCCTTGCTGGCCGATCCCATCCGTGAGCGGCTGGCCACGGCCTTCGCGGGCCGAGACGTCGGTTCGATCGCACGCGCCGACGCCTTACGGGCCTTTCCCGGTCAAATGGCGAGCCATTGGCCATTCGGTTGGGGTTGGGGTCGACCAGAGTTCCTCGATCCACAGTATTCGTACGTCTTCAATCTTCCTTCCAATGCGCCATTGATCACGTTCTATCGTGGCGGCATCCTGCCCTTCATCGCCTTCATGGCGGTCGTACTCATCAGTATCGTCCTTTCCTACCGAGCGATGCGCTCCGATTCACTGCCGCTCGCCATGTATGGGGGAATATTCATCGGGCTCAATGTGATCCAATTCAACCTGGATCACAACGTCTCTGACGTGCCGCAGAATGTGCTTCTGTGGTCGATATTCCTAGCGTTCATCTTGTACGTGGATGACGTACGAAAGGAACGGGCGCGAGATAAGGCGGCGCAGCGCGAGTCACCATCGGAACTCGAGGTGCTCCCGGCACCAACCGGCTAGTCGATTCGCAACGCTTTGCCGCGCTAGCGGGCTGTCAGTGCGACGGGACGTTAAACATTCCCGAGAAATGTCCGATCCCGGTGGCCCCGCATTTGCTGTGTCCCTCGTTGCGACGATGACAATGGCGAATGGGTATCGAACCGAGTGGCACCGGATAGCAGACCGCAATTTGCGGCGCCCGACTGAACTTCCGAAACGCGACCGAAGTCGCTCAGTAAGCCCCGGTACCGGTCGCGACGGTGCGAATGGTCTTGGCGGCGATCAGCAGATCGTTGGTGATCGACCAGTTCTCTACGTACGAGAGGTCGAGCCGCACCGAGTCCTCCCACGACAGGTCGGAGCGTCCGCTGACCTGCCAGAGCCCAGTGATACCCGGAAGCACCAACAGCCGGCGGCGGACCTGATCGTTGTAGGTGTCGACCTCGCGTCGCAGCGGGGGCCGAGGGCCGACGACGCTCATGTCGCGCCGCAACACGTTGAAGAACTGCGGGAGCTCGTCGACGCTGTACTTGCGCAGAAGCTTTCCGACCGCCGTGATCCGCGGGTCTGCCTTGATCTTGAAGAGCACGCCGCCGACGGCCTCGTTGACGTGCACCAGGCTGTCGACCTGCTTGTCCGCGCCATCGACCATGGTGCGGAACTTGATCATCTGGAACGGCTCGCCGTCGAGTCCGATGCGCTCGGAGCGGTAGAACACCGGGCCCTTGCTGGTCAGCTTGATGGCGATGGCGGCCACGATCATCACCGGAAGCGCACCCAGCAGCACGGAGATCGACACGAAGTAGTCGAACGCCAGCTTCTGTATCTTCTTGGTACCGCTGTACTGAGGCTTCTCGACGTGGATGAGGGGCAGCCCTGCGACGGGGCGCATGGTCAGGCGTGGTCCGGCGACGTCTACGACGCCTGGCGTGACCACTAGGTCCACCCCCAGTTTGTGCAAGTCCCACGACAGTTCGCGGACGCCTTCGGGCCCGAGGTGGTCCGTGGTGGTCAACGCGACGGTGTCGGCATTGGTCTTGAGGATGGCGTCGTGGACCTTGCCCTCGTCACCGAGCACCGGAAGCGTGCCGACGCCAGGAATGTCGATGGTGCCACCGGAACTGCGGCCGGTCAGACACACGCCGACCACCGAGTACCCGTAGCCCCAACCCCGCGTCAGGGACTGAACCAGGCTGCGCACCGCACGCGCGTCGCCGACGGCGAGCACCGATACCACGCAGCGCCCACGGCGACGCTGACGCACCAGTGAGTACCGCGCGAGGTTGCGGCCAATGAGGAGGAAGGCCAGGCCCAGTGGGAACGCGACGGCGAGGTAGCCACGCGCGTACTCGGGCCGGAAGATCATCAGGAGGACGGCGACCACGCCGATGCAGGCCAGTGTCGAGGACACCACCCGCCGGTATTCCTCGACGCCCGCTCCCACGATGCGGGGTGACCGGGTACGGTACGCGGCGAGCAAAGCCAGCCAGATCGCCGCGACGAACACCGACAGAATCGAGAAGTAGATCGATGCTGGATCGAGCGCGGTGATGGGCCTGCCGAGGCGAACCATCTGTGCACACGCAAGCGCAGCGAACACGACGATGATGTCTGTGACGATGAGAGCTCGAATGTACCTGCGTTGCCACCGGGGGCCGTCAGTCGCGTGGACCGCACTCAACGGCGTCTTCGCGGGAGCGAAAACTTCTTCTGCCACCGACACTAGTCGCCACACCTCCTGTTTGCTGGCAGCTTACGTTCATTAGCCCGCCCCCGTGCTGCGTAACACTATGACACTGTTTGCCAGCGGACGCCACACATTCAGGAGACACGCAGGTCACGAACATTCGCCCAGAGCTAACGCTTTCGCGAGTCCCCCCCATTGGTATGCGTAAATGAACTCCCAACCGAGGAGTGAATATTGATAGCGCCGTGGCACTGCGGCCATCACGGTCGCGCCAGGTTCATCGGAGAAACATTGACGAAATATTAGGCGCGCCCTTGGTAAGTGGTAGCGCCAGCTGACCACGATGATCTTGTTCCAGGATCGCTGGTCGGCGAGCTGGCGCATCAGGGCCGCCTCGCCGCGGGTGGTCATGGGTTCGGGCCTGCGACATATGACTTCGACGTGTGCCGTCGGTGCACATACCCGTTTCATGACGGGATCGCCATCCCAGTAGGGATTCGAGATCACGACGGTGGGCGCCCAACCCTGCTGCGCCAAGCTAATTCCATAGTCTTCACGACCATCGTGTTCACCACCCAAGACGATGATTGCGTCCGCCTTCTGCAACGGATCCTGTGTTGCGTTGGTGAACATCAGGTAGCCACCGATGCCCATGTCGACGAGCAGGATCGTCACCACGGCGACGAGTGCTTCGAACGCCGTCAGGATGCGTCTAACCGGTCGCATACTCCGCCAGTTCGCGTCCACACATGGCGTGGAAGGCTGCCCACATGGCGCTGCCCATCGCACGCTGGCCGGCGGCGTTGTAGTGCCGGTCGGCTCCGCCGTTGATACAGCCCCGCTCCCCCGGCACGAACGCGGTTCGCGCACGGCGATTCGGAGTATCGACGTGAATGGCGTCGACGACCGAATAATCCTTGCGACTGAGTTCGATCTCCTCGGGAACCATTTGACCGAGTAGGAACGGAACCCGGGCGCCATATCGCGCGCGCAAATCGTCAATGACGAAATCCAGCTTGGTCTGATACACCGAACCGGACGTCAGCGGAACGTCACTTTCGCCCTGGTGCCACAGCACCGCAGCCACTTTGCTGTCAGGGTGCTGGGAGAGGGCGTCGTCGATGGCGCGCACGCCGTTCCGGTAGAGGTTGATCTTGGTCTTGGTGTCGGCGGGATCCCAGGTGTGGCCGTTCTTGGGCGCGAATGCCGTGTCCCCGCGCGCGCCGGGGATCAGCAGGACGCACCGCCCCGTCTCCTCGGCCAGAAACTTCGCGAACGTCATCCCGAACCCCACGCCTTTTCCGGGGAGCTCGTGTAGCAGTGGGTCGACGGCGGCGATGACCGTGCCCTTGGATCGTCCGCACATCGCGTACTGGTGTACTCGCGGGTGCGGCTCGTCGAGCCCGTCGGGGTCGAGGCCGATTCCCATGCCGAAGGCATTCGATTGGCCAAGGATCGGCACCACCAGATAACCGGCTTCCGGCGGCGTCACGGCCGTACCCCGAGGGGCGAGCGCACGCTTCACCACGCCCTTCGCCACGAAGGCCGTTCTGCGCCACAACGGTGCGTCGCCGTCGGGATCCCTACGGGCAATCATTGGTAGCCGGCTTTCCCGCGAATCGGTCTGCCACCCACTGGAATTGGTGGGTGACGTCGACGTCACCGTGTCCACTGTGCGGCTGCAGATCCCAATCCACGGTCCCGCCGAGCGCGCACGCCCGAGCGATCGCATCCGTCGTCCACTGCGCATCGATGTAGGTGTCCTCGCCACCGTAGACCACCGAGAGCGGAGCCGACAGTCGACGTTGCGGGACCGCCCACTTGGCCAACAGTTGGCGCAGTCGGGCAGCAGCGGCGGGGTTGGCCGGTTCGATGTCCTGTGCGGTCACCAGCTTGAGCGCGTTATCCCTGTCGTGGGCGTCGTTGCCCGCGCAAGACAACATCATGTCCCAGTATTTGGCCGCCGGGCCGCGCCGGAAGTCGTCGCGGTCGAGGTCTGGATGAAGGCGCGCCAGGGACTCCACGATTGCCAGGAAGGCCGGCCGCTGCTCCTCGGTGAGCGTGTCCGCCTGCGCCTTGTCCACGATGCGAGTCACATCGGCCGCGGGCGAATAAGCCACGGCGCCAACCAGATCCAGCTCCGGGGCGTACGGCGTGGCTTGTTCGTCGGCCGCCCAGGCCGCACCGCCGCCCTGCGATCCGCCGAAGGCGAGCCAGCGCGTCGACGTGCCGCCGAACGTATGCCGAAGCGCTCGAACGGCGTCGATCATGTTGAGCCCGGCGGTCTTGGCGTCGGTGTAGGGATGGATCCCGCCCTCACCGAGGCCCTGGTAGTCGGTCAACGCAACGGCGTATCCACTCTTGACGAGGCCGACCACGGGCTCCGAAAGGCCGAGCAACGAGTCGGAGCGGGACGGACCGCACTCCTCGTCGATGCCGGTGGTGCCATGGCCGAAGGAGACGATCGGCCACCCACCCGACGGAGGTTGCCCGACCGGCGTGAAGACGGAGCCGGACACCACCGTCTCCGCTCCGGAGTCACCGTTGGTGGAGCGGTACACCACCCGCGCCGCCTGCAGCTCGTGGGCGTTGATCGTCGTGCGGAGCGCGGGCATCGTCGTCGCGCTGACCAAGGTGCCCGGGCCGGAGCCACTGAGGTCCGCGGTCTCGATCGGGACGGGTTGCGCGGTCTGCACGTCGCCCCGCAACAACTCGATCACCTTGTTCGCGATGCGCTCTCCAACCGGTAGCGACAGCGCGATCGCCGCGACGGCGACCACGGTGACGACGGCAATCGCCAGCGCAGGCAAGCCCTTTCGCATCAGGCCCACCGATGGCGGTACCGCCTCGCGACGTTCATCACCGGTTTCTCCACGCCGTAATAGGTGACCGTCGAGATGAGCATCGTGACAACAAGCACGACGACGACGTTATACAACATTCCCGTCAACGTGTCGCCGGCCAGCACGCCCCAGCGTGCCAGCAGGAGCATCACCGGGAAGTGCCACAGGTAGGCCGACAGCGACACCTTGCCGACATACAGCATCGGCGGCAGGTCCAACCAGCGCGCAATCGCCGAATCCGCTCCCCGGGCCAGGGGCGCGACGAGGACGAGGATCAGCAGCGCACACAGCACCCCCAACGCGCTCGTCGCGTAGGCGCTGTGCAACGCGGTCAGCCCGGCGGCCACCACCATCACCGGCAGCAACGCGAGCACGCTGTACAACCGCACGCGACCGCTCAGCCGCTCCTTCACGGCGTTCTGCTCCATGGCGACGATGACGACCGCGGCGAGCATACCCACGGCGAAGTTGTCGGCATTGGTCAGGAAGCTGCGCGAGAACACGGCCGCCCAGTTGTCGCCCCACTCGAGCAGGGTGGGGTCGGTGATGCCGGTCGCGGCGTTCACCAGCGGAACGAACGCGCGGCCGACTAGGGCGAGCACCACGAGGGCCATCGCACCGAGGACGGCGATGTTGAACGGACGCAGCCCAGTTCGGCGGCGCACCACGAACAGCAGCGCCGCGAGCATCGGCAGCACCGCGTAGAACGCGTACTCCAGTGTCAGGGACCACGACGGGTTCAGCCCGGTCTGGATGTACTGAGGTAGGTAGGTCTGCACCAACGTGAGGTTGGCAAGCAGCTGCCAGGGGTCGGTGATCATGCCGGTGCCGTCTTCGGTGCCCAGCGGCTGGTACGCGGGATTCTGGATGTATGCGACCTGGAACACGAAGTTGACCAGTAGGAAGATGACGAGGTAACCGGGCAGGATCCGCGCGATTCGATGCAATGCGAAGTTCTTCGTGCTTGGCAGCGTCGCCGTCGAGCGGGCTTCGGTGAGGTTGCGCACGTAGGGGAGGAACAGCAGGAAGCCGCTGAGCACGTAGAAGAAGACGAGCGAGAGGCCGACCAGACCGACCTTGGTGGCAGCTGCCGTATGCGGGGAGTAGTGCCCGGTGACGTGCGCGACGGCCACTCCGAGACACGACAGGCCGCGCGCCCCGTCGAGGCCGATGATGCGGCCGCGGGTGCGGATGTCGTTGGCGGACGGGTGGTTCGCCTGCGCAGGCTTCGAAGTCATCCGCCCTCCTCGACGGTGACTTCGGGCTCTTCCGCGGCGGGCTCTTCCTCAGGGGCAGGCGGCGGCGGAGTGATGAACGACGGGCAGCTGTTCGGCGCGGGTTCGCCCCTGAACCGGTCACCGAGCCAGCCGATCACCGGGCCGATGTCGACGTCGGAGTGTCCCTTGTCCGGCTGCAGGTCGATGCGGATGACGTCACCCAGCTCGCATGCGCGTTGCAGGGCCGCGTCCGTCCACGACGGCGGAATCAGCGCATCCTGGCCTCCGTAGATGACCAGCGCGGGCGTGGTGAGGGGCCGGCGGGGCAGGCTGGCCTCGGCCAGGCGTCCGCGCAGCGCGTCCGTCGCTTCGACACTCGATGGCCGCAGGTCGTCCGGCGTGATCTGGTCGACCAGTTGCGCGCGCTCGTCGGCCTTCGCGTAGTCGCACTGCAGCAGTTCGTCCCAGGAGCTCTGGACGATTCCGCGGCGGTAGTCGTCGAGGTTGATGTCCGGGTACTCGTTCTTCAGCGCCTCGAGCACGGCTGAATAGGCGGGCTGCTGGTCCTTGGTGAGCGTGCCGCCCGCCGCCGCGTCCGCGAATCCGGTGATGTCGAGCGGCGCGGACACGCTGACGGAGCCGACCAGCGTGAGCCCGGCACCGTAGTCGGCGCTGAGCTCGTTGGCCGCCCATGCGCCCTGCCCTCCCTGCGACACCCCGAAGGACGCCCACCGGTCCGAGGTGTCGGCGACCAGCTTGCGCGCGGCGCGCACCGAATCGACGAGGTTGTAGCCCTCGGTGGTCGCATCGAGATACGGGTGATAGGTCCGGTCGTTGCCCAGGCCCTGATAGTCCGACATGGCCACCACGTAGCCGGAGTTGACGAGGCCCAGGATCGTGGCCGACAGGTTCAGCAGCGTCGGCGACGAGGACGGCGCGCAATCGGCCCGCACGCCCGTGGTGGGATGCCCGTACGCGATGATCGGCCACCCACCCTCGGGCGGGGCGCCCCGTGGTGCAAAGACGGTTCCGGTGACCTCCGTCAGCTCGTTCGTCACGCCCGACGTCGAGGTGTAGGTCACCTTCGCCGCGACCGACGTGACCGCCTCGAGCCGACGATCGAGGGTCGGCATGGTGGTGGCGGCGACCAACGTGCCCGGGCCGGACCCGCCGAAGTCGCCTGGCAGGCTCATTCCCGCATCGGGCGACGAGGCGGATTCGGTGGGCGGCTCGCCGCACGCCGACGAGACGACGACGGTGGCGAGGATCGCGCAGAGCAGCGCCCCGGCTCGAGTCATCGGTTCGCGCCGCCGACCATCGAGCGCTTCACGTCCACCGTCGAGTCCTTCATCAACACCCTTCAGTTCCGTAGCTGTTCCACCGCCAGCAACACTGTTGACCTCAGCGCACGCGCACACGGACGTCAGTCTCCAATGGGCGGGATGTGCCGCGGAACTGCGCGAAGCTCAGTCCAGGCCATCACGGCGACATAGTACGGCACTGATAGTTACCACGACGATCACGCCATGCCCCACCCGACGGACGACACCAGCAAACCATCGATCCGACACGCCTAGCCACTTCCCAGGGAAATCTCGTTGTGTCCGCGAGACTAACGGCACCGTGCGCCAAATCAGACGTCGGCGACTTCGCCGTACCTTCAGGACCACTGCGATCGCCGTCGTGGTGGGTGTCGTGTGCACGACCGCGATCAGTTCGGAGTTGCTCCGTCCGGCACCGCGCACCGTCACCGTCACCGTCGCCGCGACCATCGACGCGGCACCGACCACGACGGCCATCGCCGACTCCGACGTGTACGGGCTGCCCCAGGCCGACGTCGACCGGTCCATGGACGCCATCCGCGCGCTGGGGGTGAAGTCGGTGCGGCTGCTGATCCCGTGGGCGGGCATCGAGCCCGTGCAGAACCAACTGGACTGGAGCAGCGTCGACAAGACCGTCAACTCCGCTGCCACCCGCGGATTGGCAGTGGTCGCCGTGATCAACTCCACGCCGACGTGGGCGGTCGCCACCGGTGGGCAGTACCTCAGCGGACGACCCGCCTCACCCGCCACATACGGCGAATTCGTCGCGAAGACCGCGACGCGCTACGTCGGCAAGATCAGCGCGATCGAGATCTGGAACGAGCCCAACGCGGTGACGTTCTACACGCCCAAACCCGACCCCGCGGGATACGTCGATCTACTCAAGGCCGCATACCCGCGGATCAAGGCGGTCGACCCGTCGATCGTGGTGCTCGGCGGCTCGATGGGGGCGATCGTCGACTACGGCGACTACGCCATCAACCCGATCTCGTTCCTCACCAAGATGTATGCGGCCGGGGCCAAGGCGTACTTCGACGCGTTGGCGTACCACCCGTACCAGTACACGTTGAAGTTCTCCGACGGCATGACGGTGGCGAACTCGCCGATGCTGCAGTTGATGGAACTCCGAAAGGTGATGATCGCCAACGGCGATGAAGGCAAGAAGATCTGGTCGACGGAGTACGGTGAGCCCGCCTCGACGGCAGGCGAGGCACAGCAGCAGGCCTACGTCGCCGACATCCTCACCAAGTGGCAGGAACTTCCGTACACCGGACCGATGTACGTCTACACCACACGGGATCGCGTCACCGGCGGCTTCACCCCCGACGACACGTTCGGCGTCTACCGCAGGGACTGGACACCCAAGCCCCTGCAGCAGGTGGTGCAGTCCGGCGCCACCGGGCAGCTCGCGAAATCACCCGAATATCAGCGCTTCTCGGTGCTCACCGACCCAGCGCTCGGTTCCGTGCTCAGTCCGGTCTACAAGGCGACTGCACAGAACTGGGCGCAGGTCCGAACGGTCAGCACCGTCTTCGAGACGCCGTCGGGCTTGCTCACCTCGCCCAACCCGGTCGCCGAACGGGCGCGCTGTTACGGGTCGGTGCCGAAGGGGTCGTTCGCCGGCGGATACCAGGACTTCGATCATCCGTACGGGCTGCGCATCTGGTACTCGCCCACCACCGGCGCACACGCCGCCGGGGGTGGCATCACGGCCGCCTGGAAGCCGGAACTGGGGTTGGCCGTCACCGACGAGATCCCCGGAATCGGTGGCACCCGAGTCGATTTCGAGCACGGCACCATCACGTATTCGGCTGGCCAGGCAAATGTCACGTACGGCGAGCACGCTCCCGGTCCGCAGAACCCGACGGCTACGAGTTCGTGTGTCGCGAGTCCCGGGAATCAGAATCCCGGGGGTGGCTATCCGGGAGCTGACCCCGGATTAGCGAGTCCACTGGCTTCCTTACTCGCCCTTCTTGCCAATATTCTGAGTTTGCCTGGAAGATTGCTCGCCCCGCAGTGACGGCCGCGTCGCGATCGGTGAGCAGTCGACGGCATTCCGCGACGAACGCGTCGTCCCCGTCGAAGACCGGCAAGTCGAACACCTGACCAAGGGAGCCCACGGCGACGCTGGTGCCCACCACCGGCAGCCCGATGCGCGCGGCGTCGAGGATCTTCACGCGCACCCCGCCACCCGTCACGATCGGTGCGATCATCGCGCGGCAGCTCCCGAGGAACGCGTGCAGGTCGTCGACGAAGCCGAGATCGCGCACCCCGTCGGGATGGCTGGGTTCGGGTGCCCCCGATTTCCTGGCGCCGATCACACAGAGTTCCGCGCCGGGGATGCCCGCGGAGATCGCCGGCCACAGCGCCAGCGCGCGCAGGTAGGCCTCCTGATTAGGCGGCCAGTCCCGCGTGCCCATCAGTACCAGCCGCGGTCCCGACGCGGCGATGTCGACTTGGTCGGCGGGCGGAAGGGTCAACCCCAGCCAACGGGCGCTGGCCACTCCGCGCGCACGGTAGGCCGCGGCCTCCTCGGCGTCGAAGGTCCCGACGGCGTCGGCCGCCAGCGCCACGCGCAGCTCGTCGCGCACCAGTCGGGCCGCCTCCACGCGACCCAACAGGCCACGGGTGGCCCCCCACACCAGGGCCTCGCTGACATGGGTGTTGACGATCAGCGCTCGTTTACCGAAATGCGAACTGCGCAAGAATGATTCGGCCATGTAGCTGTGCTCGGCGACAAACGTGTCCGCGTCGCTGGATTCGATGGCCGCGACGAGCGCATCGCTGTCGAATCGGACGTGAACCAGACTGCGGCGCCGCCTGACCGCGGCCAGCGCCAGCGCCAGCGGACGGACGGCAGGCTTGGCCACCCGCGTCAGCGGGAGCCCGCCTGGCACGAAATCGGCTACCACCGAACCGCTTTCCGCGGACAGGCAGATGACCGACACGTCGAAGCTCTCGGCGGCCACGCCGATGAGCAGCCGCGACATCTCCACGTCGCCGCCGTGCTCGAGGACGGGATCCTTCGAAAGGAGGAAGCAGACCTTGGTCACTCGGTCGCCACCGGCTTCGGCTTCGGCTTCGGCTTCCAGTACAGCACCCCCGCGAACACGATCAGCAAGATGGCGTCGGTGGCGGTGGTGGCGATGGCGGCACCGACGGCCCCGAGGCCGAGCTTCACCAGCACCGTCAGGATGGCGAACTTGACCGGGATCAACGCGATGGTGGTGCCGAACCGGATGGCGTCGCGGCGCTGTGCGTACAGCACCACCTGGAAGATGCAGATGACCGTGCGCAGCACCGCCCAGCCGGCCATGATCACCATGGCCTGCGCCATCTGGGCCGGAACGGGCGTCATCAGCATCACGACACCGGTGATCAGCACCAGCGCCCCGACGATCCCGCTGATCAACAGGGTGTTGCGCAGCTTCGGACCGGCCGCGAGGTCGCCGCCGCTCTTGCGCAGCGGCTCGTGGAACGTCATCGCGTACGACTGCCCGACCGCCGCCAGCGCGCTGGTGAGCATCAGCGGGATGTTGTAGTAGCCGACCACGGTGCTGTTGGTCAGCCAACCGAGCAACAGCACGTCGGCCTGCAGGTACGCGACGGTGCCGCCCATCTCGCCGATGAGGATGGCCATCTGGCGCACCGGCCCCGGCATGGCCGGCCGGTGCCCGCGCACCACGTTGCCCGCGAGCACCAGGATCACCAGGTACGGCGTGCAGTACAGCAGGCTCGCGACCTGCAGGGTGGGGTGGGACGTGCCGAACAGATAGGCGCACGTCAGCACGACGCTGCTGGTCTGCCTGATGGCGTCCCAGCGCCACACGACGTCGGGATGACCCTCCCTGGCCGAGCGGCTCTTGAGCGAGTTGAACACGATCTCGCCGCCCGCGACTGCCAGTCCGAACCACACGAAGTAGCTCACGGACGTCAACGCGGCACCGGCGACCATGAACACCGCACCCATCAGGAAGCGGCTCACGCGCTCGGCGGCGAACTCCTCGTCCGTCTCGCGTATCGCACGCACGCTCCACGGATTGTCCAGCGGGGCGCTGAGCATGGTGGCCAGTGCGAGGCCGAGCACGTAGAGGCCGTAGTCCGCGATGCCGAGCCGGGCGATCAGCGCAAGGGTGAGCAGCAGCCCGAGGCCGCGGCTGCCGTACATGAAGAACACGCCGACGAGCGTCTTGACTAGATTGCGCTTGCCGTCCGGGGTGGCGGCTTCTGGGGAGTTCTCCGGGGTCGTGACCTCAGCCACGCGTGACCTCGAGCAGGTCGCCCCACGCGGCGACGAAGGCCTCTGCGGTGCGCGGTGTGGAGCGGTCCTGGCGCGCCTTCTCCACGGCCTCGCCCAACTCCGTCAGCCGGGCCTCATCGGTGAGCAGTGCCTCGACGGCGGTAGCCAATTCCCTTGCCACGGTGGCAGATTCGGCTGGCCCCTCACTCGCGTTGACCCGCACGACCAACGCGCCGACCTGCTCGTCGAGCTCCGCGAGCGCGCCGTAGTCGGTGGTCACCACCGGGGTGCGGTAGGCCATCGAGTGCGCCACCACACCAGACGCGGCGAAGCTGTCGGCGTAGAAGTGCCGCTTCCCGTAGGGCACGACGATCGCGCGCACCGACTCGAAGAACGCATCCTCGTCCGGACCGTCGACCGCCCCGAGTATGTCGATGCCGTCGGCCTTCGGCAGCGCTTCGGTCCCGCGACCCGCCACGCGGATGGCGATGTCGGCGGGCAGGAGTTGGCGGAGCCGCTCGATCTGCTCGAATCCCTTGCCGCGGTAGACGTGTCCGAAGAACCCGATGGCATTGGGGCGGTCCTGAGTGGGCTTGATCAGCGGCCGACTTCTGACCAGGTGCGGAATGTAGCGGGTCGTCGTGGAGGGGAAGGTCCGCTCGATCGAGCGCCTGCCCGTCTCGGTGAGCGCGAAGAGCATGCGGTCGCCGTAGATGGCGCGCTCGAGGGCGCGGCTGACGGGCCGCAACGGGTAGTGGATGCCGTGGTTGAGCAGCCGCGAACGCGCGACGAACCGGGTGCGGGCGGGCATCCAGACGCCTTGCGGTGGATCGTGCACTGTGCCGGTCACCGGGACGTCCTTCAGCCGGGCGGTCGACCAGAACGGCGCCAGTGCGGCGGTGGACAACTCGGCGTGTACGAGCACCCGGCCCGGCTTGCCCTCCGCGACGTGCGCGGCGACGGCCCTGCGGTAGCGCCGAAGGTCCGCCAGGGTCTCGTCGCCCGGCCCGCCCGTACGCACCTCGACCACCTCGCCGAAGTGCGGCCGGACCCCCTCGACGAAGTCCTCGGCGTAGTCCCCCACCGCGGTCTTGCCATTCGCAGGTCCGACGAACACCAGCCGGTAGTCCCGCAGCGAGGCAGGCATCAGCAGAACAGCGGGCGGTACCCGCCTCGGTACTTCAAGGCTTCCGGATCACGCTTGCCGATGACCTTGGCGGGCACGCCACCGACGATCTCGCATTCGCCAATGTCCTTGTTCACCACCGCTTGTGCGGCGACGACCGCACCGCGGCGAATGAGGGCCGGCAACACCATCGCGCGGCTGGCGATCCAGGCGTAGTCCTCGACCACGGTCGGAATGGGCACCGGGAGGAAGTCCGGGTGGTTGACGTCGTGGCCGCCGCCGATGATCTGAACGTCGCTGGCGATCGTCACGTCGTTGCCGATCCATAGCCCGGCCCTTGCGTCGAGCAGGCAGCGGGCCCCGATCGAGGTGTTGTCGCCGACGGTCAGGAACTCGATGTCCAGGATCGACGTGCCGAGCATGATGCAGGAGTTCTTGCCGATGGTGGCGCCGAACGCGCGCAGGAATCCCTGCCGGATGAAGTGGAAGGGGATGTGCGTGAAGATCAGGTTGTACAGCACCTGACCGATGCGGTTGCGCGCCTTGCGGCCCAACCCCATGCTCTGCATCCGGTAGTTGGCCACCCTGCCGTCGGGGAGCAGGTCGTACGACGGTTCCGGAGGCAACTTCAGGCCCGGAGCGGCCGCCACCTTCCTGGCCACGTCCTCCGGGTCCGCCTTCGCGGGTTCGAGGTTCACCGTTTGGCTCCTGTTTCGGTCAGTTTGGATCCGGAGTAGTTGGTCACGGCTCTAAGTGGGTGAGCGTACCTCGGTGGCAGTTGCTCACCCGGTGCGCGCCACGAGGTCTCCCACGGCGGCGTGCAACCGCTCCGAGAAGACCTCTTGGCTGAACTGCTGAACGTGGTTGCGCACCTTGTCGGCGTCGAACTTCATCGACTCGAAGCGGTCGACGGCGCCGCCGACGGCGTGGGCGGTCGGTTCCTCGAAGTACATTCCGCTGACGTCCTCGTGGATGGTGTCGAGGAACCCGCCGAACCGCAGGGCGATCGCCGGCCGACCCCAGACCCCGGCCTCCAGTGGGGTGAGGCCGTAGTCCTCGTAGCTTGCGGCGATGATCGCCTTGCAGTTCTTGTACAGCCACGCCAGCGCCCCATCCGACAGGTCGGACAGCATCATGACGTTGTCGGTCTTCATCGCGTGAAGCCGGTGAGCCTGCGGGCCGCGCCCGACGACCACCAGTCGCCGGTCGGCCCCGGCGAATGCGCGGACGATCGCATCGACGTTCTTGTAGGGCAGCAACCGCGAGACGACGAGATAGAAGCTGCCGTCCTTGTCGTCCGCGGCGGGGCCGAGCCAGTCGAGCACGTCGGCGATGGGTTCGACGTCGTCGGCCGCCACCGTCGACACCGGCGGGAACACCACCTGTGCGTCGATGCCGTAAGCGTCGGCGATTCGACCCTTGATCTGAGTGGAATTCGCCAAATAGAGGTCACCGCTGCTGGCAGCCTTGCGATCCCATGCCTTTAGGTAGCCAGACGTAGCCCGAAGACCCATTCGTGCGACGGCGCCTGCGTTGTCACCGAGGTATGCCTCGGACTGGTAGAGCCAGCGCGCAGGTGAATGGCAATAGACCAGTTTCCGGCCGCTCGTCCGGAATCCGTGGGCCCAACCGCTACTGCTCGTCAGCACGACATCGGCGTCGACGAATATCGACTGCGCGAGCAACGGGAAAATGGGAAGTGCGGCCCGATGGTGTTTGCGCAGCGCGCGCACTTTGTTGATCGCCGGCACGCGAACGTCCAAATCCCGAAATTCGGGAAATGTCGCATCCGGGTCATAGAGCATCGTGTAGATCGGCGCGTCGGGAAATGCCTTGCTCATATTGAGCACGGTCTTCTCGGCGCCGCCGAGTTGCGTCAAGTAATCGTGCGCAATGGCTATACGCGGGCCGTTCGGGCTGATCAGCGGGCGCTCTGGGGACACGGTGGAGGGACCTCGTTGGCTGGGGCTTGGGGCATCGCATCGACACCTACGTCGCGGGCCTTACTGTACACGCGAGTGCTGGATCAGTCCTATTGTCCGCGCGGCGTGGCAAACACCCACGGAGCAGTCCGCCGCTCCTGCCGGGCCGCTCGAATCAAGATCAGAAGAGGGGCACGCGGAACTTGCCGCTGTATTGCAGCGCGTCGGGGTTGCGCTGCCCGATGACCTTCGCGGGGACGCCGCCGACGATCGCCAGCGGGGGCACCTCCTTGTTGACCACGGCGTGAGCGGCCACCACGGCGCCCCGTCCGAGCAGGCTCGGCAGGATCATCGCCCGGCTGCCGATCCACACGTGGTGGTCGATGACGATGGGGTCGGGCGGATTTGGCGCAGGGGGGAAGTCGGGGTGGTTGATGTCGTGACCACCGGCGATGATGTGCGTGTCGCTGGCGATGATCACGTCGTCTCCGATGGCGATGCCCGCCCTTGCGTCGAGCAAGCACCGAAAACCGATCGAGACGCGCTCGCCGATGACGAGGTACGGGATCGACCAGACGTTCGTGCCCCGGTTGATGGCCGAGTCCTTGCCGATCGACGCACCGAACAACCGCAGGTAGGCCTGCCGGACGAAATGGAACGGAATGTAGGTGATCAGGTTGTTGTACAACCACGCGGCGTACAAGTCGCGAACTCGGTGAAACACCGTATCGCCCGCAAGTTGGTAATCGACGATGTGACCTTCGTCATCAAGCACCCACTCCATCCGCGGAGGGACTCGAACCTTCGGGTTGATCTCACGCTTGCGCGCGATGACCTCTGGGTCTGACGCTTGCGGTTCGATGAACATGCGCATTTGCTCCTGTCACGAATTCGCGACCACCATAACGTTCTTCGGCGCGTGATTCGCGACGGTTGCCAGCAACCGTCGCGCGTTGCGACGCGAGGAGCGTCCGCGGGCCCGGCCAAATTTTTCTAAGGGCTGCTTAAGAGGGGGGCCGGTCCTGTCGCTACGATCGACCACCATGACGAGCGTTACCGACCCCTCGCTGCCTGCCACGTCGAACGAGATCGACATCCACACCACGGCAGGCAAGCTGGCCGACCTCCGCAAGCGCGCCGAACAGGCACTGCACCCGGTCGGTGAGGGTGCCGTCGAGAAGACCCACGCCAAGGGCAAGCTCACGGCGCGCGAGCGCATCCTCGCGCTGCTCGACGAGGGCTCCTTCGTCGAGCTCGACGCGCTGGCCAAGCACCGCAGCACCAACTTCGGCCTCGAGGCGAACCGCCCGGTTGGCGACGGCGTCGTCACCGGATACGGCACCGTCGACGGCCGCGACGTCTGCGTGTTCAGCCAGGACGCCACCGTGTTCGGCGGCAGCCTCGGCGAGGTGTACGGCGAGAAGATCGTCAAGGTGCAGGAGCTGGCCATCAAGACCGGTCGCCCGCTGATCGGCATCAACGACGGCGCCGGCGCCCGCATCCAGGAGGGCGTCGTCTCGCTCGGCCTCTACAGCAAGATCTTCCGCAACAACATCCTCGCGTCGGGCGTCATCCCGCAGATCTCGTTGATCATGGGCGCCGCGGCCGGCGGCCACGTCTACTCCCCCGCGCTCACCGACTTCGTCATCATGGTCGACCAGACCAGCCAGATGTTCATCACCGGACCCGACGTCATCAAGACCGTCACGGGCGAGGACGTCACCATGGAGGAGCTCGGCGGCGCGCACACCCACATGGCCAAGTCGGGCACCGTGCACTACGTCGCCTCCGGCGAGCAGGACGCGCTGGACTACGTCCGCGACCTGCTGAGCTACCTGCCGCCCAACAACTACGCCGACCCGCCGCGCTACCCCGCGCCGCCGCATCCCGGCGCCATCGAGGACAACCTCACCGACGAGGACCTCGAACTCGACACGTTGATCCCCGATTCGCCGAACCAGCCGTACGACATGCACGAGGTGATCACCCGCATCCTCGACGACGACGAGTTCCTCGAGGTTCAGGCCGGGTACGCGGGCAACATCCTCGTCGGGTTCGGCCGGATCGACGGGCGGCCGGTCGGCATCGTCGCCAACCAGCCCACCCAGTTCGCGGGTTGCCTGGACATCAACGCCTCCGAAAAGGCCGCCCGGTTCGTGCGGACCTGCGACTGCTTCAACATCCCCATCGTCATGCTGGTCGACGTGCCAGGCTTCCTGCCTGGCACTGACCAGGAGTACAACGGCATCATCCGGCGCGGCGCCAAGCTGCTGTACGCCTACGGCGAGGCCACCGTGGCCAAGATCACCGTCATCACCCGCAAGGCCTACGGCGGCGCCTACTGCGTGATGGGCTCCAAGGACATGGGGTGCGACGTGAACGTCGCGTGGCCGACGGCCCAGATCGCCGTGATGGGCGCCTCGGGTGCGGTCGGCTTCGTCTACCGCGGTCAGCTGAAGAAGGCCGCCGCCGACGGCGAGGACGTCGACGCGCTGCGGCTGGAGCTCCAGCAGGACTACGAGGACACTCTGGTCAATCCGTACGTCGCCGCCGAGCGCGGGTACGTCGACGCGGTCATCCCGCCGTCGCACACCCGCGGCTACATCGCCACCGCGCTGCGGCTGCTGGAGCGCAAGGTGGTTCAGGTGCCGCCGAAGAAGCACGGCAACATCCCGCTGTAAGACCCCCCAGCGATTTCGGCGCGTTTTCGCCCGCTGAGCGTCCGTATCCGCGCCGAAATCACCGAAGGAGCCGCACATGCCACAGCACGTCGACATCACCGAGGTCAGCGATCCCAGGGACATGACCATCGACGATCCCGCCGCGACGTCGCCACCCCAGCTTCGGGTGCTGAAGGGCAAGCCCACCGACGACGAGGTGGCTGCCCTGATCGCCGTTCTCGCCGCCGCGGGCGGGGGGCCGTCGGAGCCGGGTCCGCAGGAGCTCAATCCGTGGGGCCATCCGGTCGACAAGCTGCGCTACTCGGTGTTCAGCTGGCAGCGCGTGACGCTCGTCGAAAGAACCCACATGCGGCGATGATGAGCCGCGTGCGCGAAGAAAATCGTTCATGACCCGAGTGGTGCTTGGGTCCGCGTCGCCGGGCCGTCGAAAGGTGTTGCGCGGGGCGGGTATCGATCCCCTGGTCGTCGTCTCCGGCGTCGACGAGGACGCGATCGTCGCCGCCCTAGCGAACTCCGGTCCCGGTGAGCTCACCACCGCCTTGGCGGCCGCCAAGGCTAGGGCCGTCGTCAGCGTGCTCGACCCGGACGTCACGGCCGACTGCGTGGTGATCGGCTGCGATTCGATGCTGTTCTACGACGGAACGCTGCGCGGTAAGCCCGAATCGGAGTCGGCCGCATTGCAGGACTGGCGGCAGATGGCGGGCGGCTCGGGCGACCTGTACACCGGACATTGCGTCATTCGCTTGCGCGACAACGCAATCGAGTGCGAACTGGCCGAGCATTCCCGCACCACCGTGCACTTCGGAAACCCACCCCCGGACGAGTTGGCGGCGTACGCCCGCACCGGCGAGCCGACGGCGGTGGCGGGCGGCTTCACGCTCGACGGACTCGGCGGCTGGTTCGTCGACGGCGTCACGGGTGACCCGTCGGCCGTGATCGGCATCGGGCTGCCGCTGATGCGGACGCTCTTCGAGCGTGCGGGACTCTCGATCTCGGCGTTGTGGGCGGCCAACCCGGTGGCCTGAGCGGCCGACGACCCGCAGGGCAAACTAGCGCACCAAATCGATTTGTGTTCTGTGGCCACTCGTCCACCTCGCGTTTGCCGGGATGTACGAGTGACCTTGCCCACGCTCATCGCCCTCGAACAGGCAAAACACCCCCTCGTCGCGACAATTGCTTCCCATGCTGACATTATTTGCCATAATCCCACCAGGTGGAAATTTGGCAAACCACATCAAGCAGCGCAGGAGTCGCGTCCATGAAGAAGGCATTGATCACGGGCATCACCGGCCAGGATGGCTCGTACCTGGCCGAACTGCTGCTGGCCAAGGGGTATGAGGTCCACGGGCTGATCCGCAGGTCGTCGACGTTCAACACCACTCGGATCGATCATCTGTACGTCGACCCGCACGAACCCGGCGCACGCTTCTTCCTGCACTACGGCGATCTGTCGGACGGTGCGCGGCTGGTCACGCTGATCGCCCGCATCAATCCCGACGAGGTGTACAACCTCGCGGCCCAGTCGCACGTGCGGGTCAGCTTCGACGAGCCCGAGCACACCGCCGACACCACGGGGTCGGGCACCACCCGGCTGCTGGAGGCCCTGCGCATCGCGAACGTCGACGCGCGGTTCTACCAAGCGTCGAGCTCGGAGATGTTCGGCGCGTCGCCGCCGCCCCAGGACGAGAACACCCCGTTCTACCCCCGCTCCCCGTACGGCGCCGCGAAGGTGTACTCGTACTGGATCACTCGCAACTACCGGGAGGCGTACGGGATGTTCGCCTGCAACGGCATCCTGTTCAACCACGAGTCGCCTAGGCGCGGCGAGACCTTCGTGACCCGCAAGATCACCCGCGCCGCTGCGCGCATCAAGGCCGGCGTCGAGCAGCACGTGTACCTGGGCAACCTCGACGCCATCCGCGACTGGGGCTACGCGCCGGAGTACGTCGAGGGCATGTGGCGCATGATGCAGGCCGACGAGCCCGACGACTTCGTGCTGGCCACCGGCGGCGACTACACGGTGCGCGACTTCCTCGAGGCCGCGTTCACCCACGCAGGACTCGACTGGCGCGAGCACGTGCGCTTCGACGACCGCTACCTGCGGCCCACCGAGGTCGACGCGCTAGTGGGCGATGCGACCAAGGCCGACGTCGTGCTGGGTTGGCGCCCACGGGTGCAAACGCCGGAGCTCGCCAGGATCATGGTCGAGGCGGACATCGCCGCGCTCGAGTGCCAGGGCAAGCCCTGGATCGACACGCCGCTAGTGGAGTCGTGGGGTTGACCACCATGGAGACCGTCGACTTCACGCCGGGCGCGCTCGATCGCGCCGTGCCGACGTTCGTCGCCGGGCACCGCGGCATGGTGGGCTCGGCGATCCTTCGCAAGCTGGACGACGAGGGCTTCTCTTGTCTGTTGGCGCGTCCGCGAAGTGAGCTCGACCTGACCGATCGTCGCGCGGTGTTCGAGTTCTTCGGTGCGACGCGGCCAGAAGTCGTGGTGCTGGCGGCCGCCCGAGTGGGCGGCATCCTGGCCAACAGCACCCGTCCGGTCGACTTCATCTCCGAGAACCTGCAGATCCAGGTCAACGTGCTGGACGCGGCCCTGCACACGGGCGTGCGCAGGCTGCTGTTCCTTGGCTCGTCGTGCATCTACCCGAAGTTCGCGCCCCAGCCGATCACCGAGGACGCGCTGCTGACCGGTCCGTTGGAGCCCACCAACGACGCGTACGCCATCGCCAAGATCGCGGGCATCCTCCACGTCCAGGCAGTCCGTCGCCAGTACGGATTGCCGTGGATCTCGGCGATGCCGACCAACCTCTACGGCCCCGGCGACAACTTCTCGCCGATGTCCAGTCACGTGGTGCCCGCGCTGATCCGTAGGTACGACGAGGCACAGTCGGACGGCAGTCCCTTCGTCACCAACTGGGGCAGCGGTAATCCCCAGCGCGAGCTGCTCCACGTCGACGACCTGGCGAGCGCGTGCCTGCATCTGCTCGAGCACTTCGACGGGCCGCAGCAGGTCAACGTCGGCACCGGGGCGGACCACACCATCGCCGACATCGCCGACGTCGTCGCGACGGCCATCGGCTACTCCGGCGAAACACGCTGGGACACAACGAAACCGGACGGAACACCGCGCAAGCTGCTCGATGTCAGCACGTTGACCGACAGCGGTTGGCGGCCGAGCATCTCCCTGATTCAAGGCATCGTCGAGACGGTCTCCTGGTACCGGTCGAACCAGGCGTCATTGCGGAGCTAGCGCATCCGCGGCATGCCAGTAGGCTTTCAGTGTGCCTTTGCCCACAGACCCAGACCGCGCCCTTGCCGCCTACGCCCACCCAGAGCGGCTCGTCACCGCCGACTGGCTGGCCGGCAACCTCGGCCGTAAGGGCCTGGCGATCGTCGAGTCGGACGAGGACGTGCTGCTGTACGACACGGGCCACATCCCTGGTGCGGTGAAGATCGATTGGCACACCGACCTGAATGACCCCCACGTCCGCGACTACATCGACGGCGCCGAGTTCGCGAACCTGATGGACCGCAAGGGCATCGCCCGCGACGACACCGTCGTCATCTACGGCGACAAGAGCAACTGGTGGGCGGCCTACGCCCTGTGGGTGTTCACCCTGTTCGGCCACCCCGACGTTCGGCTGCTGGACGGCGGGCGTGACCTGTGGGTCTCCAACAGCCGCGACACCACCCTTGAAGTGCCGTCGAAGGCCACCACCGGCTATCCGGTCGTCGAGCGCAACGACGCCCCGATCCGCGCCTTCAAGGCCGACGTGCTCACGATCCTGGGCAAGGAACCGCTGATCGACGTGCGGTCACCGCTCGAGTACACCGGCGAGCGCACCCACATGCCGGACTATCCCGAAGAGGGGGCGCTGCGGGGTGGCCACATCCCGACCGCCAAGTCGATTCCGTGGGCCAAGGCCGCCGAGGACAGCGGACGCTTCCGCAGCCGAGCCGAGCTCGACGAGCTCTACGGGTACCTCACCCCCGACGACAAGACGGTGGTGTACTGCCGCATCGGCGAGCGGTCCAGCCACACCTGGTTCGTGCTGACCCATCTGCTGGGCCTGCCTGGCGTGCGCAACTACGACGGCTCGTGGACGGAGTGGGGCAACGCGGTGCGGGTACCTGTCGCCGTCGGAGAAGAGCCTGGCGACGCGCCATGACGATGACTGGCGCGCTGGCCGAGGTGGTGTCGGACTTCGCCGAGATGCAGGGCCAGGACAAGCTGGCGCTGCTGCTGGAGTTCGCAGGCGAACTTCCGCCGCTGCCCGCCGATCTCGAAGAGGCGGCCATGGAGCCGGTGCCGGAGTGTCAGTCGCCGCTGTTCCTGCACGTCGACGCCGATGATCGCGAGCACGTCAGGTTGTACTTCAGCGCGCCCCCGGAGGCGCCGACGACGCGTGGGTTCGCCGCGATCCTGGCGACCGGGCTCGACGACCATTCGGCCGAGGAGATCCTCGCCGTGCCCGACGACTTCTACTCCGAACTCGGGTTGGCCGCCCTGATCAGCCCGCTCCGACTAAGGGGTATGGCGGCCATGCTGGCCCGCATCAAGCGGCACCTGCGCTGAGCCGCTCACCCTTACCCGCCGGTAACCAGCACCGGCTCGCCGGGCTGGTGTCGCGCCGCCTAAACTGCCCCAGATACATTCTTAAAGACGTTTCTTAGACATGCCACCAGGAGGCGCAGTGCCCAGTCACGCCAGCTCGAGGATCTCGAAGGTGCTCGTGGCCAACCGCGGGGAGATCGCCGTCCGGGTGATCCGGGCAGCCAAGGACGCCGGGCTGGCCAGTGTGGCCGTCTACGCCGAGCCGGACGCCGACGCGCCGCACGTTCGGCTCGCCGACGAGGCCTTCGCCCTTGGTGGCCAGACCTCCGCCGAGTCGTACCTGGTGTTCGCGAAGATTCTCGCGGCCGCCGAGAAGTCCGGTGCCAACGCCATCCACCCCGGCTACGGGTTCCTCAGTGAGAACGCCGACTTCGCGCAGGCCGTCATCGACGCCGGGCTGATCTGGATCGGCCCGAGCCCGCAGTCGATCCGCGACCTCGGCGACAAGGTCACCGCCCGCCACATCGCCGCCAAGGCGAAGGCGCCGTTGGTGCCCGGCACGGCCGAACCGGTGAAGGATGCCGACGAGATCGTCGCCTTCGCCAAGGAATTCGGCGTTCCGATCGCCATCAAGGCGGCGTTCGGCGGCGGCGGCCGCGGCATGAAGGTCGCCCGCACCATCGAGGAGATCCCCGAACTGTTCGACTCCGCGACTCGCGAGGCCGTCTCGGCGTTCGGTCGCGGCGAGTGCTTCGTCGAGCGCTACCTGGACAAGCCGCGCCACGTCGAAGCGCAGGTCATCGCCGACACGCACGGCAACGTCGTCGTCGCGGGCACCCGCGACTGCTCGCTGCAGCGCCGCTTCCAGAAGCTGGTGGAAGAAGCGCCTGCCCCCTTCTTGACCGACGCGCAGCGCAAGGAGATCCACGAGTCCGCCAAGCGCATCTGCAAGGAAGCCGGTTACTACGGTGCGGGCACCGTCGAGTACCTGGTCGGTCAGGACGGCCTGATCTCGTTCCTCGAGGTGAACACCCGGCTTCAGGTGGAGCACCCGGTCACCGAGGAGACCGCGGGCATCGACCTGGTGCTGCAGCAGTTCAAGATCGCCAACGGCGACGCCCTTGACATCACCGAGGACCCGACGCCTCGCGGCCATTCCTTCGAATTCCGCATCAACGGTGAGGACGCGGGCCGCGGCTTCCTGCCCGCCCCCGGCCCGGTGTCCAAGTTCGAGCCGCCGACGGGCCCGGGCGTGCGCCTGGATTCCGGCGTCGAGACCGGTTCGGTCATCGGTGGCCAGTTCGACTCCATGCTGGCCAAGCTGATCGTCACCGGCGCTACCCGCGACGAGGCGTTGGCCCGGTCGCGCCGTGCGCTGGCCGAGTTCAACGTCGAGGGCCTCGCGACGGTCATCCCGTTCCACCGCGCCGTGGTGGCCGACCCGGCGTTCATCGGCGACGGCGACGGCTTCGACGTCCACACCCGCTGGATCGAGACCGAGTGGGACAACACCGTCGAACCGTTCACCGGTGGTGACCCGATCGACGAGGACACCGCGCCACGGCAGACGGTGGTCGTCGAGATCGGCGGACGCCGCGTCGAGGTCTCGCTGCCCGGCGACCTCGCCATCGGCGGCGGTGGCGGAGGGGCCGCTGCGGGCGCCATCCGCAAGAAGCCGAAGGCCCGCAAGCGTGGCGCCGCGGCCGGTGCGGCAGCGTCCGGCGACTCGGTGACCGCGCCCATGCAGGGCACCGTCGTCAAGGTGGCCGTCGAGGAGGGCCAGACCGTCGCGGCCGGTGACCTCGTCGTCGTGCTCGAGGCCATGAAGATGGAGAACCCGGTCACCGCCCACAAGGACGGCACCATCACCGGACTCGCCGTCGAGGCGGGCGCCGCAGTTACCCAGGGCACCGTCGTCTGCGAGATCAAGGACTAGCCGCCCCGGCCCCAACCACCTCGCCGACACTGCGGGGAGATCGCGATTCCGCTTGGATTCGCGATCTCCCAGCAGTTTCGGCGCGTGGGCGTTCAGTCGGTGACCACCAGGCTGGTCTGCGCCAGCGTGGTTCCGAAGTAGGTGGCGTCGGGATCGACGACGACGGTCTTGTCGGGTGCCTTGCCACGCGCGAGCTCGGCGAAGGACAGTTGCTCCGGTCCGCCTATGTCCTCGACGCCGTTGGTGGGCCTGCCGACGGCGACCCGGATCACTGCCGCCGCAACGTCATCCGTGGGGATCGGCTGGATCAGCGCGTCCGGCACGCGGACGGTGTCGCCGTCGGTCATCGACCCGACAATGGCGTCGGTGAACTCGACGAACTGCGTGGCCCGCACGATCGAATAGGGCAGGCCCGACGTCGTGACGAGCCGCTCCTGGGCAACCTTGGCCCGCATGTAGCCGCTGTCGGGTAGGCCGTCGACACCGACGATCGAGAGGACCACGTAGTGGCCCACTCCGGCGACCTTGGCCGCG
Organism: Mycobacterium sp. RTGN6; assembly: GCF_033804605.1. NCBI lineage: Bacteria > Bacillati > Actinomycetota > Actinomycetes > Mycobacteriales > Mycobacteriaceae > Mycobacterium > Mycobacterium sp. RTGN6. The sequence continues at coordinate 82,302 of NZ_JAPZKZ010000010.1, forward strand.
GCGGTCAGGTTGTTCGTCGACGTCGTGAAGAACTCCAGCACCGCATCGTCGGAGAACGACGGCGAATTGGTCACGTCGATCAACACGTCGGCACCGGCGAGGGCGTCGCCGATGCCGTCCCCGGTGAGCACATCGGCGCCGGTCGAGCGTGACGCGGCGACGACCTGGTGTCCCCACGCGGTGAGCATTGCGCCAACCTTGGTTCCGATGAGACCGCTGGCCCCCATGATGGTCAGTTTCATGGTGTCCAAGCATATGGAACGCTTGGGCGCGTGGAACCAGTCGAGATCAACAACGGTCAGTGGTATCTACGAGCGCTGCGCTACGACGATCGCGTCGACGACCGTCCCGCGCTCGCCGACCTCGGGGAAACCGACCTCGACTACATTCACGACGCCGAGGACGGCTGGGCGGACGACACCAGCTACACCTGGGCGGTCTGCGAACCGTCCACCGGCGAACTGCTCGCCGAGATCACCCTCGACCCGACGACAGCGTACATGCACAGCAGGGCGCGACCCGGCCACCAGGACGCGGCGGCCATGGCCGAGGACACCGTCCGGCGCTACGCCTCGGAGGTGCTCAACATTCGGGTCCACACGTGACCTCGCCGAAGGTCGTCACCGTCACGGGAGCGGCGGGCCAAATCGGCTATGCGGCGCTGTTCCGCATCGGCGCGGGCGCGCTGCTCGGCCGCGGCGTTCCGGTGACGCTGCGGCTGCTCGAGCTTCCTTCGGCGGTGCGCGCTGCCGAGGGCGTCGTGATGGAGCTCGTCGACAGCGCCTTCGAGCTGCTCGCCGGCGTCGAGATCCACGACGACCCCGTGCGTGCGTTCGACGGCGTCGACGTCGCGCTGCTGATCGGTGCCAAGCCGCGCGGCAAGGGCATGGAGCGCGCCGACCTCCTCGCGGCCAACGCGGCGATCTTCGCCGATGCGGGCCGCGCACTGAACGCAGGCGCGTCCGACGACGTGCGGATCGCGGTCGTCGGCAACCCGGCGAACACCAACGCGCTCGTCGCGTCTGCGCACGCACCGGACATCCCTGCCGAGCGGTTCACCGCGCTGACGCGGCTCGACCACAACCGTGCCGTGGCCGCGCTCGCGGCCCACGCCGGCGTGCACGTGGCCGACGTGTCGAAGGTGACGGTGTGGGGAAACCACTCCCCGACCATGTACCCCGACATCTTCCACGCCGACGTCGCCGGGCGCCCTGGGGCCGAGTACGCGGCCGACACCGACTGGCTGACAACCGATTTCATTCCCACCGTAGCCAAGCGCGGCACCGCGATCATCGAGGCGCGGGGCACGTCCTCGGCGGCCTCGGCGGCCAACGCCGCGATCGACCACGTGCGGGACTGGGTCGACGGGACGGACGTCGACGACTGGACGTCGGTCGCCCTGCCGTCACCCGGGGTTTACGGCATTCCCGAGGGCGTGGTGGCCTCGCTACCCGTGCGCGCGGTCGGCGGAGCGTGGCAGGTGGTCGAGGGGCTCGACGTCAACGAGTTCTCACGTGCTCGCATCGACGCGTCGGTGGCCGAGCTCGCCGACGAGCGCGAGGCGGTGGCCGCGCTCGGCTTGCTCTAGGTTGATCACCATGTCGCACTGACACTTTCGGGTGTTCGCCGGTTAGCACCCCAAGAATCGGCAGGTTGCGTTGGTGTCCTCGCCTGCGACCAAGCGCCAGTTGCCGCCGCGGCCGCCGTCTTCAACTTTGAGTCCAACGATCTGAGGTGGATATCCGCGCACGGGTGCGTAGAAGTTGTGGCAGACGTTCCAGTCCCAGTCGACTTCTACGAAACCTCCGGGGACTGGCTGGCCCGGACACCAGGTACCCGACGTGGGTTCTGCTTGGGCGATGCCGGCGCCCAGCCCGAATGAGGCCAGACCCATCCCGCCCGACACCAGTGCCGCTACTGCGATTCGTCGCATCATGTTGATTCACCTCTGTGGTCGATGATCGTGATTGGTGACAAGAGTGTTCACCCGACCGCTTGGGAAATTCTTGATAGTCCAAAACTGGAGCTAGGGCACGTCGACGTCCACACCCGTCGCGAGATCGCCGCACTCGACGGCCACCACGTCGGTGCGGCCCGCGAGGAAGCTCCGCGCGCCCTCGTCGCCCGCCAGCGTGGCCTCGAGCTCTGCCCAGTGCCGTCGCGCAATCACGACCGGATGACCGGGCCGGCCGTCGTAGGTTGCCCGGGCCAGCCCCGAAGTCGCCGCTGCGCCGACCACCCGAGCGACCACGTCGGCGCCGACGTCGGGCGTGTCCACGAGGTGCAGCACCGCCAGCTCCGCGTCGGAGATCGCGGCCAGCCCCGCCCGGATCGATGCGCTCATGCCGTCGGCCCAGTCCCGCGCCACCACCGCGCGGGCGGGCGCAGGCACGTCGACCACGGCCGCACCGAGCACCACGACGACGTCGTCACAGGACCCACTCAACGCGTCGACCGCCGTGCGCAGCCACTCCCCTTGTCCGGCAAGCACTTTCGGCATTCCAAAACGCGTGCCAGCGCCAGCGGCCAGCAGTACGCCTGCGACGATCGACGCTCTCGACATGCGGATATTCTCGTCCTGAACGATTCTGGGCACATGTCTGCCCCCGAAACGGCGTCCGTAGCCAGCAAGTCGAAACGCGTGCATCCCGTCGACGAGTTACTACCGATCCCCAAGTTAGCAACATACGGCTTCCAGCACGTCGTCGCCTTCTACGCGGGCGCCGTGCTGGTGCCGATCCTCATCGCCGGGGCCATCGACCTACCGCAGGACCAACTGGTCAAGCTCATCACCGCCGACCTCTTCACGTGCGGCATCGCCTCGATCATCCAGGCGGTCGGGTTCTGGAAGATCGGCGTGCGGCTTCCACTGCTGCAGGGCGTGACGTTCGCCGGCGTGTCGCCGATCATCGCGATCGGGCTGGCGCATGGCGGCGGCGCACCGAGCCTGCTCTACGTCTATGGCGCGGTGATCGTCGCGGGTGTCTTCACGTTCCTGATCGCCCCGATCTTCATCAAGCTGCTGCGGTTCTTCCCGCCCGTCGTGACGGGCACGCTCATCACGATCATCGGGCTGTGTCTGGTACCGGTGGGCGCACTGGACGCCGTCACCAATCCGCATACACACCAGACGGATCCGTCCAACGCGCGCTGGCTGCTCTACGCGTTGGGCACCATTGCCGTCATCGTCGCGATCCAGCGGCTGTTCCGCGGGTTCATGGCCACCATCGCCGTGCTGCTTGGCCTCGTCATCGGCTGCGCGGTGGCATTCGCGTTGGGCGACATGAACTTCGACAAGGTCGGACAGGCCTCCGCATTCGGGTTCACCCAGCCGTTCCTGTTCGGCATGCCCAAGTTCGACTTCGCGGCGTGCCTCACGATGATCATCGTGCTGTTGATCACCGCGGTGGAGTCGACCGGAAGCACCATGGCCACCGGCGAGATCGTCGGCAAGCGCATCAAGGCCTCCGACATCGGCAACGTGCTACGCGCCGACGGCCTGGCCACCGCGATCGGCGGCGTCTTCAACTCGTTCCCGTACACCGCGTTCTCGGAGAACGTCGGGCTGGTGCGGCTCACCGGCGTCAAGAGCCGCTGGGTGGTGGCCGCCGCGGGCGTCATCATGATCCTGCTCGGGTTCCTGCCGAAGGTCGCCGCGGTGGTGTCGTCGATCCCGAATCCCGTACTGGGCGGTGCGGCGTTGACGCTGTTCGCCACCGTGGCCGTCGTCGGCATCCAGACGCTGGGCAAAGTGGACTTCACCGACCACCGCAACCTGATCATCGTCACCACCAGCATCGCGCTGGCCCTGTGGGTGACGTCGTATCCCGACGTCGCCAAGGCGGTGCCGTCCGGCGTCGACCTGCTGTTCGGTAGCGGCATCAGCATCGGCGCGATCACGGCGATCCTGCTCAATGTGGTGTTCTTCCACCTCGGTTCGAGGGGCCCGCGCGTGGCCGGCGGTGGATCCATCACACTCGACGAGGTGAACTCCATGACGAAGGAGCGCTTCACCGAGGTCTTTGGCCACGTCGTGCAGGACGTGCCGTGGGCGGTCGAGCGGGCGTTTGAGCAGCGTCCGTTCGCCGACACCAAGGCACTGCGCGAGGCGTTCCAGGACGCCGTGCTCACCGGGTCCTCCGAGCAGCAGGCGGAGTTGCTCAACGCGTTCCACGACCTGGGCGCCGAGGACGAGACCGGGCACGCCCTCGCCGTCGACCACGTAGCACTGTCGAATCTCGACGAGGACGACCACAACGACGTCGTCGAGCTGGCGACGGCCTACCGGGAGCACTTCGGGTTCCCGTTGATCATCTGCGCGAAGGAGACCGAACGGTTCGACCGGGTGCTGCGCAACGGGTGGTCGCGCATGGACAACTCGACCGCGGCGGAGAAGGCGTTCGCGCTCATCGAGATCGCGAAGATCGCCAACTACCGGTTCACCGACTTGGTCGCCGACGCCAACCCCATCGCCGCGGCGCGATTCGGCCGGCTCAACGAGTTGCAGTAGATGCCCGTTCCCGCACTGGGCCTCGACGGGTTCAATCGCAGTAGCGAGCGGCAGCGCATGCACCTGCTGTTCGGGGTCTGCTCATCGCCGATCTGGGCGCGCCGCGTGCTGGCTGGCGGACCGTTCGCCGAGGTCGACGCGCTGCTGGACCGCGCCGACCGGGTACTCGCCGAACTGTCCGACGCCGAGCTCGACGTCGCGCTGGACGGTCATCCCCGCATCGGCGGCAAGGTCGACAACGCGTCGTCGGCGCGCGAGCAGGCCGGCGTGGCGACCGCGGCCGACGAAGTGCGAGCGGAGTTGGCCGCACGCAACCGCGAGTACGAGGACCGATTTGGATACGTGTACCTGGTCTGCGCCAGCGGACGGTCCGCCGAGGAACTACTGGCCATCCTGACCGAGCGATTGGGCAACGATCCCGAGACCGAACGCCGGGTCATGCGCAACGAATTGGCCAAGATCAACCGGTTGCGCCTCGAACGCCTACTGAGCGAGCCACCAAGCGAGGCAGGATCGGGCACATGAGCATCTCGACCCACGTCCTCGACGCCGCGACCGGCCTGCCCGCCGCCGGTGTGCCCGTCACGCTGCTGGACGCCGACGACACCGTGCTGGACCGCGAAGTCACCGACGCCGACGGCCGCGTCGGTCGCCTTGGCGACGAATCCGCGCCCGGCGTATACCGGCTTCGGTTCGACACCGGGGCCTACTTCCGGGAGCGGGGAGTCGCGACGTTCTACCCGGAGGTCTCGATCACGTTCGAAATCACCGACGCCGCAGCCAAATACCACGTTCCGCTGCTGCTGTCGCCGTACGCGTATTCCACCTATCGAGGGAGCTGACCCGTGTCGGACATCATCCTTGGCAAGAACCAGTACGGCAAGGCCGAGAACCGGGTGGTGCGGATCTACCGCGACACCCCCCGGCACGAGATCCACGACGTCAACGTATCCACCTGTCTGCGTGGGGATTTCAGCGCGGCGCACCTCACCGGCGACCAGTCCGACGTGTTGCCCACCGACACCCAGAAGCAGACGGCCTACGCGTACGCGAAGGAGAAGGGCCTGACGTCCATCGAGGAGTACGGCCTGGCTCTGGCGCGGCACTTCGTGCACGACGTCGAACCCGTACAGGGCGCGCGCATCGAGCTCGACGAATATGCCTGGGAGCGCGCGGTTGTCGACGGCTCCGAGCACGACCACACCTTCATCCGCAAGGGCCAGGAAGTGCGCACCGCCGCGGTCACCGTCGATGGCGACGGCGAGTGGGTCGTCGGAGGGCTCAAGGACCTCGTCATCCTGAAGTCGACGGGCTCGGAGTTCGCGGGTTTCCTGAGCGACCCGTACACGATCCTCGAGCCGACCCACGACCGGGTGATGGCGACGTCGCTGGTGGCGCAGTGGCGTTTCACGACCACGGACACCGACTGGGACGAGGTGTACACGGGGGTGAAGACCCAACTGGTGAAGCAGTTCGCCGTCGTTCAGTCCCTTGCCCTGCAGCAGACGCTGTACCACATGGGCAAGGCCGTACTGGAGCAGTTCCCGCAGCTCGCGGAGGTCAGGCTGTCGGCACCCAACAAGCACCACTTCGTCTACGACTTGTCCCCGTTCGGGTTGGAGAATGCCGGCGAGGTGTTCCACGCCGACGACCGGCCGTACGGGCTCATCCAGGCCACCGTGACCCGCAGCGACGCCCCTCCCGCGGGCCTGGCCTGGGAGCTGCAGCAGGGCTGGCTGGCCTGAGCGCCCGTCACCTTGGCGGTTGGTCGATGCCGGTGAAAGCGCGTAGGGTTGCACTCAGGTTGAGTCACCAGCCGTTTGGAAGCGTCATTGCGGCTTTGAGACGCAGGGCCCATCACATTTTGACGTGAACCACAGGACGAATCTCCGATTTCGACTGATGGAGTCACAATGTCTACCGCTCATCGCACTATTCCCAGTTCATCGAGATCCGCCGCCCACTTCGCGACTCGGTGGCTCCCGCCGTCGACGGCGATCGTCACGGCGCACGGCGAAGTGGACGCCGCCAACGCGGACGAGCTCTTCGCCTATGCAGCAAGCCACTCCGGACGGATGACCCAGTTGGTGCTGGATCTCACCGGCGTCGAATTCTTTGGCACGGCGGGCTTTTCGGCGCTGCACACGCTCAACGCGCGCTGTGCGGCCGACGCAGTCGAGTGGGTCTTGGTGCCCAGCCCGGCCGTCAACCGGCTGCTGTTCATCTGCGATCCGGAGTCCGCGTTGCCGGTGCAGCCCACCATCGAGGTCGCGCTCGGCGAGCCGCCTCGGCTACTCCAGCTGGTCGCGGAGTTGCGCTAGCGACTTCGCCAGCAGCCGGGAGACGTGCATCTGGGAGATGCCGACGCGTTCGGCGATCTGGGTCTGCGTCATCGACTCGAAGAACCTGAGCAGCAACACGGTTCGTTCGCGTTCGGGAAGGCTGGCGAGCAGCGGGCGTAGCGCCTCGCGGTTCTCGATTTGGTCGAGGTTCGCGTCGAGGTCACCGAGCGTATCGGCGATCGCGGGCGCCTCCTCGGTGCCGCTGCTGCTGCCTCCGTCGATGGACAGCGTGTTGTAGGAGCTGCCCGCGATGAGGCCCTCGACGATCTCTTCGCGGTCCATCTCGAGTTCCTTGGCCAGCTCCGACGGCGTTGGTGCGCGGCCGAGCCGCTGCGACAGCTCCGCGGTGGCGGTACCGAGCCGCAGGTGCAGCTCCTTGAGCCGCCGCGGCACCTTGACCGACCAGCTGTTGTCGCGGAAGTGCCTGCGAACCTCGCCCATGATGGTCGGCACCGCGAACGACACGAAGTCCGAGCCAGCATCGACGTCGAACCGGATCACGGCGTTCACGAGTCCGACGCGGGCCACCTGCACGAGGTCGTCACGCGCTTCGCCGCGGCCGTCGAACCGCCGCGCGATGTGATCGGCCAGCGGCAGGCAACGCTCCACGATGCGGTCGCGCTGGCGCTGGAACTCGGGCGCGCCCTCGGGCACTTCCCGAAGCGTCTGGAACATCTCGACGACATCGGCGTATTCAGAGTTCGATCGCGCAGACGAACCCTTGGCTGACTTCGGGCTCACCGCAGCGAGCCCACTCGTCTCGTCGTCATGGAAATACCGAACACGCCGCCCTCGCCGGGCTCCTGACCGTCCTGGAAGGTGGTCACCTCGTCGGTCAGCGAACTCAGCACGTGCCAGCTGAAGCTTCCCGGGGCCATGATGTCGGACGTCGTACACGTGGTCGACGCCTTGATCTTGAGATCGTGCTCCGACGGTTGGACGGCCACCACCAACGTCGCGTCGTCCGCGGCCGAGCGGATCAGCCGGGTGCACGCCTCGTCGACGGCGAGCCGGAGATCGGCAACCGAATCCATGTCGAGGTCTTCGAAGGTGGCCACCGCGGCGATCAGCGTGCGCAGCACGGCCAGGTTCTCCAACTTGGCAGCAACCCGGAACTCGACCTCGTTCTCCACGCGTCCTCCTGGTGATCCCCAGGCGACATTACTCCCGGTGGAATCCCAGCTAACCACGGACATTCCGTTCACTAGCGGCTCCAGACGGGTGATTGGTGTCGACGGTCGTCGCGCAGGACTCGTCGATGGCGCCGGTGGGCGGGAGACTGCCGGATGTCCGGCTAGGACGCACTGTGCGCAAGTGACAAACCTCCTCTTGGTCGTGGCAAGAGTGCCCAAACCGCCCGGGTTCGAAACCGCTGCCCATGACGGTCGGCGCGGCCACTTGGCGTTGCCCGTGGGCGGCCCCCGAGTGACGCATCAAAATCATTGATGATCAACGTGATTGAGCCAACTTCGCCATGTGCGTTTGGCATCGGGAGCAGCCGGGAACGCCATTGTTGCGTGTGGACAACGATCCCACGCGGCCCCAAGCGGGCCGTCGAGCTCCAGAATCGGGCTCACGACGAACCATCCAACGATCGAAGGGTTCATCATGACCGACAAGGACACTGGTCCGGAAGCAGCCGTCAAGGGCGTCGTCGATGACGTCAAGGGCAAGGCCAAGGAGGCCGTCGGCACCGTGCTGGGCAATGACGACCTCAAGCACGAGGGTCAGGCTCAGCAGGACAAGGCCGACGCCGAGCGTGACGTGGCCAAGAAGGAGGCCGAGGCCGAGGCCTCCCGTGCCGCCGCGTCGGCCGCGGAGACGCGCGAAGAGGCGCATCGCCGCGCATAACCCCCGATGACGATGGCCCGGCCGGATCGCTCCGGTCGGGCCTTCGCTCGTCGGGGCTCAGCTGGCAAACCCGGCGATGGGAATCAGGCTCATCGTCATCACGACGAGCATCAGCGTCATCAGAAACCAGCCCGCACCCTGCCAGGCCCACCACGTCTGCTCGCTGCGCCACGTTTGATACGTCCGCACGAACGCGCGCAGTCCACCGACCAGCAGGATCGCCGGTGCGCCCAGCGCCAACAGGGTGCGCTGCGGTGCACCGCACGACACGGTGTCGGCAGTGGCGCCGCCGCACGTACTGACCCAAAAGGCGGCGGTGACCAGGAAGGCGACGGCCGCGACGGTGACGCCTGCAGCGAACCGAACAGCGTGCCGGACGTTCGCGTCGTCGGGCCGGAAATCGCTGAGATGTCGGAGGTCATGGGGATTTCGATACACCGCGCACCTGTCCACGTTCTGGGTGTCTGAGTGTTCCCCTTCGCCGACAAGCGCAAACGCGCGGTCAGGGGATGCGAAGGTGCGCGGTCAGCAGCAGCCGGTCGTATTCGGACCGCGGCGGAAGGACGTCTTCGTACTGCAGTCCGAGGAAGTCCTCGACCACTTGTTCCGCCAGCAACCGGAGCTTGACGTTGGACTCCTGCGACCGCCACTTCAGCAACTCGAAGGCCGACTCTCCGGTGATCCGGTAGATCAGCATCAACATGCCCTTGGCCTGTTCGATACCGCTCCTGGCCTCGGCGATCTCCGCGACGGCCTCGGTGACGCTTTCCTCGCGGGCCTCGGTAATCGACGGGGTGACGTCGACGTAGAAGCCGTCGGTGCCGATCACGACGCCGGCGTCGTCGACCATCTGGTCACCGACGACGACCACGTAGTGGACGTCCCCACGGGTGTCGATGATGCGGTGGCGGGTGCTGAAGGCGCCCGCGGTGCGCTTGATCTCGTCGAGCGTCGCCGCGACCTGGCCGTAGTCGTCGGGATGCTTGTGTGACAGCACCAGGCGGGTAGTCGGCGATACCGTCCCCGGCTCGTAGCCGTGCATCCGCTCGACCTGGGGCGACCACTCCCAGCGCTCGTCGGCGAAGTAGAACCGGAACCAGCCGACGCGCTGGAGCTCGTCTTCGGCGAGGGCGTGTTCGACGGCCGCCGTGCGTTGCGCGCCGTCCGGAGTCTGCCCCTCGTACTCGGAGGGCTCATCCGTCATGACAAGCACATTAGCCTTCAATCTGGCCGCTCCGCGATCGACTTGATGGCCTCGAGCCGCTGGTCCCAGCGTCGGCCGATGGCGTCGAGCTGGTCGGCCAGCGCGCTGAGCCGCGCACCCAACGCCCGATAGCGCAGCTCGCGGCCGGCCCTGACGGACTCGACGAGGCCGGCCTCGGACAACACGGCCAGATGCTTGGCGATGGCCTGCCTGCTGACGGGCAGCCGTGCGGCCAATGCGCTGGCCGAGAGGTCGGAGCGGCCGAGCTCGGACAGGATGCGCCAGCGGGTCTCGTCGGCGAGCACCGAGCACACCGCTGGCACGTCCATCCCGTCATCGCTCACGAGGCTTCGACGAACTCCACGAGCTCGCCCAGTTCGGCCTTCCAGCCACCGGTGTTGTCGTCGTGCGCGGACTGTGGCTCGGGAAGCTCGTCGAACCCGGTCTCCAGCAACGTCAGCCGGGTGCCGTCGGCGAGCTCGATGAGGTCGAACCGGACGACGGTCGAATTGCCCGGTACCGGATCGACGTCGGCATCGCGGGCCCACCGGTAGACGAGGGTCTTGGGCTTGTCGACGTGTTCGACCACGACGCGGTGGCGGCCGTGCTGCGTCCAGCCGAAGTAGCCGGTCCCGCCCGGGGTGGCGTCGAATTCGCAGGAGTCGCCGAACCATTGGGCGACGAGGTCGGCTTCGGTGAGCGCCGCCCACACCTTCTCGGGCGTGGCCTTGATGTCGATGCTTCGGGTGATGTCGAGTGTTGCCATGATCGGCTCCTGTCGGGGGTCGTGGTCTTGATGTGCAACTCCACGATTGCACATCGTCGTCGGTTTATGCAACCCCCGAGTTGCAGATGATTCGGGGCACGCGTTCCGCCATGCACGCGGCGCGGGCCTTGACTACCGTCAACAGGTGGACCTGAACACGGTGGAGGCGGTCGTCACGCCACGCACCAGGGCCGAACTGTGGCCGCTGGGGGCAGGCGACGCGGTGCTGGCCGGTGGCACGTGGTTGTTCTCCGAACCGCAACCCCACCTGCGCCGCCTGGTGGACCTCACGTCGCTCGGCTGGCCACCGATCACGCTGAGCGACAACGGCATCGAGCTCGCCGCGACGTGCCCGCTGGCTCAGGTCTCGGAACTGTCGACGACGCTGCCCGCGGCCAGGCCGCAGTGGCAGGCCGCACCCCTGTTCCACCAGTGCTGCACCGCACTGCTGGCCTCGTTCAAGATCTGGCGCACCGCGACGGTCGGCGGCAACGTCTGCCTGTCGTTCACCGCCGGGTCGATGATCTCGTTGGCCTCGGCGCTGGGCGGCGAGCTCGAGGTATGGCGATCGGACGGCGACGACTACCGCGTGCCGATCACCGACTTCGTCACCGGTGCGGGTACCAACGTGCTGGCCGCCGACGACGTGCTCCGGTCGATTCACCTTCCCGCCGCGCCACTGCGCGCGCGCACCGCGTACCGCAAGCTGGCTCCCTCCCCGCTGGGCCGCTCCGGAATCGTGGTGATCGCGCGGCGCGACACCCCTGGCGACGGAGGCGGATTCACGTTGTCGATCACGGCGGCCACGGTGCGGCCCGCGGTGTTCACGTTTGCGTCCGTCCCCGACGCCGACGCCGTCAGGGCGGCGCATGCGAGCATCCCTGACGACGCGTGGACCGACGATCCGCACGGCGACCCGGACTGGCGTCGCGCGATGGCGCTGTTGCTCGCCGAGCAGGTGCGGGCGGAGTTGTCGTGATCGTCAACGGTCAACCCGTGGCGGGCCAACCGCGAGCCGGGCAGTGCCTGCGCACCTTCCTTCGCGAGCACGGTCGCTTCGACGTCAAGAAGGGTTGCGACGCAGGCGATTGCGGCGCGTGCTCGGTCCTGGTCGACGGCGCCGCCGTGCACTCGTGCGTGTACCCCGCGTACCGCGCGGCGGATCGGGAGGTCACGACGGTTGCCGGGCTGGGCACACCCGACGACCTGCATCCGATGCAACGCCGCTTCGTCGAGGCGGCGGGGTTCCAGTGCGGCTTCTGCACGGCGGGCATGGTGACCACGACGTCGGCATTGACTCCCGCCCAGCTTGACGATCTCCCCCAGCAGCTCAAGGGCAATCTGTGCCGCTGCACGGGCTACCGAGCGATCACCGACGCCCTCGGCGGTGCGGTCAACACCAAGAAGGCCGGTGTTGCGGGCGACTCGGTCGGCGCCCCCGCCGGAATCCGCGTCGTCACCGGCACTGAGCAGTACACGATGGACCACGCCCCCGCCGGACTGTTGCACATGGCCGTGCTGCGCAGCCCGGTGCCACACGCGAAGATCGCGTCGCTCGACACCGCTGCGGCGCAACGCATTCCGGGTGTGCACCTGGTGCTCACCCACCACGACAGCCCACCCGTCGCCTTCTCGACGGCGCGGCACGACAGCAGGCTCGACGACCCCGACGACTCATACGTGCTCGACGACACCGTCCGGTTCGTGGGGCAGCGCGTCGCCGCGGTCGTAGCCGACGACATGGCCGCTGCGGAAGCGGCATGCCGGGCCATCCGGGTGGAGTACACGCCGCTGCCCGCCGTCTTCGACCCCGACGTCGCACGCTCTGCCGGCGCCCCACTGGTCCACGGCGACAAGGGCGCGGACGCGCGCATCTCCGACACCAGCCGCAACATCGTCGCCGAATTACACGGGGGCGTAGGCGATCTCGATGCCGGTATCGCGGCGGCCGAAGCGTCGGGGGGCGCGGTGATCCGCGGTCGGTGGAGTACGCAACGCGTGCAACATGCTCACCTGGAGACGCACGGCTGCACGGGCTGGCGAGACGAGCGGGGCCGCTTGGTGATCCGCACGAGTTCGCAGGTGCCGTTCCTGGTGCGCGACGAGTTGTGCCACGTGTTCGGCCTCGACCGCGAGCAGGTGCACGTGTTCACCCGACGGGTGGGCGGCGGCTTCGGTGGGAAGCAGGAGATGCTCACCGAGGACCTCGTCGCGTTGGCGGTGCTGCGGTTGGGCCGACCGGTGCGCTACGACTTCACCCGGTCCGACGAGTTCGTCGCCGCGCCGTGTCGCCACCCGTTCCGCGTCGACGCGACCGTCGCGGCAGGAACGGACGGCGTGCTGACCGCGTTGGCCGTCGACGTGCTGACCGACGCGGGGGCCTACGGCAACCACAGCCCGGGCGTGATGTTCCACGGCTGCGGCGAATCGGTGTCGGTGTACCGGTGTCCGAACAAGCGGGTCGACGCACAAGCCGTGTACACCAACAACATTCCGTCGGGCGCGTTCCGCGGCTACGGCCTCGGTCAGGTCATCTTCGCCGTCGAGTCGGCGCTCGACGAATTGGCGCTGGAGCTCGGCATCGACCCGTTCGAATTGCGCCGCCGCAACGTCGTCGTGCCTGGTGACGCGTTCACGGATTCGCACGTGGCCGACGACGATCTGACGTTCGGCAGCTACGGCCTCGACCAATGCCTCGACCTCGCAGAGCATGCGTTGGCGGTGGGCAACGGCGTGGCGGCGCCGGACGGGCCGCAGTGGCGCGTCGGAGAGGGCATGGCGGTCGCCATGATCGCCACCATCCCCCCACGCGGCCACTACGCCGACGCGTCGGTCTCACTCGACACCGACGGCGGGTACACGCTGTCGGTCGGCACTGCGGAATTCGGCAACGGCACGTCGACGGTGCACGCGCAGCTGGTTGCCACCGAGCTGAACGTGCCCATGGACCGCGTCCACTTGCGCCAATCCGATACCGACGCAACGGAGTACGACACGGGTGCCTTCGGCTCGGCGGGCACCGTCGTCGCCGGGCTTGCGGTGCAGGCGGCCTGCCGAGACCTGCGGGACCAGTTGGCGGCAGGCGGCTCGGCGCCGCTGGTCGGCCGTGGCCGTCACGACGGAACACCCCGATCGGTGGCGTTCAACGTGCAGGCCTTCCGCGTGGCGGTCGACGTCGAGACCGGCGAGGTGCGGATCCTGCAGTCGGTCCAAACGGCGGACGCGGGCGTGGTGATGAACCCCGAGCAGTGCCGCGGCCAGGTCGAGGGTGGTGTCGCCCAGGCGATCGGCTCGGCGCTGTACGAGGAGATGCTGGTGGGCCCCGACGGGGCCGTCACCACCAAGGACCTGCGCAACTACCACATTCCACAGCTCGCCGACGTTCCGCCGACCGAGGTGTACTTCGCCGACACCTACGACGCGCTGGGGCCGCATGGCGCCAAGTCGATGAGCGAGTCGCCGTACAACCCGGTCGCCCCTGCCCTGGCCAATGCGATCGCCCGGGCGTGCGGCGCACGGATGCGTCAGCTCCCGATGACGCCCGCCCGAGTGTGGCGCGCCCTCCAGTAATCTCTCCGCCGAAAGTACGGTTGTTGTACGCAAACTGCGAGTAACCCCGCGAACAACCGTACTTTCGATGAGCTTGTCAGTCGGGAAAACCTCTCTCCCGCAGGGCTAATCGCACGCGTGCTACCACCTTGGCTCGCTGATAGCGCAATTGCTTGGAGCTCACCCGCACGATCTTCCACCCCTTTGCCGCAAGGAATTCCAGGCGTTCGATGTCGTTGGAGTAGTCGTCGGGGTTCGTGAAGTGTTGTTCGCCGTCATACTCCGCGCCAACCTTCCAGTCGGGCCAACCCATGTCGATCCGCCTGACCACCCGGCCCCTCTGGTTGGTCACCGGGATCTGCGTCACGGGGCGCGGTAGCCCAGACTGCACGAGGAGGAGTCGCAGTCGTGTCTCTTGCGGCGATTCGGCACCGGCGTCGACCAGATCCAGCGCAGCCCACAACCGTCGTATGCCCCTGGCGCCGGGATGGCTTCGGGCAATGTCCTCGACCGAAGCCGGGGTGCCCCCGGTCGCATTGAGCAGCGCGTCGATACGGATCACCGCGGTCTCCAACGGTAGCCGCCGACCGAGGTCGTAAGCCGTTCTTGCGGCAGTGGTGCACTCGATCCCGTCGATCGAGCAGACCTCGTCGGCCCGTATCTCGTCGCTCCGCACGAGGATGCCGGGCGCGGCCACCTTGCGGGAGTGGGCGAGTTCAACTGGGGCATCGACTGGTATCCACCGACTGCCAAGCAGCGCCGCCGCCGAGTGGCCGACCACCGTCGCCGTCCGCCCCGACCACAGCCATGCGGCATACGCCCAGTCGAGCGCCGTCAGCTCGACTCCATTGCGGACGTACACGTTGCGGTACAGCTTCGTGTACCGCCGGCTCAGGTCGCGGCGTGTGAGCCGTCCTGCAGCCAGCACCTCCGTCGCGACGACGAGTTGCGATGAGCACTGGCGCACCAAGCAATCGTCACCCGAGCGAGACTGCTGCCTTAGCACCAATTCGGCGGCCGGCGAAAGTACGGTTGTTGTACGCAAACCTCGAGTAAGGCCGTAAACATCCGTACTTTCGGCGAGGAAATTCGGTGTCGGTGCGACGGCATAACATTCGGGCCGTGTGGAGGGTCTATGCCGTGGTCGCCGTCACGGCGGGAGTGGGCGCGCACCTTCTCGGCCTGAGCCTCCCCTACAGCGTCGCGGTCGCCGTGCTCGCGCCCGCGCTACCGGCCTTCCTGCTGGGCCTGCTCCGCGGCGCCGGCACCCCCGGTGCTGGCGAACAGGCGGCCAGCGACCAGATGTCCGGGATCGAGTTCGAGGACCACGTCGCACGCATCGCTCGCGCCAGTGGCGCACCGGTCATGATGACGCCGGTGACGGGCGACTTCGGAGTCGACCTCGTCGTCGGACGGCGACCGGATCGGCTAGCGATCCAATGCAAGCGTCAGTCCCGACCGGTCGGCGCGGGTGCGGTGCAGGAGGTGGTGGCCGGCGCGGCGATGCACGACTGTGCGCACACCATGGTGGTGACGAATCACGACTTCACGCCCGCCGCACGCAAACTCGCTGAGCAACACGGATGCGTTCTGGTCGGCGGTGAAGACCTGACTCGGCTCGGCTCGATGATCCGACGGCTGGTGACGCCCCGCGTCAGCTGAGCGCGGTGCGCACGGCGTCCACTGCGGCGTCGAGCTCCTGCCGTGACGCAGTGAGCGCAGGCCGGAACCGAACGCTGTCGGGCCCGCTGGCCAGCATGATCACGTGCTGGTCCCACAGCCGGCGCACCAGCGCGTCACGCTGCTCGGCGGTCGGCATGCTGAAGGCGCACATCAACCCACGCCCGCGCGGGTCGAGCACCAGCGTCGGGAACTCGGCGGCCAGCTCCTGGAGCCGGTTGAGCAGGTAGCGGCCCGCGTCGGCGGCGTGCGCCAGCAGTCCGTCGGACTCGATGACTTCGAGGATGCGCCGGGAGCGGACCATGTCGGTCAGGTTTCCGCCCCAGGTGGAGTTGATGCGCGAGCTCACCGCGAAGACGTTGTCGGCGACCTCGTCGACGCGTCCGCCGGCCATCACGCCGCACACCTGAGTCTTCTTGCCGAACGCGACGACGTCTGGCGTCACGCCCAATTGCTGGTAGGCCCAAGGGGTTCCGGTCATGCCGCAACCGGTCTGTACTTCGTCGAAGATTAGCAGCGCGTCGAACTCGTCGCACAGCTCGCGCATCGCGGCGAAGTACTCTCCGCGGATGTGCCTATCCCCACCTTCACCCTGGATGGGCTCGGCGAGGAAGCAGGCGACGTCGTGGGGGTGCGCCTCGAAGACCGCCCGCGCCTGCCGCAGCGACTCGGCCTCGAGCGCGTCCATGTCGGCGCCGGGGCGCAGGTAGGGCGCGTCGATGCGTGGCCAGTCGAACTTGGGGAAGCGCGCCACCTTGTTGGGGTCGGTATTGGTCAGCGACAGCGTGTACCCGCTGCGGCCGTGGAAAGCGCCGCGCAAGTGCAGCACCTTGGTGCCCAGCGCGGCATCGATCCCGCGGGACTCGTTGAGCCGGCTCTTCCAGTCGAACGCGACCTTGAGCGCGTTCTCCACCGCGAGCGCGCCACCGTCGACGAAGAACAGGTGCGGCAGCGCCGGGTCGCCGAGCACCCGGGAGAAGGTGTCGACGAAGCGCGCCATCGGCACGCTGTAGACGTCGGAGTTGCTCGGCTTGTTGACGGCCGCCGCCGCGAGTTCGGCACGGAAGTCGGGATCGCCGGCCAGCGCCGGGTGGTTCATGCCCAGCGCGGACGACGCGAAGAACGTGAACATGTCGAGGTACCGCTCGCCGGTGCGGGCGTCGACCAGGTATGAGCCCACGGAGCGCTCGACGTCGAGCACGAAGTCGAGGCCGTCGGCCAGGATGCTGCGGCGCAGCACCTCGTGCACGTCGTCGGGACCGAGGGCGGGGTCGGCTACGCGAGGCCGGAGGACAGCGGTCATACCGCCATCCTAACGTATTATTTACGGTCTATCGACACATACACAGGAACAATTACGGTATGAAGTCGCGTCCATCGTAAAAAGTCTGTAAGATTATGGTGCTTCGGGTGCGGACGTTAGCTGTCGTCCGGATCTGCTGCAGAAGCTCTTCAAGCGCTCTGCCCGAGCGAACACGTACCAGCAGGACGTAGCTCTCGTCCCCCGCCACCGAGTGACACGACTCGATGGCATCGATGTGTTCGAGCCGGGCGGGAGCATCATCGGGTTGAGACGGATCGAGAGGGGTGATGGCGACGAACGCCGACAGCATGTTTCCTACTGCCTCCGGATTGATCTTGGCCCGGTACCCCGTCACCACCCCGCGCGATTCGAGCTTGCGCACCCGCGACTGGACGGCCGATACCGACAGGCCGACGCTCGTTGCGAGCTGGGCCAGCGTCGCCCGCCCGTCGGCCACCAACGCGCGGGCCAGGGCCCGGTCGATGTCGTCGAGTTCGTCGGCATCCGTCATGGCCGGAGACTATCGCGGACGAGCGATCCGATGAGCGCGCACGTCCAAACCTGGGAGCTGCGCGCCAGATTCGCCGCCGCGCTGTCAGCGATGTACGGCGCCGAGGTGCCTGCCTACAACACCTTGGTCGACGTCAGCACCGACGTGAACCGCAACTGCGCCTCCACCGACCGGCTTGGCTCGCTGGGGCGGGTCACCGCCGAGCGGCACGGCGCGATCCGCGTTGGCAACGTGCGGGAACTCGCCGACGTGGCCACCCTCTACTCGGCGTTCGGCATGTACCCGGTGGGCTACTACGACCTACGCGAGGCTGCCTCTCCCGTGCCAGTCGTGTGCACGGCATTCCGGCCCATCGACGCAATCGAGTTGGACCGCAATCCATTCCGCGTCTTCACCTCGATGCTGGCCACCGCCGACGCGCGGTTCTTCGACGCCGACCTGCGCGTCAGGGTGGAACGCTTCCTTGCCGCCCGACACCTGTTCGACCCCGAGCTCATCGCCGACGCGCGCCGCATCGCCGCCGCGGGCGGCGCCCCTGCCGCCGAGGCCGATGACTTCGTCACGCGTGCGACGGCGGCGTTCAGACTGTCCCGGGACCCGATCGACACCAGCTGGTACACCGAGCTGTCCCAGGTCTCCGCGGTGGCCGCCGACATCGCCGGAGTGCGGACTACCCACATCAACCACCTCACCCCGCGGGTGCTCGACATCGACGAGTTGTACCGGCGGATGGTGGCCAAGGGCGTCGTCATGCTCGGCACCATTGAGGGCCCGCCGCAGACGAATGGGCCCGACGTGCTGTTGCGGCAGACGTCGTTTCGAGCATTGGCCGAACCGCGGCGGTTCCGCGATCCCGAGGGCACCGTCACCGAGGGCAGCCTGCGGGTGCGGTTCGGCGAGGTCGAGGCCCGCGGCGTGGCCCTGACCCGGGCCGGCCGGGAGCGCTACGACGCGGCCATGGCCCATGAGGACCCGGCCGCCGTGTGGGATCGGTACTTCCCCGCCACCGACGCCGAGCTCGCGGCGCAGGGACTGGCCTACTACCGCGGCGGTGACCCTGCCAAACCCGTTGTGTACGAGGACTTCCTGCCTGCGTCGGCGGCTGGGATCTTCCGGTCCAACCTCGATCACGACGCCGACGCGGTCGACGCGCCACACGGATCCGACTACAGCCTCGACTGGATGGCGGGCGCGATCGGCCACTACATCCACGACCCTTACGACCTCTACGAGAAAGCGGCATCATGACCAGCATGAAGACCACCCCGTTGCCCACGGCCGACGACCTGCGTGACCGGGTGCGCGCTGCGTTACAGGCCATTGGCGCTCATGTGGAGCTCGGCGAGCCGGGCGCAGCGGGCGTGCCTGCGAGCACGCCGATCACCGGTGACGTGCTGTTCAGCGTCACCGAGACCACCCCGGCGGAGACCGAGGCGGCCATCGCCGACGCTGCGGCGGCGTTCGCCACGTGGCGGACCACGCCGGCACCGGTGCGCGGCGCCCTGGTGGCGCGGCTCGGCGAACTTCTCATCGAGCACAAGGCCGATCTCGGCACGCTCGTCACGGTCGAGGCGGGCAAGATCACCTCCGAGGCACTCGGTGAGGTGCAGGAGATGATCGACATCTGCCAGTTCGCCGTCGGCCTGTCGCGTCAGCTGTACGGAAAGACCATTGCCTCCGAACGGCCGGGCCACCGGCTCATGGAGACGTGGCACCCGCTGGGCGTGGTCGGCGTGATCACCGCCTTCAACTTCCCGGTCGCGGTGT
The DNA here is from genome assembly GCF_033804605.1 of Mycobacterium sp. RTGN6. NCBI lineage: Bacteria > Bacillati > Actinomycetota > Actinomycetes > Mycobacteriales > Mycobacteriaceae > Mycobacterium > Mycobacterium sp. RTGN6. Next base: position 101,785 of record NZ_JAPZKZ010000010.1, read on the forward strand.
GGGCGTGGAACACCGCCATCGCGCTCGTCTGCGGCGACACCGTCGTGTGGAAGCCCTCGGAGCTCACCCCGCTCACCGCGATCGCCTGCCAGGCGCTGATCGAACGGGCCGCCGACGATGTTGGCGCGCCCAAGACCGTCAGCCGACTGATCCAGGGCGGCCGCGAGCTCGGCGAGCAGCTCGTCGATGACCCGCGCGTGGCGCTGGTGTCGGCGACCGGTTCGGTGCGGATGGGCCAGCAGGTCGGCCCCCGCGTCGCGCAGCGGTTCGGCAAGGCGCTGCTCGAACTCGGCGGCAACAACGCGGCGATCGTGACGCCGTCGGCCGACCTCGACCTCGCGGTGCGCGGCATCGTGTTCTCCGCGGCGGGCACTGCAGGCCAGCGCTGCACCACGATGCGCCGGGTGATCGCGCACCGCTCGGTGGTGGACACCTTGGTGGAGCGGATCGTCGCGGCGTACCGCAGCCTGCCCGTCGGAGACCCCGCAGCCGACGGCACCCTGATCGGACCGCTGATCCACGAGCGTTCCTACCGCGACATGGTCGGGGCACTCGAGCTGGCCAAGGCCGACGGCGGTGACGTCGTCGGTGGCGACCACGTGGACCTCGGCGAAGGCTCCTACTACGTCCGCCCCGCCGTGGTCCGGATGCCCGCGCAGACGGCGGTGGTGCACGACGAGACGTTCGCACCGATCCTCTACGTGCTCACCTACGACGACCTCGACGAGGCCATCGCACTGAACAACGCCGTCCCGCAGGGGCTTTCGTCGGCGATCTTCACCACCGACATGCGCGAAGCCGAGCGATTCATGGCGGCCGACGGGTCGGATTGTGGCATCGCCAACGTCAACATCGGCACGTCGGGTGCGGAGATCGGTGGCGCGTTCGGCGGCGAGAAGCAGACCGGTGGCGGCCGCGAATCAGGGTCCGATTCGTGGAAGGCCTACATGCGGCGCGCCACCAACACCGTCAACTACAGCTCCGAGCTCCCGCTCGCTCAGGGAGTCCACTTCGGCTAGCACCTCGGCGGTGTCGGCACCCAACTCGGGGGCGAAACCCCTGACCCGACCCGGCGTGCGCGAGAACCACGTCGGCACACCGGGAATTCGCACCGCCCCATACTTGGTCTGCACCGTCTCGAACAGGCCGACGGCGTTGAGGTGCGGATCGTCGAACAGGGCGTCGGGCGTCTGGATGGGCGCGGCGGGAATCTCGAGCTCGCGGAACAGCTCCAGCCACTCGCCGGTGGTGCGTTCCAACAGCGTCTGGGCGATCAGGCCGTAGACCACGTCGATCTGCTTTGCCCTACGCTCCAACGTCGCGTAAAGCTCGCTGTTCCAGGCGGGTTGGACGGCCGCGATGAATGCGTTCCAGTGCTTGTCGTTATAGATCAGCGCCGCGATGGAGCCGTCCTTCGTCTGGTACGGCCTGCGGTTCGGCGCGACGGTACGCGGGTACACGGCCGGCCCCAATGGCGGATCGAACATGGCGCCGTTGGCGTGCTCGACGAGCATGAAGGACGCCATGGTCTCGAACATGGCGACCTCGACCTCCTGTCCCTCGCCGGTGCGTTCCCGGTGGAACAGCGCCATCATCGTCGCGTAGAGCGCGGTCAGCCCGGCGACCTTGTCCGCCATGATCGTTCCGACGTAGTTGGCCTCACCGGTGAGTTGCTCCTGCACCGCGGGCAGGCCGCACTCGGCCTGGATGGTGTCGTCGTAGGCAGGCCGGTCGGCCTCAGGACCGCGGCGGCCGTAGCCATAGCAGTTGGTGTAGACGATGTTCGGGTTGATGGCAGCCACGTCGTCGTAGCCGAAGCCGAGCTTCGCGACGGCCTTGGCCCGCATCGAGTGAATGAAGACGTCGGCCCGCTCGATGAGCGCGCGCAGTGCGTCAGCGCCCGCTTCGGTGCGCAGATCCAGTACGACGCTGCGCTTTCCCCGGTTGACGTTGACGAACACACCACTCATCCCCGGCGCCGGGCCGACCGAGATGAAGCGGGTGTTGTCGCCGTCCGGCGGTTCGACCTTGACGACGTCAGCGCCCATGTCAGCCATGATTTGCGTGCAGTACGGGCCCATCACCATCGCGGTGAGGTCCACCACGCGCACCCCGTGCAGCGGGCCGTTCGGTTCAGCCATGGCCGGCGCCCATCCCGAAGCTGTACCGGATGTGGTCGGCGTGTCCGTCGGGGACGGGCGGAAACACCAGCGGCGCAGTGTCGTCGCGGATCGCGTCGAGGTGTTCGCCGACGTCTTCGATCGACCAGGACGGCTGGTACACCCCCGGCGTCTCGGCGATGAACGCCCGCGCGATGCGGCCCGCGATGGCCACGAACAGCTCGCCGGTTACCGAGCACGTCTCATGGGCCAGCCAGCCGACCGCAGGCGCCACCAGGTCGGACCCCATCGGCGGATAGGACGAGATATCGAGTCCCTCGGCCATTCTCGTCACCGCGCCGGGGACGATCGCGTTGCATCGCACGCCCTCGGCGGCGCCCTCGAGCGCCACCACGTTGGTGAGCCCGATGATGCCAGCCTTGGCCGCGGCATAGTTGGCCACTCCCTGGTTGCCGTACAGCCCGCCGATCGACGACGTCAGCACGATGCGGCCGTAGCCTGCGTCGCACATGAGTGGAAAGGCCGGGCGCACGACGTGGAATGCGCCACGCAGGTGCACGTCGAGCACCGCGTCGAAGTCCTCGTAGGACATGTCCTTGAGCGAGCCGCGGCGCACGTTGCCCGCGTTGTGGATCAGCACGTCGATGCGGCCGTAGTGCTCCAACGCCGCGTCGACGATCGCGCGGCCACCCTCGGCGGTGGCCACCGAGTCGGTGTTGGCGACGGCATTGCCTCCGGCAGTGCGGATCTCATCCACCACTGCAGCGGCTGGTCCGTCGTCGGCGCCGTCTCCGGTGAGGCTGCCACCCACGTCGTTGACGACGACCTTCGCACCCCGGCCCGCCAGCAGAAGCGCGTACTCGCGGCCAAGGCCGCGCCCGCCGCCAGTAACCACGGCGACGCGCCCGTCGAAGCTCAGGTCAATTGGGGACATGTCAGGCGAACGGCTCCTCACCGGCGAGCTTGGTGCGCTGCAGCAGCCGCCCCGAAGTGGGGTCGTACGGCGTCGCCCGATGCATGGTGCCGGTGTTGTCCCAAATCACCAGGTCCCCCACCGACCACTTGTGCCGGTAGACGAACCGAGGCTGGGTGGCCCAATCACGAAGCCGCACCAGCAGTTCCGCACTCTTGCGGTAGTCCACGTCGATGACGTGGCGCGCCGTAGCGCCGAGCACCAGCGACTTGCGGCCCGAACGGTGCGTCCACACCAGCGGCAGCTCCCGGTCACCGATCGCCTGCATCTGCTTCAGCGTGCGGATGTCGGGCTCGGGCTGGTAGTAGAACAGCGTGTTCCACGCCGAGTGCATCACCCGCAGCGACTCGAGCTCGGCCTTGTCCTCATCGGACAGCGAGTCGTAGGCCGCGTACGTGCTGCAGAACTCGGTGTCACCTTCGTCCTCATTGCCCAGCGCGACGCTCTGCAGCAGCGACGCCAGGATCGGCACCTCGTTCATGGTGCCGTCGAGGTGCCAGTACAGCGACCCTTTGAGGTAGTCGGCTTGCTTGTTGACGTCCTCGTCCAACGACACCTTGTACAGCTTCTCGCCACTGTTCTCCGGAGCGAACGTGCCGAGGGTCTCGGTGAACGCGACCTGTTCCTCGTCGGTGAACCCGAGCTTCGGAAACACCAACACGCCACGGGTTTCGAGCAGCTCCCGGATGGTCGCGGCATGTTCGCCCGACAGCAGCACGGACTTCTCCGCGATGACCTCGGTGCCGATCTCGGGCGCGATGTCCCTGGTTGCCAGTGTCGTCACAGAAGTCACTTGCTTAGCTCCAGTCCGTCGAGGTCGCCCTTGTCGCGCCAAGCCGCCAGCAGGTCGTCAAACTCGTAGAAGCCCGGCGAATAGAAGTCGCCAAGGAAGGAGCCGTTGCCTTCACCACCGCCGCGGCCCTCATTGTTGTAATAACCAGGGGTGCATGATAATTCGAAAGCCGAATTGTCGATCGAAAGCTCCCGGACGGTGTTCACCCAGTTGTCCTGACCTGCTTGGCTCGGCTCGACGGTCGTCACACCTCGGGCCTGTGCCTCAGCGATGATGTACGCAATGTGCTTGGCTTGTTGCTCGAACATCGCCGTGGTGTTGGCCGAGACGCCGCCCTGGATGAAGCCCATGAAGAACTCGTTCGGGAAGCCGCGGCTCGTCATTCCGTGCATGGTCTTGTAATTGTCCTGCCAGTAGTCGAAGAGCGAGAGCCCGTCGCGGCCGACGATCTGGTCGATCGCGTACCGGCGGCTGAGCTCCGTCGAGATCTCGAAGCCACTGGCGAAGATGATGCAGTCGACATCGTATTCCACTCCGTCGGCGACGATTCCCTTCTCGGTCAACCGTTCCACCCCCTTGGACGCGGACACGTCGACGAGCGTGACGTTCGAGCGGTTGAAGGTGGCGAGGTACTGCTCACTGGAACACGGCCGCTTGCACATGAACCGGTAGTAGGGTTTGAGCGCCTCGGCGGTGTCTGGGTCGTCGACAATCTTGCCGACGTGGCGGCGCAGCCGCTCCATGATCTTGTAGTCTTCCTCTTCCCGGAACGCCATGATCTGCTCGATGGTCACCGATGCGGGGTCGTCGACGCCCGCGATGCGGGCAGTCAGGTTGCGGCCGAGCTCAGTCCAGAAGTCGCACACCAGATCCGGCTCACCGAACACGACGCCGACGAACGGCGACCAGTTGTGGAAGTTGCGCTTGCGCTCCTCCTGCCAGCCCGGCTGCAGTGAGGCGGCCCAGTCGGCATCGGTCAGAGGGTTGGTGCGCGCGTCCACCGAAGACGGCGTCCGCTGGAATACGAAGAGTTGCTGGGCATCGCGGCCGAGGTGCGGTACCAACTGAATTCCGGTGGCGCCGGTGCCGACGAGTGCGACGCGCTTGTCCGCCAGCTTGTGCAGGCCGCCATCCGCATCACCGCCGGTGTAGTCGTAGTCCCAGCGCGCGGAGTGGAACACGTGCCCCTTGTAGTCCTTGATCCCTGGGATTCCTGGCAGCTTGGGGCGGTTGTATGAGCCTTGTGCCATGACGACGAACCGCGCCCGGATGTCGTCGTCGCGGTCGGTGGTGATTCGCCAGCGCTCACTCGCGTCGTCCCAACGTAATTCACGCACCTGGGTCGAGAACAGCGCGCCGTCGTACAGGCCGAAGTGCTTGCCGATGTTGCGGCAATGCTGGAAGATCTCGGCTCCGTCTGCGAACTTCTTCGACGGCATGAAGTCCAGCTCTTCGAGCAGCGGGATGTAGCAGTAAGCGTCGTTGTCGCACTGGATTCCGGGGAAGCGGTTCCAGTACCACACCCCACCGAAGTCGCCGGCCATCTCGATGACGCGGATACCTTCGACGCCGGCCTTCTTGAGATACGCGCCGGCCAGCAGTCCGGCGAAGCCGCCGCCGAGAATGACGACATCGGCGTCTTCGACGATCGGGCCGCGCTCGGTCACCGTCGTGTAGGGATCGACCTCGTAGAATTCGGCGAAATCGCCTTCGAGCTCCAAATACTGCGAACCGCCTTCGGGCCGCAGCCGCTTGGCGCGTTCGGCGGCGTACTTCTCCTGCAACGCCGGGATGTCCACGTCCTCCGGGGTATCCGTCGGCCCGCAGGCATTCTCGATCGTCATAGTGCTCCTCAAAGCTCCGTGGGGGCGCCAGTACCCATGTACTTCGCCAATTGGGTGTGAAGGTTGACCGTGCTGCGCTCGCGGTACGGGTTGGGTTTGGTGCCTGGGAAGCCGAGTGACTTCATGCCTTGCTGCACGGCCGCCATATTCGAGAAGTCCTGCGGCAGCACTGAAAGCCAGTTTGGATCGCCCACCGGGGTGTAGACCCACTCCGTCTCGGGCTCTTGACCTTTGGGATAGAGCTCGAACACCGCCACCTCGAAGATGCACTTGTTGGGGTCATAGCTCGGGTCGGGCCGCGCGCTGTAGCAGAGCGCGCTGGTCAGCCCCTGGCCGACCTGGAAGTTGGGGAAGATCTGCCATGCCGTGCCGCTCTGGCCGAGGATGTCGGCGGGGATGGTCGGCCAGACGACCCCGCGCGACGCGTCGTCGTTGCGGGCCGACGTCAGCCAGTGTTGAAGTACCTCGTCGGCGGGCGTGCCCTCGGGGAGCTCGTCGACGAGCCGCTTGGCCGCGTTGACGAGCGTGTTGGTGGTGGTGGCGTTGGTCTCTTCCATTGTGTAGATCTGCATTTCGGCCGTCGAGATGCGCGGATCGCCGGTACCGAGGCGGATCTTGGACTTGGTCTCGTCCATCCCCTTCGGCGCGTCGTAGCCGATGTTGCTGTGCTTGCCCTGCGCCTTGGCCCAGCCCTTGAACTCGCCGAATTTGTTGAACTCGGGATGGGTGGTGAAGACGTGGTAGGTCTCGTTGAAGGCCTCCATCGCGACTTTCCAGTTGCAGTCGAAGTTCAACCACTTGCGCCATTTGAAGCGCATGTTCTCCAAGCCGAACGGATCGAGGATCTTGGCCGCGGGAAAGAGGTAGTCCGCCAACGGTTCACAATCGGGATCCATGTTGATGAACACCCAGCCGCCCCAGGTGTCGACCCGAACAGGACGCAGGTGGGTGTTCTCCGGCGTCAGTGCGCCCTTCCAGTCGTCCTGCTCACGGATGTGGGTGCATGCACCGTCCAGCCCGTACGTCCAGCCGTGGAATCCGCACACGAACGACTTGCGCGCCTTGCCGCGCGCGTTCTTGGCGCCAGCCGCCGTGTCGACGAGCTTGCGGCCACGGTGCATGCAGACGTTGTGGTGGGCAGCGAACTCGTTCGGCCCGGTGCGCACGACGATGATCGAGTCGTCGAGGATGTCGTACGTCAGGTAGCTGCCGACTTCGGAGATGTCCTCGACACGGCCGGCCTGCTGCCACACCTTGCGCCACAACCGATCCCGCTCGTTGCGTGCGTACTCCTCGGAGATGTATGCCTCGACGCCGATGGTCACCGGGTCGGCCAGTTCCTCGGCGGGCTCGGCCTCGGGGCGATTGTCGATATCGGTCATCTCACACAGTCCTTTCAGAGCCGGCTGATGCTGCTGCGGAAGGAATCGTCTTTGAGGAACAACGAGGTGTTGTCGGCCCCAAGGTGCGTCCACTTGAGGTTCAGCCCGCCGTCGACGAGAAGCGTCTGGCCCGTGACGTATCCGGACAGGTCCGACAGCAGGAACAGGATGGCGCCGGCCTGCTCCTCTGGGGTGCCTCGTCTACCCATCGCGATCGCCGTGCGGTCGCGGTCGGGGTCCTCGTCGACGTAGGTGGCCGACGCCGCGGTCTCGGTGACCCCGGGTGCCACCGCGTTGACCCGAATACCCGAGTCGGCCAGCTCGACGGCCATGGTCCGCGTCATCGCGACGACGGCGGCCTTCGCCGTGCCGTAGGCGATGTGGAATGGCGCCGTGTTCATCCCGCTGATCGACGAGACGGACACGATCGACCCGGGCAGTCCGTCGGCGACCAGCTTCGAGGCGACGGCCTGGCTGGTGAAGAACGCCGTCTCGAGGTTGGCGGCGAACAATGCCCGCCAGTCCTCCCGGGTCACCCGCGTCGACGGCATCCAGGTGTCCGGCGCCGCCCCTCCCGCAACGTTCACCAGCCCGTAGAGCCGGGCCTCGGTGGCCGCCGAAGTCCGCTCCACCTGCTGCATGACGGTGGCAATCCCATCGTCGGTCGACGCGTCGGCCGCCACCGTGATCACCGGAAGGCCTTGCTCGGCAAGGGGTCCCACGTGCTCGTCGAGGTTCTCCTGGCGTCGGCTGACCGCGATGACGGTGGCTCCGGCCCGCGCGGCCATCGCCGTGACCGTCGTGCCGATGCCTCCGCCACCGGCGCCGGAGACGATGACGATGCGACCCGCGAGGTCGAGCAGGTCTCCCATCTACTCTCCGTAGCCCAGGATCGACTTCGTTTCGAGGTACTCGTGGAAGCCGATATCGCCCCACTCGCGACCGTTGCCACTCTTCTTGTAGCCCCCGAACGCGGAACTGAAGTCGAAGGCGTGGTTGATCGCCACCCAACCCGCGCGTATCCGGCTCGCCACAGCGCGCGCGGTGTCGATGTCCTCGCCGGACACGTAACCCGCCAGTCCGTACTCGGTGTCATTGGCGATCGCGACGGCGTCGTCGAGGTCGTCGTAACCGATGATCACGAGGACGGGACCGAAGACCTCCTCGCGGGCGATCGTCATGTCATTGGTGACGTCGGCGAACACCGTCGGCTTGACGTAGTACCCGGTTTCCAGCCCGTCGGGCCTTCCCGTACCGCCGGCCGCCAGGGTGGCACCCTCGTCGATGCCCTTCTGGATCAGCGCCTGGATCTTCTCGTACTGAGTGCCCGAAACCACCGGTCCCACAGTCGATCCGCTGTTCGGATCACCGATGTCGACACCGGCGGCGGCCGCAGCTGCGATTTCCTTGGCCTCCTCCATGCGGGCGGCGGGCACCAGCATCCGCGACGGTGCGCTGCACGTCTGTCCGGAGTTGCCGAACATCGTCACCACGCCCGAGCTCACGCTCTTGGCGAACACGGCGTCGTCGAGCACGATGTTCGGGCTCTTGCCGCCGAGTTCCTGGGCGACTCGCTTCACGGTCGGGGCGGCGTTGCGGGCCACCTCGATGCCGGCGCGCGTCGACCCGGTGAACGACACCATGTCGATATCGGGGTGACTGGCCAGCGCCACCCCGACGCCGGGCCCGTCACCTTGGATCAGGTTGAAGACACCCGCGGGAACGCCTGCCGTGTGCAGGATCTCGGCGAAGATCTGCGCCGAGAACGGCGCCACCTCGGACGGCTTGAGCACCGACGTGCAGCCGGTGGCCAGCGCCGGGAAGACCTTGACCGCGATCTGGTTGAGCGGCCAGTTCCATGGCGTGATCAGGCCGCAGACGCCGATCGGCTCCTTGACGATCGTGGTGGCGCCGCGATGCTCGACGAACGGGAACGACTTCAACGACTCGATGGCCGTCGTGAGGTGACCGAACAGCAGCCCCACCTGGGGCCCCGATGCCAGACCTGCGGGCGCGCCCATCTCCTCGGTGACGGCCTCAGCGAGCTCCGCTGCCCTACTCTGCGCCTCGGCGAGGATCGCGTTCAGTACTTCGAGCCGCTCCTCCACAGTCGTCACCGACCACGTTGCGAACGCGCGCCGGGCGGCCTTCACCGCCTTGTCCACGTCGGCGGCCGAGCCGATCGAGATATGGCCGGCCACCTGCTCGGTGGCGGGATTCTCGATGTCGGCCGTCCGCGGCTCGACCGGGTCCACCCATTGGCCGTCGATGTAGAACTTGAGGTAGCTACGCATTTTCGCTCCTAGCGTCGCGGTGCATCATTGGGTGCCTTCTGCGTACCACGTTCGGAACTCGTCGTAGCTCGGCATCTCCTCCGAGTTGACCTTGGGGTCGATTGGCACGTGGATGACGGTGACCTTTCCACTCGCGTAGGCCCGTTCGATCGCCGGCCCGAGTTCCTCGGGTTTGTCGACGTACTCCCCGCGACACCCGAAGCCCTCGGCGATCTTGTCGAATCGCACGTCCTTGCTCCAGTGCACGCCCGTCTCCAGGGAGCCCTGGCCGAAGGTCCGCTTGTAGACGCCGACCTCGAGGCCCCACTGGTTGTCGACGCCGACCACGCACACCAGCGGAAGGTTCAGTCGTGCAGCGGTTTCCAGTTCGGCGATGGCGAACATGAACGACGAGTCGCTGGTCAGCAGCATCACCGGCTTCTTGCGGCCGTCGGCCACCGACGCGCCGACCGCATACGGCAGGCCCGTCCCGATGTGCCCGAAGTTCTGGTTCCACACCACGTCGTGGGGCTTGGCCTGCGAGTAGGTCCACTGGAAGATCACCGTGGCGCCGCCGTCGCGGACCATGATGCCGTCCTCGGGGAACGCCTTGGTGGCCTCGACGACGAACCGCGCCGTGTGCAAAGGCGTTCCGCCGGGGGCATTCTCGGCGAGCTCGGCGATCCGGGCCGCGTCGTCGGAGATCCACCCCGCGAGTTCGGGGGTGGCCGCTCGAGGTGAGTCCTTCAGCGCGTCGACGAGCTGCGGCACGATCGCGCGCAGGTCGCCGACGAGCGGCACGTCGATGCGTCGGTTGACGCCAATGGCGGTGGGGTCGAGTTCGATGCTGATCCACTTGCGGTTGGCCTCATTCGCCAGCCAGTGCCTGCCCTTGCCGTAGTGCACCGGTTCACCGAGTTCGGTGCCGATCGCGACGACGAGGTCGGACTTGACCACCGCGTCGACCGCCGACGGCGAGAAACCGTAGGGGAAGGTGCGGTCCTCGAGACCCTTGATGAACGACGTTCCACCGGAGGTCTGAACCACCGGGCAGTTCACCAGCTTCGCCAACGCCTCGACGGATTCGCCTGCCCGGTTGGTGTGTACGGCGTGCCCGACGAGCAGGATCGGCTGCTCGGCCTTGCGGATGAGTTCGGTTGCGCGCTCGATCATCTGCGCGCTGGCGCCCTGGTTCACCAGCCGGTAGGCCTCGGGCGGCAGCGGCTCGGGAACGTCGAGTTCCTCGAGGATGACGTGTGACGGGTACTCGATGTAGGCCGGGCCGGGGGTGCCGGTCTGTGCAATGCGAAGGGCGTTGCGCACGATCTCGTCGGTCTGGTCGGCGTACTCGATGCTCGCCGAGTACTTCACCGACGGCGCCAGCAGCGGCGCCTGGGAGACGAACTGGATGCGACCGCGGCGGACGCGCTGCTCGGTGATGCGGGCGCGCTGGCCGCCCAGGAAGATCACCGGCGAGTTCTCCACCTTGGCGCACATGATGGCACCGGCGAGGTTCGCCAACCCCGGGCCCAGCGTGCCGATCGCCAGCCCGGGCTTACCGGTCATGCGCGACACGGCCTCGGCCATGAAGCCGGCGTTCTCCTCGTGGTGCGGCGCCACGACGGTCCAGCCCCGCTCCTCGGCGGCGTGGAACATGTGGACGAAGTTCGGGTCGGGGATGCCGAACAGCGTGTTGATGCCCTCAGCCTCGAACAGCTGCAGGATTCGCTCGTAAACCTTGACGGCCACTGGGGACTTTCTCCAATTTCTCTCTTGTCGCGATCACTCGCGCCGATGCTCGCCAGTCCGCAATTGTCCGGACAAGATAGTGATGTGCACCATTTGGAGAGCATGATTCTCCACCGGCTAGCTGCGCGTCAAGGGCCGACGGAGATTCGTTCGAACTTATTGTCTGGACTAATCGGAGTTGCTATCGTGCCAGCGATGACTACCGGCACGTACCAGAGCCGCTACGCCGCTACCCAGCAGCCGGAGGTGGCCGACGGCTGGCAACTCGAACGCCTCACCGCGCCAAGCCGGCTGTTCGGGGCCAACGGCCTGCGTACCGGCCCCGACGGCCGCATCTACATCGCACAGGTCACCGGCAGCCAGATCAGTGCGCTCGACGTCGACACCGGCGTCGTCGAGACCATCAGCGCCAAGGGCGGCGACATCATCGCCCCCGATGACGTCGCCTTCGACTCCCGCGGCAACCTCGTCGCGACGGAGGTCATGGACGGACGCGTCAGCCTGCGCGATACGACGGGCAGCACCCGGGTGCTGCGCGACGACGTCCCGTCGGCCAACGGCATCACGTTCCACCGGGACCGGCTGTTCATCGGCGAGTGCCGCGAGGGCGGGCGGCTCATGGAGTTCGACTTGGGCGGAGGGCCGCCGCGCATTCTGGCCGAGAACCTGCCGTCGCCCAATGCGATGGAGGTCGGACCAGACGGGTTGCTCTACTTCCCCGTGATGGGCGCCAACGAGATCTGGCGCATCGACCCCGACGGCGGCGTCCCGGAGACCGTCGCCACCGGACTCGGGGTCCCCGACTCGGTCAAGTTCGACGCCGAGGGGTTCATCGTCTCCACCCAGGTGGCCAGCGGTCAGGTGCTTCGCATCGATCCCCGTACCGGTGAGCAGCGGGTGATGGCCCAGTTGAATCCCGGACTGGACAACTGCACCTTCGTCGACGGACGGCTGTTCGTCTCGAACTTCACCGGCGAGATCACGGAGATCGTCGGTGTCGGTGCCACGCGCACGACGCTGCCCGGCGCGCTGAACTGGCCGCTGGACCTCGCGGTCGGCCACGATGGCCGGCTGTACGTGGCAGATGGCACCTACTTCTACGCGGTGGCGCAGGACGGTGCGCTGGAGACCGTCGGCATGCTGTTCTCGCCCGGCTATCCGGGCTTCCTGCGCGGACTGGTGCCGTCGGGGCCTGGCGAGTTCGTGGTCACCACCTCCGGCGGGCAGATCGGCCGCTACCGGCCGGGTCCCGACGAAACCGATTTCCTGGCAGACGGTTTCGACCAGCTGTACGGAGTCGCCATCGCGCCAAGCGGCATCGTCGCCGCCGAACAGGGCACCGGGCGGGTGGTGTGCGTGGACGCCAGCGGCCACGTCGACGTGCTCGCCACCGGCCTCGCCGACCCGGTCGGAGTGACCGTCACCCCCGACGGCGACGTGCTGGTCGCGGAATCCGGTGCGGGTCGGGTGGTTCGGGTGACGCCGTCGGGTGTCGAGCCCGTCGTCGACGGGTTGGGCCGCCCGCAGGGCATCCTGGCCACCGGCGGGGCGCTGTTCATCGTCGACGCCGGCGAGAAGGCCGTCATCGCCTTCGATCCGGCCACCGGCGCGCGCACCACGCTCGCGTCTGGGCTGCCCGTGGGCCCGCCGCCCGGCGTGGTGCCCAAGCCGCTGAAGGGCATGCCGCCGTTCTCCGGACCGCAGGGTCCATTCGCGGGCATCGCCGCGGGTCCCGATGGCACGCTGTACGTATCGGCCGACGGCGAGGGCAGCGTGCTCTCATTGCGACGGGATCGCACATGACGGCAGAGCTGGGGACCCCCGCGGATCATCGCTACCTGCAGGTGGCGCGCATCCTGCGCAAGGACATCGTCGACGGGGTCTATCCGGTCGGCACCCAGCTGCCCACCGAGCACGAGTTGTGCGAGCGTTTCGGCGTCAGCCGCTACACCGTCCGGGAGGCCCTGCGCAGGCTGCGCGACGACAACCTCGTCTCGTCGCGGCCGCGTGCGGGCACCATGGTGATCGCTCGTGCGGCGTCCAATTCCTATGCGCAGGAAGTGATGTCGATCAACGACCTGCTGGCATTCGCGGCGGGGGCGAAGTTCGACATCGAGTACAACGCCATGGCGACCCTCGACGAGGCGACGGCGGCGCACACCGGGCTGCCCGTCGGCTCGGAGTGGCTCGTCGTGCGGGGCAGCAGACGGGCGGACGGCACGCCGGAACCGATCTGTCACACCGAGTACTACGTCAACCGGGCCTTCGCTGCGGTCGGGCGGCTGTTGCAACGCCACAACGGACCGATCTTCCCGCTCATCGAGGATCTGTTCGGGGTCAGCGTCGTCGAGGTCCATCAGGAGATCGCGGCCGTCGTCGCCTCCACGAAGCTGGCGGCCGAGTTGAAGGTCGATGCGGGCAGCGCCGCGCTCGAGATGCGGCGCACCTACACGACTTCGGACGGGGAGATCGCCCAGGTCACCATCAACACCCATCCATCGTCCCGGTTCCGGTACTCGATGACCATGCGACGCGTGAAGGCTTAGGTGGACGTGGCGACCATGACCCGCGACGGCAGCGACCGGAAATCGGTTGGCGGACTGTCTATCCGGTGGAACGACGACCGTGCCGCCGAGGCGTACGCGAAGGGCCACTGGGTGCACACCACGCTGGCCGATGCACTGCGCGACGCCGCGCGAATCGCACCCGCGCGCGTGCTCGTGGTCGATGGCGACGTCCGGTTGGACTGCCGCGAGTTGCACAGCCGGGCGCAAGCGTTGGCCGCGGCTCTGAGCGACCGCATGCCCGTCGGCAGCGTGGTGTCGTTCATGCTGCCCAACTGGCACGAGGCCGCCGTCGTCTACCTCGGGGCGACGCTGGCCGGGATGGTGGTCAACCCCATTCTTCCGTCGCTGCGCGACCATGAGCTGCGCTTCATCCTCGATGACGTCGACAGCCGAATGATCTTCGTGCCCGCGGAATTCCGCGGCCACGACTACGCCGCGATGCTGAGCCGCGTCACCGACGCGCTCGACGCGCCGCCGGAAGTCGTGGTGGTGCGCGCAGCGCCCGGCCCGCACACCGCCTACGCCGAGCTGTTCGTGGGCGGCCCGGAAGCGCCCGTCGCGACGCTCGACCCGGACGCCGTCCGGATGATCATGTACACGTCGGGCACCACCGGCAGGCCCAAGGGCGTACTCCACACGCACAATTCGATCCACGCCCTCATCCGGCAACTCGGCGCGCACTGGCGCATCGACCCCGGCGACACCTTCCTGGTGCCCTCGCCCATCGCCCACATCGGCGGCTCGATCTACGCCTTCGAGCTGCCGCTGCTGCTCGGAACGACGGCGGTCCTCATGGAGACCTGGAACGCCGATGAAGCGGTCGCGCTCATGCGGACGCACGGCTGCACCCACATGGCAGGGGCCACCCCTTTCCTGCAGCAGCTGCTGGCCGCCGCCGAAAGTGCACAGACCCGGCTGCCTCAGCTCAAGGTGTTCATCTGCGGGGGTGCGTCGGTCCCGCCGTCGCTGATCCGAAGGGCCGCAGGCTACTTCGAGCGGGCAGCAGTCAGCAGGGTCTATGGATCCACCGAGGTGCCCGTGACGACGGTCGGTGCGCTCGACGACGCCGAGGCCGCGGCCGACACCGACGGACGGCCGGGAATCGCCGACGTCTGGCTGGTCGCACGTGACCCCGGAGGCATGGGCGGGCAGACCGGGGAGATCCACGCAAGAGGCGCACAGATGCTCGTCGGCTACCTGCACCCCGAGGACGAGGCCGAATCGTTCGACTGCGACGGCTACTTCTGCACCGGCGACATCGGCACCTGGGCCGGTGACGCGCTGGTGGTCACCGGCCGGGCCAAGGACATCATCATCCGCAACGGGGAGAACATCTCGCCCAAGGAGGTCGAGGACATCCTCATCGGCCACCCCGACATCGCCGAGGTGGCAGTGGTGGGGCTTCCCGATGCCCGCACGGGCGAGCGGGCGTGTGCGGTGGTCGTTCCGGTTGCAGAACCCGGCCCGGACGTCGCCGCGCTGCGCGAGTTCCTCGAAAGGCATGGCGTCGCGAAGTTCAAGGTGCCCGAGCGCGTGGCTATCTGGGAGGCGCTGCCCAAGAACGACGCGGGAAAAGTGTTGAAGCATCGGATCAGAGCGGCGCTTACGACCGAAGGTGGATGAGTGAGATGCAGGTAGCGATCGTCACGGGCGCCAGCAGCGGCATCGGCTTCGGCACCGCCGTCAAGCTTGCCGAGGCGGGGATGGCGGTGCTGGGCACCGGACGCGACGAAGCTCGGCTCGCCGAATTCGCCAAGGCCGCAACGGACGCCGGGGTCGCCCCGGACCGGCTGGCCACCCTCTCCGTCGACCTCGTCGCCGACGACGGCCCTGCGCGCGTCGTCGACGCTGCGGTGCAACGATGGGGCCGCATCGACTTCCTGGTCAACAACGCGGGCGTCGGCAGCCCCAAGCCGCTGCACGAGACCGACGACGAATCCCTCGACTACTTCCTGGGTTTGATGCTGCGCGCCCCATTCCGGTTGGCGCGCGACGTGATTCCACACATGCAGTCGGGCTCGGCGATCATCAACGTCACGTCGACCTTCGCCGTTGTCGGCGGATTGCGCGGCGGCGCGTACTCCGCAGCCAAGGGCGGGCTGACGGCGCTGACCACCCACATCGCCTGCCAGTACGGGCCGCAGGGCATCCGCTGCAACGCGGTGGCGCCCGGCGTGACCATCACCCCGATGGTCGAGCATCGGCTGGAGGACGAACGGTTCCGCAAGATCAACACCGAGATGACGCCGTATCCGCGCCTCGGCCGCGTCGAGGACCTGGCGAGCACGATCGCGTTCCTGTGTTCTGACGGAGGCAGTTTCATCAACGGACAGACCATCGTCGTGGACGGCGGCTGGACGTCGACGAAGTATCTGTCGGACTTCGCGTTGTCGTCGGAGTGGGTCGCCCGGTGAACCTGTTCGCCCTGCTCGACCAGACGGCGGCCCGGCACGGCGACCGCGGTGCGATCTACCTCGGGACGAAGCAGCTGCACACCTGGGCCGAACTGCGCGACCGCGCCCTGCGGCTGGCGGCTTCGATCCGCAGTGGGTATCCGGCCGGTACGCGGATCGCAGTCGCGAGCGAGAACCGCCCGGAGCTTGTAGAACTCATGTTCGCGGCGTGGGCGGCGGAGTGCGTCGTCGTCCCCATCAACTTCAAACTGCACGCGCTCGAGATGGTGCAGATCCTCGACGATTCCGGTGCGGCGATGGTTTTCGCGTCGCCCAAGATCGCGGCGGGACTCAGCTCGCACACCGCGACGCCCATCGAGGTCATCTCCGACGACGCGTATCAGATCAGGCTATCGGGCGAGCTCGCAGACGTGCCCCGCAACACCGACCCCGCCGCGCTGGCATGGCTGTTCTACACCAGCGGGACCACCGGAAAGTCCAAGGGCGCCATGCTGTCCCATCGCAACCTGATGGCGATGACGGTGTCGCACCTCGCCGACTTCGACGATCCCGACGAGAACTGCAGCCTGGTGCATGGCGCGCCGATGTCGCACGGCTCCGGGATGTACATCATCCCGTACGTGCTGCGCGGCGCACGCCAGGTGATTCCGGAGTCGGCGGCGTTCGAGCCCGACGAGTTCCTCGACCTGTGCGCACACCATCCCGGTTGCAGCAGCTTCCTGGCTCCGACCATGGTGCAACGCCTCGTGCAGACCGGTCGGCCGTGCCCCGACAACCTGCGCACCATCGTCTATGGCGGTGGCCCGATGTACGTCGACAGCCTGAAGAAGGCGATGGCGGCCTTCGGCCCGATCTTCGTGCAGCTGTACGGGCAGGGCGAGGCGCCGATGACGATCACGGGTCTGCGGCGGGCCGACCACCTGGATGCCGATGACGCGACCCTTGGGTCAGTCGGGTACGCGCGGTCCGGGGTTGACGTCGCAGTCCTTGGGGCCGACGGCAATCCAGCTGCCGTCGACGAAGTCGGCGAGATCGCCTGCCGCGGTGACGTCGTCATGTCGGGCTACTGGAACAACCCCGACGCGACGACCGCCACGCTGCAGGACGGCTGGTTGCGGACCGGCGACATGGGGTCGTTCGACGGTCGCGGCTTCCTGACGTTGCGTGACCGCAGCAAGGACGTCGTCATCAGTGGCGGAAGCAACATCTACCCTCGCGAAGTCGAGGAGGCGCTGATCACCCACCCCGACGTCGCCGAGGCATGCGTGGTCGGCGCGCCCGACGAGGAGTGGGGCGAGGTGGTCGTGGCGTTCATCGTGGGCACGGCCGCCGAGGCCGAGCTCGACGCGCATCTGTTGGAGCGCATCGCGCGGTTCAAGCGCCCGAAGCGCTACCTGTACATCGACGAGTTGCCGAAGAACAGCTACGGCAAGGTGCTCAAACGCGAACTGCGGGACCGGCTTTCGCAGTAGGGCTCACGGGCAGTACGCCGCCTCCGCGGCCGCAACCAAGGTGACCGCTTGAGCGGGCTGGAGCCCGGGTTTTGCCCGGATGATTGCTTGTGCGATCGACAATTTCGAGTTTCCACCGTGCATCTGCCGGCAGATGTTGTGGCCGATCCGAATCATGTCGCTGTCGCCGACGGGGCACGTGAGAGGTCCCTGGCCGCAGCCCAGACCGTTGGCGTTCAGCAGTTCGAGAAAATGATCGTCGCTCGCATCCGCGGCCGCAGGACCAGCGGCCAGCAACGCGGCCGCCGCAGCGGTCGCGATCACGATGAGGGCTCGACGCACGAGACCAACCATAGGTCACGTCGGGTGTCTCGATCGCCCTCGTGCAACATTTCACGATTGGTTGGGGTTCGCCACGGCGCTCGGCGGAGTCAGGTTCGCAGGATTGCGGGCTAGGCGAATGCGGGGGCTATCCACCGTCGCAAGTACGCCCGCAGTTCGGCGCCCGACCGTGGCGACTCGGGTGGCGCCACGACCATCGACTGGATGATGCGGAGCAGGAATTCGGCGAGTTCGTCGACGGTCTGGTCGTCGTAACCGAGGGCCGCCCAGTCGATATGGGCCTGCTGGAGGAACTCTCGACAACGCGCGATCTCGCTGGAAGCCAGCATCGTGCGACTGAACGTGTGGGAGCGGTCGTTGGCCAGCAGCAGCGCCAACTGCGGCTCACGGGGAAGTCGTTCGATGGCGTACGCCACCACCTCCACCAGCTGAGCCGTGACGTCGAGGTCCGCGATGATGCTCTTCGCGTCCGCGACGAAACCTTGGAGGCTCAGCTCGGCAACGGCCGCGAACAACTCCTCGGTGCTGGAGAAGTAGTTGTAGACGGTTCTGCGGGCAATGCCGAGCGCGTCGGCGACGTCGGACACCGTGGTCTGCGCCGCGCCGGGGCTGTCCATGATCCGCAGCGTGGCGTCGACGATCCGCTTACGGGCTTCGTCGTCATCGGCAGGCGGCGCGCCTGCCCAGCCCTTTCGTCCCATCGACTCTTGACTCCAGAACTAGAAGGTGAGCAGAATGCACACATATTACATCAGTGAGCATTCTGTGCAATCGAGACGGCGCGGAGGAGACGGTCAACGATGACACACGTCAAGGACAAGACCGGGATCGCAGCGGCCAGGTGGGCCCCTCCGCAACGACCCCGCTGGGTCCGGTTGTTGAACCAGGTGGGCTCCAACCTCGGCGAAGCGTCTGCGCTCGTCGCGCTGGACGAGGCCTCGCTGCTGGCCACGGCGCAGCATTTGACGGGTCTGGACGACTTCGGCGACGACGCATGGCGGGAACCCTTCGGCCTCCTGCTGGCCGACGTCGAGAATGAAGCCAAACTGAATCTCACCGGGCGGCTGCTCACCCGGTACGACCTGCTGCGTTCACTCATGTTTCGGCTCCGCATGACCGAGGCGGAGAAGCGACACCCCGAAATCCTCGACGAGCAGATCACGGAGCCAATCTTCATCACCGGCCTGGGCCGCACGGGGACCAGCATCCTGCACGAATCGATGGCTCAGGACCCGCGACTGCGCGCTCCTTTGGGCTGGGAGTTGCGCTACCCGGGGCTGGAACCGGGCGACGACGACAAGCGCGTCGCGATGACCGCCGCCGAGGTCGACCTGTGGCTGGAGGTCATCCCCGAGTTCGCCCCGATCCACGAGATCTCCATCGACGGCCCCGACGAGGACTCCGTGGGCCTTCAGCACGAGTTCGCCTCCCAGGTGTGGGGCGGGACGAACCGAGTGCCGAACTTCGATATGTGGATGGCGACCAAGGGCTGGACTCAAGCCTTCGCGTTCGAGCGACGGCTGTTGCGGCACTTGCAGTTCGGCAAGCCGGGTCGGTGGATTCTCAAGGGGATCTACGCCGCCTGCCTACCGAACCTGTTCGCCGAGTTCCCCGATGCCAGAGTCGTCATGACGCACCGCGATCCGCTGAAGGTGTTGGCGTCGATGGCGAACATGTTGAGCACGTTGCGCTGGCAACGCTCCGATGCCGTGGACTACGACGAGATCGTCGCACCCCTGGGTTTCGGCATCCCGTTCCTCCTCGACATGGTGGTCGAACAACGCAAGACCGGCGTCGTCCCCAACGATCGCTTCGTCGACGTCGGCTTCGCCGACCTGATGGCCGACCACATGGGCACGCTCGGCCGAGTCTACGAAGAACTCGACATGGACCTCACCGACGAGGCTGCCACCAGTATCGGCGCGTATCTCGACGCCAAGCCGCGCGGGCGACACGGCGCACACGCCTACAGCGTCGACACCCTGGGCCTCGATCCCATCGACATGCGCACGAAGTTCGCGAACTACATGAGCCACTTCAACGTCCCCGAGGAGCACCAGTGACCGAGACCCCCGAACTCGATGCCGCGTGGGAGTCGTACTCCGACCGGGTGAAGGCCGCGGGACAGAGCATCGCCGGGTTCACCGACGATCCGCGCCTGAGGGCCGAGGGTTACCGCTATGTCGGGCGGCTGAGCAACCTGGCTCATCAGATCTATCTGGAGTTCGGGGACCCGTTGGTGCCCATGCTGTTTCGTTACGGCGATGACGTCACCCCGTTCGGCGCGACCAACACCGACAACAACTACTGCCGCACCATGGTCGATCCCGCAGGCACCTACCGGATCACCGGCGACATCTCCGGCGTGAAGGAACTACTCGTCTCCATCCATGACGGCGAGATGGTGCTCGGCAAGGTCGCCGTACTGGCCGAGGTGTCCCTCGGCGACCTCAAGGTCGACGAGGACGGCAGACTCGAATTGATCGTTGGCGGTCCCGAGGTGCCCGGAAACTGGATTCCGTTGACCGACGAGGCCGTCTACGTCAACGTCCGCCAGTTCGTCGCCGACTGGGAACGAGACCCGATCGCCGTGCTGACCATCGAGCGACTCGACAGCGAACACGCGGCATCAAACGTCACCCCGTCGTCCATCGCCTCCGCCCTCGACCGGGCCGCCACCTGGGTCGAGGCCAGTGTGGCCTTCTGGAACATGTTCTCCGACGGCATCAAGGCGATGACGCCGATCAACGAGTTCAGCGCACCGCATCGTCCCGCAGGCGGGGCGGTCAACATGGTGCACGGCGCGTGCCAGTGGAACCTGGCATCCGATCAAGCGCTGGTGGTCGAGTTCGACGAGCCGACCGCGACGTACTGGTCGATCCAGACCTACATGCTGCACTGGCTGCAACCGCTGGACTTCGCCAACCGCGTCACGAGTCTCAACGACGGCCAAGTGCGCGTCGACGACGACGGCAAGGTCCGGGTCGTGATCTCATCCGCCGACCCGGGGGTGCAGAACTGGCTCGATACCTCGGGGCTGGACGAAGGACTGTGCTCCTACCGCTGGGTGAGAGCAAGCACCGAACCGACGCCGACGGCCACGCTGGTGAACATCGCGGACGTGCGAGCCCACCTTCCCGAGCCCACCCCGGCGTTTGGCCCTCAGGATCGGAACGCACAGCTCGCATCCCGCCGTCGCGGCGTCGCACGGCGATTTCGGCGTTGACACCTCCCATGCTCAGCTTCGTGGTTGCGCGGTCTGACTCACCGGTGGCGCTCGCACGGTAAGAATGGCGTCGTGAACATCGAGGGCAGCGTCGCCATCGTGACTGGCGCCGGATCGGGTATCGGACGTTCGCTCGCGACCGCGTTCGCCGCGGCAGGCGCGTCGGTCGTCGTCGGGGACCTCAACGGACCCGGCGCCGACGAGACCGTGGACCTGATCCGATCCACGGGAGGAGCCGCCGTCGGCGCGGTCGCGGATGCGAGCACCACCGACGGCATCGGCGCATTGATCGCGCGGGCCAATACCGACTTCGGTCCCGTCGACGTGTTCGTCGCCAACGCGGGCATCATCGGCGCACCGGGACTTGGCGACGACGAGGCCGACTGGGACCGCATCATCGACATCAACTTGCGCGCCCACGTCCGGGCGGCCAAGGCCCTGGTGCCGGACTGGGTGGCGCGTGGTCGCGGGTACTTCGTGAGCGTCGCCTCTGCCGCGGGATTGCTCACGCAGCTCGGTGCGGCCGGCTACTCGGTGACCAAACACGCCGCGGTCGGCTTTGCCGAGTGGTTGTCGATCACCTATGGCGACAAGGGAATCGGCGTGTCTTGTGTGTGCCCGATGGGTGTCGACACTCCCCTGTTGACGGGCATCACCGGGTCGGCCGATCCGCTCGCGCGGATGGCCGCCGCCGCGGTCGCGAACGCTGGTGAGGTGGTGAGCCCGGATCGGGTGGCCGAGTTGACGGTCGAGGCCGTCGAGTCGGGCCAGTTCCTGGTGCTGCCGCACCCCGTGGTGCTGGACATGCACCGCCAGAAGGGCGCCGACTACGAGCGCTGGCTGGCAGGGATGCGCAGGTACCAGGGCAGCCTCTGATCCACTTGTGCCAGTTGCGTTTCAGAAGTAGCCAGACTCTTCGAGTTTCTTCGGAAACACGTCACCAAATCAAGACGATCACGAAGCAATCTCAGACGGCACAGCGTTGTTCGCGAGCGCAGCGCTCGTTAGCTTTTCGTACATGACAACAGTGCTCATCACCGGCTGCTCATCCGGCTACGGCCTCACCACTGCGCAGAGGTTCCTCGACGAAGGGTGGAACGTCGTCGCCACCATGCGGACTCCAAACGAGGATGTGTTTCCGACATCCGACCGGTTGACGGTGCTCGCGCTGGACGTGACCAAGCCGGACAGCATCGCGAACGCGATCCGGTCGAGCGGGCCGATCGATGTCCTTGTCAACAATGCGGGCATCGGCGGTATCGGCGCGTTCGAAGCCACGCCCATGGAAACCACGCGCGAGCTGTTCGACACCAACACATTCGGCGTCATGGCGATGACTCAGGCCGTTGTTCCGCAGATGCGGTCGCGCCGCTCTGGCGTCATCGTCAACGTCACCTCCAGCGCCACGCTGGCGGCGATGCCGCTGGCCGCCGTCTACACCGCGAGCAAGTCCGCGATCGAGGGGTTCTCCGGGTCGCTGGCTCTGGAATTGGGATTCTTCGGCGTGCGGGTAAAGCTCGTCGAGCCGGGTTACGGACCGTCGACAGCGTTCACCAGCAATGGTGCCGAACGCATGAGTCGGATCCCCGATGACTACCTGCCCTTCGCAGCGCCCATCATGGATGCGTTTGGCCAGCCCGGCGAGGTGACCACCCCGGGCGATGTCGCCGAAGTCGTCTACAAGGCCGCCACTGACACCTCGGACCGGCTCAGGTTTCCCGCAGGTCCCGATGCCGTGGCGTTGGCACAGTCGACCTGAGCAGGCCGCATAGTCATTGGTTTCGCAGCATCGGCTCGCGGTTCCCGCTCTTGCCCAGGCATCTTCGCCGGGGCTCGGTCCTGGCCGATACCTAGGACCCACAATCACGGCCAGCACCTGGTCCGAAGCGCCACCTGCGACAACTGCCGCGCAGTCGGTGCGCGCCGCGTTAGCGTCTCCGGCATGGGCGACGCGGAACCGATGGAGGAACTGATGTCGCTGCTGCGTCCGGAGGCGGTGCTCGCCAAGGTGATCACCGGCGGCGGGCAGTGGAGCATCCGCAAGCCTCGCTATGGTGACCCAGCGTTCTGCCTGATGCTGGAGGGCTCGTGCGTGCTCGATGCCGACGGGCTCGATGCCATCGAACTTCGCCGCGGTGACTTCCTGCTGCTCCCGGAGACGCCCGAGTTCACCCTGAGCGGCAGCCCGGACGTCGCCCCGATCTTCACGCCCCTCGACCACTCCCGCGACACCCACCACGGCTGCACATTGGAGCCGGTCACCATGCGCATGCTCGGCGGATACTTCCGGTTCGACCCGGCCAGCGCGGCCCTACTGGTGGCTTTGCTTCCGCCGGTCATCCTCGTGCAGAGCGGCCAACCGGGAGCGGCCAGGTTGGGCCGACTCGTCGAACTCATCGCCGAGGAAGCAGACGACGACGGCCCGAGCCGCGACATGATCCTGAAACGCCTCGTCGAAGTGCTGTTGATCGAAGCGGTGCGGGTCCCCGCCGCACCGGAGCTGGGCAGCTGGGGCAGGGGCCTGATCGCCGGGCTGGCGGATCCGGTGCTCGCTCCCGCGCTACGTGAGCTGCACGCCGACGTCGCACGTGGCTGGACTGTCGAACACCTCGCCAGCGTCGCCGCGGTGTCCCGCGCGGTGTTCGCTCAAAGATTCACCCGCACAGTGGGTTTCCCGCCGATGCAGTATCTGCTGGAATGGCGCGTGGCTCTAGCGAAGGAGCTACTGAGGACCGAGCGTCCTGCGGTCGCGCAGCTGGCTCAACGCGTCGGCTACCAGTCCGCGACCGCCTTCACGACTGCGTTCACGCGAGTGGCGGGATGCTCGCCCACCGAGTACGCCCGCGCATCATCGGGGCGCTGACTACGAACGGTGGTTGGCAGGCTTCGGCCTCACCCCCATGCCATCTGGGCCAGCCGATTACGCTCGAGTAGCGGGTGGGCGCAGTGTTGACCCCGCTCCCCTGGTTCAGGATCTGTTTGGAGGAGACTCATGCATCGACGGCGGCTGCCGAATCGGGCGATGACGAGTATGGCGATCGTCTGTGTGGCGCTGCTCGTCAACGGTTGTGAGGCGCAGGTCTGGGGTTCGCCGCCGACCGCTCAGAGCACTCCGCAGGCAACAGTCGTCACCCCGCAGGCCTCGCCTCCCGTGCTGCCCGCAGCCCCGCCGACGGCACCATTCGACGGACTCGACGCCCGCGTCCGTCAAGCCACCGCCGACGCGGCCAAGTCTGGGGCCGTCATCGAGACCGTTGTGCTGGACCGCAACACCGGCCAGCTCGTCTCCAACGGGGCCAACAAGCCCTTCCCGATCGCGTCCGTGGTGAAGCTGTTCATCGCCGACGACCTGCTGCTGCAGGTCTCGGAGGGCAACACGCAACTAACCGCTGCCGACCGCAATTCGCTCGACGTCATGCTGCGTTCCTCAGATGACAGCGCGGCCCAGACCTTCTGGAACCGCAGCGGCGGTAACGCCGTCATCGCCCGCATCAAGGCGCGGTACGGGTTGGCGGGCACGACGGCGCCCTACAACGCGCACTGGGACGTTACGCAAAGCACCGCAAGCGATCTGGTCCGTTACTACGACATGCTGCTGAACGGGAGCGGCGGGCTGCCGCCCGAACAGGCCAACGTGATCATCAACGATCTCGGGCAATCCACGCCGACGGGAATCGACGGATACCCGCAGCGGTTCGGCATCCCCGAGGGCCTCTATGCCGAGCCGGTGGCGGTCAAGCAGGGCTGGTTCTGCTGCTGGAACGGCGCCAACCAATTGCACGTGTCCACCGGCGTGATCGGACCCGATCACCGCTACGTGATGGTGATCAGCTCGTTGGAACCCGGCGACGCAGCCGCCGCCCGCGACACCGTCACTCAAGCCGTCAAGACGATGTTCCCGGGCGGCAAGATCTAACGCCGCTGGATGACTAGTTCATCGGTGACCCCTCCGCCGTCCGCACCTGTCGATAGCGTCTCCGGACTTCGATCGTGTGGCTTCTCAAGTGTTGTGTCCAGTTCGCCCTAGCGATCCCCCACACGGCGCTTCGTCACGTGACAAGTCGCGCTATCGCCGCCCGACTATGCAGACTAAACCTGCTCCGCAGCAACGGAATTCGTGCCTCATAGGTGGATAGTAGTCGTTGTCCATGAACTTGGTCTGCAGCGATGCGTTCGAAAGGAGGTCAGGCCGTAGTCTTCAGACGACGCAGCCCTCGAGTGCGTCGTCGGCCGTGACGCCGTACTGGGCGCAATCGATCGCTGACCCCACGTCGAGAACCGTCCAGCGGGAACCGTCCCGACGGAACAGGACTCCGGACGACTGCACCGTGCCCTCGGTCGATCCCAGTGCAAACGGCGGCGAGCACTGGATGTGCCCGAAGCCGGTGGGGTACGCCACTCGCCTGTAGTCAGGACTGGTCTTTAGCGCTGCCAGCAGCGCCTCCCCGGTCGCCGCCGCGCACACGTCGACATTCTCGGGAGCCGCGGGGGATGCATCGGAGGTCACACCCTGGCGGCTGACGAACATGCCGTGGCCAGTTCTGTCGTTGGTGAAACGCGTTCCCACCGAGCTGGGCTCGACGGTCCACCCCTGGAGGTTAAACACCTGACCATAGGTGAGGACCAGATCGTATTTCGATTGGGCATAGCCGGTGGATTGCATGTTGGAGGTATTCCACTGCAACCCTCCTCCCTCGGCCTCGATCCACACCGCGTTGGCGGGATACTTGGTGGGATCGTCCGGGTCGCAGGCAGACGGCCCGCCGCACCCGATCGGCGCATTCGCGAAGCTGCCACTGCACAGGACTCGGCCGGGCTCGACGATGCACCGGACCGTGCGCGACTCGGTCGTCACGAACTCCTGATCAAAGGGCTTGTCAGGTCTGGGCTCTGCGGACGCAGTTGATGTGACGGCCAGTGCCGCCACCGGATTCACCACCACCACCGACGCCAGCAGCCTGATCAACAGTTTCATGACGAACCCCCCGGGACTCTGAATTGCACCCCGTCAACGAGCACCACAGCATATAGCAGCTTCTGTTCATATCGACCCTCGCTGCGACTATCAAGGGCTGCCGATTCGGATGCGACTCTAGGGCCGTCAAGCGCCAGGTCCGAGCAACCCGACGCTGACCCGACGCGACGCCGCTCGCAAGGTCACGAAATCTCACTTCCATGTCCAATTGGACATCGGGTGGACATTTCACTTGAGAATTGGACATAAAACTTGAGAAGCCACACTTCTCGCGGGCTACGTGCGAGCGCGACGCGCACACCCTCGGGGCTGTTAGACACGTGCCAATTACCATGTCCGCATGGCCGACGTGCGCAGGCGACTCTCTCCCGACGACCGGCGCAATGAACTACTCGCGCTCGGCGCCGAGGTGTTCGGCCAGCGCCCCTACGACGAAGTGCGCATCGACGAGATCGCCGAGCGGGCCGGCGTCTCCCGCGCGCTGATGTATCACTACTTCCCCGACAAGCGGGCGTTCTTCATTGCGGTGGTGCGGGCCGAGGGCGAGAAGCTGTTCGAAGCCACCAACACCCCGCCGGAGCCGGGGCTGAGCCTGTACGAGCAGCTGCGCGCGGGCGTGCTCGCGTACGTGCACTACGACGAGGCTCACCCGCACGGCGCATGGGCGGCGTACATGGGGATGGGCCGCACCGACCCGGTGCTGCGTGGCGTGGAAGACGTCGACAGTGACCGTCAGGCCAATCGGATCATGGACAGGCTCGTCGAAGCCATGGGTGAACCGCTGGACTCCAAGCTGGAGCGCGACCTGCGCGTCGTCGTCTACGGCTGGGTGGCCTACACCTTCGAGCTCTGCCGCCAGCGCATTCTCGACTCCTCGATCGACGCCGGATACGTCGCCGATTCCTGCGCGCACGCGCTGCTCGACGCCGTCGCCCGCATCCCCGGCCTGCCCACCCTCGAGTGACTTCGGCGCGGTTTCGCCCGCTCAGCGACTGTTGGCGCGCCGAAATCGCAGGGTTGTCAGTGGGTGGGGGCACGATGGCTGAGTGGCCCGCAAGTCCGTCGACCCCATGGCGCAGTTCAGCGCACTGACGCGCGAGTGGTTCACGGGTACCTTCGCCGCGCCCACCGCGGCGCAGGCCGAGGCGTGGGCCGCCATCGCGGCAGGTGACCACACCTTGGTCGTCGCGCCCACGGGGTCCGGCAAGACGCTCGCAGCGTTCCTGTGGGCCATCGACCGGCTGGCCGCCGCCGAGCCAAAGGCGCCGACGGCGGGGACGCGGGTGCTCTACGTCTCGCCACTGAAGGCGCTGGCGGTCGACGTCGAACGCAACTTGTCGACGCCGTTGACGGGGATCACGCGCGTGGCCGAGCGGCTGGGGCAACCAGCGCCCCGCATCAGCGTCGGCGTCCGGTCGGGTGACACCCTGCCCGCCCAACGTCGGCAACTGATCAGCAAGCCGCCCGACATCCTGATCACCACGCCGGAGTCGCTCTTCCTGATGCTGACGTCGGCCGCCCGCGAGTCGCTTGCCGCGGTGCAGACCGTCATCGTCGACGAGGTACACGCCGTTGCGGGCACCAAGCGCGGCGCGCATCTGGCGTTGTCGTTGGAGCGGCTCGACCAGATGCTGGAGAAGCCCGCGCAACGGATCGGGCTCTCGGCGACGGTCCGCCCGCCGGAGGAGGTCGCCCGCTTCCTCTCTGGCGCGGCGCGCACCACCATCGTCTCGCCCATGGCCGCGAAGACCTTCGATCTGTCGGTTCAGGTGCCCGTGCCCGACATGGCCAACTTGGTGAACAACACCATCTGGCCGGACGTCGAGGAGCGCATCGTCGACCTGATCGAGGCGCACGAGAGCACCATCGTCTTCGCCAATTCGCGCAGGCTCGCCGAGCGACTCACGTCGCGGCTCAACGAGATTCACGCCGAACGCTCCGGCCTCGAGTTGCCCAAGGAGCGCAATTCGCAGGTGGGCGGCGGTTCGCCTGCGCACATCATGGGCAGCGGCCAGGCGTTCGGCGCACATCCGCTGCTGGCCCGCGCCCATCACGGCTCGGTCAGCAAGGAACAGCGGGCGGAGGTCGAGGACGAGCTCAAGACCGGGCGGTTGAAGGCCGTCGTCGCGACCTCCAGCCTAGAACTCGGCATCGACATGGGCGCCGTCGACCTCGTCATCCAGGTCGAAGCGCCGCCATCGGTGGCCAGCGGGCTGCAACGGGTCGGTCGAGCCGGCCATCAGGTCGGCGAGGTCTCCCGAGGCGTGCTGTTCCCGAAGCACCGCACCGATCTCATCGACTGCGCGGTCACCGTGCAGCGCATGCTCTCCGGTGACATCGAAACCATGAAGGTGCCCGCCAACCCGCTCGACGTGCTGGCCCAGCACACGGTCGCGGCCTCCGCACTGGAACCCCTCGACGCCGACCGATGGTTCGACGCAGTGCGGCGCAGCGCACCCTTTGCGACGTTGCCGCGTAGCGCCTTCGAGGCCACACTGGACCTCCTGTCGGGCAAGTACCCGTCCACCGAGTTCGCCGAACTACGACCCCGGTTGGTGTACGACCGCGACGCAGGCACGCTCACCGCGCGACCGGGCGCGCAACGGCTCGCCGTCACCTCGGGCGGCGCCATCCCGGATCGCGGCATGTTCACCGTCTACCTGGCGTCGTCGGCGGACACCGAGAAGCCCTCTCGCGTAGGTGAACTCGATGAGGAGATGGTTTACGAGTCCCGGCCCGGCGACGTCATCTCACTCGGCGCCACCAGCTGGCGCATCACCGAGATCACCCACGATCGCGTGCTGGTGCTGCCCGCGCCGGGCGAACCCGCCCGATTGCCGTTCTGGCGCGGCGACGGCGTCGGTCGCCCGGCCGAGCTCGGGGCGGCCATCGGCGCGTTCACCGGCAAGCTCGCCGCCATGGCACGCACGGAGTTCGACGAGCGTTGCCGCACCATGGGTTTCAACGACTACGCCGTCGACAACCTGTGGCAGCTGCTCGACGAACAGAAGCAGGCCACCGGCGCCGTGCCCACCGACACCACGTTCGTCGTCGAGCGCTTCCGTGACGAACTCGGCGACTGGCGGGTGATCCTGCACTCCCCCTACGGCCTTCGCGTGCACGGGCCCCTGGCCCTGGCGGTCGGCCGCAGGCTGCGCGAGCGCTACGGCATCGACGAGAAGCCAACGGCCTCCGACGACGGCATCATCGTGCGGCTGCCCGATACCGAGGAGGCTGCGCCGGGCGCGGAGCTGTTCGTCTTCGACGCCGACGAGCTCGAGCCCATCGTCACCGACGAGGTCGGCGGATCGGCCTTGTTCGCGTCCCGGTTCCGGGAGTGCGCCGCCCGCGCGCTGCTGCTACCCCGCCGCCATCCCGGCAAGCGGTCGCCGCTCTGGCACCAGCGCCAGCGCGCGGCGCAGCTGCTCGACATCGCGCGCAAGTACCCCGCCTTCCCCATCGTGCTCGAGACGGTGCGGGAGTGCCTACAGGACGTGTACGACGTGCCGACGCTGACCGAAGTCATGAAAAGGGTTGCCCAGCGGCGTATTCGGGTGCTCGAGGTCGAGACGTCGACGCCGTCGCCGTTCGCCGCGTCGCTGTTGTTCGGCTACGTCGGGGCCTTCATGTACGAGGGCGACAGCCCGTTGGCGGAGCGGCGCGCGGCGGCACTCTCGCTCGACAGCGTGCTGCTCGCCGAACTGCTCGGCCGCGTCGAACTGCGCGAACTACTCGAGCCCGCCGTCATCGAGTCGACCGTCGCGCAGTTGCAGCACCTCGCACCGGACCGGATGGCCCGTGACGCCGAGGGCGTCGCCGACCTGCTGCGGCTGCTCGGCCCGCTGACCGAGGCCGAGCTGACTGCCAGGTCTACTGCGGAGGACGTCGGCGCCTGGCTGGACGGGCTACGCACGTCGCGTCGCGCGCTGACCGTGACATTCGCCGGGCAGGCGTGGTGGGTGGCCGTCGAGGACGTAGGCCTGTTGCGCGATGGCGTGGGCATCGCAGTGCCCGTTGGCATCTCGGCGAGCTTCACCGGCACGGTCTCCGATCCGCTGGGCGAGCTGGTCGGCCGGTACGCCCGCACGCGCGGCCCCTTCACCACGCGGGACGCGGCCGACCGCTTCGGGCTGGGGCTGCGGGTCGCGGGTGACGTGTTGGCCCGGATGGCGGTCGACGGGAAACTGGTGCGCGGCGAGTTCGCGGCGGCGTCCGATTCCGAACAGTGGTGTGACGCAGACGTACTCAAGATCCTGCGCCGCCGCTCGCTGGCCGCGCTGCGGGCGCAGGTCGAGCCCGTCAGCACCACCGCGTACGCGCGCTTCCTTCCGGAGTGGCAACACGTCGGCGCGGCCAAGACGTCGGGCGTCGACGGGTTGATCGCGGTCATCGATCAGCTTGCGGGCGTGCCGATTCCGGCGTCGGCCGTCGAGCCGCTGGTGTTCGGCCAGCGCATCAGGGACTACCAGCCGGCGATGCTCGACGAACTACTCGCCGCCGGTGAGGTCACGTGGTCTGGAGCCGGGCAGCTCGGTACCGGAGACGGATGGATTGCCTTCCACTCCGCCGACACGGCGGCGTTGACGTTGACACCCGCGACCGAACTCGAGTTCACCGACACCCACCGCGAGCTGCTGGCCGCGCTCGAGCACGGCGGCGGCTACTTCTTCCGTCAACTGACCGGCGGCACCTCGTCCGATGCCGAGGTGAAAGCGGCCCTGTGGGAACTGATCTGGGCGGGCTGGGTCACCGGCGACACGTTCGGGCCGGTCCGCGCACAGCTTGCCGGGACGGGACGACGAGGCGGCGCGCACCGTCAACGCCAACGGCCGCCGCGGCTGTCCCGCTACAGCGTGAGCCACGCCCAGACCCGATCCAGCGATCCGACGGTGGCGGGCCGCTGGTCGGCGCTGCCACCCGCCGAGCCGGACTCGACCATCCGGGCGCACTTCTCGGCCGAGCTTCTGATGAACCGCTACGGCGTACTGACCAAGGGTTCGGCCGAGGGGGTGCCGGGCGGCTTCGCGATGCTCTACAAGGTGCTGAAGGCGTTCGAGGAAGCGGGCCGCTGCCAACGCGGTTACTTCGTGGAGTCGTTGGGCGGCGCACAGTTCGCGGTGGCGTCGACGGTCGATCGGCTGCGCGCCCACTCGGACGGAGTCGACGCGCAGCGCCGCGAGTACAAGGCCGTCACCCTGGCCGCGGCCGACCCCGCCAATCCCTATGGCACGACGTTGCCGTGGCCGACCGACACCGAGGAGTCCGGGCACCGACCGGGGCGCAAGGCGGGCGCGCTGGTGGTGCTCGTCGACGGCGAACTGACGTGGTTCCTCGAACGTGGCGGCCGGTCGTTGTTGTCGTTCACCTCGGACTCCGAGGCCCACGCGAGCGCCGCAGCCGCGTTGGCCGAGTTGGTGTCGAGCAGGCGCCTGCAGTCGATGTTGGTCGAACGGGTCAACGGAGTGCCGGTGCTCGAGCCGGCCCCCGACGCCGACCGGGCGTCCGTGCTCGATGCCCTGATCGGCAGCGGGTTCTCACGCACGCCGCGCGGCCTACGGCTCCGCTAACTTTGGCAAAAATGACAAAACTTTGTGTCCGGCTGGCCATACTGGCCGCATGGTGTCCCTCATCGTCCACTTGGTTCTCGGCATCGCCGTCATCGCCTGGATCGTCCGGGCCAACCCGCAAGTCTTCGCCCGCCCGGCCGACGGTCCCGCTTTCTCCACGCTGGAGCTCGTCTACTACGTGGTCGGGGTCGCGTCGATCGGCCTCGGCTACTACTTCAACCACCAGTTCGTCGACGTGTACGCCGTGCCCGGCGGCAACCCCATCTGGGGACCGGGCAGCTGGCAGGAGTTCATCGCGCTGGGTTACGCCAACCCGGCCGCCGCCTCGGCCAGCCAGGACTACACCATCATCAACGTCATCCTGCTGCCGCTGTTCACCATCGTCGACGGTCATCGCCGCGGCATCCGTCGGCCCTGGCTGTTCTTCGTAGCCAGCCTCTTCACCAGCTGCGCATTCGCCTACGCGTTCTACTTCGCGGTCATCGAGCGTCAGCACCGGCACCAGAAGGCGGCCAAGGGACTGGACACGGTGCCCGCTTAGGGTGGGCCCATGGCCTTGCGCACGGCACTGACGGCGCTCCTCGGCATCGAGCATCCGATCGTGCTGGCGCCCATGGGCGGCGTCGCGGGCGGTGCACTGACCGGCGCGGTCTCCGAAGCCGGCGGCCTCGGCATGATCGGCGCCGGTGGCGGTGAACGAGATTGGCTCGACCGCGAGTGCAGCGTGGCCCGCGAACGCACCGAAAAGCCTTGGGGCATCGGACTGTTGTCGTGGGCCATCGATCGAGCTGCGCTCGACTGGACGATCGCGCAGCGGCCGGCCGCCATCATGCTGTCGTTCGGCGATCCGACTCCGTTCGCCGCGGCCGTCCGCGAGGCGGGCATCCCCCTGATGGTCCAGGTGACCACGCTCGAGGACGCGAAGCGGGCGTTCGAGCTGGGCGCCGACGTCGTAGTGGCCCAGGGCGCAGAGGCGGGCGGCCACGGGGAGGGCCGAGGCACGCTGCCGTTCGTGCCCGCGGTGGTCGACGTCGCGGCGGGTACGCCGGTACTGGCGGCGGGCGGAATCGCCGATGGGCGTGGGCTCGCCGCCGCGCTGATGCTCGGCGCCGCAGGCGTGCTCATCGGCACCCGGTTCGAGGCGACGACGGAAGCCCTGCTCGGAGCGGAGGAGCTCAAGGCGATCGTCGCTGCGACCGCCGCGGACACCACTCGCGACCGGGTGCTCGACATCGTCGTGGACTCGGAGTGGCCTGCTCGGTTCACCGCGCGGACGCTGCGCAACCGATTCACCGACACCTGGCATGACAACGAGGACGGATTGAGATTCGACCCCGCCGCCAAGGCCGAGTTCCGCCAAGGCGTCTCCCGTGGCGATCTCGACTACGTGCCCGTCTGGGCCGGTGAGTCCGTCGACCTGATCACCGAGTTGGACACCGCCTCCGCGGTCGTCGCACGTCTCGTTGACGAGGCCGCCCTGGCCATTTCCACAGCACATCTACAGCTGGCAGCGGGAACACCGCCCTCCTGACCTGCGTTGCACGCGGTTGTGAGCGAAACCCCCGTCACCACCCCGTTCGGATTCCACTCGACCGCCGCGGAAGTGATCGCCGGCGTCGACCTGTCGGGCAAGCGCGCCATCGTCACCGGGGGCGCCTCGGGTATCGGCATCGAAACCGCCCGCGCGCTGGCGAGTGCCGGCGCCGAGGTGACGCTGGCGGTGCGCGACACCGCGGCTGGCGAGCGGGTCGCCGCCGACATCGGGGGCACAGTGTCCGTCGCACGGCTGGACCTGTCCGACCTGTTCAGCGTCGACGACTTCGTCGCCGCGTGGCGTGGCCCCCTGGACATCCTTGTCAACAACGCCGGAGTGATGGCCGTCCAGGATCTGGTGATCGCGCCGAGCGGGCACGAACTGCAGTTCGCCACTAACCATCTCGGGCACTTCGCCCTGACCATTTGTCTGCACGAGGCGCTTGCGGCGGCGGACGGTGCACGCATCGTGTCGGTCAGCTCGAGCGGACATCTGCGGTCGCCAGTCATCTTCGACGACATCGACTTCACGTTCCGCGAGTACGACCCGTTCGCGGCCTACGGCCAGTCCAAGACCGCGAACGTGCTGTTCGCGGTCGAGGCCACCCGACGCTGGGCCCGCGACGGCATCGTCGCCAACGCGCTGATGCCCGGCGGCATCCTGACCGCGCTGCAGCGTCACCTCGGCGAGCAGTACCAGGCCGGCGCCGACGAGCGGTTCCGTCGTGCGGGCAGCCGGCTCAAGACGGTTGAGCAGGGTGCCGCCACGTCGGTGCTACTCGCCGCTTCGCCGCTCGTGGACGGCGTCGGCGGCCGCTACTTCGAGGACTGCAACGAGGCGACTGTCGTGGACCACCGCGACGAGTTCGGCATCTCCGGAGTCGCACCGTATGCGCTCGATCCGGCGAATGCCGAACGGCTGTGGGACGTTTCGCTGAAACTGATCGGCTAACGCGGCATCGGGGGCACACGGGTAGCGTTGATCCATGCCCGAAGGCGACACGGTCTACCGCACCGCGGCCAAGCTGCGGGATGCATTGGCGGGAAAGACCTTGACCCGGTGCGACGTTCGGGTGCCGAAGTTCGCGACCGTGGACCTGACCGGTTGCGTCGTCGACGAGGTGCTCAGCCGGGGCAAGCACCTGTTCATCCGGGTCGGCGACGCCAGCATCCACTCGCACCTGAAGATGGATGGCGCGTGGCTGGTCGACGGTCAGCTCCGGCGAGTGCCTGCTCACAAGATCCGGATCGTCCTCGAAGCGGGTGACACGCGGGCCGCGGGCGTCGACCTCGGCGTGCTCGAGATCCTGGAGCGCGCCGATGACATGGACGCCGTCGCGCACCTGGGACCCGACTTGCTCGACGACGAGTGGGAGCCCCGGATCGCGGCGGCGAACCTGTCCGCCGACCCCGACCGGCCGTTGGCCGAGACGCTGCTGGACCAACGGGTGATGGCAGGCGTCGGCAATGTCTACGCCAACGAGCTGTGCTTCGTCACCGGGCATCTGCCCACCGCACCGGTGAGCCAGGTCAAGGACCCGCTGCGGATGGTGCAGCGGGCCCGGGACATGCTGTGGCTCAACCGGTCCCGGGTCAATCGCACCACCACCGGAGACACCAGACCCGGCCGCGACCTATGGGTCTACGGCCGGGCCGGGCGCGAGTGTCGGCGGTGCGGGACGACGATCGAGTCAGCTCGAACTGGCGACCGAATCTCGTTCTGGTGCCCCGTCGACCAGACCTAAATCTTGGGCTTGCGGCCCAGCCTGATGATCTTGCTGACGACGGTGGCGAACTGCTTGGGCAGCGGGCCCTTGTTGTAGGGCAGGCCGTACCGCTCGCAGATCTCCTGGACCTCTTCGGCAATCTCCGCGTGGCGGTGTGCGGGCAGGTCCGGGAACAGGTGGTGCTCGATCTGGAACGACAGGTTGCCGCTCATGATGTGAAAGAGCTTGCCGCCGGTCAGGTTTGCCGATCCGAGCAGCTGGCGGAAGTACCACTGGCCGCGGGACTCGTTGGCCGTCTCCTCGACGGAGAACTCCTGGACGCCCTCCGGGAAGTGCCCGCAGAAGATGATCGCGTACGACCAGACGTTGCGGATCAGGTTGGCGGTCATGTTGCCGGTGAACACGAACGGCGCGAACGGACCGGCCAGCAGCGGGAACGCCACGTAGTCCTTCAGCGTCTGGCGCTTCACCTTGTTCCAGATGCCCGCAAGGATCTCGCGCTTGTCGGCGATGCTGATCTCGCCGGAGCGGATGCGCTCGGTCTCGAGCTCGTGCAGCGCGACGCCGTACTGGAACATCACCATCAGCACGAACGCGTAGACCAGGTTGCCGCGGTAGTAGGGCACCCAACGCTGGTCCTCGCTCATGCGCAGGATGCCGTAGCCCACGTCGCGGTCCATGCCGACGATGTTGGTGTAGGTGTGGTGCATGTAGTTGTGCGAGTGCCGCCACTGGTCGCTGGGGCAGGCCGAGTCCCATTCGAAGTTGCGGCCCGTCAGCGCGGGATCGCCCATCCAGTCGTACTGGCCGTGCATGACGTTGTGGCCGATCTCCATGTTGTCGAGGATCTTCGACACCGCGAGCATCGCAGTTCCGGCCAGCCAGGCCGGCGGGAGGATGCCGGCGAATAGCATCGCGCGGCCACCCACTTCGAGGGCGCGCTGGGCCTTGATGACGCGCCGGATGTAGGTCGCGTCGCGCTCACCGAGGTCGGCGAGCACGCGCTCCCTGATGGCGTCGAGTTCACGGCCGAACGCGTCGGCCTGCTCGGGGGTCATGGTGACGGTCTTGCCGCCGACGACCTTGGTGAGTGTGGGTGCAGCGGTGGGCTTCTCGTCGACGACGTCTTCGGTGGTCTCGTCGATGGGGCGTTCGAGCATGGTGGTCATGGTGGACTCCTTCTCGGTGGGGTTGGTTAGAGCGAAAGGGCGACGTCGCCCACGGGCGCGGTGACGCAGATCTGCACGTCCTCCGCCTCGGTCGTGGACACGGCGCCGGTGATCAGGTTCTTCACCGCGCCGCTGGTCTTGCGGCGGGTACAGGTGTGGCAGATGCCCATCCGGCATCCGCTCTGTGGTGTGAGGCCCGCGGCCTCGGCCTGCTCGAGCAGCGAGCGTCCGTCGTCGGTGACGTCGACGCCGCTTTCGGCGAAGCTGACCCGTCCGCCCGACGCCTCGGTCGGCACGTCGAAGACGGGCGGGACGAAGCTCTCGGACAGCGCGACGGGGCACTGCTCGCGCACCGCGTCGACCAGGGCTTGCGGACCACAGACGAACACCGCGTCGGGGGTCGGCATCGCCGCATCGAGGTGTGCGGCGTCGAACTTGCCGGTGAGGTCGCCGACGCCGTCGCGGGTGTAGCCGTGCAGCACGGTGACGCCAGACATGGCAGCGAGCTCGTCGGCGTAGCTCGCCTCCCGGGGGTTGCGCACGTAGTGCACGAAGGCGAGCTCACCGTCGTACTGCTCGTCGATCAGCGTGCGCAGCATCGCCATTACGGGCGTGATGCCGCTGCCGCCCGAGACGAGCAGGATCCGTCGCGGCCGCTCGGCGGGGAGCACGAAGTCGCCTCCACCGACGGTCAGTCCGACGACCAGGCCCGGCTGGGCGTGGCGGTAGAGGTGCTGCGACACCCGGCCTCCGTCGTGGACACCGATTGTCAGTTCGATCAGCCGGTCGCCTTCGGCGTTGGCGGGCGAGTAACAGCGGGTGTGCCTGCGGCCGTCGACCTCGACGGTGAGGTTGACGTGCTGACCGGCGCGCAATGCGGGTCCGGCAGTGAACACCGCGTTCGGTTCCAGCGTCAGCGTGACGCTGCGCGGGGTGTCGCGGCGGACCGCGACGACCTTGGCGCGGGCGTCGCCGGAGGTCCAGGTCGGCTCGACGAGCTCGGTGTATCGGTCGACGCCGTGGGGACCCGTGAGCAGGTCGACGAGGGAGGAGCGCAGCACTCGATCGCGGAGGCGCGGCTTCAAAGTTTGAGTGAACATGTGTACACCGTGCGCCGTCCGACCTGGATCCGTCAACGGTTTCGGGGCTGGCTGTGGTAGGTTTCACACAGTGAACAGTCGTACGCCTAGTTCACGAACGTCGCGATCCGGACGCTCGGGGCACTCGCGTTCCCGAGACACCCTGTCCAGGGAGGAACGCAAGGAGGCGACGCGCCGGGCGATCGTCGCCGCCGCGCTGCGGCTCCTCGAGGAGCGCAGCTTCAGCGCGCTGAGCCTGCGCGAGGTGACCCGCGAGGCCGGCATCGTGCCCGCGGCGTTCTACCGACACTTCGAGTCGATGGAAGCGCTGGGGCTGGTACTCATCGACGAGTCCTTCCGCGCACTGCGGGACATGCTGCGCAGCGCGCGCGCCAGCAAGCTCGACCCCAACCGGGTCATCGAGTCGACGGTCGACATCCTCATCGCGGGAGTGACCGAGCGTCGCGAGCACTGGCGGTTCATCGGCCGCGAACGATCCAGCGGAGTGACCGTGCTGAGGTACGCCATCCGCACCGAGATCCGCTTGATCACATCGGAACTGGCGATCGACCTGGCCCGCTTCCCCGGGCTGAACACCTGGAGCGCCGAGGACCTCAACATCCTCTCCAGTCTGTACGTGAACGCGATGATCTCCATCGCCGAGGCCATCGAGGATGCCGGCGATCCCGCCGCGCTCGACGAGATCAAGACCACCGCCGTGAAACAACTACGGATGATCGCCGTCGGGATCACCGGATGGCACAGTAGCGACTAGCTCTTGGCGTTTAGTGTGAGTCGCTATGCCGCATCTCGAACTGACCCGCCCGCGACCCGACGTCGCGGTGATCACGCTCAACCGGCCGGAGAAGCTCAACGCGCTGAACTACGGCCTGGTCGAGGAGTTGCACCACACCCTCGAGGAGCTCAACGCCGACAACGAGTGCCGGGTCGTGGTGCTCACGGGCGCGGGCCGCGGGTTCTGCTCGGGGCTGGACCTTAGCGATCCGTTCCCCGACGAAGCCACCCGCGGACTGGAGTTCCCCCGTTCGGGCCTGCGGTGGCAGGAGCGCATCGCCGACCTGACCACCCGACTGATCCGCATGCGCCAGCCCGTGATCGCCGCCGTCAACGGACCGGCCTACGGTGGCGGCTTCGCGCTGGCGATGGCC
This sequence comes from Mycobacterium sp. RTGN6, assembly GCF_033804605.1. Taxonomy (NCBI): domain Bacteria; kingdom Bacillati; phylum Actinomycetota; class Actinomycetes; order Mycobacteriales; family Mycobacteriaceae; genus Mycobacterium; species Mycobacterium sp. RTGN6. The sequence goes on from NZ_JAPZKZ010000010.1 coordinate 140,138, forward strand.
TGCGACATTCGGATCGCGGCGCAGTCGGCACGGTTCTGCACCCAGTTCATCAAGTTGGGCATCGGCGGCTGCGACATCGGCGTCAGCTACACGCTGCCCCGCATCGTCGGTGCCGGCCAGGCGTTCGACCTCATCCTCACTGCGCGCACGGTCGAGGCCGCCGAGGCATTGCAAATCGGCCTGGTGTCGCGACTGTCCGACGGATCGGTGCTCGACGACGCGCTGAGTATCGCCGAAACCCTGTGTGGCTATGGCAAGTTCGGGGTGGAGTCGACCAAGCAGGTGTTGTGGGCCAACCTCGAGGCATCGAGCCTGGAGGCCGCGCTGCACGTGGAGAACCGCAGCCAGATCCTGGCGTCGACCGGCGGTGGGATCGGTGCGGCGACGGAAGCCTTCGCCACCCGCAAGAACTAGCGGGGCGTCCCGCCGCCGTCGACGATGATGACCTGGCCGGTGATGTAACTTCCTGCGCCCGAACACAACAGCAGTGCGGGTGCGACCATCTCGTCGGGTGTGGCGAGGCGCTTCATCAGCGTCGCGCCGGCCATCCCGGCGACCACCTCGGGCGGGTTGCCGCGCATCATGTCGGTGTCCACGGGTCCCGGCGCCAACGCGTTCACCCGAATACCGAAGGCGGTGTAGTCGGCGGCCATCGATCGGGTGAAGGACAGCATCGCCGCCTTGGCCGCCGAGTACATCGACGTAAAGCCCGCGAACATGAACGCACCGACCGACGCCATGTTCAGTACCGCGGCCGCGGGGCTGGCCTTCAGATGCGGCAGCGCGTGTTGCACCAGGAACACCGGGCCGCGCAGATTCACCTCGAATGACTTGGTCCACGCCTCGACGGTCATCTCCCCCAGCGGCTGGGCGAGCGCATTGGCGGCGTTGTTGACCACCACGTCGACGCCGCCGAACTCGGCGACCGTGCGCTGCACCAGGACGCCGAGCTCGTCGACGTTGCCCGCGTGCGCGGGCACGCCGATCGCCTGCCCGCCGAGGTCGCGCAGATGTTTGGCCGCCTGCTCGCAGGCGTCGGCCTTGCGACTGGCGACCACGACGCGCGCGCCGGCGAGCACGAAACCTTCCGCCAGTGCCAGCCCGATGCCGCGGGTACCACCCGTCACGATGACGGTGCGGTCGGTCATGTCGAAGAGTCGGTCGAACGATGTGCGGTCCACGTCGTCAGTACAACACGCTGCAATTCGCTGCGGCGCTAGGGTTCAACCATGAAGCGTGAGACGCCACGATCGAACTCGATACTGGCCGCGGTCGCAGTGGCCCGAGTCGGCGTGGGCGCCGCGATGATCCTTGCGCCGGGCCGATTCTTCCGGGCCGGTTCGGGTACCGAGACGCTGCTGATGAAGACCATCGGCATCCGCGATGTGGTGCTCGGGTCTGGTGCGTGCCACGCGTGGGCGGGCGGCACCCCGACCGAGCTCCGACGGTGGGCCACCATCGGACTGCTCAGCGACGGCGCCGACTTCGCCCTTGGGCTGCGCAGCAAGCCGCTCGTCGGTACCAGGAGCGCGTTCATCGCCGCGCTCTCCCCGATACCGTTCCTGGCCGCCGAGCTCTTCGGGTTGACGCGCTAGGAGTAGAGCTCCGGGTGGGCTGCGACGTACTGCTCGACGGACTGCGCGGGACGGCCGGTGATGCGTTCGACGTCGTCGGTGGCCCGGTTGTAGCGATCCTCGCGGTGCAGCCGGGCCATGGTCGAGATGTGTTGCGCCACATGCTCGGGAAGCCCGACTGCCGCCAACGTCTCCCCGAGCTTGTCACCGGTCAGGTCCTCGGCCCCGATCGGCCGTCCCAGCGCGCGGCCGAACTGTTCGGCGAGCTCGGCGACGTCGAGCACCTCCGGTCCGGTCAACTCATAGACGTGGCCCAACCGACCCTGCGGCTCTCGCAACAGCGTGGCCACCGCGTGGGCGACGTCGGGCGCCGCAATCGGTGAGGTGCGCCCGTCGCCGAACGGCAGGGCCAGCACTCCGCGCTCACGCACCGACGCCGCGCCCAGCGCCGTGAACAACGGGTTGTCGAGGAACACCGTGGGCCGCACGTGCACCACCGGGAGGCCCGACCAATTCAGGATGCGTTCGGCCAACCAGTGCAGCCGCTGATGATGCGACTCCTCGGTGCTCGTCAACGTCATCTGCGAGACCGTCATCTGCGACATGTTCACGAGTACTTCGAGCGCGCCCACCTCCTTGCCCACCGCGGCCACGACGGCCGCCGCTTCGAGGTAGTCGGCAGCCACGCTCATGTTGAAGAACATCCGCGTGACGCCGTTGATCGCGGCGGCCACGTCCAGGGGCGAGGTCAGATCACCGACGACGACGTCGGCGCCGAGCTCACGAAGGCGGTCGGCGCGCTCGTCGTCGCGGCGCACCATCGCCCGCACCGGGAGGCCGTCCGCGCGCAACTCCTCGACGACGGATCGGCTGACGCTGCCGACCCCGCCACCCGCGCCGGTGATCAAGAACATGATCAGTCGGCCATGCTCCACGTCGAGGTGGCGATGAGGTCGCCGTGGTCGAGCGCGGCGAGGCGATGCTCGTGGACCTTCAGGTAGTCCGCGTCGGTCACCATGTCGATGAAGGCCTGCGGCGAGGGGTATTCGACGATCAGGATGGCGTCCCAGCCCGGCCGTTCCCCGTCGCCGATGACGATCGTCGGTGCCTCACCCGCATAGCGCACCGTCCCACCGACCCGCTGCACGTGCGGTACCACGTCCTGCGCGTACTGCAGGTAGCGCTCCCGACCGCCGTCCAGCTTGAACGTCAGCAGGTTGACCATCACCACCGGCTGGTCGGCCGGTCGGGCGGCTAGCGCGGCGAACTGTGCGGGTGTCGGTTCCAGGGTGCTCATGGCGTTAGACGCATCCGCTCACGGAGACCGAACCCCAGTCGTGTCCACAATCGCGTCACGTTGACTCCTCGGATTCGCGGATCACCGTCCGGCCGACGATCGCGTCACCTCGATTGTCCAGTGGAGGCCAGGAACGGTGTCGGGCATTCGACGATTCGACGGTGGTGGTCAACGACTTCGGCAACAACTCCTCGAGAAACAACATTTGCTGCAGGGACACGTAATTGACGGTTACGAACAAACTTGCGAACTCGCCCTTCGGCACCAAACCCCGGTCCCTTACACCAATACTTGCATATGGCTAACTACTGGTCACAACAACCGTCGGGGTGCATCGCCCCTCGCTCACCACGGGCCGGATACGCTCCCTTTCGGCCGCGCCCAATCGCTCGATTGACGCACGCGCATAAAACTGCAGATACAGGCGTCGAGCGCACTAGGTAGCCGTTGACCACCCATCGCCGCTGCTCCAACATCACGCACGTCAACGACCGGCGTATGACTCCACGCAACAAAGTCCTTGCGTTCGCCAGCAAATCCCAAACAGTTGGTCAGCCGCCCGGCGATCGATGAAAAGCCCGATGACGGGAAACCTTCAGAAGTGCTCACGTTCAACGGAGCAGGCGCTCTATAGTTTGCTATACGCCAGGGGAACGTCGTCGCCGACGATGTGGCGGGCAGGGGAATCGCCATGGCCGTCCGACCGAACCGTCAGCTCCGTAGCAGCACCAGTCGCCACCGCAAGGTGGCTGGGACGTGCCAGCCGCAGGCCGTGTTCCCGACCTTCACGCTGACCCAGGCTCCGAAACTGGGGGGCGCTGGTGGTGGTTATGCACGGTTCGTCGGTCGGGTCGGCGCGCTGGCGGTGGCACTGGGTGTCGGCGCTGCGATCGCCAGCGGATTCGGCATGCCGGTCGCCCACGCCGATGACACGGGCCAGGGCTCACCCGTCAACGACCAGCCCGAAACCAAGCCCGACGGCAAACCCGGCTCATCGACCACCGAGGAGCCGGGTCCCGTCGCCACCGTCACTGCGCAGACCGTGGTATCCGAACCCAAGAATGATCCGGACGACCCCAATCCCGCACCAGGACCGAATGACCCGCCCAATACCGGCATGAACTTCAGCAGTTCGGGCGGCTACCAGAAGGACGAGCATCGGTCGGCGGATGGCGCAGAGACCAACATCACCACTACAGGCGCCGACTCTCCAATCGAGCAGACTTCCACCGACTATCAGATCCCCGCCGGCGAGGTCGAACGACCACCCGCCCATCCCGTCACGCCGTCCGATCCGGTGACACCGACCAATCCCGAACTGGCGCCAGCGCCCCAGCCTCGTCCGTCGGATGGCCATGTCGTGCCATCGAAGAAGGCCCGCGTCACGGACCTCAGCAGTGCGCGGCAACTTACCATCCAGAACAGCGAGAGCTCGAGCGCGCAGACGACTACCTTGACCACGTTCGGTGCCACGCAGGCCGGCGGACAGCCATCAACCGCTCCGGGGTTCGCCTCCGTCCAGAACCTTGCGGCCGCCACCGCGACGCCGGGCGAGCAAGCCCTGGCCAGCCTGCCCGCCCGATCGGTCGACGTCTTGACAACGTTCGTGGCAGCACTGCTTTCGCCGTTCCTCACGCCTGGCCCGTCGACTCCGGCACCGCCCCCGATGCTCTTCGCCGTACTCGCGTTCGTTCGCCAAGAGCTTGGGCGGAGCTTCTTCAATCGGACCCCCAACGCGGTCGACAACTCGGCCACGACCAACGAGGACACGTCTGCGACGATCAACGTTCTGGGCAACGACACCGACGCCGACTTTGACGCCCTGACGGTCACCGACTTCACCCAGCCCGCCCACGGGACCGTGGTGAAGAACTCCAGCGGCACCCTTACCTACACCCCAGATGCCGACTTCAACGGCACCGATACCTTCAGCTACACCGTCACCGACGACGAGGCGAGGCCCCACTTCCATGGTTTGGGCGGGATCTACGACATCGGGCACGAGGACACGGCGACCGTCACCGTCACCGTCACCCCGGTCAACGACGCTCCGGTGGCCGACGACGAGGCCTACACCGTCGCCGAGGACACCCTGCTGAACATCGCCACACCCGGCGTGCTGGCCGGCGACACCGATGCCGACGGGGACCCGCTCGCTGTCACGGGTGCCACCGACCCGGCCAACGGAAGCGTCACCGTCAACCCCAACGGATCGTTCACCTATACGCCCGACGAAAACTTCAACGGCGTGGACACCTTCGACTACACCGTCTCCGACGGCACCCTCACCGACGCCGGCACCGTGACGATCACGGTCACCGCCGTACCGGATGCTCCTGTCGCAGGCGATGATTCATACGAAACCGAAGAGGACACGCCACTCACCGTCACGGCCCCCGGCGTGCTGGCCGACGACACCGACGGCGACGGGGACCCGCTGTCCGTTACCGGTGCCACCGACCCGTCCAACGGCAGCGTCACCGTCAACCCCAACGGATCGTTCATCTACACGCCCGACGCGAACTTCAACGGCGTGGACACCTTCGACTACACCGTCTCCGACGGCACCCTCACCGACACCGGCACCGTCACCATCAACGTCACCCCCACCAACGATCCCCCGACCGCGGTCGACGACGGTCCGTTCGCGGTGGCCGAGGACGGCTCCCGCATCTTGACCGCGGTCGAACTGCTCGGCAACGACGCCGACCCCGACTTCCCCAGCGGCGACATCCTGCACGTCGCCACCGTCACCGCCGGACCCAACACCCACGGTTCGGTGGTGCTCAACGGTGACGGCAGCGTCACCTACGCCCCGGCAACCAACTACGCTGGCCCGGCCAGCTTCACCTACACCGCCGCGGATGCCGCCAATGCTGAATCCGGCTCGGCCACCGTCACATTGAACGTCATCAACAGCAATGATGCGCCGACCGCGGTCGACGACGGCCCGTTCACGGTGGCCGAGGACGGCTCCCGGATCCTGACCGCCGCCGAACTGGTCGGCAACGACACCGACCCCGACCTGGCCAACACCCCCGCCGACGTGCTGCACGTCGCCTCGGTGGCGGCCACCGCCGACACCCACGGCTCGGCGGTGCTCAACGGCGATGGCACCGTCACCTACACGCCGGCCACCAACTACGCCGGCCCCGCCAGCTTCACCTACACCGCCGCCGATGCCGCCAATGCTGAATCCGGCTCGGCCACAGTCACATTGAACGTCGTCAATTCCAATGATGCGCCGACCGCGGTTGATGACGGCACCTTCGACGTCAACGAAGACGGCTCACGGACCTTCTCCGCAACCCAACTGGTCGGCAACGACACCGACCCCGACTTCCCCAGCGGCGACATCCTGCACGTCGCCACCGTCACCGCCGGACCCAACACCCACGGTTCGGTGGTGCTCAACGGTGACGGCAGCGTCACCTACACCCCGGCAACCAACTACGCTGGCCCGGCCAGCTTCACCTACACCGCCGCGGATGCCGCCAATGCTGAATCCGGCTCGGCCACCGTCACATTGAACGTCATCAACAGCAATGATGCGCCGACCGCGGTCGACGACGGCCCGTTCACGGTGGCCGAGGACGGCTCCCGGATCCTGACCGCCGCCGAACTGGTCGGCAACGACACCGACCCCGACCTGGCCAACACCCCCGCCGACGTGCTGCACGTCGCCTCGGTGGCGGCCACCGCCGACACCCACGGCTCGGCGGTGCTCAACGGCGATGGCACCGTCACCTACACGCCGGCCACCAACTACGCCGGCCCCGCCAGCTTCACCTACACCGCCGCCGATGCCGCCAATGCTGAATCCGGCTCGGCCACAGTCACATTGAACGTCGTCAATTCCAATGATGCGCCGACCGCGGTTGATGACGGCACCTTCGACGTCAACGAAGACGGCTCACGGACCTTCTCCGCAACCCAACTGGTCGGCAACGACACCGACCCCGATCTAGCCAACACCCCCGCCGACGTGCTGCACGTCGCGTCGGTCACCGCCGGACCCGACACCCACGGCAGTGTGGTGCTCAACGGGGATGGCACGGTCACCTACACCCCGGCCACCAACTACGCCGGCCCGGCCTCGTTCACTTACACCGTCGCCGACACCGCGGGCACCCCCAGTGCCAACACCGCCACCGTCAGCCTGAGCGTCATCAATTCCAACGACGCCCCGACCGCCGTCGACGACGGCACCTACGACGTCAACGAAGACGGCTCACGGACCTTCTCCGCAACCCAACTGGTCGGCAACGACACCGACCCCGACCTGGCCAACACCCCCGCCGACGTGCTGCACGTCGCGTCGGTCACCGCCGGACCCGACACCCACGGCAGTGTGGTGCTCAACGGGGACGGCACCGTCACCTACACACCGGCCACCAACTACGCCGGCCCCGCCAGCTTCAACTACACCGTCGCCGATGCCGCGGGCACCCAATCCGCCAACAGCGCAGTGGTTTCGCTCACCGTCATCAACAGCAATGACGCACCGACCGCGGTTGATGACGGGCCGTATGCAGTGGCCGAGGACGGCTCCCGGATCCTGACCGCCGCCGAACTGGTCGGCAACGACACCGACCCCGACTTCCCCAGCGGCGACACCCTGCAAGTCGCCTCGGTCACCGCCGGACCCAACACCCACGGCAGTGTGGTGCTCAACGGGGATGGCACCGTCACCTACACCCCGGCCACCAACTACGCCGGCCCGGCCTCGTTCACCTACACCGTCGCCGACGCCGCGGGCACCCAATCCGCCAACAGCGCAGTGGTTTCCCTGACCGTCGTCAACTCCAATGACGCGCCGACCGCCGTCGACGACGGCACCTTCGACGTCAACGAAGACGGCTCCCGCACCTTCTCCGCAACCCAACTGGTCGGCAACGACACCGACCCCGACCTCGCCAACACCCCTGCCGACGTGCTGCACGTCGCCTCCGTGGCCGCCACCGCCGACACCCACGGCAGTGTGGTGCTCAACGGGGATGGCACCGTCACCTACACCCCGGCCACCAACTACGCCGGCCCCGCGTCGTTCACCTACATCGTCGCCGACGCCGCGGGCACCCAATCCGCCAACACCGCACTGGTTTCCCTGACCGTCGTCAACTCCAATGACGCGCCGACCGCCGTCGACGACGGCCCCTTCGACGTCAACGAAGACGGCTCCCGCACCTTCTCCGCAACCCAACTGGTCGGCAACGACACCGACCCCGACCTCGCCAACCCAACACCGGATGTGTTGCACGTCGCCTCCGTGGCCCCCACCGCCGACACCCACGGCAGTGTGGTGCTCAACGGCGACGGCACGGTCACCTACACCCCGGCCACCAACTACGCCGGCCCCGCTTCGTTCACCTACACCGTCGCCGACGCCGCGGGCACCCAATCCGCCAACACCGCACTGGTTTCCCTGACCGTCGTCAACTCCAATGACGCGCCGACCGCCGTCGACGACGGCCCCTTCGACGTCAACGAAGACGGCTCCCGCACCTTCTCCGCAACCCAACTGGTCGGCAACGACACCGACCCCGACCTCGCCAACACCCCCGCCGACGTGCTGCACGTCGCCTCCGTCACCGGTGGACCCGACACCCACGGCAGTGTGGTGCTCAACGGCGACGGCACGGTCACCTACACCCCGACCACCAACTACGCCGGCCCCGCTTCGTTCACCTACACCGTCGCCGACGCCGCCAATGCTGAATCCGCCACCACCGCCACCGTGACCATCGACGTCATCAATTCCAATGACGCGCCGACCGCCGTGGACGACGGCCCCTACGACGTCGACGAAGACGGCTCGCGCACCTTCTCCGCGGCGCAGCTGGTCGGCAACGACACCGACCCGGATCTGGCCAACCCGGTGCCCGACGTGCTGCACGTCGCCTCGGTCAACACCACCGCCGACACCCACGGCACCGTCGTACTCAACGGCGACGGCTCGGTCACCTACACCCCGACCACCAACTACGCCGGCCCCGCCACCTTCACCTACACCGTCGCCGACGCCGCAGGCACCGAATCTGCCACCACCGCAGTGGTTTCGCTCACCGTGGTCAATAGCAACGACGCGCCGACCGCGGTGGATGACGGCGTCTTCGACGTCAACGAGGACGGCTCCCGCACCTTCTCCGCAGCGCAGCTGGTCGGCAACGACACCGACCCCGACCTGGCCAACCCGGTGCCCGACGTGCTGCACGTCGCCTCCGTCACCGCCGGGCCCGACACCCACGGCTCGGTCGTGCTCAACGGCGACGGCACCGTCACCTACACCCCCACCACCAACTACGCCGGCCCCGCCTCCTTCACCTACACCGTCGCCGACACCGCAGGCACCGAATCCGCCACCACCGCACTGGTTTCGCTCACCGTCACCGACGTCGAAGACCCGGTGGTGGCCATCGACGACACCGCCTCCGGCGCCGAGGGCACCGGCTTCGGCGGCGGCAACGTGCTGACCAACGACCGCGCCGCCAACGTCGACGGCGCCGACGAAACCCTCACCGTCACCACCACCGGCGTGCTGCCCACCACCGCCGGCGGCACCGTCAGCATGAACTTCAACGGCGCCTACATCTACACCCCCCCGAACGCCAACTTCTTCGGCACCGACACGTTTATGTACACGGTCAGCGACGGCACTTCCACCGATGTCGGACTGGTCACCATCACCGTCACCGATGTGGAGGACCCCGTCGCCGCGGTCAACGACACCGCCGCCGGCAACGAGGGCACCCCGATCACCGGCAACGTGCTGACCAACGACATCGCCGCCAACGTCGACGGCCCCGGCGAAGCCCTCACCGTCACCACCACCGGCGCCGCGCTACCCACCACCGCTGGCGGCACCGTCAACATGGCCGCCAACGGCACCTACACCTACACCGCGCCCAACCCGAACTTCTTCGGCACCGACACGTTCAACTACACCGTCACCGACGGCACCTCCAACAGCACCGGACTGGTCACCATCACCGTCACCGATGTGGAGGACCCCGTCGCCGCGGTCATCGACACCAACTCCACCCCCGAGGGAATCCCGGTGAACGGGAACGTGCTGACCAACGACATCGCCGCCAACGTCGACGGCCCCGGCGAAGCCCTCACCGTCACCACCACCGGTACCGCGCTACCCACCACCGCCGGCGGCACAGTCAACATGGCCGCCAACGGCACCTACACCTACACCGCGCCCAACCCGAACTTCTTCGGCACCGACACCTTCAACTACACCGTCACCGACGGCACCTCCAACAGCACCGGACTGGTCACCATCACCGTGGCCAATGACAATGCCGATGACCACGAAATCTCAACAGTGATCAACGTCGGACATGGCGCGCCCAACGACATCGTCTTGGCGAGCGACGGGAAGGGATACATCGCCAACCCCGACGGCACTGTCTCGGTGATCAACACCGCGACCAACGCCGTGATCGACACGAACACGTCCACCGGCGCAATCGATCCCATCGCCCTTCCCGCCAATCAGATTCCACAGGCGGTGGCGGTCAATGCAACTGGTAGCCGCCTCTATGTGGCTAGTAAGGATGCGACCACTGGTGCGGGCACACTGCGGGTCTACCGAACCGACACCTATGCGCCGGTGACCACAATTGCCGTCGGAGACAACCCGGTAGACATCGCAGTAGATGGCAACAGGATCTACGTGGCGAACAACCCGGCGGTTGGTACCGGCTCGGTGACGGTGATCAACGCGACTACCAACGCGAATCCCGCTTTGGACACATACAACAACATTGGTGCGATCACCACCAACATCAACAAGCCGGTCTCGCTAGCGATCGGCGACAACAACGGCGGGCGGCTGTATGTCGTGAACTCCGACGCTCCGGCCGGATCCACGTCGGGAATTTCGGCCTACGGCACTGGAGGTAACCAAGCCAACCTCCCCGCAGCGGCCGGCACTGCCAACATCACCGTCGGTGAATTCAACGCAATTGCGATCGACACCGCAACTGACCGTGCATACGTGACTTTTTCCGATGGTTCATTTGGCGGTGTGTTCGTCGTGGCTTTGGACAACAGCCTGGCAGGGACTGATATCGTCGCGTCGAACGGGACAGCCGGCGCCCGGAGAGCGATCGCTGTCAAGGGCAACCGAGCCTACCTCACCAGCAGCAACGGGAATGTGGCCGTCTTTGACACCACCACCAACCAATTTATCGATACCAGCCCAGCCGCCGGCACCAACCCGATCTCCCTCCCTGTCGGTGTTATTCCGACAGCCGTGGTGATAAATACAGCCGGCACGAGGGCTTACGTCACAGGCAGCGACGGCAAGGTTTACGTGATCAACATCGTTCCTGCGATTTGACCGCGCGGCGGGGATAAGTGGCGCCGTGGACGGCTAGCTCAACCAGCCAACGATGCCAACGTGCGTTCGCTGGTGAATACGCGGAGCTTCCGTCTGACGGGATCCTCGAACTCGAGACTTTGCGCCAACAGTTGCAGCGGCTGCGTGAAGTCGTCGGGCGCCACGTCAAGCACGTTGGGATACAACGAATCGTTGACGATCGGCAGGCCCAGCGACGCCATGTGCACCCGCAGCTGGTGGGTGCGCCCGGTACGGGGCGTCAAGCGGTAGAGGCCGTCACCGAGGTGTTCGATCAGCGTCTCCGCGTTCGGCTCGCCGGCCTCCTCGAACGCCTGTAAGCGGCTGCGCTCCTTGATGATCCGGCTGCGCAGCGTCAGTGGAAACTCCAGCGCTGGGTCGACACCCGCCCGCGCCAGATACGTCTTGTGCACCTCGCCCCGCGCGAACATCGTCTGATACGCCCCCCGCAGTTCACGCCGCATCGTGAACAACAGCACCCCCGCCGTCAGCCGATCGAGCCGGTGCGCGGGGCTGAGTTCGGGGAGCTCGAGCGAGCGCCGCAGCCGCACCAATGCCGTCTGCGCGACGTGCCCGCCACGCGGCATGGTGGCCAGGAAGTGCGGCTTGTCCACCACGACGATGTCGTCGTCGCGGTACAGGATCGGGACGTCGAACGGGACGGGCACCTCGTCGGGCAGGTCACGGTAGAGGTAGACATACGAGTTCGGTTGCAACACAGTCGAAGCCGTGACGACGCTGCCGTCGGCGGCGACTACCTCGCCGTTGAGCACCTTGCTAGCGGCGGCCTCGCCGAACCGATCCGCCAGCTCCACCAACACTGCGCCGCCCCGCAACCGCACCCGCGCCGGACCGACACCGTCGCGGTCGGGCAGCGGCGCGGTCCGGTTCAATTGAGTGGTACTGGTTCGAGGATCTCGGCGCGGGCTTCTGGAGCCGCCGCGCGCAATGCGTCGGCGGACTCGTCGTCGGGTTGGGCCTGCGACTGCACCTCCGCCTCGACCCGGGCGATGTACGTCGACACCTCGCGGTCGATGTCCTCGGCACTCCAACCCAGAACCGGCGCAACGACTTCCGCGACCTCACGCGCGCAATCGACGCCACGATGCGGATACTCGATGGCGACCCGCATCCGTCGCGCCAGGATGTCCTCGAGGTGCAGCGCACCCTCGGCCGCCGCGGCGTACCACGCCTCGACCTTCAGGTAGACCGGCGCCGTCGTGATCGGGGTCAGCAGTTCCGGCCTGCCCTCGGCCATCTCCAACACCTCACCGATGAGGGACCCGTAACGATCCAACAGATGGCGGACCCGGTAGGGGTGCAAGCCGTAGTGGGCGCCGACGTGCTCGGTCTGGTTGATCAGCGCGAAGTATCCGTCGGCGCCCATCAGCGGCACCTTCTCGGTGATCGACGGCGCGACCCGGGTCGGGACGTACTCCGCGGCCGCGTCGATGGCGTCCTCGCCCATCACTCGGTAGGTGGTGTACTTGCCGCCCGCGATCGCGACCAATCCCGGGGCTGGGACGGCGACGGCGTGCTCGCGCGACAGCTTGGAGGTCTCCTCGCTCTCCCCTGCCAGCAGCGGCCGCAGCCCGGCGTACACCCCGTCGATGTCGTCATGCGTCAGCGGGGTGGCCAGCACGGTGTTGACGGTTTCGAGGATGTAGTCGATGTCGGCCTTCGTCGCCGCCGGATGCGCCAGGTCGAGGTTCCAGTCGGTGTCGGTGGTGCCGATGATCCAGTGCGTGCCCCAAGGGATGACGAACAGCACCGACTTCTCGGTGCGCAGGATGATCGCCACCTCGCTGACGACACGATCACGCGGCACCACGATGTGCACGCCCTTGGACGCGCGCACCCGAAACCGGCCACGCTGCTTGGACAGCGCCTGAATCTCGTCGGTCCACACGCCGGTGGCGTTGACCACGACGTGCCCGTGCACCTCGGTCACTTCCCCGTTCTCGGAGTCACGGACCTTCACGCCAGTCACGCGATCGCCCTCGCGCAGCAGGGCGACGACCTGGGTCGACGTGCGGACGACCGCGCCGTAGTGCGCCGCGGTGCGCGCGACGGTCATCGTGTGCCGCGCGTCGTCGACGACGGTGTCGTAGTACCGGATACCGCCGATCAGCGAACTGCGCTTGAGCCCAGGCGCCAGGCGCAGTGCACCCGCCTTGAAGAAATGCTTCTGCGCGGGAACCGATTTCGCGCCGCCGAGCTGGTCGTAGAGGAAGATGCCCGCCGCGACGTAGGGCCGTTCCCACCAGCGCTTGGTCAGCGGGAACAGGAACGGCAACGGCTTGACCAGATGCGGCGCCAGCGTCGTCAGCGACAACTCGCGTTCGTGCAGCGCCTCGCGCACCAGCCCGAACTCCAGCTGTTCGAGGTAGCGCAGCCCGCCGTGGAACATCTTCGACGACCGGCTCGACGTGCCCGACGCGTAGTCGCGAGCCTCGACGAGGGCGACCTTGAGCCCGCGGGTGGCCGCGTCGAGCGCCGCGCCGGCACCGACGACGCCACCGCCGATGACGACGACGTCGAACTGCTCGCTGCCCAGTCGCTCCCAGGCGGCCGCCCGCTGCGCAGGGCCGAGCAGGGTCTGCCCGTTGCCCGGACCGGGGATCGGGTCACTCACGCCAAGGACTCCTCGGGTTACTCGTCGGTAGCCGCTGCCCCTGCGAGCCTAACCGTCCTCAGTCCAGATCGTCGTGCGCCATCAACCGACGAGCCGCCTCGACGGTCGAGCCCGACAGCGACGGGTACACCGACAGCGTCTGAGCCAAATCGGTCACCGAGATGTTGTTCTGCACCGCGAGCGCGATCGGCAAGATCAACTCCGACGCGATCGGAGCGACCACCACGCCGCCGATGACGACGCCCGTGGCGGGGCGGCAGAAGATCTTGACGAAGCCGCGCCGCAGCAGCGACATCTTGGCCCTGGCGTTGGTGGTCAGCGGCAGCATCAGCGTGCGCGCGGGCACCGAGCCGTCGTCGATCTTGGTCTGCGGCACGCCGACGGCGGCGATCTCGGGTCGGGTGAACACCGCGGCGGCGACGGTGCGCAGCCGGATGGGTGATACCCCTTCGCCAAGCGCGTGGTACATCGCGATGCGGCCCTGCATGGCGGCCACCGACGCCAGCAGAAGCAAGCCGGTGCAGTCCCCCGCGGCGTAGATACCCGCCGCGGTGGTACGCGAAACCCGGTCCACCGGAAGGTAATTCCCCGGCCCGAGTTCGATGCCAACCTTCTCCAGCCCCAGTCCGGACGTGTTGGGCACCGAGCCGACCGTCATCAGCGCGTGGCTGCCGTCGACGACGCGACCGTCGGCAATCGTCACCCGGACCCCGTCGGCGGTACGGGTCACCGAATCGGCCCGCGCGTTCTTGACCAGCGACACGCCACGCTCGGTGAATGCCTCCTCGAGCACCGCGGCGGCGTCGGAGTCCTCGTGCGGGAGGATCTGGTCGCGGCTGGCCACCACGGTGACCTTGACCCCGAGCTCGGTATAGGCGTTGCAGAACTCCGCGCCCGTCACACCGGATCCGACGATGATCAGATGCTCGGGCAACTCGGTGAGGTCGTACAGCTGGCGCCAGTTCAGGATGCGCTCGCCGTCGGGCACCGCGGATGGCAGCACGCGTGGGCTCGCGCCGGTGGCGATCAGCACGACGTCGGCCTTCAACACGCCGACCTTGCCGTCGAAGGTGGTGACCTTCACCCGGTGGTGCGCCATGCCGGGCACGTCGTCGACCAGTTCGCCGCGGCCCTGCACGACGCTGACGCCCTCGCGCAGCAGCTGGCTGCCGATATCGGCCGACTGCGACCTGGCCAGCGTCTTCACCCGGTTGTTGATCTGCGTCAGCGAGATCTTGGCGTCCTCGATGGCGATGTCGAAGCCGAGGCCGTCGGCGCGCCGCAGTTCGGTGCGCACGCCCGACGACGCGATCAGCGTCTTGGACGGCACGCAGTCGAACAGCACGCACGCGCCACCGATGCCGTCGGAGTCGACGACGGTGACTTGTGCGACGTCCGGTCCGCGGCCTGCCGCGACCAACGCGGCCTCGTAGCCTGCGGGACCGCCGCCGATGATCACGATGCGGGTAACCACGTCCATAACTTAGCGGTCGTGCCATTCCCCGTCGCTTCACTCGCCCGGGTGACCGACCTAACCCGTTGGTTGCCCGCCTGGTCACGAGGCGAGGCCTTACGCTTGCCCCCGTGCCGATCTACGCCGCCTACGGATCGAACATGCATCCGGAGCAGATGTTGCAGCGTGCACCCCATTCGCCGATGGCGGGGACGGGGTGGATCCACGGCTGGCGACTCACGTTCGGTGGCGAGGACATCGGCTGGGAGGGCGCCCTGGCCACTCTGGTCGAGGACCCGGACTCGAAGGTGTTCGTCGTGCTCTACGACATGACCGAGGGCGACGAGGCCAACCTCGACCGCTGGGAGGGTTCGGAGCTCGGCATCCACACGAAGATCCGGTGCCGCGTGCACCGCGAGTCGTCGGACACCGACACCGATCCGGTGCTGGCGTGGCTGTACGTCATCGATGCGTGGGAGGGCGGCATCCCGTCGGCGCGCTATCTCGGTGTGATGGCCGACGCCGCCGAAATCGCCGGTGCCCCAGCCGAATACGTGCACGACCTTCGGACGCGGCCGGCGAGCAACATCGGACCGGGAACCTAGCGATTTGGGCGCGCTTTTGCCCTACTGAGGGGCGAAAAGCGCGCCGAAATCGCGAGTCAGAGCCCCGCGGAGTGCTCGACCGCGTTCACCAATACCCGCACCCCCACCGCCAACGCGCGCTCGTCGAGGTCGAACGTCGGCTGGTGCAAATCCAGCTGGGGGCCGTGGCCAGACCACACGCCAAGGCGTGCCATGGCGCCGGGGACCTCTTCGAGGTACCAGGAGAAGTCCTCGCCGCCGCCCGACTGGTACGTGTCCGTCAGCACGTCGGCGCCCACCGCCTCGATGGCGTGGGTGAGGATGCGCGTCGAGACCTCCTCGTTGACCACCGGCGGCACCCCGCGGCGGTACTGCACGCTGTACTCCACGCTCAGCGGCGCCAACAGCGACGCGACGATCTCGCCGACAAGGTCCTCCATGCCGACCCAGGCTTCCCGGCTGGCGGTCCTAATGGTGCCCGCCAGCGTGCCGGCCTGAGGAATGGCATTTGCGGCAACGCCCGCGTTGACCGCACCCCACACCATGACGGTGCTCATGCGCGGGTCGACCCGCCGCGACAACACCCCGGGTACCCCGGTGATCAACGTGCCCAGCGCGTACACCAGGTCACCGGTCAGATGTGGTCGCGAGGTGTGCCCACCGGGCGAGAGCATCGTGATCTCCACCTGGTCGGCCGCCGACGTGATCGGGCCCGCCTTGATGGCCACCTTGCCGACCTCGAGCCGCGGATCGCAGTGCAACGCGAAGATGCGCGACACCCCGGTCAGCGCGCCCGCGGCCACCGCGTCGATCGCGCCGCCGGGCATGAGTTCTTCCGCGGGCTGGAAGATCAGGCGCACGCCGACGGGCAGTTCAGGTACGGATGCCAACGCCAGGGCCGCGCCGAGCAGCACCGCGGTGTGGCCGTCGTGCCCGCAGGCGTGCGCCACGTTGGGCACCACCGACGCGTACGGCGCGCCAGTGCGCTCGGCCATCGGGAGGGCGTCCATGTCCGCCCGCAGCGCCACTCGCGGCCCGTGCTCGGGACCGATGTCGCAGGTCAGCCCCGTCCCACCGGGCAGCACCTTGGGGTTCAGCCCGGCGTCGGCCAGGTGCGACGCGACGAACTGGGTGGTCGCGAACTCCTGCCGACCCAACTCCGGATGCGCGTGGATGTGCCTGCGCCAGGCCACTAGCTCGTCGTGGTGTGCGCCCAGCCATGCCTCGGTGTACTCGTGCAGGCTCATGACGCCACCCGGCGTGCGTGCAGGTCCAGCACGCGCTTACGTTCGGCGGGTGTCTCGGCCAGGCTGACCACCGTGCGGGCCAGCATGATCGCCCCTTCGACGACGGCCTTGTCGGCGCTGGGCCCGGCGGCTGCGGCGGCGAATCCGGGCTGGTGCACCGACGCCCCGTTCGCGTCGATCCCGACGATCGGATGGATGCCAGGCATGACCTGCGTGACGTTGCCCATGTCGGTGCTGCCAAGCGGCAGCAGCGCCTCCACGTCGACGCCGACGGGCGTGCGGCCCATTCGCACCAGCTCGCTGCGGAACGTCTCGGCGAGCCACGTGTCGGGGTTCAGTTCGTGGTAGGCCGGTTCGGTTTCGGCAACGGTGTAGTCGCAGCCCGTCGCGATCGCACCTGCGAGGAAGCAGTTGGCCATCCGGTCCTCGAGGGTGCGCAGCGATTCGGCGTCGTTGGCGCGCATCGTGTACTCCATCCGCGCGTGCCCGGGGATGACGTTGGTGGCCTGTCCGCCGTCGGTGACGATGCCGTGCGCCATGTGCCCCGGTTCCATCTGTTGGCGCAGCAGGCCGATGGCCACCTGCGCGACGGTGATGGCGTCGGCGGCGTTGAGCCCCAGATACGGCGCGACGGCGGCGTGCGCTTCGCGACCGGTGTAGCTGACCGCCACCTGGGATAGCGCCAATGAGCGCGCGCGGGCGATGTCGAGCGGCCCCGCGTGCAGCATCACCGTGGCGGCCACGTCGTCGAACGCACCTGCGTTGAGTAGCAACACCTTTCCGCCGCCGGCTTCCTCGGCGGGGGTACCGAGCAGCACGACGGTGAGGCCGAGTTCGTCGGCGACGTCGGCCAACGCCAGCGCCGTCCCCACCGCCGACGCCGCGATGATGTTGTGCCCGCAGGCGTGTCCGATGCCGGGCAATGCGTCGTACTCGGCGCAGATCCCGATGACCAGAGGTCCGCTGCCGTATGTGGCCCGGAATGCGGTGTCCAATCCGCCGGGGGCTGCGGCGATCTCGAAACCGCGTTCGGCGACCAGCGCTTGCGTCTTTGCGCAGCTGCGGTGTTCGTCGAAGGCCAGTTCCGGCTCGGCGTGTATCGAGTGGGAAAGCTCGATCAAGTCGCCGCGCCTGCGCATCACCGCTTCCTCGACGGTCGCGGACGCGGTTACGGACATCTTCGAAGTATCTCACCCGGCCGATGTTGCGTTGAGATAGCGCTGGTGGTCATCGTCACTCGCACTACGTCGCACTGGTTACTCACTCAACGCCCCGACGTAGGCTGCTTGCTCGTGACCGATCCGCAGGACCTCGCCGACGAAGCCGCCTTGGCACTGCGCGAACGCACCGGCATCGACCGGTTCGACGTGGCCGTCGTGCTCGGGTCGGGCTGGGCGCCTGCCGTCGCCGAACTCGGCACCCCCGCCCACGTCGTCGCGATGGCCGACCTTCCTGGGTTCACGCCGCCCACGGCGGCCGGTCACGGCGGACAGGTGCTGGTACTCCCAGTCGGCGACAAGCAGGTCCTGGTGCTCGTCGGCCGCATCCACGCCTACGAAGGCCACGACCTGCTTCACGTCGTGCACCCCGTGCGCACCGCGTGCGCGGCAGGCGTGCGGACGGTGGTGCTGACCAACGCGGCGGGCGGGTTGCGCGACGACTTCACCGTCGGCCAGCCCGTGCTGATCGCCGACCACCTCAACCTGACGGCGCGCTCGCCGCTGGTTGGGGCGCAGTTCGTCGACCTGGTCGACGCGTACTCGCCACGGCTGAGGTCGCTGGCCCGCGACGTCGACGCCAACCTGGACGAAGGCGTCTACGCGGGACTGCCCGGACCGCACTATGAGACGCCCGCCGAGATCCGGATGCTGCGCACGCTGGGCGCCGACCTGGTCGGCATGTCGACCGTGCACGAGACCATCGCGGCCCGCGCCGCGGGGGCCGAGGTGATGGGCGTGTCGCTGGTGACGAATCTGGCGGCGGGCATGACGGGCCAGCCGCTGAGTCACGCCGAGGTGCTGGAGGCGGGCCGTCAGTCGGCGACGCGGATGGGTTCCCTGCTGGCCGAGGTGCTGGCGCGGCTGTAGGCCCTGCGCCTGCCGACGCGAACGGTGAGCGCCGCGAACCCGCGGGCCATCAGTGGCGCGGCGAACAGCATCAGCAGCACCCGCACCACCTGCGCGGCGATGATGAACGTGACGTTCGACCCGGTCTCGACGGCGGTGGCGAGCACCGCGTAGATGCCGCCGGGGCTGGTCGCGAGGTAGCCCTCGAGCGGGCTGAGCCCCGCGACGTGGGCCAGCAGCACGCCGAGGCCCGCGCATGCGACGTTCAGGAAGACGATGAGCCCGAGTGCGGCGGGCAGGGCCCGCCCGATGGCACGCACCGACTCGCGGGTGAACGCGACGCCCGCTTGCCAGCCGATCACCGCGTAGCCCAGTTGCACCAGCACCATGGGCACCCACAGTCCGAACGAGAAACCGGTCAGCTCGAGCGCGATCGTGATGGCCATCGGACCCAGCAGACCGGCGCCAGGCAACCGGATCAGCCGCCCGCCGGTGGCGCCGACGAGCACGATGACGGCCAGCATCGCGACGCTGAGATACCAAGGAGCGGAACCGTTTTGCACGGTCACCGGTGCGTTGGAGGTCTTCTCGGCGTGGTACACGAGGGTGACGACCACGGGCATCGACGCGGTGATGAGCGCGACCCTCAGATACTGAACCACGGCGACGGTGCGGTCGTCTCCGCCGAGTTCGCGGGCGATGGCGACCAGGCCGGAGGCGCCACCCGCCACCAGTGCCAGCGCTCCCGTCAGCGGGGTGACGTCGCGGTGCATGCCGAGCAGTGCGCCCGCCAGGATGCTGAGCACCAGTGTCGAGACGGCGACGGCGAGCACGATGGGCCAGTCCGATCCCAGCGCCGACAGCGCGTCGCGGTGCACCATCGTGCCGATGTACACACCCAGCACGCCCTGCGCGGCGACGCCCGCCTTGCGCGGCATCCCGGACGGGGCCCACGAGAGCAGGGCGAGCGCGATGCCCACGATCAAGGCCGCGAACAGCGCCGCCGACGGGACGCCGAGCCAGGTCAGTGGGACGGTGACGGCGACCGTGATCACCACCAGCAGCGTCCACTTCCACATAAAGACAAGTATGCGCTTGTTAAAACACGCGCGCAAACTGGCACTAATCTGGCAAGTACCAAGGTATAACTTGGTAATGCGTTCAACCACCGCGAATGCCACCGAACTGCGGGAGTCGATCATGGCCGTGACCCGCCAGCTTCGCCGACACCGCAGCGACAACGGACTCACCCTCAGTCAGCAGCAAGTGCTCGGCGAGGTCAGTCGCGCCGGCGTGACCACCCCGGCCGAGCTCGCCGCACGTATGTACGTGCGCGTGCAGTCCCTGACCGACGGCATCAACCACCTCGAGGCGCGGGGACTGATCGCGCGCAGACCCGACGCCGACGACCGACGTCGCCAGCTCATCGAGATCACGGCCGAGGGCAGTGCACTGCTCGAGGCCGACCGCGCCGAACGCGACCAGTGGCTCGACGCGGCGATGCGCGAACATCTCACCGACCTCGAGTTCGACCTGCTGATGCTCGTCGCACCGGTGCTCCGCAAACTGGCCGATGAGCGCCTGCGAGAAGAGCGGACGACCCAGCCCGCACAATGAGCACATGACGGATACTCCCCTGACGTTCGGCACCGCAGGCCTGCGCGGACCGATGCGCGACGGGCCAGGTGGCATGAACGTCGACACCGTGACGAGGGCGACGTGGGCGGTCGCGAAGGTGCTGCGGGACAAGTGCCTGGGCGGCTCGACCGTCGTCGTCGGGCGCGACGCCCGTCACCAGTCCGATGACTTCGCGATGGCCGCCGCCGAAGTGTTTGCCGCCGAGGGCTTCTCGGTTGTCCTGCTCCCCGATCCGGTCCCGACGCCCGTCGTCGCGTTCGCGGTGCGTCATACGCGCGCGGCGGCCGGTGTGCAGATCACCGCGTCGCACAACCCGCCCGGCGACAACGGGTACAAGGTGTACTTCGACGGCGGTCTGCAGATCGTCCCGCCGACCGACCGCGACATCGAGTCGGCGATGGGCGCCGCCCCCGCCACGATCGACCGCGTGCGGGTGTCGCCAACCGGCGTCGAGCTCGTTGAGCAGTACATCGGCCGTGCCGCGTCGGTGCGTCTGACCACGGAGGACGTGCGGGTGGCGTTGACGCCGATGCACGGAGTCGGCGGCGAGGTCGCCGTGCAGGCCCTGCGCGAAGCCGGCATCACCGACGTCCACGTGGTCGAGGAGCAGTTCGCCCCCGACCCTGACTTCCCCACCGTCGACTTCCCCAACCCGGAGGAGCCCGGCGCGACGGACCTGCTGCTGTCGCTGGCCGCGTACTCCGACGTCGACGTCGCGATCGCGTTGGATCCCGATGCGGACCGGTGCGCGATGGGCGTTCCGACCGAGGACGGCTGGCGCATGCTCACCGGTGACGAAACCGGTTGGCTGCTTGGCGATTACATCCTGTCGCAGCTCGATCGGGACGTGGCCGAGAGCGCTCTGGTGGCCAGCACCGTCGTTTCGTCGCGGATGTTGGCCGCCATCGCGGCCAGTCACGGCGCCCAACACGTCGAGACGCTGACCGGGTTCAAGTGGCTCGCGCGGGCCGATGCAGGCCGCCCGGGCCAGACGCTGGTGTACGCCTACGAGGAGGCCATCGGGCACTGCGTCGATCCGTCGGCGGTGCGCGACAAGGACGGCATCAGCGCGGCGGTACTGGCATGTGATCTGGTGGCCGCGTTGAGGCGCGACGGGCGCACGGTCTCCGACGCGCTGGACGAACTCGCCCGCAGGCACGGGGTGCACGTGACGGCGGCGGCGTCGACGCCCGCCGACGCCGCGGTGATGGACCGGCTGCGGGCGTCACCGCCGGCCCGATTGGCCGGGTTCGACGTCACCGTCGACGACCTCTTGACTCGCCGCGGGCAACCCCGTACCGATGCGGTGATCCTGACCGGGGGCGACGACGAGACGTCCGTCCGGGTGGTCGTCAGACCGTCGGGCACCGAGCCGAAGGTGAAGTCCTACTTCGAGGTTCGCTGCGCGCCGACTGAGGACCTGGCCGAAGCTAGGGCAAGGGCGGAACGCCTGCTGATCGAATTGGCAACGGAAACAAGCGAATCGGCCGCGACCACTGGGTGATCGCGGCCGATTCGAGGTGTTCTACTTCTTCACCACCTGCGTCTGTCCCGGGATGGTGTTCTTCGGTGGGTTCTTCGGCGAGCTCTGCCCGTCCGGCGACAGTTCGGGCGTACCACCGACCTTCGGCGGGCCACTGGCCTTCGGCGGGGGGTTGGTGGGCTCCTCGTGGGACGACAGATCGCCGTTCCACTCTCCGTTGACCCACACGTCGCAGTGGATGACTCCGGAGATGAGGCCCTCGTAGCAGCACTTCTCGAAGGTGTTGCCGCCGGCGTCCGACTCGCTCGAGTAGTCGCCGCCGGCCTCTCTGCACTCCTTGTGCGCTGCGGACTCCGCGCCGTTGACGGGCTGGGCGTATGCCGCGGGTGCGAGCAGCGCCATTCCGCCGATCGCGATGGCTCCGGCGCCGAGAACGGTCGCGGTGAGTCGGCGCCAGGTGGTGGTGTTGGTGGTAGTGGTCATGTCGGGCTCCTGTGGTTGGTCGCGGCCCTTGTGTGCCGCGTTCAACGACTAGGAGCGACCAGCCGACACGATTCCCACAGTTTTTTCGAAGTCTGTTTCTAGCCGCTA
Source organism: Mycobacterium sp. RTGN6 (assembly GCF_033804605.1). Taxonomy (NCBI): domain Bacteria; kingdom Bacillati; phylum Actinomycetota; class Actinomycetes; order Mycobacteriales; family Mycobacteriaceae; genus Mycobacterium; species Mycobacterium sp. RTGN6. The sequence goes on from NZ_JAPZKZ010000010.1 coordinate 163,077, forward strand.
ACGCGGGCCGAACTGCCGGTCCCCCGCGTCGCCGAGTCCCGGCACGATGTAGGCGACGTCGTTGAGTCCGTCGTCGACGGCGGCGGTGAACAGCCGTAGGTTCGGCGCCACCCGTTCGACCGCGGCGATGCCCTCCGGCGCGCAGACCACGCACAGGGCGGTGATGTCGACGGCGCCCCGGTTCAGTAGCAGGCCGATGGTGTGCGCCATCGACCCGCCGGTGGCGAGCATCGGGTCGAGCACCATGACGGGCTGAGTGCTGAGGTCGTCGGGCAGTGACTCCAAATACTGTGTGGGCAGGGCGGTCTCCTCGTCGCGGGCGATGCCGACGAACCCGACTTGTGCCTCGGGGATCAGCGCGTGCGCCTGGTCGACCATGCCGAGTCCCGCCCGCAGTACCGGCACCAGCAGCGGAGGGGTGGCCAGTCGGGCGCCGGTCGTTTCGGCGAGCGGGGTCCGAACGGGAACCGGTACGGACGCGACGTCGCGGGTGGCCTCGTACACCAGCATCAGGGTGAGGTCGCGCAACGCGGCGCGGAAGCCGGCGTTGTCGGTCCGCTCGTCGCGAAGGGTGGTCAGCCGCGCCGCGGCAAGGGGGTGATCGACAACGCGAACGTCCATGCGCAGAAACTTAGTGGAACCGAAGCGGGCCGGCGGCCGTCCTAACCGCATGCTCGCCGATACCGCCGCCATCCACGCCTTCGGCGCCGCCCAGGCCCGTCACGCCGCCGACCTCGAGGCGATCACCGGTCACCTCGTCGGAGTTGGCGCTGCGCTCGCACCTGACGCGCTCGGCCCGGTGGGTGCGCGATTCCTCGAGGCGTTGTCCGAGGCCGTGGCCCGGGAGGTGCGCGTGGTCAGGACGCTCGGCGAACGGGTCGCTGCGGCGGCAGGCACCGCTCGCGTCACGGCCGAGGCCTACGTCGCCACCGAGCGCGGCGCGGGCCACGCGATGTCCGAGCTCGGGGTGTGAGGTGCCCGCCGGGTTGGTGACGGCGCTGACGGCGCCCATCAGGGAGGTCGCAGCCAGCGTGGGGGTCGGCTGGTCCACGGGGAGCGATCCCGCGACCGCGCTGGCCGACGTGCGCGAGCGCCTCGCCGTGGTGTCCGAGGCCGCCTCCGGATCCTGGCGTGACGCGAGTTCCCGGTGGACCGGCCCGGCCGCCGACGAGGCCCGTGAGTTCAGCACGACGACGGTGGCAGCGATCGAGTCACTCGCAGTGCGGGCGGAACACCTCGGTGCCGTGGTGTCCACGGCGGCCGAGGCGGTGGCCAGGGCGCGGGCCCGGCTCCAGACGATCCTCGACGACTTCGAGGCGTATGCGGCCACCGTCGACCTCGATGCGCCTGGCGCCGAGGATGCGCTGGTGGCGGAGGCCCGCCGAGCGCTGGACGAAGCCATCGCGGTGGTCGACGAACTGCGGGCCGAACTCGACGGGCACGCGGTCGCGGTGGCAGAGCCGCCCTCCCCGGTGACGTGGCCCGCGTCAGGTGCCAGCGGCCTAGGTAGCCCGGTCGGATCGCCGATGGGTTCGGGGCTAGGTGGCGGGCTGGGGTCGGGATTCGGTGCACCCTCGGCTGCGGGCACGTCCGACTTCGGGTCCGGGCTAGGCACGGTTGAATCGGCGAGGCCGCTGGGGGATCCGGCGATGTTCGGCAGCGGAGTCGCGATCGCACTGCCCGACGGCTCGACGGCGACCGCTCCGAACGCCGTCGCGGCGGACGCAGTGCGAAACGCACTGACACAGCTCGGCGTTCCGTACGACTGGGGTGGCACCACGCCCGGTGTCGGGCTCGACTGCAGCGGCCTGACCCAGTGGGCGTACCACGAAGCGGGACTGGACCTTCCGCGGCTCGCGCAGGAACAGGACACCGGCGCCGCGGTGGATCGGGGTTCACTACGCCCCGGTGACCTCGCCGTGTGGGACGGGCACGTCGCGATGATCGTCGGCAACGGCACGATGATCGAGGCCGGTGATCCCGTCAAGCTGTCGCCGATCCGAACCACGAACGCGGGGCAGGGTTTTCAGGGCTTCTGGCGGCCAACGGCGTGAGCGCGGCGGCGTTCGACATTCAGGGCAACAGGATGTACGACATTCCTGGGACGTCCTTGATGTCGCGACCATTGAAGATGCCCACGCCACCGAGGTACGCGTTGTTCATCTCGGTCACGTGGATCCATCGGCCATCGGGACGTTGGGAGACCGAATCGACCCACGCGACGTGGCCGATGCTGCTCGCACCGGCGACGCCGGGCTGGAACACGACGATCGAACGATCCTCGGGGTCGTCGACGACGGTCCAGCCCGCAGCGGCCGCCGAGTCACCCCATGACGTCGCATCACCACGCAGGGCCGGATACGATCCGCTGGCCTCGAACCACTTCTGCGCAGCACCCCAGGTGCACTGACCAGGCGCTCCTGGATTTACTCCCTGAGTCTGGCCCGTCGTGCGGCCCCCAGTACTGACGAGCACTGCCTCGCTAGCCGCGCTCGGGGGCGGCGTGCTGCATTCGGGGGCAGCGACTTTGAGGGTGCCGGTTTCGATGTCGTCGTCGGACACGAAGTGGCCGTCCGACGTTTGATACCAGAGATCGTTTCCCCGGCCCGCGACAGTGGAGCCGAAGAAGATGCCCGCCATGCCCGGCCCTCGCTTCGAACAGACCAATGTCAGCTCGTCGCCGGGTTCGTAGATTCCGTCCTGGCGCGCAGTCAGGCCGGCGTCGGACATGCGCTGGGTTTCGACTTCGACTGTGGCGCTCGTGTCGGCGAACGCCGAGGGGGCCGTAGCAATCGACGGCGTGCCCAGCGCGGTGGCGAGTGCAATGGCGACGAGCGCTCCCAGCGCGAGCGACCGCGGAGGTTCACCGGTGCGAAGGCAAGCAGGTACTCCAGAATCGAACGACACGAGTCCTCCCGCGTGTGGCCTATCCCCGACCCACAGTCACGGGTATATCAGACTCTGCACCGCCGCACAGCAAATAACCATTGATTCCCAGCACAGCAGCCACCCCCATCTGTACCGAAATCAACACCCGGCCGAAGCGGGCGACCCGGTCAAACTGTCGCCGATCCGAACCACCAACGCGGGCCAGGGTTTTCAGGGCTGCGGCTAACCCTTCGACCAGAAGCGGCGCTTGATGCCCTTCGGCTGGTCGCCCTTCACTTGGGCCCATTCACCGGTCCGATAGCCGAACGACTCCTTGGCGCCGATCCGGATCACGTCGAGCGTGCCGTCGCCGTGCTCGACATACGTGTCGCCGAACCGCATGTACTCGTCAGTTCCGCCGTCGGGCAGCGTCACGGTAACCGTCATGATCGCCTACCGCACGATCTCGGGGATGGAGTTGATGGTGTGCAGCACGTGGACGGCAAGCTCGCCTGCCGCCTTGTCCCCAAGCTTGGAGTGAGCCTTGATCGTGTCCGCGACGAGCTCGACACGGCGCTCGTAGGGGGTGGTACGGAGCAGAGTTGGCGTTGCCATGGGATTTCCCTTGATAGTCAAGCATGTTCATCCGCAAACGCAGCTGCTCGATACCTCGACAGTACCCCTAATTCGGTTGCCGCTGTTGAAACGTCAGGATGTCTGGGTTGCGCACTCGCCCGTCGAGGATCTCGACCGCGCGGCGCACCGTCTGGTCGGTCTCCCACGCATCGCGCCCTTCGAGCACGGTACGCAGATACGGGAGAAGCGCTTCGCTGATCTCCCAGGTCGCAGAGTTCCATAGGTAGGACGGGCTGTGGTCGACCGCGTAGTACGTGATGTTGGAGCCGACGGTGAACGTGGGGTCGTCGAACGACGTCGGGCGAGCCCAGCTGAAACCCATTGCCTCGTCACATGATACGTCGATGATGAGGCTGCCCGCGCGGAATTCGATGAGGTCGTCGTGGTTGAGGAACGTCAACGGCGCGTTGGGATCCTGCAGGACGCAGTTGACGACGACGTCGTGCTCGGCCAGGTACCCGGCGAGTGGCAGTTGTCCGTCTGAGGTGTTCACGAAGCTGGTCGACGACCCGTCGCCGGCGTCGACGTGCTCGAAGTTCATGATCTGGGCCGAGTGGATCGGTGAGGCCACCTCGGTCACTTCGCGATTGGTGAGGATGTCCACGTCGTGGATGCCGTGGGCACTCAGTGCCGTCACGGCTCCGCGCGCCGTGGCGCCGAACCCGATGACCGCGGCACGCAGCCTGCGTCCGTACATGCCCGTCGACCCGACGAGTTCGAGTGCGTGCAGTACCGAGCAGTAGCCGGCCATCTCGTTGTTCTTGTGGAACACATGGAGTTTGAACGAGCCGTCGGAACGCCACAGGTTCATCGCCTCGAAGGCGATCAGGCTCTGCTTGCGCTGGATGGCCTCCTCGGTCAGCGCTCGGTCCTGAACGCAGTGTGGCCAGCCCCATAGCACCTGTCCGTGGCGCAATTCGGCGAGATCCTTGGAGTCCGGCTTGAGCAACAGAATGACGTCGCACTCGGCGATCAACTCCTCGCGGGTGCGCATTCCGGCCACCAGCCCACACATCCGCACATCGGCCACGCCGAAGTCTTCGCCGTACCCGTGCTCTAGGTAGATCTTTGCGCGGAGGTCGGCATCGATGCGGTCGAGGTGGTCGGGGTGGATCGGTAGCCGGCGCTCGTTCTCCTTGCTCGTCCGATGGATGACGCCGAGCGTCAGCAGGCTCATGGCGCGACCACGAAAGTGAGCGCACCGAATCTCGGCGGTGCGGAATCTCGTTGGCCTACAACGTGGTTGGCGAACGATCTAACGAGCGATAAAGTTGTCAAAGGTGATCCCGACGTCCGGTGGTGGCGGAAGTGCCCGGCTCAAGCGGTTGCTCACGGAGCTCAGCGACGACAGCTGATTCGTTACGGGCTGGTCAGCCTCCCAACATCTCGACTCTACACCCCAGGTCAGACCGGGGACGGCGATACCTCACACGTCGAAAATCGTTGAGAATCAACCTGCTCCGAATTTCGTGCCAGGGCGCACGGCGCCGTTGCTTCGGATGGCGCCTCACACCACGGACTCAGCCGAGTAGAGTCGCCACCATCGGGACCAGCCAGGCCCCCAATATGCAAGGGCAGGCAATGGCAGACAAGTCACCTCGACAAAGCGCGAGCAAGAAGTCCGGAAAGTCGCTCAAGGAGAAACGCGCCGACAAGCGCGCGAAGTCGGACACCACCTCGGGCATCGAAACGCAGTTTCACGGCAAGAAGCGCTGATTCAAGCGACTTCAGCGCATCCCGCTGGCTTGTTCCGGGGTCGGTGCTCCAGAACCGGCCGGGGGCATCCGCACACACGCTCGCCGCGGGGCCGCGGCTAGCCCGTTCGATGGCGAGAGTTCCATCTAGAGCATGTCCGACGCGAGCCCGCCGAGGCCCGCAGTCGTCGAGGTAGCGGGACCGACGCGCGGTTTCACTGCCGTGATCTTGAAGTCCGGCCACGCCGAAGTATCGCTTCCCTGTGAATCGCTGCCATTTCTGTGCCTCAGCTGAGCACGTGGGTGTCTACTCGATGGCGCAAATCCTCATGTTCGGTTCGGAGCCGGCCGCGGCTCCTTGACAGTGCAAGGTGGCAGCGATGGCACGTATAGACCTTTTCGCCAAGATTCCACTCATCGGGATGTCCATGGTGTTCCTGGCGATGGCGATCGTCGCGGTCACCGCGTATCTGCACGTCGGGTGGTGGTCGATCATCGGTTATGCGATCGCCGCGGTGCTCATGGTGTCCGGATTCGCCTTGACGTTCAGGGACATCAACGACCCGACCAAACCGCCACCGGTGGTTCAGAAACCACAGAAACCCGAACCGTCGAACGGTGCGAACAAATGACCACCGAGCCCACGAAGACGGAATACGACAACTCCGCGCTGACGAGCGAGGACGAGGGCTACCACAAGGGCCTCAAACCGAGACAGCTCCAGATGATCGCCATCGGCGGCGCCATCGGCACCGGGTTGTTCCTCGGCGCAGGCGGCCGGCTGCACAGCGCCGGACCCGGCCTCTTCCTGGTCTACGCGTTCTGCGGTGTCTTCGTGTTCCTGATCCTGCGTGCGCTCGGCGAACTCGTGCTGCACCGGCCGTCGTCGGGCTCGTTCGTCTCCTACGCGCGCGAGTTCCTCGGCGAGAAGGCGGCGTACGTCGCCGGCTGGATGTACTTCCTCAACTGGGCGATGACCGCGATCGTCGACTCGACGGCGATCGCCACGTACTTCCACTTCTGGAAGCAGTTCGATGCCATACCGCAGTGGCTCATCGCGTTGATCGCGTTGGCGCTGGTGCTCGGCATGAACCTGATCTCCGTCAAGGTGTTCGGCGAACTCGAGTTCTGGGCAGCGCTGATCAAGGTCGTCGCGCTGGTGACATTCCTCGTCGCGGGCACGATCTTCCTCGCGGGCCGCTACACGATCCAGGGAGCGTCGACCGGCTTCAGCGTGATCGTCGACAATGGCGGACTCTTGCCGACGGGCCTCTTCCCGCTCGTCATCGTGACCTCTGGCGTGGTGTTCGCCTATGCCGCAGTCGAACTCGTCGGCACCGCAGCCGGCGAGACCGCCAACCCGGAGAAGATCATGCCGCGCGCGATCAACTCCGTCATCGCCCGCATCGCGCTCTTCTACGTGGGTTCCGTCTTCCTGCTCGGGCTGCTGCTCCCGTACACCATGTACAAGTCCGGCGAGAGCCCGTTCGTGACGTTCTTCTCGAAGATCGGCATCGAGGGTGCGGGCACCATCATGAACATCGTCGTACTGACGGCTGCCTTCTCGAGCCTGAACGCGGGGCTCTATTCGACGGGCCGGATCCTGCGGTCGATGGCGATGAACGGCAGTGCGCCGAAGTTCACCGGAGTGATGTCCAGTCGCGGAGTGCCGTACGGCGGCATCTGCCTCACCGCCGCCATCGGACTGTTCGGCGTGCTGCTCAATGGCGTCGTACCCGCGATGGCGTTCGAGATCGTGCTGAACATGGCCGCGCTCGGCATCATCGCCTCGTGGGGCACCATCGTCATCTGCCAGATCCAGCTCTACCGGTGGTCGGAGAAGGGCATCCTCCAGCGGCCATCGTTCCGGATGTGGGGCACCCCTTACACCGGTTACCTCACGCTGGCATTCCTGGCGGGGGTGGTCGTACTGATGGCCCTGGATCCCCCGATCGGCACGTGGACCGTGGCGTCGCTGGTGCTCATCATTCCGGCCTTGATCGTCGGCTGGTTCGTCGTGCGCGGACGCGTGCTGGAAGTGGCCAGGGAGCGCGAGGGCTTCACGGGGCAGTTCCCCGTGGTCGCGAACCGGCCGCCGCCGCGCGACAAGGATGACTGACTCGGTGACAATGCTGCGGCCGCCGAGGAGACCGCAGCATGCATCGTTAGGCTGTGCCGCATGGCTGCAGACATCGTGCCGGTACGCCTCGGGCTGACCAAGGGTGATCTCTACACATTGTGGGCACCGCTATGGCGGGACTCCGAGGACGAATGGCAAGGATTCCTCGGCAAGGACGAGGACCTCTACGCCTTCGAGTCGGTGGCCGACCTGGTGGCGTTCGTGCGGACGAGCACGGACAACGACCTCACCGACCACCCCGCGTGGGAGGCGCTGACCAGCGCGAACGCTCACACGCTCGACCCATCGGAGGAACGCCAGCACGATCTGGTCGGCGTCCCCGAGTTGGTCGTCGAGAAGCCGACAGAGGAGACGGTCGAGACGCTGCTGCAGGCGCTGGCCGTCGTCCAGGCCATCGGGTCGGTGTGCGACTTGGTCGCCGTCTCGAAGTTCTTCAACGGCAATCCCGTGCTTGGCTCACTCGGCGGCGGCATCGATGCGTTCGCCGGCCGGACGGGGCGCAAGCGTTGGTCCGAGATCGAGGCCGTCATCGGACGCGGCTGGGACGGCGTGATCGACTCCATCGACGAGATCGTCACCGTGCCCGACGTCGATGCGAAGGCGTCCGAGACGGCCGAGGCCGAACTGGCCGAGCCGGCGTCGGAACCCGAAGAGGACGAGGCCGAGGCGGCCGCCGACGACGTGGTGATCGACGATGTCGTCGACACCGACGAGGAGTCCACGGCGCTGGCCGCCGCGGCGGAGGAGCAGGTGCTCGGCAGCGACGAGGACTTCTGGGTGCACGTCGGCATCGACCCGATCCGCATCATGACCAGCGCCGGCACGTATTACACGCTGCGCTGCTACTTCAACGACGAGCCGCGCTTCCTCGGTCGCAACGGCCGCATCAGCGTCTTCACCTCCGAGCGTTCCCTGGCGCGGTACCTCGCCGACGAACACGAGAGCGACCTGTCGGGGTTCAGCACCTACGAGGACATCCGCACCGCCGCCACCGACGGCTCGCTGCAGATCAAGGTCATCGACGACAACGTGTACGTGCTGAGCGGAATCTCCGACGATCTCGGCGACGGCCCGGACGCCGTCGACCCCGGCCAACTGGAGCTGGCCGTCGAGTTGCTCAGGGACGTCAGCGAATACGCCGAGGACACCTCGGTCGAGGAGGCGCTGGACGTGGACCAGCCGCTCGGCAGGTTCGTCGGGCATGTGCTCTCGCCTGACAAGGTGGGCAAGCCGCCGGCGCCATACGCCAAGGCCGTCGAGCAGTGGGACCAGCTGGAGGCGTTCGTCGAGTCACGCTTCCGCCAGGAATAATTGGGCCTGCGCGCCAGGAGTGATTGACCGCTACAACTCCGTCGCCTTCGGGTGCCGCGGCTCGTAGAGGCCCAGCTGACCGCCGCCTGGAAGCTGGATACTGGTGAGCAGTCCCCAGCCCTGATCACTGACGGGGCCACAGTCGACGCCCTTGTTCGCCAGCTGCTCGATGGTCGCGTTCACGTCATCGCACATGAGGTACAGCTCATGCGATTCCGTGGATTCGGCGGGATGCACTGCTACCTCGGCTGGCGGCAGCTTGAAGATCAGCCAGCCGCCACCGGCGTCGACGTGCGGGTAGCCCAGCACGTCACGGAGGAAGATCCTGTCCGCGTCGGCATCGCGGCTGTACAGAATCACGTGAGCACCGGTGATCATCCGGTTAGGCTACGCGCGTGATGACTTTCCTCAGCGGCTCCGGTCTACCCATACATGACCATCACTGACGGCCTCATCTCTCGCACGCTCGACGTCCCGGGTGCGCGCCTGCGCTACGAAGTCCGCGGCGACGGACCCCTGCTCTTCCTCATCGGCTCGCCGATGGCCGCCTCCGACTTCGCACCGTTGGCGCACGCGCTCGCCGTCGACCACACCGTCGTCACGTACGACCCGCGTGGTCTGGCGGGCAGCACCATCGACGATCCGGACCAGGACTCGACGCCCGAACTCCGCGCCGACGACGTCGCCGCCATCTTCGACGCGGTCGGCACCGACACCGCCGACGTCTTCGGGTCCAGCGGCGGCGCGGTGACCGGGCTGGCGCTCGTCACCCGCCATCCCGGCCGGGTGGGGACGCTCATCGCGCACGAACCGCCGGTGACCGTGCTGCTCGCCGACGCCGCGCAGCAGCGGGCGGCCGCCGAGGACATGGTCGAGACGTTCCACCGCGACGGGCCCGAGGCGGCGTGGATGAAGTTCATGGCCAACGCGGGCTTCGACATGAACGCACGCGACAGCGGTGCACCAGTGGGACCCGAGCCCACCCCCGACGAACAGGCCAAGCAGCTCTCCGACATGACGCGGTTCTTCGATCACGAGATGCGGGACACCATCGCGTACCGCCCCGACGTCTCAGCGCTGAAGGCCTCGTCGACCAGAGTCGTCGTCGGCATCGGCGCCGACTCGCGGCAGCTCTTGACCTGTCGGACCTCGACCGCGCTGTGCGAGCAACTCGGCTCGTCGTCCGTCGACTTCCCCGGTGAGCACGTCGGGTTCATTGGCGCCCCAGGCGAGTTCGCGGACCGCGTGCGCGAGGTGCTCGCCACCTAGCGGTCGCACGTCTTGCGGCCGTCAGCCGATCAGCACCGCGTAGCGCGGCTTGATGACGTCGTCGATGAGCGACAGCCGTTCGTCGAACGGGATGAACGCCGACTTCATCGCGTTGATGGTGAACCGCAGCAGATCGCTCCAGCCGTAGTCGAACGCCTCGACCAGGCGCAGCATCTCCTGACTCATCGTGGTGTCGCTCATGAGCCGATTGTCGGTATTGACGGTGACGCGGAATCGTAACCGGGCCAACAGATCGAACGGATGGCCCTCGATGCTCGGTGCGGCGCCGGTCTGCACGTTGCTGCTCGGACACAGCTCGAACGGAACCCGCTTGTCGCGCAACAGCGACGCGAGCCGGCCGAGCTTGACCGATCCGTCGGGCATGCGCTCGATGTCGTCGACGATGCGCACGCCGTGGCCAAGCCGGTCGGCACCGCAGAAGGCGATGGCCTCGTGGATCGACGGCAGCCCGAACGCCTCGCCTGCGTGAATCGTGAAGCGGGCGTTGTTGGTTCGCATGTACTCGAACGCATCGAGATGACGGCTCGGCGGGTAGCCGGCTTCCGCCCCGGCGATGTCGAAACCGACGACACCCTTGTCGCGGAACCGAATCGCGAGCTCGGCGATCTCGCGGGACCGGGCCGCGTGGCGCATCGCGGTGACCAGGCACCGCACTGTGATCGTCTTGCCCTCCGCGGCCGCCGCCTTCTCCCCCTCGGCGAACCCGGCCAGCACCGCGTCGACGACCGCATCCAGTGACAACCCACGGTCGATGTGCAGTTCGGGCGCGAATCGCACCTCGGCGTAGACGACGGAGTCGGCGGCCAGGTCCTCGACGCATTCGAAGGCCACGCGATGAAGTGCCTCCGGAGTCTGCATCACGCCGACGGTGTGTGCGAACGGCTCCAGATAGCGCACCAGTGACCCGCTGTGCGCGGCCTTGCGGAAGAACGTCGCCAACTCGTCGACGTCGTTGGTGGGCAGCTCGTCGTAGCCGAACTGATCGGCCAACTCCACTACTGTCGCGGGTCTCAGCCCGCCGTCGAGATGATCGTGCAGCAGCGCCTTGGGCGCATGCCGGATCATGTCCAGCGTCAGCGGAGTCGTCATCTATCTACTCTCCTTGGGCCGTGATCCGGTCGATGATGAGGGGACGCTCCTGGGGCACGGAGTCGCCGACGTTCCAGCCGCCGTCCAGCTCGGCCAACGCGGCGCTGAACCGCTCGGGGGTGTCGGTGTACAGCGTGAACAACGGCTCGCCAGCGGCGACGGGCTCGCCGGGCCGCCGATGGATGCGCACCCCGGCGCCGAACTGAACCTGATGACCAGCTGCCGCGCGGCCGGCACCGAGCCGCCACACTGCCAGTCCCACCGCCATCGCATCTATGTCGCCCATGGTGCCACCGCGAGGCGCGATCACGGTCTCGGTTTGCGCACCGATCGGTAGCGGTTGCGACAGGTCGCCGCCCTGGGCGGCGACGAGCGCGCGGAAGCAGTCCATGGCCGAGCCGTCGGCCAGGGTGTCGGCCGGGTCGATGCCGCACACGTTCACGGCGGCGAGCATCTCGCGCGCCAGCGCCAAGGTCAGCTCCACGACGTCCTCGGGGCCGCCACCCGCCAACACGTCGAGCGACTCGACCACCTCAACGGCATTGCCCACGGCCCGCCCCAGCGGTGCGTTCATATCGGTCAGCAGGGCCGTCGTACGCACGCCGTTGGCTTCGCCGAGCGCCACCATGGTCCGGGCAAGTGCGTAGGACTCCTCCTCGGTCTTGAGGAACGCCCCCTTGCCCACCTTGGTGTCGAGCACCAGTGCGTCGGCGCCCTCGGCGAGCTTCTTGCTCATCACCGAGCTGGCGATCAACGGCAACGACTCCGTGGTGCCGGTGACGTCGCGCAGCGCGTAGATCTTGCGGTCGGCGGGCGCCAAGTCGCCGGCCGCGAAGACGGCCGCACCGATGTCTTGAAGTTGTTGCCGGATCTGCGCTTTGGACAGTTCGGCGGTGAAGCCCGCGATGGACTCCAGCTTGTCCAGCGTGCCCCCGGTGTGACCAAGCCCGCGCCCCGCGGCCTGCGGCACCGCGGCACCGCACGCCATCACGACGGGCACCAGCGGGATGGTGATCTTGTCGCCGACCCCACCGGTCGAGTGCTTGTCCACCAGGCGCAGCGGCTTGCCGTCACGCCGCAGGTCACCGAAGTCGAACCGCTCCCCCGACGCGACCATGGCGTGCGTCCACCTGGCGATCTCGGCGGACGTCATCCCGCGCAGGAAGATCGCCATCAACAGCGCCGACATCTGTTCGTCGTGAACCCGACCGTGGGTGTAGCCGTCGATCACCCAGTCGATGGCCTCGTCGGTCAGCACGCCGCCGTCGCGCTTGGTCCGGATGACGGTCGGAGCGTCGAACGTGAACTGGGTCACGGGGTTTCCCGCCGGTGGAGGTCCTCCGGCCCGAACGCGTCCGGCAGGAGCTCGCCAAGTGGCCGCGGACCCGCAGGATGGTCGATCAACATCCCCGGCCCACCATGTTCCAGCAGCACCTGACGGCACCGTCCGCAAGGCATCAACAGCGCGCCCGAGCCGTCCACGCACGTCAGTGCGACCAGGCGGCCACCACCGCTGGAAACTAGGGCGCAGGCCACGGAGACCTCGGCACAGAGACCTAGGCCATATGAGACATTCTCCACATTGCACCCCACGACGACCCGCCCGTCGTCGACCAGTGCCGCCGCCCCGACCGGAAATCCCGAATATGGCGCGTAAGCCCAGCTCGATACCTGGATTGCCTTGTCCCGCAGTAGTTTCCAGTCGATCTCTGACGTCATGTCAACCTCGCCGGATCGATTCTGAATGCATTCCGAAGCTCCTCGTTCCGCAACCTCGCACGTGAGGTAGGTAACCCTCATTTCGGCGCATTTCGCGCAATGTCGGGTAACGGTAGTTCGTTTAGCAGTACAACGGGGTTTAGAGTCGCCCCGAGGTTCGGGCAACCGGCCGAACCCGAGCGTCCATCGATGGCGTTGGAGGTCGAGTTGAGCACGGCGACAACCGGTGGTTCCGACATAGCCGCCCCGAGATCGTCCCCGCGGCGGCGCCGCTCGCTATACCGCGGCGACCCAGGCATGTGGTCGTGGGTCCTGCACCGCATCACGGGTGCGACGATCTTCTTCTTCCTGTTCGTGCACGTGCTCGATACCGCCCTGGTCCGGGTGAGCCCACAGGCCTACAACGAGGTCATCGACACCTACAAGACCCCGATCGTCGGCCTCATGGAGATGGGCCTCGTCGTCGCGGTGCTCTATCACGCGCTCAACGGCATCCGCATCATCCTGATCGACTTCTGGGAGCACGGGCCCAAGTACCAGCGGCTGATGCTGTGGATCGTGCTCGGCATCTGGATCACGGTGTTCATCGCGGCCCTCGGCGTCATCGGAATGCACATGGCGGAGCAGTTCCTGTGAGCGCGCCGTGGACGCCCCACCACCGTGAGGACCGCATCGCCCCGGTGCTGGAGAAAGAGCACGACCGCCCGGCCAGTCTGGACCATCCCCGCGCACCGCGGCGGCCGCGGGGCATCCCGTACTTCGAGAAGTACGCCTGGCTGTTCATGCGGTTCTCCGGCGTAGCGCTGGTATTTCTGGCGCTCGGCCACCTGTTCATCATGCTGATGTGGAGCGACGGGGTGTACCGCATCGACTTCAACTACGTCGCGCAGCGCTGGGCCTCGCCGTTCTGGCAGATCTGGGACATGGCCCTGCTGTGGCTGGCGATGCTGCACGGCGCCAACGGCATGCGCACGATCATCGGCGACTACGCCCGCAAGAACACCACCAAGTTCTATCTGAATTCGCTGCTGCTGCTGGCGACCGGGTTCACGTTGGTGTTGGGCAGTTATGTGCTGGTCACCTTCGACGCGAACATCTCGTGAGCGGGAGTTTGTAAATGATTCAGGAACATCGCTACGACGTCGTGATCGTCGGCGCAGGCGGCGCGGGCATGCGCGCCGCCGTCGAGGCCGGCCCACGGGCACGGACCGCGGTGCTGACCAAGCTGTACCCCACCCGCAGCCACACCGGCGCGGCGCAGGGCGGCATGTGTGCGGCGCTAGCCAACGTCGAAGAGGACAACTGGGAGTGGCACACCTTCGACACCGTCAAGGGCGGCGACTACCTCGCCGACCAGGACGCCGTCGAGATCATGTGCAGGGAAGCCATCGACGCGGTGCTCGACCTGGAAAAGATGGGGATGCCGTTCAACCGCACCCCCGAGGGCCGCATCGACCAGCGCCGGTTCGGCGGGCACACCCGCGACCACGGCAAGGCGCCCGTGCGCCGGGCCTGCTACGCCGCAGACCGCACCGGCCACATGATCCTGCAGACGCTGTACCAGAACTGCGTCAAACACGACGTCGAGTTCTTCAACGAGTTCTACGCGCTCGACATCGCCATGACGGAGACGCCTGCCGGACCGGTGGCCACCGGCGTCATCGCCTACGAGCTGGCCACCGGCGACATCCACGTCTTCCACGCCAAGGCGGTCGTGTTCGCCACCGGCGGATCCGGCCGGATGTACAAGACCACCTCCAACGCCCACACCCTTACCGGCGACGGGCTGGGCATCGTCTTCCGCAAGGGGCTTCCCTTGGAGGACATGGAGTTCCACCAGTTCCACCCGACGGGCCTGGCAGGCCTCGGCATCCTCATCTCGGAGGCCGTGCGCGGCGAGGGCGGCCGACTGCTCAACGCCGACGGTGAACGCTTCATGGAACGCTATGCGCCGACGATCGTCGACCTGGCGCCCCGCGACATCGTCGCCCGCTCCATGGTGCTCGAGGTACTGGAGGGCCGCGGCGCGGGACCCAACAAGGACTACGTCTACATCGACGTGCGCCACCTCGGCGCGGACGTGCTCGAGGCCAAGCTGCCCGACATCACCGAGTTCGCCCGCACCTATCTGGGCGTCGACCCGGTCACCGAGCTCGTCCCGGTCTACCCGACGTGCCATTACGTCATGGGCGGTATCCCCACGACGGTGAACGGGCAGGTGCTGCGCGACAACACCACTCCGGTACCGGGGCTGTACGCCGCGGGCGAATGCGCGTGCGTCTCGGTGCACGGCGCCAACCGGTTGGGCACCAACTCGCTGCTGGACATCAACGTATTCGGCCGCCGGGCCGGAATCGCCGCGGCGAATTACGCGTTGGGGCACGACTTCGTCGACATGCCGCCGAATCCGGCCGAGATGGTGGTCGGCTGGGTCGGCGACATCCTCTCCGAGCACGGCAACGAGCGGGTGGCCGACATCCGCGGTGCGCTGCAGCAGTCGATGGACAACAACGCCGCGGTGTTCCGCACCGAGGAGACGCTCAAGCAGGCGCTCACCGACATCCACGCGCTCAAGGAGCGGTACGCACGAATCACGGTGCACGACAAGGGGACGCGCTACAACAGCGACCTCCTGGAGGCCATCGAATTGGGCTTCCTCCTGGAGCTGGCCGAGGTTACCGTGGTCGGCGCGCTGAACCGCAAGGAGTCACGCGGCGGCCACGCCCGCGAGGACTACCCGAACCGCGACGACACGAATTACCTGCGCCACACCATGGCCTTCAAGGAAGGTACGGATCTGCTCAGCGACATCCGGCTGGACTACAAGCCCGTCGTCCAGACCCGGTACGAACCGATGGAACGGAAGTACTGACGTGAGCGCACCCACCATCGACAAGCCCGAAGCCGGCGACCCACCGCTGCCGCCCGTGCCCGACGGCGCGGTGATGGTCACGATGAAGATCTCCAGGTTCAACCCCGAGGCGCCCGACGATGCAGGCTTCCAGAGCTTCCAGGTGCCGTGCCTGCCCAGCGACCGACTGCTGAACCTGCTGCACTACGTCAAGTGGTACCTCGACGGCACGCTGACGTTCCGGCGGTCGTGCGCGCACGGGGTGTGCGGGTCGGATGCCATGCGCATCAACGGCGTCAACCGGCTGGCCTGCAAGGTGCTGATGCGCGACTTGCTGCCCAAGAAGCCGGGTAAGCAGTTGACCATCACCATCGAGCCGATCCGCGGGCTACCCGTCGAGAAGGACCTCGTGGTCGACATGGAGCCGTTCTTCGATGCGTTCCGCGCGGTCAAGCCGTTCCTGATCACCAGCGGCAATCCGCCCACCAAGGAACGCATTCAGAGCCAGACCGACCGCGCCCGCTACGACGACACCACCAAGTGCATCCTCTGCGCGTGCTGTACGACGAGTTGCCCGGTGTTCTGGAACGAGGGGTCGTACTTCGGGCCCGCCGCGATCGTCAACGCGCACCGGTTCATCTTCGACAGCCGCGACGAGGCGGCCGCGGAACGGCTCGACATCCTCAACGAGGTCGACGGGGTGTGGCGTTGCCGCACGACGTTCAACTGCACCGAGGCGTGCCCTCGCGGCATTCAGGTGACCAAGGCGATCCAAGAGGTCAAGCGCGCGCTGATGTTCGCCCGCTAACCACCCCTGTTCCCCTCTCCTTCCGCGAGCGCGCGTGTCTGCGGGCGACACGCCGATGTTCGGCCGGAGTTTGCGCGCGCTCGTCGACGCGGTAGATCTACTCGGGCCGGGGTGGACCGTCCTGCAGCCTCGTCCGTACTTCGTCGAGCGAGCTCCCCGCAGGCGCGACGTACTCGATCCACCACGTCGCCCCTGCCTCGGCTACAGCACCGACGGTCTCGACGTCGTCGGACCCCGTCGTCTGGCCGAACCGCAACACGTCGAACCCTTCTGTTCCGCCGCGTATCTCACCGATGTAGTCGACCGCCCGCCGAACGTCGTCGGGCGCTACCTCGAGGCCGAACTCGCCGGCGACCACTACGCCGTCCCATCGTGCAGCGCGGCGTAGCGGCTTCTTGGCTGGCCAGGTTGCCGCCACCCACAACGGGACCCGTGGCCGTTGAACCGCTGGCGCAAAGGCCTCGCACTGAACGCGATAGTGGACGCCTTGGTGGTTCACCGGCTCGCCGGAGAGCAACGCCGACAGCACCTCCAGGGCCTCGTCGAATTGAGCCGCTCGGTCGGCTTGATCGCCGACGTCGCCGAAGGACACGTAGTCCGGAAGGTGCGGGTACCCGGCGCCCGCGCCGAGGGTGATTCGGCCGCCCGAGAGTTGGTCCAGCGTGAGGAGCTCGCGGGCGAGCTTTCCCACATGGCGGCGCGGCACCGGTGTCACCAACGTGCCCAGTCGAATGGCTTCCGTACGCAACGCCATGGCCGTCAGGGCCACCCACGGGTCCGCCACCGGCTCGATGAACTGCAGGTGGTCCCAGATGAAGAAGCCGTCCCACCCGGCGGCCTCGGCCTGCGCCGCCAAGTCCGCGAGTACCCGGGCGTCACCGCAGAAGTCGAAGTTCGGTGTGTAGAAGCCGAAGCGCATTGCGCCATCGTCGCAGCTCGACTTCCACCCGCGAGCGCGCGCAATGTTCGGATCTCGAACGGCGTGTCGCCCGCAGACACGCGCGCTCGCGGAGAAGGCGGGCAAGAGGGGTGTCACACATCGGAGGGCTGCCTCGTCTGATGGATATGACTACGCAAACGCCTCGCATCGAACCGCTGTCCCCCGAGAAGGCGCCCCTGTTGGCGCGGCTGATGTACCGCTACGCCAAGCGTCGTTTCGGCGAAGTGCCCGTACCCTTCGCCGTCGGCGCACACCACATGCCACTCCTCGTCGCCAATGCGGTTCACGAAACGCTCTTGGAGCGGGGATCGAATAAGCTACCCGCCAACGTCCGCGAACTCGCGGTGTACTGGACTGCCCGCACCGTCGGCTGCTCGTGGTGTGTCGACTTCGGCGCCATGCTGATCCGGCTCGACGGCCTCGATGTCGAAAGGCTCAAGTCCGTCGATGAGTATGCGACTTCTCCGCTTTTCACCGACGACGAGCGCGCCGCGATCGCCTACGCCGACGCGATGACGACCGACCCGCACACCGTCACCGATGAGCAAGTGGAGGACCTACGTCGTCGCTTCGGTGACGCAGGCACCATGGAGCTGACGTACCAGATCGGGACCGAGAACATGCGCGCCAGGATGAACACCGCGCTCGGCATCACCGAGCAGGGCTTCAATTCCGGAGATGCGTGTCGGATTCCGTGGGCTGACCAGACGACTGAGCCAACGGCGACGCCGTGAACTTGTCCGGGTTGGCGACGTCCCAGATCGCAGCGACCTTGCCATCCCGGACGGTCAGCGCCTGAATGTGAGGCTGGACCTCGGGCCATTCACCGTCGGTGTCCACCCGCTCGTTGTAGAGCCCGAGTTCGCCGTTGACGAGGGCCAACTGCGCAACCTCGAGCAGCTTCGGTCCGTACCGGGCCGACAGCCCGAGGATGAACCGGGCCACCTTGTCGGCACCGTGGATGACGCGGGCGGCGGTGGGCGCCTTGCGGTTCGAGTCGCCGGTGAACGTGATGTCGGGATGCAGAACGGCGACCACGGCGGTCAAGTCTCCGGTCGCAATCGCCGCCATGAGCTTGCCGACCACCTCGTCGTGTGACGCATCGCGCGCGGGTGCATCGGCGTCGGCGACCATCCGCCTTGCCCGGGAGGCGAGTTGGCGGGCGGCCGGTGCGTTGATGCCGAGCACGTCGGCGATCTCGCCGAACGGCACGGCGAAACCGTCGTGAAGCACGAAGGCGACCCGCTGATCGGGGGTGAGCCGCTCGAGCACCACCATCGCGGCGAAGCGGGCGTCCTCGTCGGCGACTACTGAGGCGAGTGGGTCCGATCGATCGAGTGGCGTCACGACGGGCTCGGGCAGCCATTCGCCGAAGTAGGCCTCCCGCCGGTGAGCCGCAGACCGCAACCGGTCGAGCCCGATGCGGCTGACCACCGTCGTCAGCCAAGCCCGTGGCTCGACGATCGCCTCGCGGTCCGTCCCGAGCGCGTCCCACCGCAGCCACGCATCCTGAACTGCGTCCTCGGCGTCGGCGAACGTGCCCGTGAGCCGGTAGGCGACCGACAACAGGTGCGGTCGCAGCCGCTCGAACTCGTCCGTCAGCTCCGCGGTGGTCACGAAACCAGCCTAGTGAGGACGCGGGAGCACCTGAGCCAGCGCGACGGATTCCTTTGCTAAAACGTCGAGAAGAGGAGGATTCCGTCGTCGTTGCGGCATTTGGCAACCGAACGAGAATCTCGAAGTAGAGGGCCAGGAAGTTCACAGGCCCGTATATTCCTGCCCATGGCAGTCAAGGAAGAATCGGCGTCGGGCGTGGTCGTGACCGACAAGGGTCTGCAGGCCGGAGCGCTCGGCCTCGTCGGCAACGTCGTCATCGGGCTGGCCGCGGTGGCGCCGGCGTACAGCCTGGCGGCGACCTTGGGCTACGTCGTGCTCAACGTGGGCGAGAAGGCCCCGGCGATGTTCGTGCTGGCGTTCATCCCGATGCTCCTGGTGGCGTTCGCCTACAAGGAACTGTCTCAGGACACGCCCGACTGCGGCACGACGTTCACCTGGAGCACAAAGGCTTTCGGCCCATGGATCGGCTGGATCGGCGGGTGGGGACTGGCCGTGTCGGCAATCATCGTGCTGGCCAACGTCGCCGAGATCGCGGCGGTCTACCTGTTCAAGTTCCTCGGTCAGGACGAGCTCGCCGAGAACCTCTGGGCCAAGGTCGCGCTCGGATCGTTCTTCATCATCTCGATGACGCTCGTCAGCGCTCGCGGCGTCGTGCTCTCCGAGCGCATCCAGAACGTGCTCATCGCCATCCAGTTCGGCGTGTTGATCATCGCGAGCATCTGGGCCCTCATCCGGGTGTTCTCCGGTACCGCTGGGGCACAGGCGATCACGCCGCAGCTCTCCTGGCTCTGGCCGAGCGGGCTGGACATGTCCTCCATCGCTGCGGCGATCATCCTGTGCATCTTCATCTACTGGGGTTGGGACGCCTGCCTTGCCGTCGGTGAGGAGACCAAGAATCCCGGCAAGACGCCGGGCATCGCGGCCGTCATTACCACGCTGATCCTGGTATTCACCTACGTGCTGGTGGCGTACGCAGTCCAGTCCTTCGCAGGCTTCGGGTACGTGGGCATCGGCCTGAACAACGCCAACAACACCGACGACGTGCTCACCGTCCTCGGGGAACCCGTCGCCGGACCGATCCTCGCATCGCTTCTACTGCTGACGGTTTCGGTGTCCGCGCTGTCGTCCACGCAGACCACCATCCTGCCCACCGCGCGCGGCACGCTGTCGATGGCCGTCTACGAGGCGATACCGAAGCGGTTCGCCAGCGTGCACCCGAAGTACATGACGCCCGCCTTCGGCACCATCGTGATGGGCTTAGCCGCGCTGTTCTTCTATCTGGTGCTGACCTTCGTCTCGGAGAACGCCCTCGCCGACTCGGTGGCCTCGCTGGGCCTGGCAGTCGCGTTCTACTACGGCATCACCGCGTATGCCTGCGTGTGGTACTTCCGCAAGACGCTGTTCCAGTCGGCCCGAAACCTGTTCTTCCGCGGCATCTTCCCGTTGCTGGGTGCCGTGGCCATGACGCTGGCGTTCGGCAAGAGCGCGTGGGACATGATGGCGCCCGACTACGGCTACACCGCGTTCGGCCCGCTGGGCGGCGTCTTCGTGCTCGGCGTCGGCATGTTGGTGCTCGGCATCCCGCTGATGCTGGCGTGCTTCGCATTCGGCACCAAGCGGTTCTTCCGCGGCGAGACGCTCAACGCCTCGACCGAGGTGAAGGTCCCGGACACCTTCTAGTCCCCTCGAGAGATTGGGTACCACAATGCATTTGACGGTCGGCTATCTGGCCACTCCTACGGGCGACGACGGCGTGGCCCTGGCCAGCGCGCTCGCCAAGACCTTCGGCGCCACCGTCGACGTCGTCCTCGTCGTCCGCGAAGAATTTCCGGATGGTCACCCCGGCCGCGCCGAGTACCAGCGGTTGTTGGTACGCAAGGGCGAGGAGTGGGTCGCCATGGCGGTGTCCACACTGGCCGCCAACGGGGTCAGCGCGAACTCGACAGTGCTGGTCGGTGAGTCGTTCGCGGAATCGCTCGTCGGGTTCGCCGAACAGAAGTCCTCGGACCTGATCGTGGTCGGTGGCGCGCGGGACGGGTTCTTCGGCGGCCACACCATCGGCCCGGTGACCGGGGCACTGCTGCACTCCTCACCGATCCCGGTGGCCCTGGCGCCGCGGGGGTACGCCGACGATCCCGACGACGCGATCACGTCCGTCACCGCTGCCATCCCCACGAAGGCGGGCGACGACAACCCGCTGCCCTTCGCCCTCACGCTGGCCAGCGCTGCCGGCCTGGGCATCAGGATGCTGTCGCTCGTGTCGGCCGAGAACCTGACCGAGGCCTCGAGCGCGCGCGAGCTCCGCCAACTCCAGGTATCGGCCGCCGAGGCGAATCTCGTGGTGGCCGCGCGCGCCGTCCCGGATGCACCGGAGATCGAGTCGCTGGTGGCCGACGGCACGACGGTGGAGTCGGCACTGAAGAAGCTCAACTGGGACGATGGCGATCTGCTGGTCGTCGGATCGAGTAGGTTCGCCGTGCCGCGGCGGATCTTCCTCGGCTCAACGGCCGCCCGAATCCTGGCCGGCGTCGACGTCCCCGTCATCGTCGTGCCGAAGGACGAGTAGACAGGAAGGGACGGCGATGTGATTCGCCGTCGAAGACGAAACAAGGAGTGAATTCGCCATGAGCACGTCGATGTACGCGGTCGTTGATCCGTCGACCGGCGAGTTGGTCAAGGAGTACCCGACCGCCAGCGACGAACAGATCGAGGCGGCCGTCGCGGCGGCGGCCAAGGCCCACCGCGAGTGGTCGCGTGGGTCGACGGTTGCCGAGCGCGCCGCCCTGATCCGCAGAGTCGCCGCACTGCACGTCGAGCGGAAGGCCGAGCTCGCGAAGATCATCCAGCGCGAGATGGGCAAGCCGCTGGACCAGTCCGAAGGCGAGGTCGACTTCAGCGCGGCCATCTACGAGTACTACGCCGACAACGCCGAGAAGTTCCTCGCCGACGAGCCCATCGAGCTCGTCGATGGCGAGGGTTCGGCGCTGATCCGCCGCGGCTCGGTCGGCGTGCTGCTCGGGATCATGCCGTGGAACTACCCCTACTACCAGGTCGCCCGGTTCGCAGGCCCGAACCTGACGCTGGGCAACACCATCGTGCTCAAGCACGCCCCACAGTGCCCGGAGTCGGCAGCCGCGCTGCAGCAGATCTTCACCGACGCCGGCTACCCCGAGGGCGCCTACGTCAACGTCTACGCCACCAACGAGCAGATCGCCGAGGTCATCGCCGACCCACGCGTGCAAGGGGTTTCGCTGACGGGATCGGAGCGCGCCGGCGCTGCGGTCGCCGAGATCGCGGGCCGCAACCTCAAGAAGGTCGTACTCGAGCTCGGCGGCTCGGATCCGTTCATCGTGCTCAGCTCCGACGACCTGGACGGCACGGTCGAGGCCGCCATCGACGGCCGCTTCGAGAACACCGGGCAGGCCTGCAACGCCGCCAAGCGGATCATCGTCGCCGAACACCTCTACGATGACTTCCTCGACAAGTTCACCAAGAAGGTGCTTGAGAAGGCCGACGGCCTTGCGCCGCTGTCATCGGTCGCCGCGGCCGAGCGCCTCGACGATCAAGTGAAGCGGGCCGTCGCCGACGGCGCCACGCTGGTCTCCGAGGGCGAGCGCAAGGGTGCGTTCTTCCCACCCGGTGTGCTCACGGGCGTGTCCCCCGAGTCGCCGTCCTACCGCGAGGAGCTTTTCGGCCCGGTGGCGACCGTCTACAAGGTGTCCTCGGAAGAGCAAGCCGTCGACGTCGCCAACGACACGCCGTTCGGGCTCGGCTCGTACGTGTTCACCACCGACGCCGAGCAGGCCCGACGCGTCGCCGACAAGATCGAGGCGGGCATGGTGTTCGTCAACGCGGTCGGGGCCGAGGGCGTCGAGCTCCCGTTCGGCGGCGTCAAACGGTCGGGCTTCGGGCGCGAGCTCGGGCGCTTCGGCATCGACGAGTTCGTCAACAAGAAGCTCATCCGCATCAGCTAGTGCCCGAGTCCGACGGCAACGTTGTCGAACAGGCGCTGTTGTGGCGTGCCACGCTGAACTACAGCGAGCTGCCCGAGCTGGCCGACGCCCGCGCGATGCTGGCCGAAAACCCCGCTTTGGCAGCAGCGTCGGCGTACACGATGGCCGCCTGCGGGCGGGCGGACGACCTCGGGGTGCTGCTGCGTGACGACCCGACGCTGGTCTCGCGCCAGGGCGGGCCGCACGGCTGGGAGCCGCTGCTCTACGCGTGCTATTCACGGCTCGACACCGGCGACGCCGTGCGGACGGTGCGGGTGTTACTCGACGCGGGCGCCGATCCGAACGCAGGCTTCCTGTGGCGCCGGTTGGCGTCTCCGTTCACGGCGGTCACGGGTGTGCTCGGCGGCGGTGAGCGCGGTGAGCCGCCGCACCACGACTCCGTCGCGCTCGCGAACCTGTTACTCGACGCCGGCGCTGATCCCAACGACAACCAGGCCTTCTACAACCGGGCTTTCGAGCCGGACGATTCGCACCTGCCACCGCTGCTCTCTCACGGCGCAGGGCATCCCCACCCCAGCCCGTGGCGTGACCGGCTCGGCACCGCATATCCGACACCGGTCGAGATGGTAGGCGAGCATCTGCGCAGCGCGGCCGAGCGCGGCTACGTCCACCGGATCCGGCTGCTGCTCGAGCACGGCATAGACCCGAATACCGTTGGCTACCACCCGATTCTCGGCGACCAGACCGCCTACGAGGTCGCGGTCCGGCACGGCCATCGCGAGGCCGCCGACCTGCTCGCGGCGGCCGGTGGACGCAGCGACCGACTCGAGGAGGTAGATCTGCTGTTGGCGGCGGCCTTCGCCGGGGACGCGGCCGCCGTCGACGGACTGCGCCGTCCAGACCTGCCGCAACGACGGCCCGACGCGATGCGGCTGGCCGGCGAGCAACACGGGATCGCGGCGCTGGCCCTGCTGCTCGGCCTCGGGTACGACGTCAGCGCAGCCGGCCAGTGGCGGACGACGGCGCTGCACGAAGCGGCGTATCGCGGTGACGTGGCGACCTGCCGGTGGCTGGTCGAGCGCGGGGCGGACCTGTCAGCCCGGGAGGAGCGGTTCTCGGGCACCCCCGCCGACTGGGCGGCTCACGCCGGGCACCTCGACCTCGCCGAGGAGCTCACCCCCTGAAACGCGCGGCGCGTCAGAAGTGAAAACCGAGCTGTGCCGGAACGTCGCTGCGGAAGGCGGCGTCAAGGCGCGCCAGCTGCTCGGCATCCCCGCCGCGGATTCTGTTGGCCACCGCCAACGTCGCGGCCCGATGCACGCCCAGATACAGGCTGGCAAGGACGTCGAGGTCCATCGTGAACTCAGGTTCGGCATCCGTGCGGACACACACGGCGCGCCCGTCGCTGACCCGGAGCGCGAATCTGCCTCCGTCGGAACGGAACCCGTCACCGACCTCGAGCACGGTGTCGAGGTCGGCCGGATAGGTCCGCGCCTGCAACGTCGCGGCCACGTCCATGATACGCAGCCATAGCCCATCCTCCGAGGCGGTGGTCCGCACCAACCGCGGATCGTCGAGCAGGTACGGCAGCGGATCGTCCGGATGGCTCGACGTGGTGATCGTCTCGACCAGGTCAAGGCCGATCAGCGCGCGCCACAGCGCCACGTGAGCCTCGGGTGTCGCGGCCGTGAACTGCTCCACGCGAACGGTTTTCGCCGAGCCTTGGTGCATCCTGTACAGCAGATACCCATCCGCGTGGAGGAAACAGAACCAGGACGTACCGCCACCCCGCGAATCCTCCCAGTCGGCGAGCAAGTCATCCCAGAGCGGCGTCGGTCGCTGCAGTCCTCCCGGCGTGCCGCGACGATAGCGGTCGTAGATCGCGGCGAGCTCGTCGCGATGCTCGCGCGGCCGCACGATGCGCACCCCGCCGGGATCGGGCGCGTCGCGGTGGAACCGCGCGAAGCGCCGGTCCAGGGTGAGTTCGGTCTCGATCGTCGCGGGGCCGTAGCCGAAGCGGCCGTATATGCCGCCCTCCGACGCGGTCAGCGCGGCGAACGGGTAGCCCGCATCGGCGAAGCGTTGGTGCAGTTCGGTGTACATCGCCCGCAGCAGACCCCGCCGCCGATGGGTGGGCGCGACGCCGACCCACGTGATGCCCGCGACGGGCACCACCGCTCCACCGGGCACCGTGAGCTTCATGCCCAGGTAGTGCGCCATCCCGACGATGTCGTCACCGTCGCTGACCACCACCGAGCTTCGTGGCGGCATCAACGTCCGCCACGCGGCGAACGTCTCGGGATGCCAGGTCGCACCGAAACTGGTGGCCGTCAGCAGCGCGACGCCGGGCCAGTCACCCTCGGTGATGTCGCGCACGACCAAGCCGTTGCTCATCGCTTACTGAAGATGATTCGGTGCCAATCCTTTTCGGCGACCGCGGTGATGTCGCTCATGACGTGCTTGATGGTCAGGTACTCCTCGAACGAGTAGTCGCTCATGTCCTTGCCGAAGCCCGAAGCGCCGACACCGCCGTGCGGCATCTCGCTGATGATCGGGATGTGGTCGTTGATCCATACGCAGCCGGCCTTGATCTCGCGCGACGCCCGCTGCGCCCGGTAGACGTCGCGCGTCCATGCCGACGCCGCCAACCCGTAGTCGGTGTCATTGGCTTGCCGGATCGCGTCGTCGTCGTCGGTGAACGAACGGGCCACTAGCACCGGGCCGAAGATCTCGTCGCGGTAGACCTCCGACTGCTCGTCGACGTCGGCGATCAGGGTGGGCCGGTAGAACGACCCGGGTCCGTCGGGCGCGGAGCCCCCGGTGACGATCCGGCCACCCTCACTGGTCGCGCGGGCCACCATGCCCGCTACCTTGTCGCGGTGCGCGCTGGTGATCAGCGGCCCGAGGTCGGTGTCCGGGTCGTGCGGGTCGCCGACGACGATCTTGCCCATGAGTTCGCCGACGCCGGCGACGAAGTCGTCGTACAACGGCTGGGCGACGATCGCGCGGGTAGCTGCGGTGCAGTCCTGCCCGGTGTTGATCAGCGACGCGGCGACGGCGCCGTGGATGGCGGCGTCCAGGTCGGCGTCGTCGAACACCACGAACGGCGCCTTGCCGCCGAGCTCCAGCTGGGTGCGGTGCCCGTGCTGCGCCGCGGCGGCCATCACCCGGCGACCCACCGCAGTCGACCCCGTGAACGTCACCAGGTCGACGCCGCCGTGCCCGGCCAAGGCGGTGCCGACGTCGTGGCCGGCGCCGGTCAGCACGTTCAAGACGCCGTCGGGCAGGCCCGCCTCGCTCGCCAGCCGGGCCAGGGTCAGCGTCGTCAACGGCGTGATCTCAGCCGGTTTGATCACCACCGAACACCCAGCGGCCAACGCGGGCAACACCTTCCAGACCGCCATCTGCAGCGGATAGTTCCACGGCGTGATGGTCGCGACGACGCCGATGGCCTCGCGGCGGATGCTCGAGGTGTGATCGCCCGAGTACTCGGCGGTGGCCTTGCCCTCCAGGTGCCGAGCCGCGCCTGCGAAGAAGTCGATGTTGTCGATGCTGCCCGGCACGTCGAACTCCGTCGCCAGCCGCACCGGCTTGCCCGTTTGACTGACCTCCTCGGCGACGAGCGCCTCGGCGTTGGCGTCGGCCAGCTTGGCCAGCTTGGCCAGCACCGTCGCCCGGTCCACCGGAGTAGCGCTCGCCCATCCGGGTAGGGCCTTGCGTGCGGCCGCCACGGCAACGTCGACGTCGCCGGGGGTGGCCGCCGCGTATTCGGCGACCACGCCGCCGGTCGCCGGATTCACGATTCGAAGGGAATCGCCGCCCGTCACGACCGCGGCACCGTCGATCCAACTGCTCGCAATAGCCATGGCTCCACGCTAGCCGAGCACCGGAACGAACGGCTACGCATTACTACGGTGCTGGCCGCTTCGAACGCGCGGTTTCCTACTAATTAGTTGCTTCGAACGACGGATTCCGTGCACAATCGTGGGCATGGTCAAGCCGGACGTACCACCCGGCGCCCAGGCCGTCTCGTTGCGAATCAACCAGTCCCGGCCCGGCGCCGCGTTCCAACTCGACGAGCTGTCCAAGGCGATCATCGAAAAGCTGCAGCAGGACGGACGCCGATCGTATGCCGGCATCGGCAAGGCCGTCGGGCTGTCCGAAGCGGCCGTTCGCCAGCGGGTTCAACGCATGGTCGACGCGGGCGTCATGCAGATCGTCGCGGTGACCGATCCCATGCAGTTGGGCTTCGCACGCCAGGCGATGATCGGGATCAGATGCACCGGCGACACCACCAAGGTCGCCGAAAAACTCGCCACCATCGAGTCCGTCGACTACGTGGTGCTCACCGCCGGATCCTTCGACGCCATCATCGAGGTGGTCTGCGAGGACGACGGCGACCTGCTCGACCTACTCAATACGAAGATCCGCGCCGTCCCAGGGGTGATATCCACCGAGACTTTGGTTTACCTCAAACTAGTTAAACAGCAATACAATTGGGGCACGCGATGACTATCACCGAATCACGAACCGACCTTTCGACCGACTTGGGCGCCAAGGCGCGCCGCCACCTCTGGGGCCACTTCGCCCGGCACGGCGACGACATCACCCCGCCCATCATCACCAAGGGCGAGGGCGTCCACATCTTCGACGACAAGGGCAAGCGCTACATCGACGGGCTCTCCGGCTTGTTCGTGGTGCAGGTCGGCCACGGCCGCAAGGAGCTCGCCGAGGCCGCCGCCAAGCAGGCCGAGCAGCTGGCTTTCTTCCCGTTGTGGTCCTATGCCACCCCGCCGGCCATCGAACTCGCCGAGCGAATCGCGGGTTACGCGCCGGGCGATCTGAACCGCGTCTTCTTCACCACCGGCGGCGGCGAGGCCGTCGAGAGCGCGTGGAAACTCGCCAAGCAGTACTTCAAGCTGACCGGCAAGCCGGGCAAGTACAAGGTGATCTCGCGGTCCATCGCCTACCACGGCACGCCGCAGGGCGCCCTCGCCATCACCGGCATTCCCGCCTTCAAGGCGCCGTTCGATCCGCCGACCCCCGGCGGTTTCCGGGTGCCCAACACCAACATCTACCGCGCACCCGCGCCTTATGACACCGATCCCAAGGCGTGGGGCCGGTACTGCGCCGACCGCATCGCCGAGGCCATCGAATTCGAGGGCCCCGACACCGTGGCCGCGGTGTTCCTCGAGCCGGTGCAGAACGCGGGCGGCTGCTTCCCACCGCCGCCCGGGTACTTCGAGCGGGTCCGCGAGATCTGCGACGAGTACGACGTGCTGCTGGTCTCCGACGAGGTGATCTGCGCCTACGGCCGCATCGGATCGATGTTCGCCTGCAACGACTTCGACTACGTCCCTGACATCATCACCTGCGCGAAGGGGCTGACGTCGGGCTACTCGCCCATCGGGGCGATGATCGCCAGCGATCGGCTGTTCGAGCCCTTCAACGACGGGCAGACGGTGTTCGGGCACGGCTACACGTTCGGCGGGCATCCGGTGTCCTCGGCCGTGGCGCTCGCCAACCTGGACATCTTCGAGCGCGAGGGCATCAACGCCCACGTCAAGGAAATGGCGCCGGCGTTCCGCGCCACGCTCGAGAAGCTCTACGACCTTCCGATCGTCGGCGACGTTCGGGGCGAGGGCTTCTTCTACGGCATCGAGTTGGTCAAGGACAAGACGACGAAGGAGACCTTCAACGACGAGGAGTCCGAGCGGCTGCTGCGCGGCTTCCTCACGCCTGCGCTGTGGGAGGCCGGCCTCTACTGCCGTGCCGACGATCGCGGAGACCCAGTGGTGCAGTTGGCTCCCCCGCTGATCAGCGGTCAGAAGGAATTCGACGCGATCTACGACATCCTCAGCAACGTCTTGGGTGAAGCGAGTCGCATGCTCTAACCGGGTACGCTCACGCGCGTGACCGCCGAGACCAAGCCCGACATCACTCCGGTTCGCTGGCAGCCGCCACGTTCCCGACCGCTGCCACCGCCGGATCTGAACCGTCGGCTACGGATCGTCTTCGTTGGAGCGCCCGGTCCAGAGGACGTCGTCGTCGACTCCGACGGCGCCCTCTGGACCGGCGCTGCCGACGGAAAGATCATCCGGATCGACGGCGACACCGGGACTACCACCGAGGTCGCCGACACCGGCGGCCGGCCGCTCGGACTGGCCGTCGCACGTGACGGTCATCTGCTGGTGTGCGACAGCCATCGCGGACTGCTGCGCATGGACAGGGCCACCGGCGAGCTCGAGACCCTGGTGAGCGAGGTGGACGGCCGCACGCTGACGTTCTGCTCGAACGTCGTCGAATCATCGGACGGCACAATCTATTTCACCGAGTCAAGCAACAAGTTCCGCTTCGAGCATTACAAGGGCGCGATGATCGAGACCAGCGGCGGAGGCTCACTGTTCCGCCGCGATCTCGACGGCACCGTGACCACGCTTGCGACGGGGCTGTACTTCGCTAACGGCGTGACGCTGACCGCTGACGAGTCCGCACTTGTGTTCGCGGAGACCCTGGGCGCCCGCATATCGAAGTACTGGCTCACGGGTTCGCAGGCCGGCACGATCACACCGCTTGCCGACGAACTGCCCGGCTATCCCGACAACATCTCGACCGGTCCCGACGGCCGGATCTGGGTGGCGATGGTGGCCGACCGCAACGCAGTGGTCGAACGGCTGGCACCCAAGGCGCCCGCGCTGCGGAAGCTGATGTGGCGTTTGCCGTACGGCTGGCTACCGGATGCCAAGCCCATGGTGTGGGTCATCGCGTTCGATCCCGACGACGGTCGCGTGCTGACCCAGCTTCGCCAACGGCATCCGGCGTTCGGGGCATCGACCGGTGTCGTGCAGCACGGCGACCGGGTCTGGGTGGGCGGCATCGGTTCGCCGACGGTTGCGTACTTCGATCTGTAGCGACGCCCCATCGCCAACGTCGAGATAGCGGTGGCGGCGAAGAAGTTCGAGTGACGCTGACGCCTACCGCTATCTCAACGCCGTCGACGACGGGCCCGCGACCCCACTGGTAGCAATAGTCACTCTGGTAACAGCGTGGCAACCCGGAAATCGGCCCGCGATCTCCTACTCTGCACACACGATGGCTACCTTCGGACCTGCGTCGCGCCGCCTCGCCAGCCTGGCTGCGGCCGCAGCTTTCTTGACCGCGCCGGCGTTCGTCGGCATCCCCGTGGCAACCGCCGATCCCGAGGCGGCGCCCGACGCCAACACCTGCCCGTACCGGGTGGTGACGCCGCCTGCGGTGGACTCCTCCGAGGTACCGGAGGCGGGCGACCCGCCACTGCCGATGCCCGTGCCCGCCTCCCCGATGGGCGGGGACGCGCTCTCCGGGTGCGGCATCATCACCGCGCCAGGCACGCCGCCCGTCCCCGGCGACGTGTCCGCCGAGGCGTGGGTGGTGGCCGACCTCGACACCGGTGACGTCATCGCGGCCAAGGATCCCCATGGGCGGCACCGCCCCGCGAGCGTCATCAAGGTGCTCGTGGCGATGCAGGCCATCAAGGAACTGCCCATTCACAAGGTGGTGGCCGGAACCCAGGACGACGCGAACGCCGAGGGCACCAAGGTCGGCGTCGGCGAGAACGGCTTCTACTCGATCAACGACCTGCTGCATGGGCTGCTCATGCATTCCGGCAACGACGCCGCCCATGCGCTGGCCATGCAGCTCGGCGGCATGGACACCACGCTCACCAAGATCAACCAGTTGGCGGACAAGCTCGGCGGCCACGACACCCGTGCGGCGACACCGTCGGGACTCGACGGGCCGGGGATGAGCACGTCGGCCTACGACATCGGGCTCTTCTACCGCTACGCCTGGCAGAACGCGGTCTTCACCGACATCGTGTCCACCCGCACGTTCGACTTCCCGGGCCGCGGCGACGTTGGCTACCCGATCGAGAACGACAACAAGCTGCTCGACAACTACCCCGGCGCGCTCGGCGGCAAGACCGGCTACACCGACGACGCCGGGCAGACGTTCGTCGGCGCCGCCAACCGCGACGGCCGCCGACTCGTTGCCGTGATGCTGCATGGCACCCGGTTGCCGATCGCGCCGTGGGAGCAGGCCGCCCACCTGCTCGACTACGGCTATGCCACTGCCCCGGGAACGAAGGTGGGCACGCTGATCGAGCCCGACCCGTCGCTGATAGCCCAAAACCTAAGCCCCCTCGGCACTCCCGCCACGCAGGACCTCGCCGCCACGATGCCGCCAATCGACGCCACGCCAGTGCGGGTGGGCGTCGGCGTCGTCGGGGCGATCATCGTGGTCGGCTTGATGATGGGCGCCAGGTCGATCAACCGCCGCCCCCAGAACTAGCGTCGCGCGGCAGTCCTACTGGGCGGTGTATCCGCCGTCCACCTTGATGGTGGTTCCCGTGACGTACCGCGATTCGTCCGAGACCAGGTAGACGACGGCCGCCGCGACATCCATCGGTTCGGCCAGTCTGCCCAACGGAATCCGGGAAAGAACGTCACGCTCAGCCTGCTCGGCGCTGTTCGTACCTGCCAGCCACGCATCGTAGAGCGGGGTCTTCGTCATCCCCGGCGCGACGTCGTTCACCCGAATCCCGCGCGGCGCCAGCTCGACTGCCGCAGACAGGGTGAGCGCATGCACCGCCCCCTTCGACGCGGCGTACACCGCCATCGTCGGCACGCCCGCGAACGCCAGCCGCGAGGTGATGTTGACGATCGAACCGCCGTGGTCGGACATCGACCCGACGGCGGCCTGGATCATCGCGATCGTCCCGAACGTGTTGACCTCGAACACCTGTCGGATGCTGGCCATGGGTGTCGACTCCAGCGAGTCGGTGTGGTCGAGGGCGGCATTGTTGACCAACGCGTCGATGGCTCCGAATGATGCGACGCATTCGTCGACCACGGCGGTGGCCGCGTCGGGATTGGTGATGTCGGCCACGACGAAACGCGCGCGTTCACCTAGCGCTCGGGCCAATTCGTTCCCACGGTCAGCAGCTCGCCCGGTCGCCAGCACGCAGGCGCCGTCGGCGTGCAATCGTGCTGCGGTCACCCGACCGATCCCCGACGTCGCGCCCGTGACGACGACCGCCTTTCCAACGAGCCGCTCAGCCATGCTCGACCAGAGGCGTCACGGGAGCTTGAGTGAGATCTCGCGGGCGCCCGCGATCACCTGTGCGCCAGCGTGTTCGAGGTTCTCGGGTGTCGACCGATGAGTGAGGAAGCTGATGCTGAGCGCATAGCGCGAAGGCCCTCCGTTCGCGGTCGGCACCGCTGCGGCGACGCACGTGAGCTCTTCATCGGCCTCTTCGTGGTCGAAGGCGAAGCCCCGCTCACGTATCTCCCTGATCTCGGCGGCCATCTTCTTCATCGACGTGATCGTGTGTGGGGTCAACTCGGGAAGGCCGCCCGAAGCGACGAGGTCGCGCCACACGCTGTCGGGCATGGTCGCTAGGAGCGCCTTTCCCAACGCGGATGCGTGCCAGGGATCGGACTGCCCGACGTCGCTGACCTTCTTGACTGCGCGCCGCCCCTCGACGACCTCGACGATGACGACGCTGCGCTCCTTGTGCGCGGCGAAGTTCACCGTCTCGTTGAACTCGAGCACCAGGCGCTCCATGGTGGGCAGTATTGCGTCGGACGGCACCTGGCCGGAGAACGCGCGCTGACCCAGCCGGAAGAGCTCCCAGCCGAGCCGGTACTGGTTCGTGTTGAACCGCTCGACGTATCCGAGCGAGCCCAAACTGTTGAGATAGCGCAGTACGGTCGCCTCATTGAGCGCTGTGCGCCTTGAGATCTCGGTCAGATTGCCGGATTCCGCGTCGGCGACCGCGGTAAGAATTCGGGCGGTGCGTTCGACACCGATCAGGTTCGAACCCTTCTCAGGTGGCGGCGCTGCTTTCACCCAGTGAAGGTTACCAGTACCCAGTGATCGACCGCCGCGCGCCGCCAGCGCCTGGCGCCTTCCTGTTGACACATCCCCGGCCCTCTTCTAGATTTCATTTAGCGCAGTTCAGTATCACTCAATGAAAATCCGATTTCCGGAGTCCGTTCCTCGAAGGAGACGCGATGCCCACCCCATCCGAGAGCCGTTCGCCCAAGGTCGACGGAGCCAGCATTCTTGCTTCGCAAGGCTTCTTGTCGGCCGACGACTACGCGCTCACCCCGTCGGTGAAAGCATTCGAGGACGGCGGCCAGTACCGGTTGGAAATCTCTGGTGTGGAGCGCCTTTCGACGCTCGAAGCCTTGCTGGACGAGTCGGACAAGCAAGGCGTCTTCATTCACCGCGTCATCGCCTTCGGGGGCGGCACCACATTGCTGAACACTGCGGAACTGCGCGACGTGGCCGTCCTCGCCGCCGAGCACGACATCGAATTGATCGCCGTTCCGGGTCCCCGAACTGGATGGGACCTCGGTCGACAAGCGCTGAGCAGCGAGGGCCAGGCCGGCGGGCGCCGGGTGCGGGGTCTCGACAACGTCCGGTATCTACTCGACGACTACCTGCGGATGTTCTCGACGGGCATCCGGGGCGCACTCGTGTGGGACGAGGGCGTGCTCGACATCTTGAACAAGGCCCGCGATGCGGGGCAGCTTCCGGCCGACGTCAAGTTCAAGATCTCGGTGTATGCGGGCCATGCCAATCCGGCCGCGATCAAGATTCTGCAAGAGTTGGGCGCCGACAGCGTCAACCCCGTCGGCGACTTGAGCCGACCGATGCTCGCCGCCATCCGGCGGTCAGTCGACCTGCCGCTCGACGTCTGGGCCGAGACCTTCGAGTCCTTCGGTGGAATGAACCGGTTGTGGGAAGCCGGTGACATCGCGCGCGTCGCGGGCCCGGTGTACTTCAAGATCGAACCTGGCGAGTCCGAAGCCGTCATGTACAACGGCTGGGTCCGGCCCGAGTTCCACGAAGAACTCGTTCGTCACAAGGTGCGCCACGCCGCCATCCTCAACGAACTCGTGCTCACCAGCGCCCCCGATGTCGTGGTGTCACCGCGGCCACGGACCGCCGCGCGCGCCCTCGCCAACTGACCGCAGCACGTGCCACAGCGCGCCACGCGCTCGACATGAGGAGGTGAGTCACTCCCCTCACCCAGCCTCAGTTCGCAGACACTCCTGCCGAGCAGGAGGACGAAAGGTTGGCCCACCACGGATCGTTAGCCGCCCCAATTCACGAGAGATGAACGACTATGGAGAACGTCACCAAGTCCCTGCAGCCACCGCGACGGCCGATAGAGGCGCCGCCGTCCCCACCAGCCGGCGGTTCCCCGCCCGGCGGGCGGCGCAACCACGGGCTCAAGGAGAACAGCCTCGGCGTGCCGAGCATCTTCTTCTACATCATCGCCGCCGCATCGCCGCTGACGGTCGTGGTGGCGTTGTACCCGATCATCATCGGCGCCGGCAACGGCATCGGCATGCCGGGCGCGTTCGTGATCGCAGCGGTCGTGCTGATGATCTTCGCGGTCGGCTACGTCGCCATGAGTCGCCATGTGACCAATGCGGGCGCGTTCTACGCCTACGTCACACTCGGACTCGGCCGTATCGCCGGACTCGGCTCGGCCTCGCTCGCGATCTTCGCCTACAACGCGATTCAGGCCGGCCTGTACGGCGGGTTCGGCTACTACGCATCCGAGCTGCTCAATCCGAGACTGGGCGTCGACATCCCTTGGTGGGCTTACGCGTTCGTCGGTCTGGTGCTGTGCCTCGGGCTCGGCGTACAGGGCGTGCACTCCGGAGCCAAAGTGCTCGGCGTGTTCATGACGCTGGAAGTCACGATGATCACGGTGCTCAGCGTCTTCAGTCTGTCCGGCGACAACGTCCCCGTATCGGACTTCTCGCTGCAGCCGTTTAGCCCCAGCGTCGTGCTCGGCGGCGCGCTGGGCGTTGCGCTGATGTTCGCCCACGCGTCGTTCATCGGTTTCGAAGGCTCGGCGATCTACGGCGAGGAAGCGCGAGACCCCGCACGGACCATTCCCCGCGCGACGTACCTGTCCATCGCCTTCATGGGCATTCTCTACGCGGTGTCGGGCTGGCTCATCATGAATGCGCTCGGCCTGGACAAGGTCGTCGGGATCGCCAATGAAACCGGTGGCAACTTCATCTTCGTTGCGAGCGACACGATCATCGGGCACAACATCTCGCTGATCTTCCAGATCCTGATCGTCACCGCGACGTTCGCGGCCATCGTCACCTTCCACAACAACGTCGCCAGGTACATGTTCTCGCTCGGCAGGCAGGGGCTTGTGTGGAAGCCGCTCGGCTGGACGCTGGCGCGCCGCCAGACACCGTGGGTCGCGTCGGTGGTGCAGAGCGTCATGGTCGGGGTCGTCATCGCACTGTTCGCCCTATTCGATCAGGATCCCTTCGCGACGTTGTTTACCTGGGCGACGGGCATCGGCACGATCGGCGTGATCCTCTCGCAGCTCGTTGCGGGGGTGGCGATCTTCGTCTTCTTCCGCAAGTCGGACGTCGACAAGCGCACGTGGAACACCGTCATCGCGCCGATCCTTGCCGTGATCGGCCTCGGCGGCTTCTTCGTGTTGACGTTGAACAGCCTGGACGTGCTCCTGGGCGTGCACGGCGCGACGGCGGTGCTCATGCTCTCGCTGGTGTTCGTCGCACTCCTGGCCGGAGCGGCATACGGCGGCTACCTGCGGTTATTCGCCCCGGCGCGGTACGCACTCGTCGGCGAGGCGCTCAACGAGCGAGAGTTGGCCGAGCCGGCACCCGAAGCGGTGTAGGCCTGCTTCGCTGAAAGCCAGCAGGCGTGCGGTCCGTTAGGTACGTTTGTACGTATCGATACGTACAAACGTTCCTAACGGAAGGTGAGCGATGACATCCGCTCCGCGACGGGCACGTCGTCACGATCCCGAGAGAAAGGAGCGCATCGTGGAATCGGCGCTCGTGGTGCTTGCCCGCGACGGCGTCGCAGGCATCACGCATCGTGCGATCGGCGAAGCGGCCGACGTCCCACTCGGCTCGATCACGTATCACTTTGCGACGCTGGACGACATCGTCCAACTCGCGTTCCAGACGCACGTCGACAGGTTGGCGACTCGCTTCGAGGAACGGTTGGCGGCGTGCGAACCCGGAGCGGATCTCATCGAGTGCATCGTGCTGGCGATCACCGACGATCTCGCCGCTCATCCGAACGAACTCGCCGTGACCTACGAACTGTACGGCGACGCGGTGCGCAGGGCTGACAACAAGCGCATCACCCAGGAATGGATGGAGCGCGCGGAAGACGCCCTGGCTCAACACTTCGACCGTGCCACCGCACGCCTCATCGACGTCGTGATCGAAGGCTTGATGGTGCACATGTCCATTGCCCAACAACCGATTCCGAAGGACGCGGTGCGCGCACTCCTGACCACGGCCGCCAACGCCGGCAACGCCGTTCATTGAATACCCCTGCCAAACACTGAAATTGGAGTTGAGCATGACCTTCCACAGCAAGATGTTCATCGACGGCAGCTGGACCGAAGCGTCCGACGGCGCGGTCGACCAGGTACCCGCCCCGACGACCGGGCAGACCTTCGCCGAGATCGCACACGGGACCGTCGCCGACGTCGATCGCGCCGTGGCCGCCGCGCACGCCGCATTCCCCGACTGGGCAAGGACTCCCGTCGGCGAACGGGCACGGGCATTCCTGCGACTCGCCGACCGGATCGAGGATGACCAGCGCACCCTCGCCGAGATCGAATCGCAAAACGTCGGCAAGCCGATCGGGCTGGCGCTGGAGGAAATGGAGATGATCCCCGATCATCTCCGGTTCTTCGCCGGTGGCGCCCGCACCATGGAAGGGCGCGCGGCAGCAGAGTTCGTCCGCGGCAAAACGAGCATCATCCGCCGCGATCCACTCGGTGTCGTCGGCTCGGTGGCGCCGTGGAACTACCCGCTTCTGATGGCGATCTGGAAGATCTCCCCTGCGCTGCTGACCGGGAACACCCTGGTACTCAAGCCCTCTGAGCACACGCCCTTTTCCCTGCTTCGACTCGCCGAACTCGCGCAAGACCTGTTCCCCGCCGGGGTGTTCAACGTCGTCACCGGCGACGGCGAGCACGTCGGCGCCAGGCTGGTCTCGCACCCGACGGTACGGATGTCGTCGTTGACCGGTTCGGTCGACACCGGACGTGCGCTGATGCGAGCCTCGGCCGACTCCAACCTCAAGCGCCTGCACCTCGAACTCGGCGGCAAGGCACCGGTGTTGGTGTACTCCGACGCCGACGTCTCGCTCGCGGTCGGCAAGATCATGGAGGGCGCGTTCTGCAACTCCGGCCAGGACTGTATGGCTGCGTCCCGGCTCTACGTCCACGATGCCGTACACGACGACCTGGTCTCGGGTATCGAAAAGGCGGTCAAGGAACTCAATCTCGGAGACATCGCCGACGAGAACACCACGATGGGCCCGGTGATCACGGCCGCCCACCGCGATCGGGTCGAGGGATTCGTGGCCCGCGCCAAGGCCACCGGTCACACCGAGCTGATTCAAGGCGATAACCCCGGCACCGGTTTCTACACCGCCCCCACCGTGGTCGTCGGCGCACGGCAGGACGACGAGATCGTCCGGACCGAGGTGTTCGGACCGGTCACGTCGGTGACGAAGTTCGGTGACAACGACGACGTCATCGGCTGGGCCAATGACACCGAATACGGTCTCGCGGCTTCAGTTTTCACCAACGATCTGGCGCGGGCCATGACCGCGTCGAGCGAACTGCAGTTCGGCACCGTGTGGATCAACGACCATCTGCCCGTCACACCCGAGATGCCGCACGGCGGGTTCAAACAGTCGGGTAACGGCAAGGACATGTCCGTCTACGCGCTCGAGGAGTACACCGGGATCAAGCACGTGATGATCAACCGCGAGAGCGCCTGACATGGCCGTCAGCGCGGTGAACACGTTCCGCCTCCGGGCCGGGGTCAGCATTGCCGACTTCGAGAGCTTCTCGGTCGAACTCGATCGGCCGAGGTGCCTGGCCTTCGACGTCGTGTTGGGATTCGACGTCTTCCTCGTCGATCGAGTCGGCTCCGCCGGTGTCGACGTCGTCGAGGTCATGACGGTCACGTCGTGGCCGGAGTGGGAACGAGTCCGCGACGCAGCACCGGAGCTCAAAGCCGTCGTCGAGAGGTTCGACGAACTCGTCGAACCCGGCAGCGTATCGACGCTGCTCACCCGCAAATCACCACTGCACCAGGAGCTCTGACATGTCGACGAAGCAGGACTACGACGCCATCGTGATCGGAGCTGGCCACAACGGCTTGGTCACGGCGAACTATCTGGCGCGCGCCGGGAAACGAGTGCTGGTGCTCGAGGCTCGCCCCGTGGTGGGCGGCGCTTGCGTGACAGAGGAATTGATCCCCGGTACGAAGTGGTCGTCGTGCGCGTTCATCGCGGGGCTGCTGCGGCCGGAAATCATCACCGAACTCGAGCTGGCACGGTTCGGCCTCGAGCTGTACCAGGGTGATGCGCTGTCCTTCAGCCTCTTCCGCGACGGGACATCCTTCACGATGTGGAAGGAGACCGACCGTACGCTCCGCGAGTTGGAGAAGCTCAACAAGAACGACGCCCAGTCCTTCCTCGACTTCGGGGTGCGGCTGCAACGCTTTGCCGGACTGGTCACTCCGTATCTGCTGACTTCCCCGCCGGAGCGCTCTGAGGTCATCGCCGCCTTCGAGGCAGCGGGCGAGCAGACGCTCTTCAACGAGTTCACGCTGCTCTCGGTGCGCGATCTGCTCGACCGGTATTTCGAAGACGAACGACTCAAGAGCATGCTGACGTTCTTTGGGATGGTGTCGATCTTCGGTGGCCCATCCTCGCCTGGCACGGCCTACACCTACGGCCACCACTCCTGGGGAGAGTTCAACGGCAACTTCGGGCAGTTCGGCCTGGCCCGCGGCGGAATGGGCGCCATCACCGAGGCGCTCGCCGCCGGCGCCCGCCACTACGGCGCCACGATCCGCACGTCGACTCCCGTCGACAAGGTGGTCGTCGAACGAGGTGTGGCGACCGGGGTACGCCTGCACGATGGCTCCGTCATCACGGCCGCACAGGTGTTCTCCAACGCCGACCCCAAGCGATCGCTGCTGCGGCTGATCGAACCAGGAGTGCTCCCGGCCAAACTCGTCCACGACGTCGAGAACATCGACACCCGCGGCTCGATGGCCAGGATCCATCTCCTGATCGACGAACTGCCGCAGTACCTTCCGTTCCCCGATGCCAAGGCCGGGCCGCAGCACCACGGCCATCAACTGCTGGGCCCCAGCCGGGAGGCTTTCGAGGAGGCCTACGAAGCGCAACGCCGCGGGACGTTCCCGAGCACCTTCGTCATCGAGGCGGTTACGCAGTCGGTGACCGACGACTCGCTCGCGCCGAAGGGACTGCACACGATGACCCTGGGGATCCAGCAACTCCCGTCCGAACTCACCGGGACCACCTGGGCCGTGGAGAAGGAGAAGTGGGCCGACCTGGTGCTCGAGGAGTTGTTCACCTACGCACCCAATCTGCGCGACCACATCCTCGACCGAGCGATCATCACCCCCGACGACTTGGCCAACGAGTACCTGATCACCGACGGGAACATCTTTCACGGCGCGATGATGCTGGACCAGCTGTTCGGGGCGCGCCCGATTCCGGAGTTGTCGAATTACCGCACCCCGGTGCGCAATTACTACCTCTGCGGATCCGGCACCCATCCTGGCGGCGGGGTGATGGGAGCCAATGGTCACAACGCCGCCAAGGTCGCCCTCACCGACACCGAAGGCATCGCCGCGCCGACGAGCGCGACCGGCATCGGGGCAGGCCCTCGCAGACCACCCTGGCAGCAGCGGCTGTTGGGCGCCCTGATGTCCACCAAGGCTGGGCGCTGGGTCGGCTACCGGGCGGCCCGACAGCCCGCGCTGCGCAAGATCACCGCGTACGCCGCCCGCGTCCGATAAGCACCGGCTCGGCCCGAAGTTCAAGAAGGAGCAGCGGTGATGCCATCATCCAACGGTCTGAGAAGTGCCAAATGGTTTGCGGGAAGCGATGTTCCCGGTTTCGTGCATCGATCGGCGATGCGGGCGTCCGGCTTCTCGCGGATGGCGTTCGACGGCCGACCGATCGTCGGGATATGCAACTCTTGGTCGGAGGTCGTCAACTGCAACATGCACTTTCGTGGCCTGGCCGACTCGGTGCGCCGAGGGGTGCTGGCGGCAGGCGGATTCCCGCTTGAGTTTCCGACCATCTCGCTCGGCGAACAGCTGATGAAGCCGACCACCATGTTGTTTCGCAACCTCATGGCAATGGACGTCGAAGAGTCCATCCGCGCCTACCCCTTCGATTCCGTCGTCCTCCTCGGCGGATGCGACAAGACGGTTCCCGCACAGCTCATGGGAGCGGCCAGCGCAGACGTTCCCGCCATCGTCCTGACCGGCGGCGCCGCCGCCCCGGCAGTCTTCGAGGGTAAGCAGCTCGGGGTGGGAACCGACCTCTGGGAGTACATCGACGACGTCCGGGCCGGCCGGAGGTCGATGGCCGACTACGAGCGACTCGAGGCTGCCGCAGGGCCGTCGCGAGGACACTGCCCGGAGATGGGGACCGCCTCGACGATGGCCACTCTGGTCGAAGGACTCGGCATGACGCTGCCAGGAACGGCGGCGGTGCCCGCGATGGACTCACGCCGGCTCCAGGTCGCCGAGGAGTGTGGCGCGCGGGCCGTCGGATTGGCCATCGAGCGGCTCCGGCCGTCCCAGGTGCTCACTCGCGAGGCGTTCGACAACGCCATCACCCTGATGCTGGCGGTCGGCGGGTCGACCAACGCGATCGTGCACCTGCTGGCCATCGCCGGCCGCGTAGGAGTTCCGTTGTCGCTGGCACGCTTCCACGAGCTCTCCGCGCGCACGCCGTTGTTGGTCAACGTGCGGCCAGCCGGCCAGCATCTCGTCGAGCAAGTCTTCCACGCCGGCGGAATACCGGCCGTCATGAAGGCAGTCGAGCCGCTGCTGCACACCGATGTCGTGACCGTCACGGGCAAGACCGTCGCCGACAACATGCCGACCGCCCCGGCGACCGACACGTCCGTCATCGCCTCGTTGAGCGAGCCGTTCCAGCTGCCGCAGGGCCTGGCGGTGGTACGCGGCAACCTCGCCCCCAACGGCGCGGTGATCAAGTGCAGCGCCGCCAGCCCCAAATTGCTGGTCCATCAGGGCCCCGCGGTCGTCTTCGAGGACATGCGAGACATGATGAAGAGGTTCGACGACCCCGACCTCGACGTGACGCCGGATTCCGTCCTGGTGCTCCGATCTGCCGGCCCGCGCGGTGCCCCAGGCATGCCCGAGTGGGGCCAGCTGCCGATACCCAGCAAGCTGCTGAAGCAAGGCGTCACTGACATGGTCCGCGTCTCCGACGCCCGAATGAGTGGAACCGCCTACGGGACGTGCGTTCTGCACGTCAGCCCGGAATCGGCGGTTGGCGGCCCGCTGGCGCTGGTTCGGGACGGTGACGCCATCGCACTCGACGCCCACGCGGGCAGGCTCGACGTGTTGCTCTCGGACGCCGAATTGTCCGCGCGGCGAGCGGAGTTGGTGCCGACGCCGACTCGGCACGTGCGGGGATACACCGCCATGTACGTCGAGCGAGTGCTGCAGGCCGACCAAGGATGCGATTTCGACTTCCTCGTCGGGCACTCAGAGCGGCCCGACGAAGAACCCGAGGCGATATTCGAGGGGTGGATCGGCGGATGGTGACATCACTGCCACAGTCGCTCGCTAACGCCGCCAGAGTCGCGAAAGCCCAAGCGCACCAACGGCACCGACCGCGACGGCAGCGAGCGCACCACCCACGCCCAACCCGTTGGAGACCTCGACACGGGTGGTGATCACCGCCGGTGCCGGCGGGGCGACGGGCACCCTCTCCAGGGTGTCAGCGGACGTCGCCGCCCACGCCGTCGCGAACAGGATCAGCCGAGCGGTGATGTACGCGAACACCATCAGGCCGAGCACCGGTCCGAACGTCGCGCCTGCCGGGCCGGTCAGCACCGTCTTCAGGTAGATCGACGCCACCTGTTTGAAGATCTCGAAGGCGACCGCCGCGAGCAGTCCCGCGCGGGCGGCGCTGCGCAGGCTCACGGATTCCCTCGGCAGCCGCGCGATGATCCACGTGAAGAGCAGCCAGGAGATGCCGAGGGCCACCACGTAGGAGGCGACCCGCAACAGCATGCCCAAGGCGGGAAAGTCGGGGATGCCGATCCAGCCGAGCACGGCTCGCATCACGGAGCCGTTGCCCAGCGCCGTCAGCGCGATCGTGACGATGATGGCGCCGAACGCCGACAGCAGCGCGATCAGATCCGACAGCTTCTTCGTCACGAATCCTGGTGGCTCGCCGCGCTGGTGGCCCCACATCTGGCTGAGCGCCTCGCGCAGGTTGGCCATCCAGCCCAGGCCCGCCCACGCGGCGGCGGCCAGGCCGATGATGCCGACCGAGGTCCTGGAGTCGATGGCCGAGTCCATCAGGCCGATCAGTTGCTGGCCGAGATCGCCGGACACGGCACCCTTGATCTTCTCCTCGATGTCCGCGAGCAGCTCGGGCCTACTCGCCAGGACGAAGCCACCCGCCGCGAATCCGACCATCAGCAAGGGGAATAACGCGAAGATCGTGAAGTAGGTGATGCCCGCGGCGTAGAAGTCGCCCTTGCTTAAGTTGTAGCGATCCTGTGCCCGCATGATGCGGTCGAACAAGGGAAACCTGGTGCGCAGCCGGTCCATCACGCCTGGTTTGGCCGGTTCGGTCATCCCAGCCTCCTGAGCGTTCAGCGGGCCCAGACTCTCCTAGCGGGCACTGTGCAGAAACCCTAATCGGTCGTACACCCGCTGCAACGTCGTCGCAGCCACCCCGGTTGCCCGCTGCGCCCCCGCCGCCAACACCGCGGTCAGTTCGGCCGGATCGGCCAGCAGTTCGTCGACCCTGGTCTTGATCGGGGTGACGAACTCCACGACGGCATCGGCGGTGTCCTTCTTCAGGTCGCCGTAGCCGCGCCCCACGTAGCCCTCGACGAGCTTGTCGATGTCGGTTCCGGTGACCGCCGACTGAATGGTCAGCAGATTCGACACGCCGGCCTTATTCACCTGGTCGAAGCGGATTTCGCGCTCACTGTCGGTGACCGCCGAACGGATCTTCTTGGCCGTCTTCGCCGGATCGTCGAGCAGGCTGATCAGCCCGGCCTCGGTGGCGGCGGACTTGCTCATCTTCGCGGTCGGGTCCTGGAGGTCGTAGATCTTGGCGGTGGCCTTGGGAATCAACACGTCGGGCACGACGAACGTGTCCGGGAAGCGGGCGTTGAACCGCTGCGCGACGTCGCGGGCCAGTTCGAGGTGCTGACGCTGGTCCTCGCCGACGGGAACCAGGTCGGCGTCGTAGAGCAACACGTCGGCGGCCTGCAGTACGGGGTACGTGAAGAGCCCGACCGTCGTCGCCTCGGCACCCTCCTTCTGCGACTTGTCCTTGAACTGCGTCATCCGCGACGCCTGCCCGAAGCCGGTGAAACAGCCCAGCACCCAACTCAATTCGGCGTGGGCGGGCACGTGGCTTTGCACGAAGACGGTGGACCGGGCCGGGTCGATGCCCAGCGCCAGGTACTGCGCCGCGGTGACCAGCGTGCGGCGCCGCAGTGTGGCGGGGTCCTGAGGCAGCGTGATGGCGTGCAGGTCGACGACGCAGAAGTACGCGTCGTAGCCGTCTTGGAGCCCGACCCACTGGCTGACCGCCCCCAACGCGTTGCCGAGGTGAAGGGAGTCGGACGTGGGCTGCACGCCGGAGAAGACGACCTGCGTCTTCGTGCCGTTGATCTCAGTGCTCATGATGACTTCGATCCTCCCATTGGCGTCATCCGGTTTCTTCGCGGGTCAACCGCTCCAGCACCCGCAGGAACACCCGACGCTCGTCGGCGGACAGCTGTGCCAGCCGGCGCTCCTCGCCGCGTTGGATCTCCGCCTGTGCGGCGTCCTTGGCCGCACGGCCGGCGTCGGTGATGGCGAGCAGTCGCACGCGGCGGTCGTCGGGATCGGGGTGACGCTCGATGTGCCCCCGCTGCTGAAGCTCGTCGAGCGTGCCGATGATGCGCGTCTTGTCGGCGCCGATCGCCTCAGCGAGCGCGGCCTGAGTGCGCACAGGCGAGCGGTCGAGGGCGAGCAACACGACGTACCCCCACATGGTCAGGTCGTGGGCGGCCAGCACCGGCAGTTCCGCGGCCACCAGGTCTCTCAGCAGCGGGGTCAGCATCGCCGCGAGGTCGTCGCGCCGTGGCGTCGTAGGCATCGCAACATGCTAGGCGTTGCCATATCGTATGTAGTCGCTTACGATATGCGTATGCCTACCGATACCCCCGACATCCGCCCCTTCCATCGCACCGCCGTGCTGAACTCCATCGAGCTCGTCGCCGCCGTCCGCCCCGCCGAGCTCGACGCGCCGACCCCCTGCGCTGGCTGGACCCTGGCCGATCTACTCGCTCACATGACCGTCCAACACCACGGGTTCGCCATGGCCGCAAGGGGTTACGGGGCAGACGCCGAACTGTGGCGGCCCGAATCCGTGATCGACGCGGTCAGGACCGACCCAGCCACGACGTACGCCGAC
The DNA here is from genome assembly GCF_033804605.1 of Mycobacterium sp. RTGN6. Taxonomy (NCBI): domain Bacteria; kingdom Bacillati; phylum Actinomycetota; class Actinomycetes; order Mycobacteriales; family Mycobacteriaceae; genus Mycobacterium; species Mycobacterium sp. RTGN6. Next base: position 207,584 of record NZ_JAPZKZ010000010.1, read on the forward strand.
GCCGCCCGCGACGTGCTGGAGGCCTTCGCCGACGACGCCGCGCCCGACGCGTCGTTCGCGCTTCCCGAGTTCGGGCCTGGCGCCACGTTCCCCGGCGCCATCGCGATGGGCTTTCACTTCATCGACTACGTGGTCCACGGTTGGGACGTCGCCGCGGCACTAGGTGTCCCGTACGTTCTGCCGGCCGACGTCGTCGGCGCGGCCTTGCCGCTCGCGCTCGCCGTACCCGACGGGGAGTTCCGCGCGCTCGACGAGGTGCCGTTCGGTCCTGCAATCCAGCCGGCGACCGGTGACGACCTGGACCGGATCCTGCGCCACCTCGGTCGTCGACCCGACTGGGCTCAGGCGTACTCCACCGTCACCGGCGCGTGATCCGACCACCGCAGCGCGTAGGCGTCGGCCCGTTCGACGCGGGCCGACAACACGCGAGCCGCCAACGGCGCGGTGGCCAACTGATAGTCGATGCGCCACCCCGCGTCGTTGTCGAAGGCCTTGCCCCGCCACGACCACCAGCTGTACGGGCCGGGCACGTCGGGGTGCATAACACGGACGACGTCCACCCAGCCGGTGGCGAGCAGGTCGGTGAGCCACTGCCGTTCGCTGGGCAGGAAGCCGGCCTTCTTCCGGTTGGCCTTCCACGCCTTGATGTCCAGCTCGGTGTGCCCGATGTTCCAGTCCCCGCACACGACGGCGTCACGCCCGTCTTGCCGTAGCACCGCCATCCGCGCGGCCACGGCCGCCATGAACCGCTCCTTCTCCAACTGGCGGTCGGTCTCAGCTTCACCGGTCGGGAAGTACACGCTCGCGACCGTGAGGTCGCCCGTATCCACCTCGAGATAGCGTCCGTGCGAGGCGAACTCGTCACCGGCCCCGGCCGAAGTGTGTGAAGTGGGCCCGATCAGCACACGCGTGATCGGATGCCGGCTCAGCACGGCAACGCCGTTGCGGCCCTTGAGGTGTGGGTCGGCCGAGGCGAGGTGCCAGCCGTCCGCCAGTGCCGGCGTGAGGGCGTCGGCCAGCTGCTCGTCGTCGGCGCGCGTCTCCTGCAGGCACACCACGTCGGCCGTGGTTTCCTTCAGCCAGGCCAGTAGGCCGAGATTCTCGGTTGATCGCTGCCTGACGGCGGCGCGGATACCGTTGACGTTGATGGTGCTCACGATCACCGGCCGACCCTAACCGAGGTCGCCGAAGCGGCGGTGCAGCGACTGCTTCGGGACACCGAGCACGCGGCCGATCTCGCCCCAGGAATATCCGGCGACGCGGGCGGCCCGGATGGCGTCCGCATACCGTAGTCGGGCGCGGTCGAGGTCGTCGCGGGCTTCGGCCAGTTCTCGCCGGCTCGCACCACTGGCAACCTCGACGAAGACGGGATCGGGCCCAGTCGGTAGGGGTGGCCGCGGCTGCGCTTGCTCGATCTCCTCCAAAGCCTCCCGGCGCTTCGCCGCAAGCACCGGGTCAGAAGCCCACCACGGTTCCTTCGCCTCCATGGGAAGCACCTTCCGCTCCGCAGCGTCAACATTTGATGACGGCGCACAAAATCATGTCCCCCACCTACGACACGAACAGCCGCGCGGGGTCCCGACTCGGCGCCTCCATCGGAGGCACCTTCCGCTCCGCAGCGTCAACATTTGATGACGGCGCAGAAAATCATGTCGCCTGCCTCCGACACGGCTTCCTTGCGGTACCGGCGGTATCACCCTAGGGTCGGCCCCATGCCCGAACGCGACCCGATCCACGAAGGCTCCGGAGCGCCAATTCTCTTGCTACACCCATTCTTGTGCTCGCAGAACGTGTGGAACACGGTCGCAGGCCAGCTCGCCGACACCGGCCGCTTCGAGGTGCTCGCACCGACGATGATCGGCCACCGCGGCGGGCGCAGGGCCGGGTCCTGGTTCCTCGAAACCGCAGCGCTGGTGGACGACGTCGAGCGGCGCATGGACGACCTCGGGTGGCAGACCGCGCACGTCGTCGGCAATTCACTGGGCGGCTGGGTGGCCTTCGAACTGGAGCGACGCGGCCGGGCGCGGACGTTGACGGCCATCGCCCCGGCCGGCGGCTGGGGGCCGCATTCGGCGACGAAGTACGAGACGGTGCTGAAGTTCCTGCTCGGCGGGCCCGCGCTGATGGCCGCGCGCCTGCTCGGGCCCCGCATCATCGACCTGCCGTTCGCCCGCCGGTTGGCGACGCTGCCCGTCAGCGGCCCCGCCGACGGCCCGAGCCACCCCGACCTGCTCAACCTCGTCGACGACGCCACCCACTGCACGGCGTACTGGCAAATGCTGATCAAGACACTACGACTGCCCGGGCTGCTGGAACTCGCCAGCGTCGCCGCACCGACCCAGCTGGTGCTGTGCGAACGGGACCGGGTCTTCCCCACCCCGCGGGGCAACCGCTACTTCATCGACAACCTGCCGCCCAGCGCCACGGTCACCAGGCTCGACGGGCTCGGCCACATCCCGATGCTGGAGGCGCCTGGCATCATCACCGAGCTCATCACCGACTTCGTCGACGCCCACACCGAACCCGAGCGGGCTAGTTCAGCGCCCGCTTGAGATGGTCGGCAATGGTGCCGAGGTACTCCTCGCTGGTCTCCCACGGCTGGTCGGGGCCGATGAGCAGCGCGAGGTCCTTGGTCATGTGCCCACCCTCGACGGTGCCGATCACCACGTCCTCGAGCGTCTCCGCGAATTCGATGACCGCCGGTGTGTTGTCGAGCTTGCCGCGGTGCTCGAGCCCACGCGTCCACGCGAAGATCGAGGCGATCGGGTTGGTCGACGTCGGCTTGCCCGCCTGGTGCTGCCGGTAGTGGCGGGTGACGGTGCCGTGCGCGGCCTCGGCCTCGACGGTCTGGCCGTCCGGTGTCATCAGCACCGAGGTCATCAGCCCCAGTGAGCCGTAACCCTGTGCGACGGTGTCGGATTGGACGTCGCCGTCGTAGTTCTTGCATGCCCAGACGTAGCCGCCCTCCCACTTCAGGCAGGAGGCCACCATGTCGTCGATCAGCCGGTGCTCGTAGGTCAGCCCCTTGGCGTCGAAGTCCTCTTTGAACTCCTCGTCGAAGATGCGCTGAAACTCGTCCTTGAACATCCCGTCATAGCCCTTGAGGATGGTGTTCTTGGTCGACAGGTAGACCGGGTAATTCTGTTGCAGCCCATACTTGAACGACGAACGGGCGAAGTCCTGGATCGACTTCTTGAAGTTGTACATCCCCATGATGACGCCGCCGTCTTCGGGGATCTCGACGACGTCGTGCACCATCGGCTCGCTACCGTCGGACGGGGTGAACGTCACCGTGAACGTGCCGCCCTGCTCGACCTTGGCGTTGAAGGCGCGGTACTGGTCGCCGAAGGCGTGACGGCCGATGATGATCGGCTTCGTCCAGCCTGGCACCAGTCGCGGCACGTTCTCGATGACGATCGGTGCGCGGAAGATGGTGCCGCCCAGGATGTTTCGGATGGTGCCATTGGGCGACAACCACATCTGCTTGAGCCCAAATTCCTTGACCCGCGCCTCGTCGGGCGTGATGGTGGCGCACTTGACGCCGACGTGGTGCTTCTTGATGGCGTTGGCGGCGTCGACGGTGACCTGATCGTCGGTCGCGTCTCGATGCTCGATGCCGAGGTCGTAGTAGTCGAGGTTCACGTCGAGATACGGTTGGATCAAGGTCTCCTTGATCAGCTTCCAGATGATGCGAGTCATCTCGTCGCCGTCGAGTTCGACTACCGTGCCTTCGACCTTGATCTTCGACATGCGCGTCCGCCGTCTCTCCGTCAGCTCTTCGACGACTCCAAAACGGCGTTGAACGTCTCGCTCGGACGCATCACCGCCGTGACCTTTTCGGGGTCCGGGTAGTAGTAACCACCGATGTCGACCGAATCTCCCTGCACCTCGTTGAGTTCGGCCACGATGGCATCCTCGTTCTCGGCCAAATTCTTGGCGAGTGGTGCGAAGTGTTCGGCGAGTTCCTTGTCCTCGGTCTGGGCGGCGAGTTCCTGCGCCCAGTACATGGCGAGGTAGAACTGGCTGCCCCTGTTGTCGAGCTCACCGGTCTTGCGCGACGGGTTCTTGTTCTCGTCCAACAGCTTTCCGGTGGCAAGGTCGAGCGTGGTGGCCAGCAACGTGGCGCGCTTGTCGCCGGTCTTGTTGCCCAGATCCTCGAGGCTGGCCCCCAACGCGAGGAACTCCCCTAGCGAATCCCAACGCAGGTGGTTCTCCTCGACCAGCTGACTGACGTGCTTGGGCGCCGAACCGCCTGCGCCCGTCTCGTACAACCCGCCGCCTGCCATCAGCGGCACGATGGACAGCATCTTGGCGCTGGTGCCCAGCTCCAGGATGGGGAAGAGGTCGGTCAAGTAATCACGAAGGATGTTGCCGGTCGCGGCGATGGTGTCCTGCCCGCGCATCGCGCGCTCGATCGTGTGCCGCATGGCGCGTTCCTGCGACCGGATCGAGATGTCGAGCCCCTCGGTGTCGTGGTCGGCGAGGTAGGTATTGACCTTCGTCCGCAGCTCGTTCTCGTGCGGACGCCACACGTCCAGCCAAAACACCACCGGCATACCGGAGTTGCGCGCCCTGTTGACGGCCAGCTTCACCCAGTCGCGGATCGGGGCGTCCTTGACGACCGGCATGCGCCAGATGTCGCCCTCTTCCACGTTCTGCGTCAGCAGCACCTCATCGGTGGCGTTGTCGACGATGTTGGCCACGCCGTCTTCGGGAATCTCGAACGTCTTGTCGTGGCTGCCGTACTCCTCGGCCTTCTGCGCCATCAGGCCGACGTTGGGCACCGTGCCCATGGTTGTCGGGTCGAACTGGCCGTGGGTCTTACAGAAGTTGATGATCTCCTGGTAGATGCGGGAGAAGGTCGACTCGGGGTTGACGGCCTTGGTGTCCTTGGTCCGTCCGTCGGCGCCGTACATCTTGCCGCCGAGCCGGATCATGGCGGGCATCGAGGCGTCGACGATGACGTCGCTGGGCGAATGGAAGTTCGAGATGCCCTTGGCCGAATCCACCATGGCCAGCTCGGGCCGGTGCTCATGGCAGGCGTGCAGGTCGCGGACGATCTCCTCGTGCAGCGATTCGGGTAGCGACTCGATCTTGTCGTACAGGTCGGAGAGCCCGTTGTTGACGTTGACCCCCAACTCGTCGAACAGCTTCTGGTGCTTGGCGAACGCGTCCTTGTAGAAGACCTTCACCGCATGGCCGAAGACGATCGGGTGGCTGACCTTCATCATCGTCGCCTTGACGTGCAGCGAGAACATCACGCCCGTCTCGTAGGCGTCCTGCATCTGCTCTTCGTAGAAGTCGCACAGCGCCTTCTTGCTCATGAACATGCTGTCGATGATGTCGCCGTCGTCGAGCTTCACTTCGGGCTTGAGCACGATCGTCTCGCCGCCCTTGGTGATCAGCTCCATCCGGACGGTGCGCGCACGGTCCAGCGTCAACGACTTCTCGCCGTGGTAGAAGTCGCCGTGGCTCATGGTCGCCACGTGGGTGCGCGACGCCTGGGACCACTTGGCCATGCTGTGCGGATGCTTCCTCGCGTACTCCTTGACCGCCCTGGGCGCGCGGCGGTCCGAGTTGCCTTCGCGCAGTACCGGGTTCACGGCGCTACCCAGGCACGTGCCGTAGCGCTCCTTGATCGCCTTTTCCTCGTCGGTCTTCGGATCTCCCGGGTACTCGGGAAGGTCGTAGCCCTTGGCCTTCAACTCCTTGATGGCGGCAAGCAGCTGAGGCACTGAGGCGCTGATGTTCGGCAGTTTGATGATGTTGGTGTCGGGCAGCTGTGTCAGCTCTCCGAGCGCCGCGAGGTTGTCCGGCACGCGCTGCTCTTCAGTGAGGTAGTCGCCGAACTCCGCGAGGATGCGCGCGGCCACGGAGATGTCGCTCGTCTTGACGTCGATGCCTGCGGCATCGGCGAAGGCGCGCACCACCGGAAGGAAGGCGTACGTCGCAAGCAACGGCGCCTCGTCGGTCAGCGTGTAGATGATGGTTGGCTGCTTGGCGGCAGTCATGGTCACTCTCCCGGCGTCACGGTCGTCAGAATCTCAGGGCTCGCGATGAAGCGGCGGCCATCAGTATCGCTTCGAATACGAACCTACGCGTGACACACGGGCGCGAAGACACCTCCCCCGACATCGTCGCGGCGATCGATCGCTGTCCCCCGACGCTCGCAAATGGGTGGATTCTCCCGATGTCCCCACCCCTGCCCTCGGCCGAGAATTCGAGCATGCCGAAAGGCCACCGAAAGTAGTCACTGGCATCGATACGAGGTCGTGAGCTAGGCTTCGTTTCGGTCATGAGTGCCAGCGTCAAGCCCCGGCTCGCTGGCCGGCAACCCTCCAACCGCGGTGGGGTGCCCCGGGTGATTGACCAGGTTGAGTAGCTGAACCTAGCTACACGGCAAGCGCGGGTCCGCAGGACGGGCCCCCCGAGAGACAGGGAAACCTGATGTGGAGGCCTGTTATGTGTGTGTGCCGTTGAGCTTATTCGCGATCCCCATTACTTCGCGCGCGCTCGCGTCGGCGACGCCGCACATCCCTAGGAGAGACATTCCATGACCACCCCGGAAGAAGACCCGACCGCCGGTTGGGCGTTCGAGACCAAGCAGATCCACGCCGGACAGACCCCGGACACCGCTACCCATGCGCGCGCACTGCCGATCTACCAGACCACGTCGTACACGTTCGACGACACCGCGCATGCGGCGGCGCTGTTCGGCCTCGAGGTCACCGGCAACATCTACACGCGCATCATGAACCCGACGCAGGACGTGGTCGAGCAGCGCATTGCCGCGCTCGAAGGCGGCGTGGCTGCGCTGTTCCTGGCGTCCGGCCAGGCCGCCGAGACGTTCTCGATCCTCAACCTCGCGTCGGCGGGCGACCACATCGTCTCCAGCCCGCGGCTGTACGGCGGCACGTACAACCTGTTCCACTACACGCTGCCCAAGCTGGGCATCGAGACCACGTTCGTCGACGATCCCGATGACCTCGATTCCTGGCGTGCGGCGGTCCAGCCGAACACCAAGGCGTTCTTCGCCGAGACCATCTCGAACCCGCAGATCGACATCCTCGACATCGCGGGCGTCTCGGGTGTGGCGCACGAGAACGGCGTGCCGCTGATCGTCGACAACACCATCGCGACGCCGTACCTGATCCAGCCGATCGCGCACGGCGCCGACATCGTCGTGCACTCGGCCACCAAGTACCTCGGCGGACACGGCACGGCGATCGCGGGCGTGATCGTCGACGGCGGCAACTTCGACTGGACGCAGGGCCGCCACCCCGGCTTCACCACCCCTGACCCGAGCTACCACGGTGTGGTGTTCGCCGAGCTCGGTCCGCCCGCGTTCGCGCTCAAGGCGCGGGTGCAGTTGCTCCGCGACCTCGGCTCGGCGGCGGCGCCGTTCAACGCCTTCCTCATCGCGCAGGGCCTGGAGACGCTGAGCCTGCGCATCGAGCGGCACGTCTCCAACGCGCAGAAGGTCGCCGAGTTCCTGTTCAGCCACGACGGCGTCGTATCGGTGAACTACGCCGGGCTGCCCAGCTCGCCGTGGTACGAGCTCGGCCGGAAGCTGGCACCCAAGGGCACCGGCGCCGTGCTGGCGTTCGAGTTGGCGGGTGGCATCGAGGCCGGCAAGGCGTTCGTCAACGCGCTGACGCTGCACAGCCACGTCGCCAACATCGGTGACGTGCGGTCGCTCGTCATCCACCCCGCGTCGACCACCCACGCGCAGCTGTCTCCCGAGGAGCAGCTGGCCACCGGCGTGACGCCCGGACTGGTCCGGCTGGCGGTCGGCATCGAGGGCATCGACGACATCCTCGCCGACCTCGAGCATGGCTTCGCCGCCGCCAAGGCATTCTCCGGGGTGCCGCAGACCGCGGTGTCGGTGTGACGACCTTGGAGAGCCCGGTCGTCACACACGAGTTGCCCGCCGAAGGCGAGCTCTCCGTGGTGAACATCGGGTCGCTGACACTCGAGAACGGCGCCGTGCTCGACGACGTGTCCATCGCCGTCCAGCGGTGGGGTGCCCTGTCGCCCACCCGCGACAACGTCGTCGTGGTGCTGCACGCGCTCACGGGCGATTCGCACGTCACCGGCTCCGCCGGTCCGGACCACCCCACCGCCGGTTGGTGGGATGGCGTGGCCGGACCGGGGGCGCCCATCGACACCGGCCGCTGGTGCGCGATCGCCACCAACGTGCTGGGCGGGTGCCGGGGGTCCACCGGACCGAGTTCGCTCGCACCCGATGGAAAGCCTTGGGGGTCAAGGTTTCCCGCGATCACGGTGCGCGACCAGGTGAATGCCGACATCGCCGCGCTGAAGCTGCTCGGCATCACCGAGGTGGCAGCCGTCGTCGGCGGGTCGATGGGCGGGGCGCGAGCGCTGGAGTGGGCCGTCGGCCACCCCGACACCGTGCGGGCGGCGTTGGTGCTCGCCGTCGGGGCGCGTGCCACGGCCGACCAGATCGGCACCCAGTGCGCCCAGGTGGCGGCCATCAAGGCCGACCCGAACTGGTGCAACGGCGACTATTACGACACCGGGCGCACCCCTCACGTCGGCATGGAGCTCGCCCGTCGCTTCGCGCACCTCACCTATCGCGGCGAGGTCGAGTTGGATGAGCGGTTCGGCAACGACGCACAGGGCAACGAACGGCCGACGGCCGGTGGCCGTTATGCCGTGCAGAGTTACCTGGACCACCAGGGCGACAAGCTCGCAGCGCGGTTCGACGCGGGCACGTACGTCGCGTTGACCGACGCGTTGAGCAGTCACGACGTCGGCCGCGACCGTGGCGGGGTGCGCGCCGCGTTGCGCGGCTGCGCGGTGCCCGTGATCGTCGGCGGCATCACGTCCGACCGGTTGTATCCATTGCGCCTGCAAGAGGAACTGGCCGCGCTGCTGCCTGGCTGTCCTGGGCTCAACGTCGTCGACTCCAAGTACGGCCACGACGGCTTCCTGGTCGAGACCGACGCCGTCGGCGAACTGATCCGGCAGACCCTCGAGGTGGCCTCACGGTGAGCGACGGGGCAAGGCAACGGCGGTCGCTTTCGTTCGGTGAGGAGGCCGCGGCCTACGAGCGCGGCCGTCCGTCGTATCCGCCGGAGGCCATCGACTGGTTGTTGCCGCCCGGCGCCCGTGACGTGCTCGATCTCGGCGCGGGCACCGGCAAGCTGACGATCCGGCTGGTCGAGCGCGGGCTCGAGGTGGTCGCCGTCGACCCCATCCCCGAGATGCTCGAGGTGCTCAGCAGCTCGCTGCCGGACACCCCCGCACTGCTCGGCACCGCGGAGGAGATCCCGCTTCCGGACGACAGCGTCGACTCGGTGCTGGTGGCGCAGGCCTGGCACTGGTTCGACCCGGTACGCGCCGTCAAGGAGGTGACCCGCGTGCTGCGACCGGGTGGCCGGCTCGGGCTGGTGTGGAACACCCGCGACGAACGGCTCGGCTGGGTCAAGGACCTCGGCCGCATCATCGGCCACGAGAACGACCCCTTCAGCCAGAAGGTGTCCCTCCCGGAGCCGTTCACCGACGTCGAGCGGCATCAGGTCGAGTGGACGAGTTACCTTACGCCGCAAGCGCTCATCGACCTGGTGGCGTCGCGCAGCTACTGCATCACCTCGCCGACGGAGGTGCGCACGCAGACGCTCGACGAGGTCCGCGAGCTGCTGGCCACGCACCCGGCGCTCGTCAACATGACGGGCTTGGCGCTGCCGTACGTGACGGTGTCCATCCGCGCCACGCTGGCCTAGGTTTCCCTCCGCCGAGACTGCTCACAGATCGCTCCAGCGGCCGATTTCGCGATCTCTGCGCAGTCTCGGCGAAGTGGGGTGAGTCAGCACATAGTGGCTAAAATGGCCATTTCGGCTATTATGGGTATATGTCCAGCTTGAGCTTCCGCAACAGCGACGGCGATCTCGTCGACGTCCCGTCGGTGCCTGCCACCCGCTTCAAGAACGAGTTCGGCGCGATCTTCGAACAGGCCGCCCTCGGCGGCGCCGTGGCCATCACCAAGCACAACACCCCCAAGGCGGTGCTGTTGTCCTACGCAGAGTTTCAGGCGTTGACACGCTCGAGCTCACCGGTGCTAGATGAGCTCGACGAGGAATTCGACGCGCTGCTGGCGGGGATGCAGACGCCGGCCGCGAAGGCCGGCATGGCGGCGGCGTTCGACGCATCGCCCGAAGAGCTCGGCCGCGCGGCGGTCAAGGCGGCCCGACCGAAGCGTCGCCGCGCCCGCGCTGAATGAGCCGACGGGCGGCCCCGCGGCTGTACGTCCTGGCGGGCGTCAACGGTGCGGGCAAGAGCAGCATCGGCGGCGCGATGATCCGCGCGGCGGGCGCCGAGTACTACAACCCAGACGAGGCGGCCAAGGCACTCATCGCCGCGAATCCGGGGCTGGAGCAGGTCAAGGCGAACGCCGCGGCCTGGCGGCAGGGCAAGCGTCTGCTAGAGCGGGCGGTCGCCGAGCGGCTGGACTTCGCATTCGAGACGACGCTCGGCGGCGGCACCATGACCCGGATTCTGGCCGAGGCCGCAGCGGCCGGTTTCGAGGTGCGGATCTTCTACGTTGGCCTGTCCAGTCCGGAACTGCACATCGAGCGGGTGCGGCAGCGCGTGCAAGCCGGCGGCCACGACATCCCCGAAGCCGACATCCGGCGGCGGTGGCGGCACAGCCGGATGAACCTGGTGCGGCTGCTTCCGGTGCTCACCGAGCTACGCGTCTACGACAACTCGGCTGCCGCGGATCCCGCCGCCGGTGACCCGCCCAAGCCGGTGCTCGTGCTCCACATCGTCCGAGGGGAAATCGTCGGCCCACCAGAGCTCAAGGGCACACCGGCCTGGGCCCGCCCCATCGTGGCGGCCGCGCTCAAGCTGAACTGACCGTGAGTTCGCTTCCGCACCAACGCGACAACGCCGTGTGCAACCGCGTCAGATCGTCGGTGCCGAGCTCGTCGGCTGCCCAGGCGACGTAGCCGTCGGGCCGGATCAGCAGGGCTGCGGCGGGCCGGTCCGCCATGCTGCCGGTGACGACGTCCACGCGATCATTGGGCACCTCGAGGCCTCCGGTCAGGTCGAGCAGCACCGGACGCCCAGCGTGGAGCAACCCCGCGACGCGTCGGCCGTCGTCGAGCACCAGCTCGGGCACCATGCGGCCCGACAGCGGATGGTCGTCGCCGACGTCGTAGCGGACGTCGGAGCCTGCGAGCAGGTGTGCCATGTGTTCGGCAACGCTCGGCTGCTGCAATAGTTCGTCGAAAAGTTTTCGCAGCGCGGCGATCTCGGGTCCGGGCCCGAAAAGGGCGGTCTGAGACATCGAGTGCATCATCACCCGCTCGCCGACGGGATACCGCTCGGACTGGTACGTGTCGAGAAGTCCCGCCGGCGCCCAGCCGTTGACGGCGGCCGCCAGCTTCCAACCGAGGTTCACCGCGTCCTGCATGCCCAAGTTCAGCCCAGGCCCGCCCATCGCGGAATGCACGTGGGCGGAATCGCCGACCAGGAAGATGTTGCCCGCGCGGTAACGATCGGCCTGCCGGGTGTTCTGCCCGGCGATGCGGCGCAACGCATGTGGCCCTGGACCGGGCGGTGGCTCGACGGGCAGCTCCACGCCGAGCACCCGACGCGCGCTGTCGCGCAGCTCGTCGAGCGTCATCGGCTCCAAGTCATCGCCGGGCTCATCGAACTCGATGGTCCCAACCATCGACCGCTCACTCTCGAACGCGGCGTAGATGAATCCGCCGTTGTCGAGTCGATTGTGCCCGAAGGGAAGTGGACCCACGCCCGGCACGTCGATGCCACCGTTGGGGCCGCGCATTTCCTCCGGAACTCGCACGTGAGCGACTCGGGCGATCGTGTTGGACGTGTGGCCAGGGAAGTCGATGCCCGCCAGCTTGCGAACGATACTGCGGCCACCGTCGGCGCCAACGAGGTACGTCGTCTCCAGCGTGTACGTCCCATCCGGTCCCGACACCTCGACAGTGGCGCCGTCGGCGCGTGTCTGGACGCCGGTCAGCTCATGGCCCCAGCGGATTTCGACACCGAGTTCGCGTGCTCGCTCATCAAGAAGCTGGACTAGCTTTGGCTGCGCCATCATCAGCGCATACATCGGGTTGTCGGGAACGCCGAAGAGCGGCACCGACATTCCGCTGAATATCCACTGGTAGGCGGGGTGCGGCTGCTCGTCGGATCCGGTGAACCTCTGGTAGTGCCCACGCATATCCAGTTGTCGAACCACCTGGCCGACCATGCCGTTGGCCTTCGGCTCGTCGCTGGGCCCGGGCAGGCGCTCGAGCACGACGGGCCGCACACCAGCCAGCGCCAGCTCGCACGCCACCATGAGCCCGTTCGGGCCTGCACCTGAGATAACTACGGGGACTCGGGTTTCAGACATCGGCATCACCTTTCGGGTAGTCCGGCCGCGACGTCGGCAAGTCCGCGGCGAAGGAGTTCGGTATAGGCCACGGGTGGATCGGCATAGGCGTAGGCCTCCATCGCCGTCTCGCCGACTGCCCGGACGACCGCAGTGACCAAGCGCGGATACATATCGCGAGCCGGATCGGTCCCGGTGCGTTCCGCGATCGCGTCGACCCAGTCGGCCATTAGGTCCTTGGTCAGCGCGGCACGCAGATCCCGGGCCGACAGGAGCTCCCGGATCACGGCCAGCTCCCCGGGCGTCGGCCGCATGTCCGTGGCGCCTTCGGCTTCCAGTGGCGCAAGCATGGCCTCTGTGATCGCCGACCACAGCGGCTCGTCGGCGGGCCGCTCACGGAAGGCGGCGAGGCTCTGTCGCGTTCGGTCGACCTGCCGGAAGGCGACGGCCTCGTACTTGCCCGTGAAGTAGTTGTTGAAGGTCCGCAGAGACACCCCGGCCCTGTTGGCGATGTCTTCGCGAGTGACGTTCGCCAGCCCGCGCTCCAACGCGAGCTCCAAGGCGGCATCGCTAAGCGCCCAGCGGGTGTCGGCCTTCTTGCGTTCTCGCAGCCCGAGCATCTGATGGCGGGTCATGCCGCCAACGTAGCCGAATATTGCACGCCGGGCAAGATTGCCTGTTAGGCAATATTTGGATGCGACGAGCGGCGTTCGAGTTGGGCAAGGGCTCGCTGTACCGCGGCGTCGCGCGCGAGCCTGGCGTCGACGATCGGCCCAGCCACGCCTCGAAGCGCGGCGACGGGCTTCCAGCGGCCGGGAACCATGATGGAGGTTCGCCGGCGCGCGAGTCCGTCGACGATCGCGGTGGCCGCGGTCGTCGGTTGGATTCGCTTGAGTATGAACTTGGGCATCACCGAGAGCAGGGCGGATACGTGTGGATCGGCGTCGATGCCCTGACGGATCATGTCGGTTTCGATGAGCGAGAAGTACGCCGTCATGGCCGACGCTCCATGGCTTGCCAACTCGACGCGAAGGCCACGGCCGAGCTGCTCGACCGCAGCCTTGCTCATCGCGTAGGGAATGGCACCCGCCCCATTGAGGTAGGCGAACACCGAACTCACGAGCACGAGCTGGCCGCGGCTGCTGATCACCGATTCCAGCGTGGCCGCCACCGTGTTGACGACGCCAGCCACGTTCACGGACATGACACCATCCACTTGGTCGGGCGTGAGTGTGCGGAATGTGCCGCCACGGCCGAGCACGCCTGCGTTGGCAATGGCGATGTCGATGCGCCCAAACTCCTCGCGTGTTCGCCGCACGGCGTCCTGGACGGAATCGAACTGGGTCACATCGCATTTCACTGCAAGGGCGTGACCGCGTGGCAACGCGGCGGCGACGGACTGCGCCGAAGATGGATCAACGTCGGCCAGTACGACTCGGGCTCCGCGCCGAGTCAGCGCGGTGGCGGTGGCTGCACCAAGCCCGCGACCGGCACCGGTGATGAAGACGACCTTGTCGGCGAGTGAATAGCGCGTCATGTCAGAGCCCACGCTTGCGCCCGAATGAGGTGGTGCCGTTGCGGCGCAGCATCGCCAGTGTGGTGGCGATGCGTCCGCGGTTGAGGTCGGGTGTGAGGCCGGCGCCCAAGCGGTGCAATTGGTCGGTGTGCCAGGAGAGTTCAAGAATCCCGTCGACTGATTTGAGATCCATGAAACGGCCTAGGACCCGGCGCATTCCGGCGCGCACGTGGTGTGAGGCAAGAACCTGTTCGCGCCCGGAGAGGATCATGTAGGCGGCGTCCGTCGTCGTTGCAGTCGGCCGGCCCAGGCCGATGACGTCGCACTCACCGCTGAGCACCGCGTCGTGCATGGCGGTGCGAGAACGGAACCCGCCGGTGACCGCCAGCGGAATGTCACCGGCAAGGCTGCGTACGGTGCGGGCATACTCCAGGAAGTAGGCTTCGCGCGCGCGGGTGCTGTCGGCGGCCTTGCCCATCATGGCGGGCTGTTCGTAGCTGCCGCCGCTGACCTCGATCAGATCGACGCCTTCGCGCGCCAAGGCCGCCACCACCGCACGGGATTCCTCTTCGGTGAATCCGCCGCGCTGGAAGTCGGCCGAGTTGAGCTTGATGCCAACGGCAAAGCTCGGTGAGACCCGGGCGCGGGTGCGGCGCACGACTTCGAGCACGAAGCGCATCCGCCGCTGCGGGTCACCGCCCCACTCATCGTCGCGCTGGTTGGACAACGGGGACAAGAACTGTGCGACCAGGTATCCATGCGCGCCGTGGATTTGCACGCCGTCGAAGCCCGCGGTCTCGCATACCACCGCCGCGGTCGCGAAACGTTCGATGATGTCTTCGATCTCATCGGAGGTCAGCTCTCGTGGGGTGGCCGCACCGGGGAAGTTCAGCGCCACCGGGCTGGGTGCCACCGGGGTATGTCCGAGCGCGAGCGGGTTGGACTGGCGCCCTGGATGATTGAGCTGCACCCAAATCGGAACCCCGGCATCCTTGGTGGACTTCGCCCACCGCGACAACGCGTCCAGGTTGCGCTCGTCCTCGATGACGACGTTGCCCGGCTCGCCGAGCTGCGTACGGTCGACCATCACGTTGCCGGTGACGATCAGACCGTAGCCGCCTTGGCTCCAGCTGGTGTAGAGCCGCTCGAGCCGCTTGTCGGGAGAGTGCTTCTTGTCGGCGAGCCCCTCGTTCAGCGCGGCTTTCATGATCCGATTGGGCAGCACCTGGCCACACGGCAGAGTGAGCGGGTCTTGTAGGGAAGTCATGACGATGTTCCTCTCAGGTGGGCTGCGCGCAGCGGAGCCTTGTCCGTCTTGCCGACGGCGTTCTTGGGGATGCCGTCTAGGACGGTGATCGAGGTGGGGCGCTTGTAGCCAGCGAGCGTGCGTGCGCACAGCGCGTGCAGCGCTTCGGGATTGACGGTGCGGCCGTCTCGAGGTGCCACGTAGGCCGCGACCACCTCTCCCCACTTGTCATCGGGCACACCGATCACCGCGGCCTCCAACACCGTGGGATCGCCGGTGAGAACATCCTCGATCTCCTTGGGGTAGATGTTCTCCCCGCCGCGGATGATCATGTCCTTGGACCGGCCCACCAATGTCAGATATCCGTCGGTGTCGAGGTGGCCGACGTCGCCGGTGTGCAACCAACCGTCGACGATGACGCGCGCGGTCTCATCGGGGCGACCCAGATATCCGCGCATGACGTTGGGTCCGGCGATGAGAACCTCACCATCGGTGCCGGTCGGTACCTCGGTTCCGCCAGCGTCGACGATGCGGATCTGCTGACCCGGGAACGCGATTCCCACCGTGCCCGCCCGGCGTTCACCGGTGACGGGGTTGATGGTGGACGCACAAGTCGCTTCGGACAGGCCGTAGCCCTCGATCAGGGGAAACCCGTAGCGGGCCTCGAACCGGCCCAACAATTCTGCGGAAGCGGGGGCGGCCCCACAGATGCCGAACCGCACCGACGACATGTCCGGGCGAACGTCGTCGGGCAGCGCGGCTAGCAGGGTGTAGATCGTGGGCACCGCCGAAAAGAACGTGGGTCGGTGGCGTTCGACGGTGTCGAAGAAGGTGTGCGGGTCAAACCGCTCGGCGATGCCGACACTGGCACCGGCCAGCAGCGGCATCAGCACGCTGACCACGATGCCGTTGACGTGAAACAGCGGCAGGATCAGCAGACACCGATCCGTCGGCCCGATGGCCAGCGCTTGGCGTCCCATCTCGGCCATCGCATCGAGGTTGGCGTGATCGAGCATCACGCCCTTGGGCACCCCGGTGGTGCCACTGGTAAAGATCAGCAGCGCCAGCGTCGAGGGATCCACGCGCAGTGGTGGATCCGAGCCGAGGACCTCGTGGCGCATCTCACTCACCGCCAGGGTGTTCACCCCGCCGGGAACGGTCGCGTCGTCCTCGGCGACCAGCAGCCGTGCGCTGGAGGCCTCAAGCTGCCGAACGACCTCGGCCTCGGTCAGGCTCGGGTTGACCGGCGTGACCGTCGCACCCAACCGCCACGACGCGAACAACACCACCACGAATTCGACCCGGTTGCGCAACTTGACCGCCACCACGTCGTCGGCACCGACACCAAGCTCGTGAAGCTGACCGGCGACTGCCCGCACACGCTGCAACAACCCAGCGTTGGTCAACGACACGGTCCCGTCGGACACAGCGAGCCTGTCCGGATCTGCGTCTGCACGAACATCCAGTAGAGAAGCAAATGTCATGGCGAGCGGGCCTATTCGGGAGCCGGTATCGCGAACATGGTGAGCGTCGCGCACACCGAGTGATAGATGCCGATGAGGAACGCGATATCGATCAATCCCTTTGTTCCGAAACTGATTTCGGCCGCCTGGTAAAGCGACTCGTCGACCCGGTGATGGACTGACAGTTGCTGGGTCAGCCGCAGCGCGATCGTCTCGTCATAACTGAGGTCGTCTGGTAGCCCACCAGTGGCCACCACCCGAGCGGCATCCTCGGAGAGACCCGCCTTGCGGGCTACGGCCAAATGGGCATAAAGCTCATAGTCGGCCTGCCAGACGGCGCCCACCGAGAGGATGACGACTTCGCGTACCCGCGCACTCAACGATGTGTGCATCTGCTCGGCGAACTGCAAATCCAAGAACGGCGCAGCGATGGCAGGGTTGAGCAGCGCGGGGTTGAACGGACCGATGAGTCGTCCATCTGCTGCGGTGCTTTGGAATTGGGCATCATTCGCCCAGGGGACGATCTTGGTCGCCATGCGGTCGAAGATCTCGCGCTGTGCGGGGTTCAGCTCAGCGGGATCGGCAAGCGGCAAGCGACCGCCCAGGGTGTCGGTTTGATCGGACATCAAACGACTGCTCCCGCGGGCTGCAGCTGGCGAGTGAGAAACTCGACCTGGTCGCGTACTAACGCCTCGAATGGCTCGCCGAGGTAGAAGGCGAAATGGCCAGCGTCGTAGCGTTTGATCTCCCCCTTGGGGGCAGTGCGCGCGTATCGCAGGGTCTGGGCCGGCGGCGTGACGCTGTCGGTGTTGCTGACACAGAACAGGATTGGGAACTTGATCTTCTTCGCCGCACGTCCGGGCCGGTAGGTGGCGATGGTCGGAGCGACCCGTGCCGCTACCTCGTTCCGGAAAGTCGTGTTGGGTGGCAGGAGCGCCTCGTAGCCGGGCAGGGCATCCGGGGCGTTCATCAGGGCCAGCGACCCGGGAGGGCCTGCGAGCGGGATCATCGCGGGTGGCCTGCGCAGGACCATGGATGCGAAATCCCTTGCTACTGACGGCAACACCTTGAGGGATTCCGTCGGGCCCAACGCCAGTGCCGAGGCTAAACCGTCGGTGAACGGGCACTGGGACACCGCGGCCTTCAGTTCAGGATGGCGTGAGGCGACTGTGATGGAATGACCACCACCAAAGGAACTACCCCATACCGCAATTCGCGTGCCGTCGAGGTCGCGTCGAGTCTTCGCGTACACGATCGCGGCGTCCCAGTCGGCGAGCTGTCGCTTGATCGACAGGAGCTGCCGAGGCTGGCCGCCGCTGTCGCCGAAGTGCCGGTAGGTGAAGGCCAACGCGGCGATACCCGCCTGGGCGAAGCGCTCGGCGAACGCGTCCAGGCGCATCTCACGTGTGGCGCCAAGGCCGTGCCCGAGGATGACCACGGGCGGCGACGTGGCGCCGGTGGGCAGGTAAAGCCATGCGGCACAGGTGTCCTCGCCGGAGGTGAACGAGACGTCCTGGCGGGTGTACGACTGCGCGGTGCTCATCGCTTTGCCGCCCCGTTGGTCGAGCCGACCCGCGGCACTCGGCCCGATTCGAGCGCTTGCGCGTAGGTATCCGGGGAATACAGGGGTAGCTCGCCGTTGGACTCCGTATCCGAAAGGTACTGGAGCATCAGTTCCTGACCTTCCTCGGACTGATCGGTGCCGAGGAACTCGGTGCGCTCGACGTGTAGGCCTTCCGACAGCGACATCGAGCCGCCGAAGTACACCGACCTCTTGATGGCCTCGACCGACCCCTTGGTCCGCTTGCCGAAGTACTCGGCAAGTTCTGTAGCCCGAGTGACGACGTCGTCAAGTGCCACCACGTCGTCGACGGCCCCATTGGCGAGCGCCTGCGCGGGCGTGAATGGCTTGCCCTCGAGGATCGCGACCAGCGATTTGTGGGTGCCGATCAGCCGGGTCAGTCGCTGGCTGCCGCCACCGCCCGGCATGATCCCGAGGAGCACTTCCGGCTGACCGATGAAGAACTCCCCATCGGCCATGACGCGCAGATCGCACGCCCAGGCGAATTCCGCGCCCAGACCAAGAGCCGAACCGTTGAGGGCCGCTACGAAGATGACGCCGCTGGCGTTCATACGCAAGAACGTCGCGTGCAGGCGATCGAGCTGTCCCGTTCCCCGAAGCGGGGTCTTGTTCAGAACCGACTCGGGGACGCGGGCACGGTCTAGGCCTCTGGCCAGGCGCAGCACAGCCGAGGCGCTCCGTCGGTTCAAGTCCGGGACCGCCGCACCCTCGGCCTGGAGCCAGCGCACGTCGGCATGGCTGACGAACCGGCCGGGACGCGCGCCGGTGAACACGACGGCGTGGACGCCTGGATCACGGTCGACGCGGTCCACCAATTCATCGAGCTGATCGGCGAGTTGAAGGCCGAACAGACTGTGCGGGCCGCCGTCGACCCGCACGATCAAGGTGGCTCCGCGGTCCTCGACGTCGAGGTGGCCGGTAACTGGTTGTGACATGAGCGTTGCTCTCCGTGATGACTTCGTAGGGTTTCGGAGGTGTGCTATAACGAAGTTATGAACTACCATAACAAAGTTATTCCAGGCGTGGCAAGCGTCACTTTGAACGGGCCTTGAAGGCGCGGTCAGCCGGAAAGTCAGGTGAACATGCGGGACATGTCAGAAGGCGCGGCGCCCGATGGCGTGCCGGAGCGACTCGTTCGGGCCACCATCGGCCTACTGGCCGAGCAAGGGCCGTCCGCCATCAAGGCGCGCACGGTGGCCTCCGCGGCTGGACTGTCGACGATGGCGGTGTACAGCCACTTTGGCGGGATACCCGAACTCACGCTCGCCGTCATCGACGATGGCTTCAGGGAGCTCGACAGGGCGTTCTCTCGGGTGCCGGTGACGGATGATCCGATCGCGGATCTCGCAGGGCTGGCATTGACATGTCGGTGGGTTGCCCGCGAAAACCCTCATCTGTATGACTTGATGTTTGGGCTGTCCACTCGCGCGACGTACCGACCGCAGAACGATCCAGCCGGTCGATTGAGTGGACGATCGCTAGCCTTCCGAGGTGTCTACGCCCGCGTCGAAGAAGCGTGCGCACGGCTCGTGAGGTCGGGCAGAGTCCGGCCCCAGGAAACGGATGTCATGGCCGCTCAATTGTGGAGTTTCGTGCACGGCTTCATCACCCTCGAGCTCGCGGAGACCTTCGCCGATTGTGACGATCCCGTCGGACGTCTGCTCTTGCCGATGGGTGTGAATCTTTCTGTCGGACTGGGAGATACGCGAGAACGTGCTCAGGCCTCGCACGAAACGGCTGCGCGCCTATTTGGCTCGATCACTCAACGCGAGCGTCGGGCGGCGAACTGAAGCGAGGGCTCACACGGGGTCCGCAGTCATCGCGAGCGATGCGGCGACTGCAGCAGTGTGAGAGGCCTCGGTCAGCTCGGCAGTGTCACCCAACCCGACCAGCACGTTCACCATCATCGGTTGCAGGACCTGGCGGACGGGATCGTCGAACGGTGCGAAATGTTCGCCCAATTCCAGGGTGACGAATCCGTGGACGGCGCTCCAGAGTTGGGGAGCGATCGTTTCAGGGGGTTCGTCGCGACGTACGCGGCCGCTGCCCACCAGTAGCGCGCATGCCTGGACCAGATGCGCGTAGGCCGCTTGGAATTCCTCGGACCGTCCGCTTGCGCCCGAATGCGCGGTCTGTTGCGGCCGATAACTACCGCGCGTGGAGAGTCCGAACATCAAGTCGTAGAGGTGGGGATTCTCCTGAGCGAACTTGCGATGCGCCAATGCCATCGCGAACAGAGTGGTGACCGGATCGTCGCTAGCGGGAGCGGTGACGAAGGCCCGACTCAGATCCCGAAATCCCTTGTCGACGACGGCTTGGAGTAACTCGGGCAGTCCGCCGAGGTGGTAGTACACCGCCATCGTCGATACTCCCGCGGCCTCGGCAACCGATCGCGCCTTGATCTCAGACGGCCCCTTCTGCGCGAGCAACGTCGTCGCAGCCTCGACCAGTCGCTCGACGGTTTGTTCAGGAGCCAATCGCGGCGCCGTCTCCTTGCGGGGTTTGGCCATCGGAGCCGCACACCTCCTGTTAGGGCTACTTAGAAGTCGTGAAAACGAGGCTACAAGCAAGGCGGGCACGTCGTCCGACGGCGCTCGGCGAAGACGACGTCTTTCAGGCGGGGGTTGTCATGTGTGACCCAGCGCACTATCTTTGTAACGAAGTTTATAACGAAGTTCTAGCAGAGGAGCGCCAGCTCTCATGTCTCCCCAACAGCACATCAGGCGTCGAATCAACACCGAGGAACTCGACGGTGGGGTGATCGTCGCGCGTTTTGATGGTGACGACCTCGGACTGTTCTGCCGCGACGATGCTCCTGAACTGTCCGCCCTCGTCGAGCGCGCCGACCGCGATCGTGACGTTCGCGCCGTGGTGTTCACCGGGTCGCATCCGCACCGATTCATCAGTCATGCCGATCTACGGTGGCTGCAAGAAGACGGTTCGGTTATTCCGCCGGTCGGACGCGGCGTCACGAGCGTGGTTGCCAGGGTCGCCCACCAGTTCGGCCGCAACAAGCTCACCCGTTGGGTAGCGAGCAAGACGCCGATGACGGGCGCCGTCCAGCTCGACCACGTGCACGAGACGTTGCTCCGCATGACCACCAGCTCCACGATCTTCGTCGCGGCCCTCAACGGGTCGGCGCTAGGTATGGGCGCAGAGCTCGCGTGGGCGTGTGATCTGCGTTTGATGTCCGAAGGCGACTACGTCATCGGGCATCTGGAGGTCCTGCTCGGATTTCCGCCCGGCGCCGGTGGCACTCAGCGCCTGCCTCGGCTCATCGGCTCACATCGTGCGCTCGTCGCGATCCTGGAGGGACGGCCCTTCTCCTCCGAGGAAGCACTGGCAGTGGGGGCGATCGATGAGATCGTCGCCGCCGATCGGCTGATTTCCCGGGCCGTCGAACGAGCCGTATATCTCGCCGCGCGACCGACCGAGGCGATCAAGGCCATCAAGCGGGCAGTGAACGTGGGTGGATCGTTGTCGATGGCCGAAGGGCTGCACCTCGAACGCGCCGAATTCCTGGCCTCACTGCCCCAGCGGCAGGCCCAAGAGCTCATGCTGCGCTATCTACGCGCTACCGCCGAAGCCGGTGAGTTGCCGCTGTACCAGCCCGGCGGATACGCCGCCGCCCTCGCGCACGGAAACACTGCCGTCGACACCACGACCAAGGTCTGAAGACATGGCACGAAAGGCAACGGCCAAATTTCGCCGCCGCACCGTGGACTTCCGGTCGGGCGACTCCTTCTGCTCGGCCTGGCTATACCTACCGGTTACTGCATCCGAGGCACCAGCGCCCGTCGTCGTGATGGGGCACGGTTTGGGCGCCACCCGGGAGCTGGGACTGGCGCCATACGCCGAGCGATTCGCCACTGCCGGCTTGGCAGTGCTCGTCTTCACCTATCGCCATCTTGGCGACAGCGGCGGCGAGCCACGCCAACTGTTGTCGATGTCCAAGCAGCTCGCCGATTGGGACGCCGCCATCGAGTACGCGGCCGGCCTGCCGGAAGTCGACCGTAGCCGAGTCGCGGTGTGGGGAAGCTCGCTGGGCGGCGGGCACGCCATTGCCGTCGCTGCCCGCCATCCAGAGCTTCGCGCCGCGGTCGCTCAGTGCCCCTTCACCGACGGGCCGGCTTCGGCGGGCTCGCTCGGTGTGCGGGAATCCTTGGTGCTCTTCGGTTTCGTGGCACGCGACCTCCTGGCGGCGATGCGAGGCAAGGAGCCGGTCTGCGTGCCCGTGGCGGCCGCACCCGGCCGGCCGGGGCTCATGACCGCACCCGATGCGCTGCCAGGGATGCTGGCGCTGCTTCCTGACGGCTACGAGTGGGTGAACCGTGCAGCGGCTCGAAGTGTGGTGAGCCTGATCCGTTATCGACCGGGCCGATCGGCCAAGAGAATTGCCGCGCCGATCCTGATCTGCATCAGCGCAACCGATTCCGTCGCCCCTCCGGTGCAGACCGAGCGTTATGCGCGCCAGGCGCCACACGGCGATGTTCGGCTCTATGCCGCTGGACATTTCGACTTCTACCTCGGGGACGCATTCGAACAACTGGTCAGCGAGCAGGCAGAGTTCTTGGTCAGCCACCTGCAACCGACGCCTGTTTCGAGCGCCCCTTCCGGGCTGACCGCCACGGACGGGTAGCGGATGTCGAATGCAACGCTGCGAATGTTGCTGTGGTTCCTCGGGCAGTGCATCGAGCAGGGAGCTCGATTCATGCCATCGGTGCGCTCACAAATCACCCGAACGCTGACCTTCGAGTTGTCGGCCGGCGAAAGCGTCGCCCGGCATTGGGCCTTCGACGGGCAGTTACGTCGCGCCACAACACATTCCGGACATGCCACGGCACCGGATTGCTCGGTGCACATCAACTCGAGTTGGCAAGCTCTGCGCACGCTGAGCTCGCCGCGCACGGTCGACAAGATCGTGCATGGCCTCCACGACAGCACGGTCGAGCTTCATGGCAGCGCGTTCGTGCTGCTCTGGTTCTACGGCCTGACCCGAAAATTCGTCAAGATCGGCCGCGCAAGCGGACCCCGCCACCGGATACCCGATCCGTACCTCGCCCATGACGACGCCGCGTGCGGGGCCGAGACGATCGTCATCGAGCCGGCCGTCGTGCGCCTTGATCCAACGTGGACGGCCGCATGGAAAGCGCGCTCGACGTTATCGATGGTCCGCGCCTGCACTGACGAACCCATGCTGGAACCCTGACATGACAACGACATTCGCGCGTCACGCGGATACTTCAGCGGCCGCGGAGGGACTCAACGACCGATCCTTGGGCTGGCTGAGGTTCCTATGGGACAAGGCCACCACCGACGACGATTGGTCCGATCAGGGCGAGCCGCATCTGTGGTGGGACCGCTACAGCGAGCCACCGATGTGTGCCTTCCCCCGGTTCGATCTCGCCATGATGGGCTACGTCCTGCCGATGATGCTGGAAGCGACCCCGGCGTGGCGGGAGGGCTACACCCGGATCCTCGACGAGTTGGCGCGTCGCTACGTGAGCTTCTGGGGCGGCATCGACTGGAACACGCTCATCGGGCCCGACCCTGGCGTCGACAAGTATCCCCCCGAATGGCTGATGGTGGTGCCCGAGCATCTGCGCGGCCGGTACTCCCTGCCGGGCTGGACCGGAAACGGCATAGAGCCGTGGGGGCTGCAGCCGGACCCGGTCGGCTGTGACGGCAACCTGTTCTATCGGGGGTGGCTGAACCTGCTGTTGGGCATGCGCCACTACGTGTCGGGCCAGCCGACACACACCACGCCGTTCGAGGTTTCCGGCTACCAGAACCGACGGTTTTCTTGGACGCACCAACGGATTGCGCAGTTCATCTCTGATCAGCTGGTGGCGCGACCGCAGGGGGCGCACTGCGAGAACACCAAGATCTGGCCGTTCTGCATGAGCGCCGCCGGGTTGGGTCTCAAGCTCTACGACTCGTTGTTGCACACGTCGGTCAACGAGCCGTTCGTGGATTGGATTGCCTTCGCCAAGAAGCACTACATGGGCCGTGACCGGAAGGGCCGCATCGATTGGGTTGCGTTCTACTACGACCCCATCGAGCAGGCGACGATGACGTTCCCGGGTCCGCTGAACGCCTACAGTGCGCTCTGCCTCCTGCACTACATCTATCCGCAGGACCCCCAACTCGGCATCGACCTGTATGAGTCTGCGATGCGTCAGCTGGGCTGGAGCAACCGCAAGGTGCCGGTCGTTCAGTTGGCCGACGACCCGCAGATGCTGTCCATCGGACTGTGGATGGCCCGTGAGATCGGTGACACGACTACCTGGGAGCGTCTGCGCGCGGTATCGGAAAGCCAGTTCGAGCCACGGTTTTTCGGCGAAGACAACAGCCGCTTCGCGTACTGGCTCGGCCGAGGTGAACCATGGCCGCGGGGCCAGCTCAACGCCACCATGATGATGATCGAATGCGCGGCCCCCGGTGCCTGGTCGCGGGTGTTCACTTCCCCGAACACCACCATGTACGACGAGCCAGCGGTGCGGGACGTTGACTACCCGTTGATCGGTATTCGACGTACCCACAACGATATTGCCCGCCGAGTGCTGGAGCTCGACACTTTCGCCGCCACCCCGTCACGACGGGGAACGCCGACGACGTTAACGGTCGACAACCTCCCGGACGACGCGGCGATATCGCTGGAAATCGACAACCACACCTGCGACACCTGGCACCGGTCACGATCCGGTGCCGTAGCGATCGACCTCGACATCGACACCCACCGGATCCGTCTCACCTACTCCTGAAAGGTATGCGCACGTGAACAATTCAGCCGTTCTGGCCCGCCGATTGTCCGAGCTCCTCGGTCTCACCGACGCACCGGTAGCAGTGAGCTTCGACCCTCCCCCGCACGCCGACACCGCGACGCCGGTTCCGGCGCAACCGGCCGGATGCTGTTTTTGGGGACCAGCACAGCAGCGCCGCCTCGACACCGTTGCGGCCGATCACGCAAACTGCAGCGTCGGCAGTTACACGCATGGCCTGATCCCACTCGAACAGGCCGCCGCCGGCGCGGACACCGCCGCCCTCGTGGGGAGCGGCTGGGTCGACGAGGCCGACCTTATGGCCGCGGCCGCATTGCCGTTCCGCCCGTCCTCGATCACCTACCAGCCGCTGGCTGAGGCGGAAGACCCGGACGTGGTCCTGGCCAGACTCTCACCGACCGCTTTGATGACGCTGCTCGGAGCCATCCCCGAGCTCATCCTGGCCAGCAAGCCACAATGCGTGATCGTTCCCCTCGCCCACGCCGGGCAGGTCGCGGTGAGCCCTGGATGCGCGGTCAGCCGGACCCGGACCAACCTCGGAGCAGACGAGTTGACATGTGCGATCCCGGCTCGTGAACTCGAATCGCTCATCGAGCGTCTGGAAGCCTCTACGGCCGCGGACCGAGCCGTCAGCGAATTCGCGGCGGCGGACATGCAACGCAACTTCAGCACGGTCTGACCGTCATTCAGCTCGAGAAACTCCATCCCACCCGTCAGAGAAAGGCCGATGAACCATGTCCGACTACATAGCGGGCCTGTCCTGCCTTGCGCTCGTCGTGTCGCCACTATTCATCCCGATAGCCGTCACCGTCGTCGATTGGGTCCGTAACCGGCGCCCTACCGATCCCGCCGACACACCGGCCGCCGGGACTCCACACCATGCACCGGAACCGAAGGCTGTACGACGCGCCGGGTTGGCGTGAGTGCCTGCTGTCGAGGTGCGGAGCCGAAGGTGTTCAACCCCACCAGCCCAGGTTCTAGAACCAGGCGGCGTGGGCCTCGACGGTGGTGCGATCGAGGCTGGCCAGCAGCTCGAACTGCGGGCCGACCTTCGGCAGCTCGTAGGTGAAGAAGTACTGTGCCGCCGCGCGCTTTCCCTCGTAGAAGTCGCCTTGATGGTCGCTGGCGGCGATCAGCTGCTCGAGCCAGATCCATGCCACCACGATGTGACCGGCCGCCTCGAGGTAGATCGTCGAGTTGGCCAGGGTTGTGCTGACATCGCCTGCCGCCCAGAGGGTCGCGGTGATGTCGACCAACCGCAGCACGGCTAGGCGCAGATCTCTCGCGTACCCCGCGGTGTCGTCGGACTCCAATGCCTTGTCGATGGTCTTGTTGATCCGCTCGGCCAGCAGTGTCAGCCCAGCGCCGTCCTGCATGACGACCTTGCGGCCGAGCAGGTCCAGGCCGTGAATGCCGTGCGTGCCCTCGTGGATCGCGTTCAGGCGGTTGTCGCGGTAGCACTGTTCGACGTCGAACTCCTTGGTGTACCCGTATCCGCCGTGCACCTGGATGGCCAGGCTGTTGGCCTCCACGCACCACTGCGACGGCCAGCTCTTGGCGATCGGGGTGAGGACCTCCAGCAGCAGGTGAGCGCGATCGCGGTCGGCGCCCGTGTTGGTCCGCTCCTCGTCCACGAGCACCGCGCAGTACAAACCGAGCGCCAACGCGCCCTCGACATAGGACTTCTGCGCCAACAGCATTCGCTTGACGTCGGCGTGCTCGATCAACGCCACCTGCGGCCGGGCCGGGTCCTTCGCGTCGACCGGACGGCCCTGCGTGCGCTCCTTGGCGTAGGCAAGCGACGCCAGGTACCCGGCGTACCCGATCGCCATCGCCTGCATTCCCACCTGGTTTCGCGCCTCGTTCATCATGTGGAACATGTAGGCAAGGCCCTTGTGCTCCTGACCGACGAGATAGCCGACGGCGCCGGGTTCGTCCGCGGTCGCGAAGGTGCCGTCGCCGAAGTTCAGCAACGCGTTCGTGGTGCCGTGATTGCCCATCTTGTGGTTCAGGCCGACCAGGGCGACATCGTTACGAGTGCCGTCGGGCAGGAACTTCGGGACGATGAACAGCGAGATGCCCTTCACGCCCGGTCCGCCCCCGGGCGTTTTCGCCAGCACGAGGTGCACGATGTTCTCGGCCAACTCATGGTCACCGCCGGTGATCCACATCTTCGTACCGGTGACGCGGTAGGTGCCGTCGGCGGTGGGGGCGGCCTTCGTCGTGATGTCGGCCAGCGACGAGCCGGCGTCGGGCTCGGACAAGCACATGGTGCCGAAGTAGCGGCCCTCGAGCATCGGGCGAACCCATGTGTCGATCTGGTCCTTGGTGCCGTATTCGGCGAGCAGGTTGGCGTTGCCGACGGTCAGGTTGACGTACGCCGCCGTGCTCGGGTTGGCCGCGCGGAAGAACGACAGCGACGCCTGCGCCAGCACCGTCGGCAGCTGCATTCCGCCGATCGCCTCGTCGAAAGAGCCCGCCAGCAGGCCGGCTTCACTGAACGTGTCCAGCGCGCTCTTGACCTCGTCGATGATCACGACCTTGCCGTCGGGGCCGACCGAGGGCTGGTTCTGGTCGCTCTTCTTGTTGTGCGGCGCAAAGCATTTCGTCGCGATGTCCTCACTTAGGTCAAGGACGGCGTCGAACGTGTCACGGGAATGTTCGGCGAAATGGTCGCGCTTGGTCAACTCCACAACGTCGAGCCACTCATAGAGCAGAAAGTCGACATCACGCCGCGAGAGGAACTCAGCCATGTCGGGGTGGCCTTTCGTGTCGGCATTAGCGATCGCTCATTTTATGAGCGTTCGCTAATAATGCACTTCGCGTCGACGCATGTCAAATGCGTGTAGGATCACCGACCGTCATGACCATCGATCGAAGCGCAGATTCAGCTGCGGCCGAGCGCATGCGGCGGGCCGCGATCGACGCGTTCGCGGAGGCGGGATACGGCGGCAGCTCAACGCGACAGATCGCCAAACGCCTCAACATGAGCGCGACGGCCATGTACCCGCACTACCGCTCCAAAGAGGATCTGCTGTATGCCATCGCGATGGAAGGCCACAGCAGCCTGCTGGCCGCGCTGAAGGAGACCGACGACCCCACCGCCAGCTACACCGAGCGGCTGCGGGCGGTGGTGGCCGCATTCGCCGCCTGGCACGCCGAGAACCACAAGCAGGCCCGCGTCGTGCAATACGAACTGCACGGCTTGACGCCGGCCCACTACCGCAGGATCGCGCCATTACGCCACCAGGTGACCGACGTCATCACGGAGATCGTGGCCGGCGGCGTGACCGCCGGCGAGTTCAACGTCGACAACGTCGACGAAGTGGTGATGGTCATCTCGTCGCTGTGCGTCGATGTGTGCCGATGGTTTCCGTCCAAACGACACCGCGACGCACACAAGCTCGGCGACGTGTACGCCGGAGTGGCCGAACGGCTGGTGCACTGAACATGCGCCGGGCAACCAGAGCCGATCTCAGTATCGAGTGTCTGGTCAGTCCAAAGCGATTACCAGAGAAATTCCAGAACCTGCGGCACGAACTTCTCGTGGCACTGGAACACGCCGCCGTGGCCGGAGTCCGGGTAAATCCGGAGCGACGAGTTCGGGAGCCGGTGGGCGAGGTCGAACGACGCCCTGGTTGGGAGCATCCGGTCGTCCTCACCATTGGCGACGAGCACGGGCTGCTCGATCGAAGAAAGGTCCATGGGGTCCTGGGCTCCCCATCGGTGAATTGCGAAGAGCTGCGCGGCAACTCCCCGTGGTGAGGTGCGCTTCACGCGGTCTCGGGTGCGCTCCTTGAGTCGGTCCATATAGGCCGTCGCCGCAGCCTTGCCGTTTGCCGTCCGGGTAAAGAAGAGGTAGGGCTTGGGGTCGTTGAGAGTGAGCAGCCCATGCAGCGTGTCGCCGATCAGCCTTCTCGAGAAATTGCCGACGCCGTCGCCGCCCGCTGGCCCCGTGCCGGCAAGGATGATCCTGCGGACCAACGCGGGCTTCTTCGTCACGATCGCCTGCGAGATGAATCCCCCCAGCGAGAAGCCCATCAGGTCGACTTGCTCGAGGCCGAGTGCTCGGGTGAAGGCGATGGCGTCGTCTGCCATGGCCGAAACGGTGGTGGGCGTTCGCCCCTGAGTTCCGCCGATGCCGCGGTTGTCGAAGGTGATCACGCGCCGCTGTGACGCAATCCCGTCGATGACCCGGGGGTCCCAGTCGTCGAGCACCGCGGTGAAGTGGTGCAGGAAGACAACGGGCACCCCGGTGCTCGACCCGAACTCGCGATAGGCGAACCGCGTTCCGTCGACCTCGACGCTCATCGTCGGCGAGCTGTTCGCAGTCCTTGGCTCGGCGTGCTGGCTCATCGTTTCCTCTCGTTCATGGCCTAACTGATTGGCGCACAACATCAGTCGTGCGTGACGATGACTTTTCCGGCCTTGACTTTGCCGCTCTCGACGTACGCGAGCGCTTCGAGCGTCTGGTCGAACGCAAAGGTTCTGTCGATGACCGGGCGGAGGTGGCCCGCGTCGTAGAGGGCGGCGAGCTTGCGAAGCTGCGAACCACTGGCGCACATGAAGAAGAACGAGTAGCGCACGCCGAGCTTCTTGGCGGCACTGCGGACCTTGCGGCTCAGGAAGGACAGCACGAGCTCGAAGGGCTTCGGGGCGCGAAGTTGTTTGGCGAATCCGGCATCGGGTGGGCCTGCGACGCCGATCGCCAGGCCCCCGGGTTTGAGCACGGTCAGCGACTTCATGAGGTTGTCGCCGCCGAGCGAGTCCAGCACGAGGTCATAGCCGGAGAGGACTTGGGAGAAGTCCTTCTTGGTGAAGTCGATGACGACGTCGGCTCCGAGCTCGCGGACGAGCGCCTCGGTGTCACCGGTGGTGGTGGTCGCCACGTGCGCCCCAAGGTGTTTGGCGAGCTGGATCACGGTGGACCCGAGCCCTCCGGCACCGGCGTGGACGAGCACCTTCTGTCCGGGCTTGACTTGGGCCTTCTCGACCAAGATCTGCCAGGCGGCCAGGGCGACCAACGGGACGGCGGCAGCCTCGTGCAGAGTGAGCGAGGCCGGCTTGTGCGCGACATCGTTCTGGTCGATCGCGATGTATTCGGCGAACGTCCCGATGCGTAGGTCGCGGGGCCGCGCAAACACCTCGTCGCCGACCTTGAAGTCCTGGACGGTCGCACCGACCTGAGTCACGACACCAGCGACGTCGTGGCCGATCACGAAGGGGGGCTTGTATTTGATGAGCTGCTTGAACTCACCGTTTCGCACCATCTTGTCCAGTGGGTTGATGCTGGCCGCACTCACCCTGACGAGGACGTCACCGCTGCCGACCTTCGGCTCCGGTACCTCTGCGGCGCGGATGCTGTCCTTGCCGTACTGCGCGACGACGAATGCCTTCATGTCTGTTCTCTTCCATCGGAGATCTTGCTCGCGGCTTCGGATTGGTCCCGACCCGAGATAACTTCGTTATAATCAACGGTAACTTCGTTATGCCTATTCCGCAAGGCGCAGGGTCGTCGTGAAAAGTCGGGTGAAAGGCGCTATCGAGCGACGGGTTCAATCGCCGCGGCGTTGGCCGAAGCGACTGAGGCCGAATGATTTTCGGAGCGAGGGACGAGTTGGTCGTGTCTTCCCAATGCCTCGACCTCCCGCTCGAGCGTCGGAGTCACCTCAGCCGCGAATCGCCTCATCCATGGCCATGCGGCCGGCGAGTTCAGGGCGGCCTTCGCCCAGTTGGCGACTACAACGGCACGCGGCACGTAGACGCGGCTGCGCCGGCGCACCAGTCCCTGGACGATCGCAGCGGCCGCACGGTCGACGCTTGTGGTGACGTTGCCCGGATACGGCAACCGCGCGCGCAAAGCCTGGAATGAGGGCAGGTCCTCCTCAGCGCCTCGGACGAGATCGGTGTCGATCCACGAAGGGTGGACAAGCCCGACAGTGATCCCAAGGTGCGCCACCTCTTGGCGGTACGCGAGCGCGAGCATCTCGACTCCGGCCTTGCTTGCGGCGTAGGAGGCCAGCCCGGCAATCGGTGTGAAGGATATCGCCGATGCCACCACCATCGCGTGGCCTCGATTGCGCTCCAGATGGGGCGTCGCGTACTTGAGCGTGCGGAAGACGCCGTTCAGGTTGATGTCCAGGACTCGCTCGAACGATGCCTCGTCAGCCTGCCGCACCGTCCCATACGCGGCCACCCCGGCATTGGCGAGGACGATGTCGATGCCGCCCATGGTCTGTGCGCAATCATCAATGGCCGACCGCAAGGCGGCGCCATCGCGCACATCGGCCTCTCGCCAAGACGCACCAGCGCCCAGGTCGTCGGCGAGGGCGCGCAACCGATCGGGCTCGAGCCCGATGAGGGCCACGCGAGCGCCACGGGCGGCGGCAAGTCGGGCCACCTTCTCCCCGATTCCACGTGCGGCTCCGGTAATTACCAGCTTTCGACCCGACAGGTTACGACGCATGAGGTCAGCATAACTTCGTTATACCCCGAGTGCAATGGGTCACGCCCGGTCCCTACGATGTGTCAAGAACGGAGGAGGACGCGTACTTGGTTCTCGATATCGTGCATTATTTCGTCGACGGAGCTGGCGATGTTGATCGTCGCCGCCATGCTGAGCAGCATGGCCGAGGATATGGTGCGCGCGAGCGTGACAGCGTCGGTGGGGCTGATGTTGCGATCCCGCTGTAACGCGGCAGCGATCATTTCCTCTGTTTGGAACATCAGCCCAAGAGCTTCACGGTGATGAGGTTCGTCAGGGTCGCCGAAGACTACTTCCCGCAGGTACGTACGCCCGTTGTCGACTTGGGTGCGGTTGCATTCCACAATCGGACGGATGATCGCGATCACCGCGTCGAACACGTCAGTGGTCCGCTCCGCTGCCGCTGCGCCGTCCCTGATTGCGGTGGCGTAGCTGGAGTTCTGCACCAGCAGCAGGAGCTCGCTCTTGGTCTTCGCGTAGAGGAAGAGCGTGCCCGTGCCAATGTCGGCCTTGTCGGCGATCTGCTGGGTGGTGACCTCGTCGACGCCGCACTGGCCAAAGAGCTCCCGAGCGGCCGCAGTGATGCGATCGAGCTTGTCCTGTTTGTTTCGCTCGCGCCGACCGACCGGCTTGGACACTGTTGACATGCACTGTTCCTCACGCGGGTGAATATGAATACACTCGTTTTTGAGTGTAGTCACCATTAACTTCGGCGCCGACTCGCACTGTCAGCGCAGACTGGCCCCTCGATCACTCGCGGGGCCAGTTTGCGTTCCGCGAAGCCGAAAGGCGACCGCGAATCGCGCGAATCATGTTGAGCTCGAGGATCTTCCGCCTACTGCCGGTAGTGCGACAGAATTGCGCCGTCGCTCACAAACGTCAGGGCCTCGGATACCTCGTAGGCATGGATGGCGGACGCCACCGGTGCCAGCATCTCGGAGAGGTTCCCGGCCGCATGGCGCTCGAAGAACGTCGCGCGCCCGTGCGCGTCCGCGAACCCCAGGATCAGTGAGGCGTGGAATCGTTCGCTAACCGGGTTGTCGTGCGCGACGTCCGGTGTGTCCCACAACTGCTCGATCCAGGGCAGGAACGTCTGGGTGCGCAGCTCCTTCAGCACCCCCGTGTCGACGAGCGCGGGGACCAGGTCATTCTTGATGACCTTGCGGAAGTCCCTGGCGCTGACACCGTCCCTCCTGCGCAGGTAGGTCAACGCCCGAGCGCCGACTTTCTCGCCGGGCCCGGCGACTTCGTACCAGCGCGACGAGTTCGGCGGCCCGGCGTAGAGCAGGGTGCGGCGAAACACGTTGATCTCATCCTTGTAGGCCAGCCGGGTCTGCGCGCGCCCCAGCAGCGGCGACAACGTGGACCGGAAGGTGACTTCGGCAACGCCGTCGACCTTGCGATCGGCAGGGATCCTGGTCTCGACACCTTCGGTGGCGGGCCAGAGCCCGGGGTTGATTTCGGCGAGGTGGATCTGCCGGTACTCATCCAGCCCGGGGGTGGCCGAGATGATTCCCGAGTGCGGGCCCTTCCAGTGGTCCATCCCTGTCTGCCGGGGCTGGTCGGTGCGCACCCACAGCAGGATGGACGAGGTGAGGCTCTTCGCCTCTACCTTCGGTGCGGACGCTAACTTGCTCATGATCATTCCTACTTTCGTTGTTTCGGTGTGGTCCGGGATGGCGGTCAGCTGCCGAGGAACTCGGCGGCGACGGGGGCGAACTGCTTGTGGAACTGGAAGACGCCGCCATGGCCCGAGTCGGGGTAGATGATCAGTTCGGAGCCCTTGATGCGGCGGTGCATATCCTCGGAGAGCACGGAGGGGACCATGCGGTCGTTGTTGCCGTTGGCGATGAGGGTGGGCTGGGTGAACTTCGACAGGTCCGACGGAGCGGAGCGGCCGAACTTCTGGATCGCCTTCAGCTGGGTCCGGAACTTCGTGATGCTGATCGGCTTGTCACGGTCGACCGTGCGCTCCTGCGTGCGCTTGACGAAGGTCTTTCCGGCGGCCTTGCCGGCGGCGTTGCGGTTGAAGAACAGGAACTCCCTGGGGTCCGACCGGGTGAGCGTCGCGCGGAGGATGTCCCAGTAGGTGACGCCGACGACCTTGTCGATGTCCTTGCCGCCGCGCGGCCCGGTTCCGGTCAGCACGAGCTTGCGGACGAGATCGGGGTGCTTGACGATCAGATCCTGGGCGACGAAGCCGCCCAGCGAGAAGGTGAACGCGTCGATCGTGTCGAATCCGAGGGCCTTGATGAAGGTATAGGCGGCGTCAGCCATCGCCTCGACGCTGTCGGGCACCTGCCCGGTGGTGGCGCCGACACCCTTGTTGTCGAACGTGATGACGTGGCGGTTCTTCGCGATGGCGTCGACGATGCGCGGGTCCCAGTAGTCCATGGTCGCCCCGAGGTGGACGAAGAAGACGACGGGGATGCCGCCCTTCGGCCCCAGCTCCCGATACGAGTAGGTGACGCCGTCGGCACGGATGGTGCGGGTCGGTGCTTTCGCGTACGAGGTGATGATTGGTTCGTTGTTGCTGGTGCTCATGATGAGCCTCCTAGGTAGTCGATAACTGAGTATGCTCAATTATGAGCATAGTCAATTTATCCTGTCAAGTGCCAGCGCCCATCGATTCGTTCTCGCCGTCGAATTCGTGCGACACCGACGACCGACTTCGATCCGTCGGCTGGTCACGAGGGGTTTCCGTGGTGGGCTGCGCAGACACGGGCCAACTCCACCGCGCGGCGGCCGAACCCCTCGCCGATGAGCAGCAGGCCTTCACGGACGTGTTCCACTGACACGATTGCGCCTGAGAATCGGTATCCGCGAAACTGGGAACAGATCGGAATGGAGTCGGTCGAGCAGTCGGGCCGGTAGATGGAGTGTTGGCGATGCTCGTCGTCAGCAAGTGGCCGCTGAGGGCGTTGAGCACCGACAGGCGGCACACGAGGCGCTGGCCGCGGTCACCGATCCAAACGTCGATCCTGACCGGCGAACATGGCATCGCGCCTACGCCGGCCCTGATCCCCATGAAGAAAGTGGCTGCCGAATGCAGTTGGTCGCCGACAACCTCTTCTGGATTGCGCGGGAGTTGTCAGGCGGTGCTGATGACGGACGAGCGGTGTTGCGGCGGGATGCGGTAGCCGCCCAGGATCTCGGTGAGCAAGGCGGCGAACTCCACGGTGGTGCGGTCTCCCCCGGACGGTCCCATCACCTGGATGCCGATGGGCAGACCCGCCGCGTTGGTGGTGATGGGCATCGTCGTCGCTGGAGTTCCGGCGATGTTGGCCAACGCGCTCCATTTGGTTTGGTCCCAATAGGAGCGGGTGACACCGTCGACGTCGATGGTCCGGCCAAAGCGGTCGTGATCCTTGTTGTGATGGCCGGGTGCAGCGGTCGGTGTGACCGGCAGCAGCAGCACGTCGAAGTCCTTGAAGAATCCGGCCCAGCGGTGTGCGATTTCCCGACGTGCCGCATCGCGGAACAGCCACGCCCGGTGGCTTTGGATCGTCCCGCGCAGAGCGGCGGCAGCGTCGCCGCGCGGGCTCATCAGTGAGCGCGCGGCAAGGGCACCGGCGAAGCGCGGACTCATCGTGGAGCGGTCGACCGAGAATGCGGCCATCACCAAGCTCAGGAAGAGGTCGTGTGAGGTCGTGAGATCTACGGGGAGACTTGCGGGTTGCTCGACGACCCGTGCGCCGGCGTCGCGCAGCGCGGTCACGGCGTCGTCGATGGCTCGGTGGGTATCTTTGTCGATTGGGCAGGCGGCGTCGTCAGCCCATATCGCGACACGGAAGTCCTTGAGCCTCGTTGCCCGCGGCGGAGCGAGGGTGTAAGAGAACCCGCCGTCGGGGTTCAGGGGGCCGACGGTGGCTTCCAGCGCAGGGATGATGTCGCGGGCACCCCGCACCTGCACCCCCGCACAGGCCATGTCCGGTTCACCCCACCGCCCGGGATCGCCAGGCCCACCGGGGATGTGGCCGGCCAGAGGAACCGACTGCCACGTCGACTTGTGTCCGTAGAGGCCACAGAAGTGAGCCGGAATCCGGGTGGAGCCACCGATTTCGGACCCGTAGTCGAAGCTCGTCAGCCCGGCCGCGGTCGCGGCCGCGCCGCCACCGGCTGACCCGCCGGATGTGCGCGAACGATCCCATGGGTTGTTCGTCCGGCCGAAAACTGGATTGCTGGCCTGCACGTCCGCATTGCCGGTTGGCATGTTGGTCTTGCCAACGATGATGGCTCCGGCGCGACGTAGTCGGGCGACGGCCTCGGCGTCCTGGGCCGGCACGTAGTCGGCCAGGTCGGGTCGACCACATACCGTGCGCATACCCGCGGTCTCATAGCTGTCCTTGACGGTGATCGGAAGGCCGTGCAGGGGGCCGAGATCAGCTCCCCTCGACCGCGCGTCATCGGCCGCGCTCGCGGCTTGCCGCGCAGCGTCCGCGTCGATGGTGACGATCGCATTCAGCGAGGCGTTGTGCGTGCTGATGCGCGAGAGGTACAGCTCGACGAGTTCGACGCTGGACAACTCCCCGGCGGCTAGCGCCGCAAGTTGTTCCGTTGCCGTCAGCCAGGCGAAATCGTTTGAGGCCAAGGAGGACACAGACTTCTCTTTCTACTGGTGGCGATGGCCAGTGAAACACGCTCGGTATACCGATCAGTCTACTAGCTAGGTCGCCACCATAGTAGACCGAATGGTATACTACAAGTATGCGAGTAGCAGAGCGGCTCACGTCAGCCACGGCCACGCTGATGCAACGACACGGAGTCGCCGGCACCGGTATTGCGGAGATCTTGTCGACCAGCGGCGTGACGCGCCGGTCGATCTATCTGAACTTTCCCGGCGGTAAGGCCGAACTGGTCGCGGCGGCAACACGTTCAGCGGGCGACGAGCTGACAACG
The DNA here is from genome assembly GCF_033804605.1 of Mycobacterium sp. RTGN6. NCBI lineage: Bacteria > Bacillati > Actinomycetota > Actinomycetes > Mycobacteriales > Mycobacteriaceae > Mycobacterium > Mycobacterium sp. RTGN6. The sequence continues at coordinate 243,923 of NZ_JAPZKZ010000010.1, forward strand.
ACGTTGCGTGACTGCATCGACAAGCCGGATCCGATCAGGGCGTTTACGAACGTCTGGACGGAAACCTTGATCAGCACTGACTTCGAAGGTGGTTGTCCGATCGTGGCGGCGGCATTCAGTCGTGCCGAAGCCCCCGAGGCCGCCAGCACCGCCGCCGAGGTGTTCGCCGAATGGGGCCAGCTGCTAGCAGGCAGGCTCCGTGACGACGGCATCAATCATGCTGCAGCCCAATCGTTGTCGACAACAATCGTCGCCGCGCTCGAGGGTGCAGTCATGCTTTCGCGCGCCGCGCGGTCGACCGAGCCACTCGAGCAGGTCACTCATCACCTCGACGAACTCGTCGCTCAGCACCGTCCGGCTCAACCCCGAGCTCGGCGCCGTCGGCGGTAACGCTACCCGCCCGCTGACTACACCGACCAGTTTACAGCATGGCCATCGGCGCGTACGGTCACATTAGTACACCAATCGGTTTACTAGTGTGACGCGCCCGAATCACCGATGGAGTCGAAGCCTGATGGCGAATCCTTTGACGAGTTCGATCAGCATCGCCAAACCCCCCGGAATCCTCTGGAACCTGTTGACCGCAGCCGAGGGACTCACCGACTGGTATGACAACTGGGATGCGGTTGACTACACGGGCGATCGAGGGTTTCTGCGAGTCGGGTCGACGTTCCGCCTTTTGCGCCAAGGCAACTCCGCATGGTGCCGCGTCACGCTCGCGGATCCACCGCATCTTCTTCGTTGGCTCGAGGTCGCCGACGGCGGGGTAACGGTCGCCGTCGAATTCCGCCTCAAGTCAGATGAGACGGGCGGCACCGTACTTATCCACACCAAAACGGCGATCGAACCCGATGCCGCAACGTAAACCTGTCAGTGTGCTCTGGGGATAGGTTGCGCAGCGTGAAGCTCCGGCCACGACCGGAGTGATCCCGGTCGCTAACTGACCCGGTCGGATTCAAGTCTTCCCAACGCGGGCAATAGGGTCAGCGCGACTTGGAGGTCAAGCGCGTCGGCGCCGACAGTGCGTCCGAGGAGGTCCTCGGCCTGCCGGACTCGGTAGCTGACGGTGTTGGGATGCACTCCTAGGCGCGCTGCCGTCCGGGTGCGGCTGCGATTCTCGCGCAGATAGGTCGCCAGCGTGATTGCCAGCCGGAATGTGAGCTCGTCATTCGCGGTCAACGGCCCGAGGATGCTGCTGACGAATGCCGACGCGTGGTCGCCGTCCGCGGTACACAGCGCCGCAACGGCGACGTTTCGGTACCGAGTGATTGGTCCACCTTGCGGCGCGACCAACGCGGCCACCCTCCGCCCATGGTCGGCCTCGTTGTGAGTACGGCGGAAGCCCTTGAGGTCATAGCCGGGCTCGCCCACCGCGATGCTCACTCCCTCGGGCAAGCCCAGCGTTCGCGGGCCGTCCTCGAAAACGTCCATGGCATCCGTTGCGAAGGCGCCGCGGCCACTGAGCCAAGCGGCCACAGCAAGAGAACCCGACGGATGGGTAATGCTGGTTTCAGCGGCGACAGACCGGGCAATCTCGGCGACCGACGCACTCAGTGTCGATAGCGCGTCACGCTTGTCAGGGACGTGGTCAACCCACGCGAGCACACCGATGTGGTGGCGAGTCAGGTCATAGCGCAAACGTTTTGAGGCAGCCTGGCCGTCACGCTCGCGGTCGCCGAGGATGTCCTCGATCGCTGCGGCCCGAGCCGCGGCAGCGCCGCGCATCCAGGTCTCCCGCTCCAACTCATATGCGTCATTGGCGCGGGTCATCGCCCGATCAACGAAGGCGAAGAGCCACCCCGTCGTCAATTCCAACGCCGTCGCAAGATCGGCCGCGTCTCGTGAAGCCGCGGTGATACGAGTGAACAGCCACTTCCACACCTCGTCCTGTGCCAGACGATAGAACCGCATGTGGCCGGCGAGCGGGACGTGCCGCCAGACCGAAGAACGAAATATGGCAGCCGTCGACGGCGGCAGCTCGGCCCGTGTCGGGTCCCCGGCGACCTCAATGATCTGGGCCAGCTGTCGCAGGCTCTCCTCGGTGCTGGCCAGTGCCTCTTCGACGATCTGAGCATCGGGGAACAGCTCCGGCACCTCTGCCTTGACACGGGCGACCGTCCGCTCGGCAAGCTCAGCGGCAGAGGCGCGCATCTGCGCCGCGGTGGGCTGCAGCACTTCTCGCCACACGCGTCGCGCAGCGGGTTGCCGCATCGGCGGCCAATCGACCTCCATGCCGCTCGAATCTACCCGCGGTTGTTACCTCGTAACAACGGGGCACGAACATGTTGGCGTTTGTGTACGAGCGGACGACCACACAAGCGCCATAAATTGTGCCAACACTCACATTGGTGCTCGGTTGATCGGAGGGAAGGCCCTAGTGTCCCGTCTAGACAGGGTGACGCTGCTTGGATCTGGCGTGCTTGGCGGTCAGATCGCTTGGCACTGTGCGTTCAAGGGCAAGTCGGTCGTCGTGTACGACATCGCCGAGGACGCCATCGCACGCTGCCAGGCGGCCCAGGACCAATACGCCACGATCTACCAGTCCGACCTCGGCGCCACCGACGCGGACATCGCCGCCACGAAGGAGCGGCTGACCTTCACGACCGAGCTGGCCACTGCAGTGGCGCGGGCCGATCTGGTGATCGAGGCGGTGCCGGAGATCCCCGACGTCAAGGCCGCCGTGTACAAGGAGCTGGCTGAGCTCCTGCCCGTGCACACGCTCATCGCGACGAACTCCTCGACACTTCTGCCGAGCGACTTCGCCGCGGCAACCGGGCGTCCGGAGAAGTTCTGCGCGCTGCACTTCGCCACCACGATCTGGCGGATGAACTTCGCCGAAGTCATGGCTCACCCCGCCACCTCCAACGAGACCCTCACCGAGGTGACGGAGTTCGCGATCGAGATCGGCATGATTCCCATCCCGGTTCGCAAGGAGCACAACGGCTATGTCGCCAACAGCTGGGTCGTCCCCATGCTCAATGCCGCGCAGACCCTGGTGACCAACGGGATCGCAGCACCTGAGGACGTCGACCGCACGTTCATGATCGCCGGATCCCCCGTCGGCCCGTTGGGCATGATCGACATGATCGGCATGACGACCACCTACAACGTCCTCGCGCACTGGGGACCGGTGAACGGCGATGCGCAGATGAACGCCAATGCCGACTACCTCAAACAAAACTTCCTCGACCGAGGCCTACTCGGAATTCAGACCGGCAAGGGCTACTACGAATACCCCAACCCCGCCTACCAACAACCCGAATTCCTCGACGTCCCAGACATCTCGGTCGTCCCCAGCATCGTCGCCAAGATTTCGGCGTCGGGAGTGGAGTGATAATGCGCAGAACAACCACGCAGACAACGCAACTCGAGCACGTCGACGTGCTGATCGTCGGCGCCGGAATTGCCGGCATCGGTCTTGCCTGTCACCTGAGCAGGAAGCAGCCGGGCCGGACTTTCGCCGTCGTCGAGGCGCGCGACGCAATCGGTGGAACGTGGGACCTGTTCCGCTACCCGGGCATTCGGTCCGACGCCGATTTGTATACCTACGGCTTCGGGTTCAAGCCGTGGACCAGAGACAACGCGATCGCCGACGCCCACGAGATTCTCGACTACCTGCAGGAGACGATCGACGAGAACGACCTTGCCCGACACATCCACGTCGGACACAAGGTGCTTCGCGCGGACTTCTCACGTGAGCAGGCGCGCTGGACCGTCACCCTCGAGCGTGCCGGCGACGGCGAGCAGTTCAATGCCACCTGCGGCGTATTGGTGTCCGCTGCCGGCTATTTCGACTACGACCAGGGTTACACCCCCGACTTCGCGGGACGAGAAGACTTCCGCGGCGACATCGTCCACCCGCAGCAGTGGCCCGAGGATCTCGACTACGCCGGCAAGAAGGTCGTCGTCATCGGCAGTGGGGCCACGGCCGTGACGCTGCTGCCCGCTATGGCCGACACCGCCGGCCACGTCACGATGTTGCAGCGTTCACCCTCCTACGTCATACCGATTCCGCGTCAGGACCCGATTGCCAACAGGCTGCGCCGGCTGCTGCCGGACACCGCCGTGCACACGATCGCGCGCAAGCTCAACAGCGCTCGCACATATCTGATAGTCGCGCTCAGTCAGCGGTACCCCAAGTTGGTCAGGCGCCTGGTCCGCTGGATCAACACCCGCGCACTGCCCGAGGGATACGCGGTCGACACCCACTTCAATCCGCGATACAACCCGTGGGATCAGCGGATGTGCATGGTGCCTGACTCCGACATGTTCAAGGCCATCTCACGTGGCGCGGCGTCGGTGGTCACCGACCGCATCGTCCGGTTCACCGAGCGGGGGATCCTGCTCGAGTCGGGCGGCGAGCTCGACGCCGACATCGTCGTCACCGCAACGGGTCTGAAAATGGTGCCGTTCGGAAAGATCGACCTGCACGTCGACGGGCAGCCCATCGACGTTCACGAACACCTGATCTACAAGTCCATGATGCTCAGCGACATCCCCAATTTTGCCTTCATCATCGGCTACACGAACAATTCGTGGACCCTCAAGGTCGACCTGGTCGCCGATCATCTGTGCCGGCTGCTGGCCCACATGGATCGTCACGGGTATGAAACCGTCACACCGGTTGCCCACAACGAGATTGGCGCCCGGCGACCGTACATCGACATGGGATCGGGGTACCTCAGTCGGGCCATGCACCTGTTCCCCCAGCGTGGTTCGGACGTCCCGTGGGCGGCGGACCAGGACTACAAAGTCGACCGGGTGCAGCTGGGAGCGGTCGCCGATCCGGCCTTGAGGTTCACCGAGTCCATGATCGACTCGACTGCGACCTCCGCCGAGGTGGTCACCGTATGAGCGTTCCCAGCTTCATCTCGGTAAACGGACGACGCACCCGCGTCCGCATCGAGGGCGACTCTGCCAACCCGCCGATGCTGCTGCTGCACGGCGTCGGCCGCAGTCTTGAGGACTGGGCCCCTCAGTACCTACGCCTGGCCGACACCCATCGGGTGATCGCCCTCGACCTCCCCGGCTTCGGCTTTTCCGCCCGAGCAGACGAACCCACCACACTGAAGGTGCTGGCACGGGGGGTGCTCGAAACGCTCGACACGCTGGATGAGCGGCGACCAGTGCAGGTGATCGGCAACTCTCTCGGCGGAGCCGTCGCGCTGCAACTGCTCGTCCTCGATCCGGACCGGGTGGCCGGCCTCGTGCTGGCCAACAGCGCGGGCTTTGGTGCCGAAGTCGCACTCGTCCTGCGACTGCTGACAATTCCCGTCCTCGGGGACCTCGCAACTCGACGCACCACCCGCGCCAGCGCATTGTTCACCGAACGGATGCTCTACGACGACCCGGCACTGGCGACAACTGCACGCATCGAGCATGCCCTGGCCATCGCCGGCCAACCAGGCGCGGGCGCCGCGATGCACGAAATCTCCAGCGAACTAGTCACCCCGCGCGGCATCAAGCCGCGCTGGCGTGCCGACCTCCTCGCCGCGGCCGCAAAGCACCCCCGCCCCACTTTGATCATGTGGGGCGACCGTGACCGCATCCTGCCACCACATCATCTCGACTCCGCCCGCCGACTGCTCCCACACGCGCAGACGCATCTGTTCACGGGCATCGGTCACGCGCCGCAGCTCGAGTGCCCCGACGAGTTCGCCGACCGCGTCCACGCTTTCATCGCCGACACAGAGGCTCCCGCCGCGAACGCAAGGAGTCACCGATGACGATGACTGCAGTCGTCATGCGCAGAGGCAGGCTCGAGCTGATCGACGCGCCGATCCCACGGCCCCAATCGGGAGAAGTTCTGGTCAGGACACTCGCGACGGGAATCTGCGGGAGCGATCTACATGCCGTTTCGCACGGCGCCGAACTCGTGGCGGGTGTGCGGGCGGTCGCCGGGTTCGAGCTGTTCGATCTCGACGAGCCGATCGTCCTCGGCCACGAGTTCTGCGCTGAGGTAGTCGAATACGGACCCGGCTGTCGCGAGAAGTTTCCGCTGGGCAGCCGAGTGGTGTCGGTACCGATTCTTCTTCGGCCGCAACCGGTTCAGATCGGTTTCGGCGGTGTCGCCACACCCGGCGGATACGCCGAGTACATGGTGTTGTCAGAAGATCTCCTCATTCCGGTGCCCGACAACGTCGCCGACGACACCGCCGCGCTTGCCGAACCGCTGACCGTCGCGCTGCACGCCGTCAATCGGGGTGACCTCGGATCCGACGATGTGCCCATCGTTATCGGCTGCGGCCCCATCGGACTCGCAGTGATCGCGGTGCTCAAGATGCGCGGCATCGGCCCGATCATCGCTGCGGACTTCTCGCCGGCGCGGCGTTCGTTGGCGTCGGCCCTCGGCGCCGACATCGTGGTCGACCCGCGCGAGACGTCGCCGTACGACTCGTGGCAGTCGGTCGCGGCCGTGACGGACCCGGCGCGCTACGGCCGCCAGACCACGATGTTCCCGGAGTTCGCGTTCCGCCCGTCGGTGGTGTTCGAGTGCGTCGGCGTTCCCGGTGTCATTCAACAGATTCTGGCGGGTGCCGCCCCATGCTCCAAGGTCGTCGTCGCCGGCCTGTGCATGGAGCAGGACACCTTCCAACCCACGTTCGCCATCCTCAAGGAGATCGATCTGACCTTCTGCATCTCCTACACATTCGAGGAATACGAACAGTCGCTCGCGCACCTCGCCGCAGGCGAGCTGCGCGTCGATCCACTCATCACCAGTCGTATCAGCCTTGACGGCGTGCCCGCCGCGTTCGCCAGGCTGGCCGACCCGGAGTTGGACGCCAAGATCATCGTCACTCCGACAACCCGCAACACGAGAGGACTCACATGACCACCACGACTTCCGCATACGCCGCAACGTCGGCCACCGAGCCGCTGACCAAGACGACGATCACACGCCGCGCCGTCGGTCCGCACGATGTGGCCTTCGACATCCACTTCGCCGGCATCTGCCACACCGACATCCACATCGTCAAGGAAGAGTGGGGCCCAGCGCCCTACCCGGTGGTCCCGGGCCACGAAATCGCCGGTGTCGTCACCGAAGTCGGCCCCGAGGTGACCACGTACAAGGTCGGTGACCGCGTCGGCGTCGGCTGCTTCGTCGACTCCTGCCGGCAGTGCGCGAACTGCCAAGCCGGCCTCGAACAGCACTGCACCGGCAGCGGTATGGTCCTCACCTACGGCGGGGTCGGCACCGACGGCGAGCCCACCCAGGGCGGCTACAGCGGCACGATCGTCGTCGACGAGAACTACGTACTGCGCATCCCCGACAGCGTCCCGCTCGACGCCGCGGCACCGCTGCTGTGCGCCGGCGTCACGGTGTACTCACCGCTGCGACGCTGGAACGCCGGGCCGGGCAAGCGAATCGCGATCATCGGCCTGGGCGGGCTCGGCCACCTGGCCGTCAAATTCGCCAAGGCGATGGGCGCCGAGGTGACCGTGCTGAGCCAGTCGCTGAAGAAGATGGAAGACGGTCTGCGGCTGGGCGCCGACCACTATTACGCAACCAGCGACCCGGACACCTTCACCAAGCTCGCGGGCAGCTTCGACCTCGTCGTCAACACCGTCTCCGCCAAGTTGAACATGGGCGACTACCTGGGTCTGCTGGTTACCGGCGGCACCCTGGTGGAACTCGGCATGCCCGCACATCCGCTGGAGGTGCCGGCCTTTCCGCTCGCCGCTGGGCGCCTCAATGTGGCGGGTTCGCTCATGGGCGGAATCGCGGAGACCCAGGAGATGCTCGACTTCTGCGCCGAGCACGACGTGGCCGCCGAGATCGAGGTCATCGCACCGGATTACATCAACGAGGCGTATGAGCGCGTGCTGTCCAGCGACGTGCGCTACCGCTTCGTCATCGACACCTCGTCGCTGCGTTAAGGCAGACAAAGAAAGTAGTGAGGGAAACCATGACCATCGAATCGACCGCGAGCAAGGTGCCCGTCTTCTCGCTCCCGCAGACCGAACTGCTCACGCTCAACGTAAACGATGTACCGATCATGAAGGACGCCCTGGGGCCGGGGGTCAACTTTCAGCCACTGTTCCTCGACCCCGAGATCGGCGTGTGGTCGGTCCTGGGCACCTTCGCTCCCGGAGCGGAACTGCCCATCCATCTGCACACCGGTGGCGTGCACGGATACACGCTGAAGGGCAAGTGGATTTACCGCGAATACCCGGATCAGCCGCAGACCGCCGGCTCGTATCTGTATGAGCCGGCCTCGTCGGTGCACACGTTCTACGCACCTGCGACGAACACCGAGGACACCGTCGTGCTCTTCATCGTGAACGGCGCCAATGTCAGCTTCACCGATGACGGCCAGTTCCATTCGGTGCTCGACGCGCTCGCCGTCCAGAAGCTCACCGAACAATGCGCACAGGCCCAGGGACTGGACACCGTCAAGTACCTGACCGGCGGCACGGCGAAGTACACCGCCGAATAGCCCGACAATCCAACGCAACACGGAGGCGACGATGCCACTATCTGAATGGGAATCGCGGACGGTTCGAGCGAACGGGCAACGGATACACGTCCGGATCGCCGGTTCGTCGGGGCCGATGGTGTTGTTATGCCACGGATTCCCCGAGTCCTGGTACTCATGGCGACACCAGCTCGATGCATTGGCCTCGGCGGGCTTTCGCGCGGTCGCGATGGACATGCGGGGGTACGGTCGGTCCTCCAAGCCCGCCGAGGTTGCCGCCTACCGGATCACCGAGCTGGTCGCCGACTGTGTGGGCGTTGTCGAAGCGCTAGGTGAGCCCACCGCCGTGATCGTTGGCCATGACCTTGGGGCGCCGGTGGCGTGGACGGCGGCATGGACACGGCCTGATGTCTTCCGGGCAGTGGTGGGGCTGAGTGTGCCGTTCGGTGGGCGCGGGTTGGCGGCGGTGCCGGGCAGTCCCTTCGGCGAGCTACGACCCACTGTGGCGCACCGCCAACTGGCCGGCCCCGACATGTTGTTCTATCAGGATTACTTCTCGCTTCCCGGTGATATCGCGGCGCGCGAAGTGGAACAGGATCTGCGGAGCTGGCTGATCGCGGGGCTTTACAGCCTGTCCGCGGACCGGCCGCTGCCGCCAGAGCTTGCCGGGGTGGACCTAACGTCGTTGCCCGAGGACATGGTGCGCGAATTCGTCCGCAGCGCAATGTGTGTGCCGCAAGGGAGCACCTTCGCCAGCGTGCTCGAACGGCCGGAGAAGCTGCCGGGTTGGCTCGGCGAGGACGACCTGGAATTCTATGTGTCCGAGTTCGAACATGGCGGGCTGAATGCGCCGCTGAATTTCTACCGCAATGCCGACGTGGACTGGGAGGTGCTCGGCCAGTACCAAGACAAGCCGGTTACCGTGCCCGCCTTGTTCATCGGCGGTGACCGCGACGTCGTCACGATCTGGAGTCAGGAGGCCATCGCTCGGGCGGAAGAAGCGCTCACCGATCTGCGCGGGTCGATCATTCTGCGCAACTGTGGGCACTGGATCATGCAAGAACAGCCGGATGCGGTCAACAAGGAGCTCTTGGTATTCCTCCAAGACCTGTCGTGAAGCCGTCGTCGTTGACGAACAGCCTGGTAATCCCACTGCGGCAAGGCCGAGGATTAGCCTGTCGAGTCCACCCACCCGAGGGAAGCGGGCGACGCCATGGCGAATCGTGAGGTCGGCGCCGAACAAGCTGATAGTGAGCCAAGCCCTGCGGCAGTCGCGTTTGTGACCACCGAACATTTCACCCTGCAAGGTGCCCGCTCGTCGACGATCGCCGAGGCAACCGGTCGAGCGACGATGTTTATTGGCGCACTCAGCGGGAGCCTGGTTGCCCTCGGGCTGATCGCCACCGCCGCTGGCGTCCACACGACGTTCTACGCTTTCGCGCTCATCCTGTTGCCCACTCTGGCCGGTGTGGGGCTGGCGACATTCAACCGGACGCTGCAATCAGGTGTCGAGGACTTGGCCTACGCGATCCGGATCGCCCGGCTGCGCGGCTATTACTTTCAGCACGCGCCCGAACTGGTCGATCATCTGTTCAGCGTCCCGCCCGAGGAGCGGCTGCGCCTGCAGGGGATCGGGGGTGGGCGCTGGCAGAAATTCGTGACCATCGCGGCGATGGTCGGCCTCGTCACCGCCGTGCTGGCCGGCTCGGCGGCCGGGCTACTGGCAGCCATCGTCTTCAACCGCTTGCTCCTCCCGGCGCTCATCCCGGCGCTCATCGCCGGCCTCTCGATCGCCGCCGTCGTGTTCGCCGCACTGATCCGCTTCCAGGTCTCGACCTGGAAGCGGGCGGCAGCGCTCATGCTCGACGAGGAATGACGAACGCTCCACGGCCGGGCCTGATTCGGGCGCGCGGACGCGTCAGGCGCTGACGCCCTGCGGCAGGAGTGCGTCGCCGAGCATGCCCCAGTACTGCATCGCAGGCACCTGCGCACCTCCCGACATGTCCGCGGCTTACGTCACGCGGTAGATGCGTGCGTTCACACCCGAGTCGGGGGCGAACCGACCCTCGTAGATGAACACGTTGTGGTTGACCCAGGCGTATCGAGGGTCTCCCGTCTCCAGCGCAACCGCAGCTCGCATGTACTGATCCTCGAACTGAGTCCCGCCGCCGGTCCCGACCGCAGCCGCAACGGCCTCGTTCATCTCGACGTGCCCGGTGTATGACGCGTAAATGACTGCGCCGTCAGAGGTTTCGAACTGGGCGCGGGCATCCAGCCGGCCCCATCCGTCCGGACCGACCAGGAACCAGTCCCCACCTCCGGTCAACACGCGTCCTGAGACGCGCTCGCCGACCAGTTCGCCTTCGACGGTTTCGAAGAACATCCTCATTCCGTGCGGGCCGGGCCCGATCGCCACCGGTGCCTTTACCTTCGCGTTGAACTCGAACTCGAGCTCGAGCCCGACGCCAACCGCTGCGTCTGTACTGCTCATTGCTGACCGCTCCTTTTGGGGTTGATTGGCCGGGGGCCTATGCAGACTTGTTAGACATCCCAGGGCTGCAACACGACCTTGCCCGTGGTCTTGCGGCCTTCGAGGAGTCGATGGGCTTCTGCCGCCTGCGACAGCGGCAGCACCGTGCCGACCTGAAGCGACAGCGAACCGTCCGTGACATACCCGATGAGTTCCATCAGCGTGGACACCGTGAGCTCGAGATCGGTGGTGTAGGCCCCGATGTAGAACCCCGTCACCGTGTGATTGGGCACGGTGAGTCGCCAGGGGTCGATCGACGCCGACTCGCCACTGGACTGGCCGATGAACACCATTCGCCCAAAGGGCGCCAACGCGTCGAGCGCCTGGCCGGTCGTGTCACCGCCGGCCGTCTCTAGCACCACGTCCACGCCGCGTCCGTCGGTGAGCTCCCGAACCTGCTCGCTCCAACCTGGCGCCGTGTAGTCGACCGATGCATCTGCGCCGAGGCCTTCGGCCATGGCCCGCTTCTCAGGCGTACTTGCCGCGGCGATGACGTTGCCGGCCCCATAGAGCTTGGCGAGTTGGACTGCGAACGACCCGACCCCGCCGGCGGCGGCTTCGACGAGGACGCTCTCACCCTTCTGGAGCCGTGCAGCCTTGCGCAGTGCGAATGCTGCGGTCAGGCCGTGCCCCACCAGCGCGGCGGCGTTGATGGTGTCAATGCCATCGGGCAAGGGGATGACTGTCACCGCGGGCACGCTGATGTACTGCGCATATCCACCAACGCCGGGCGTCGCAAAGACGGGGTCTCCGACGTTCAACCACGTGACGCCTTCCCCGACGGCGGCAACGGTGCCCGACACTTCTCCCCCCAGCGTGAATGGTGGGGGTGACGGGTCCGGATAGTCATCGCCTCGTCGGCGCATCACGTCCGCAAAGTTCAGACCCACAGCCTCGACTCGGATCAGAACCTCACCGGCCGCGGGTGCTGGATCCGGTACGTCTTCGTAGACGAGAACCTCAGGCCCTCCGGTGCTGTGGAATCGCACTGCCTTCATGACTTGCTCCCTTTCACTGTGACAACGACCTTTCCCTTTGCGCGTCCAGACTCGACGTACGTCATGGCGTCATTGGTTGCTTCGAACGGAAATACCTTGTCCACCACCGGACGTATGACGCCCGAATTGATGAGAGTCGTGAGCTCTTGTAGCTGGTCACCGTTGGCTCTCATGAAGAGAAAGGAGAAGCGTGCCTTGAGCTTCTTTGCCCTTCTCCTAACCCCAAAGCTCAACACGCGCATCACTAGCTTCACGAACCACGGCGAGCCAATCTCCTTCGAAAAATCGGGATCGGGTGGACCAGAGATCGAGATGAGCGTCCCGCCGGGCCTCAAGATTCGAAGCGACTTCTTGAGCGTCGCGTTGTCTTGGCTGTGCAAGACCACGTCGTAGTCGTGCAGGATCGATTCGAAATCCTCGGTCTTGTAATCGATTACGACATCTGCACCCAGGCTCTTGACGAGGTCGAAACTGGCCGGGCTGCAGGTTGTGGCCACTGTTGCACCCAGGTGTTTGGCCAGCTGGATGGCAAGTGTTCCCACGCCGCCAGACCCCGCCTGGATGAAGACCCTTTGCCCCGCCTTGAGGCTCGCCAGCTCGATCAGCGCCTGCCACGCGGTCAAGCCGACCAGCGGGATGGAAGCCGCTTCCTCCATGGTGAGGTTCGTCGGCTTGTCCGCCACGTCACGTTCATTCATCGCGATGAAGTTCGCGAACGTGCCGATTCGGTCCTTGTCGGGCCTCGCGTACACCTCATCGCCGGGCTTGAATCGCTGCACTCGAGCTCCGACTTGCACGACGACGCCTGCCACGTCATTGCCCATGATGAGCGGCAAGCGGTAGGGCAGAATGAGTTTGAACTCGCCATCCCGGATTTTGGAGTCCAGGAGGTTCACGCCGGCCGCATACACCTCGACCAGGACATCGGTGTCTTGTAGCGGCGGCTCGGGCAATTCGGCCGCCCGAAGGGGGCTGCCCTTTCCGTAACGAGCGACGGTAAAAGCCTTCATTGAAGATTCGTCCTCTCATTCAGACCGGGTCGAGCCGACCGGCATGCGTCGCGTGTCACGCGACTCGGACAGCCGATTCGTCGGCTTCACCCGGTGACTCGGTTGACATTTGACGGCCCCGCGAACGCTCCATTGATCACCGAAATGTCGCTCGACGAGAGGCGCCTCTTCCAGACCAACAGAATCGATATTCCGACGGTCTCGAGCGCTATTGCCACCACTGACACGGGATGTGGTCGCCCGCTCTCTTGCCATGACCTGATTCGGGCTAGCCCGCCGACGAAGATGGTCGAGAGTGCGAAAGTCAGGCCCCGAGACTGCTCGACACTTCCGAGCTGAGACCAAATGACAGGCCCAACCGCGAGCTTGAATACGTTGGCATACCGAAGCGAACTGTCGACGGTGGGTACCACGTCTGGCGAACCGCCCGGGACGCCCTTGGCGCCGCGTGCGATTTCTCCCAACGCGCTGGCCATCGGTATCACTGCAAGCACCGCCAGTGTCCTCTGCAATGAGCGCCGGCTGCGACCACTTTCCTTCATCTGCACTGCCCTTTCTTTGACACATGTTGGCCGCGAACGGGTTTCGCAAACACAAAGCTGCAGAAGGCCATCATGTCGAGTCGGCCGCTGGTGACGGTTGCACGGTTTGCGCGGTACTCCATGTAGACCGATTGGTGTACTTCTCCATGCGAAGCTACACCTTCGTGCGTCCTCTGTAAACCAATCGGTATGCTTTTTGAACACGCGCCCGCCCGCAACACGATGCGCGACCGGCAATCGCGAGGGCGTCACCGACGCTGGCGTGCGCCTACGCCGCGAACGCGTGCGACGCCGAACTGCGCGCCAGAGTTGGAGTCGGACTCACGTTGTGCTGCAAGTCATTCAGCGGCGCATCGGCGCTCGGGCGCCGATCTTGATGGATTGCCGTAACCGCCAGTATTGACAGAGTACACTGATCGGTATACTTTCGTGAACTTACGAATCTGCTGCCCTGAAGGGGTGCGGCCTGCAAGCGAGAAGAGTGAGCACATGCCTTCTGTATTGGTTACCGGCGCCGGCCGAGGCATCGGCCTGGCGATCACCGAGCACATGAGCGAGCGCGGCTGGGACGTCTATGCCACGGCCCGGTCTGAATCTGCCCTGCACCGCCTGGACAAGTTGCCCAACGTGCACCCGATCGCACTCGATGTCACCGATCGCTCGGCCATCGCCACGCTTCCCGAGTACCTCCCTACCGCGCTCGACGGCGTGGTCAACAACGCCGGCATCATCGTGAACGGACCAGTCGAGGCATTGTCCATCGACGACCTGGGAACGCAACTCAACGTCAACGTCGTTGCCCAGATCGCGGTGACGCAAGCGGTGCTGCCCAAAATCCGCGAAGCCCGAGGGCGAGTGGTGTTCATCTCCTCGGTCAGCGGATTCATCACCACCCCGGGCACCGGTGCCTACAACGCATCGAAGTACGCGATCGAATCATTGGGCGATGCACTCCGGATGGAGCTGCGCCCGTGGCGGATTCCCGTCTCGCTCATCGAGCCCGGGCCGATCCGTACCGATATGTGGGGTGACGTGCTCGACGACTACGACCGGATGACCAAACAACTCAGTGAGGAGCACCGACGGCTTTACGCGTCACACCTCGCGGGGAGTCGGAAGTTGTTGGGACGTATGCAAAAACTTGCCGGCGATCCCAAGCGGGTCACCAAGGCGGTTGATCACGCACTGACTGCGCGACGTCCCAAGCGTCGCTACCTGTTGGACATCGCCAGTCGCGCGCAGAAGGCCGTCGTTGCCGTCACACCCACCGCGATCAACGACGCAGTCCTCGCAGCGGCCACCACGTCGAAGTAAGGATGTGTTGGGTGCCCGCCATGTCATGCCGGGCCCTTTAGCGCCCGGCCGATCAGAGCGTCGGCCGCTGCTCGGGCACGCGTCCATGGCGCGGGGTCGTTGAGCGAGGTGGACAGTGCGGATGCGCCCTCGTAGAGCAGCGCGATCTGGTTGCCCAGCATGTCGGGGTCTACTGCGCCAGCCTCTCGGGCCAACAGGGTGAGGCCCTCGACGTAGTCGCGCTTGTGCAGGTGCACGATGTGCTCGACTCCGGGCATGGACCCCGCCGCCTCCACGGCCGCGTTGTGAAAGGGACATCCCCGCATCCGGCCGTCGCCGGCATCGGAGAGTTCGAACAAGGCAAGCAGCCGCGCCCGTGGTGTCGAATCCGAGGCT
Organism: Mycobacterium sp. RTGN6; assembly: GCF_033804605.1. Classification (NCBI taxonomy): domain Bacteria; kingdom Bacillati; phylum Actinomycetota; class Actinomycetes; order Mycobacteriales; family Mycobacteriaceae; genus Mycobacterium; species Mycobacterium sp. RTGN6. The sequence goes on from NZ_JAPZKZ010000010.1 coordinate 259,109, forward strand.
CCCGACGAGGTGCCCTCAGCCTCGCCGGCCGCTCGCCGCAGCTGGCACAGATACTCTTCCACCAAGGCGGTCTTGCTCGGAAAATGCTGGTAAAGGGTCCGTTTGGATACTAACGCCGTGCTCGCGATCCGTCCGACACCGGTGGCATTGATGCCCTCGCTGTAGAACAGCTCAGCAGCTGCGTTCAAGATGCGCTGACGCGCGCCGCGGCCTCGGCGTCGGGTCGGCTCCTTCGTTTCGGTGAGCGATGTCATATCGATAGTATACCGATCGGTTTACAGGCCTGTGAGCCGCGTGCTACATTCAGTCGCGTAGAAGTACACCAATCGGTTTACAAAGGAGAAGTCATGGCATCCAAGCGACCAGCCCGCCACGTCCATCAGCACCCGGCCAGCGCTCGCTGGGATGGCACCTCGTATCAGAAGGCGCCGACCAAGTCGGTGTCCGTCGGCGGCACTCGATTCGCCTACCGGGAGCTAGGGCTGGGTGCCGGCGTACCGGTGATCTTCGTCAATCACCTGTACGGCAACCTGGACAACTGGGACCCCAGGGTCGTCGACGGCATCGCCGCGCACCACCGCGTGATCACCTTCGACAATCGCGGGATCGGCGCAACCGAGGGCAAGACCCCCGACACGGTCGAGGCGATGGCAAAGGACGCCGTGGCGTTCATCCGCGCACTGGGCTTCAGCCAGGTCGACCTCCTCGGATTTTCACTAGGCGGCTTCGTCTCGCAGGTGATCGCCCAACAGGAACCGGCACTGGTACGGAAGATCATCCTCGCCGGGACTGGGCCGGCCGGAGGCGAAGGCATCGTCAACGTGACGAAACTGAGCTACCTCGACACATTCCACGCCTACGCCACCTTCAAGGATCCCAAGGAGCTTCTGTTCTTCACCAGAACGGCCAAGGGCAAGTCCGAGGCCATGGCGTTCATCAAGCGCTTGAAGGAGCGCACCGTCGATCGGGACAAGGCCGTCACCGCGCGCGCCTTCCAGACCCAACTCAAGGCGATCCACACGTGGGGTCTCGAGCGACCAGCCGACTTGTCACGCATCCAACATCACGTCCTGGTGGCCAACGGCGATGACGATCGCATGGTGCCGACGAGCAACACCTACGACCTGGCTCGGCGCCTTCCGAACGCGACGCTCCGGATCTACCCGGACGCTGGACACGGCGGCATCTTCCAATTCCACCAGCGGTTCGTTCCCGAGGCGCTCGAGTTCCTGGGATCGTGAACTCAGCAGCGACGAGTATGTTTCGCGGATTCACGGTCCAGGATGTCGACGTCGGCGGCGTGCGCATCCACGCACGCGTCGGCGGCGAGGGCCCACCAGTGCTCCTGCTGCATGGCTATCCACAGACGCATGTGATCTGGTGCCATGTGGCACAGGCATTGGCCCAGGCGCACACCGTCGTCGCCTCGGATCTGAGAGGTTACGGCGACTCGGGCAAGCCAGCCTCGGAAGCCGACCATTCGTCGTACAGCAAGCGCGCAATGGCCGCCGACCAGGTCGGGCTGATGACAGCCTTGGGGCACGAGCGCTTCGCGATCGTCGGCCACGACCGCGGCGCCCGCGTCGCACACCGACTCTGCCTCGACCACGCCGAACGGGTCGAACGCGCTGCAGTCCTCGACATCGTTCCGACCCGACACGTGTTCGCGAACGTGGATCGCGCCCTCGCCACCTTCTACGACCACTGGTTCTTCCTCGCGGAGCAACCGGACATGCCGGAGGTGCTCATCGGCGGCGCGCCGGAGTATTTCCTGCGGCGAAAGCTCGACCAATGGTCCGGCCCGCATGCGATGTTCGACGTGGAAGCGGTGTCGGAGTACGTGCGCTGCTTCAGCGATCCCGAGACGATCCGAGCGAGTTGTGAGGACTATCGCGCCGCCGCGTCCATTGATCTCGAGCACGACGACGCGGACGCCACGGCAGGCCGGCGCGTCACTTGCCCGCTCCTCGTCCTCTGGGGCGAACGGGGGTTCGTCGGAGCCAACTATGACGTGCTCAGGGTATGGCGCCACTACGCCGACGACGTTGGCGGGCGAGGTTTGGACTGCGGGCATTTCGTCCCGGAGGAAGCACCTGAGCAGACGGTCGCCGCGTTGCGCGAGTTCCTCGCCCAGTCATGACGGCCGGTTGTAGAAGCCAACCGATCGGTGTACCTTATTCGGAAGTAAACCGATCGGTATATATCACTGAGGAGGATGCAATGACTTCGCTTGCCGGCCAGACCGTGCTCGTCACTGGAGCCAACCGTGGGATGGGCCACGAATACATCGGCCAGCTGCTCGACCGGGGAGTGGCGAAAGTCTATGCCGCCACCCGCGACTCAGGGACCATCGACACCACGGACCCGCGGGTGATCCCGCTGCAGCTCGACGTCACCGACACAGCATCCGTCGCGAAGGCAGCCGAGGTTGCCTCCGACGTCAGCGTGCTGATCAACAACGCCGGCATCTCTCGCGCGACCTCGGTCCTCGACCCCGACACCTCCAACCTGCGCGCGGAGCTGGAGACGAACCTGTTCGGTCCACTCGCAATGGCATCCACATTCGCCGGTCGGATCGCCGAAAGGTCCGGTGCCATCGTCAACGTCGCGTCCATCCTCGCGTGGATGCCCGTCGGGGCCAGCTACGGCGTGTCGAAGGCGGCGATGTGGAACGCCACCGATTCGATGCGTACCGAACTCGGGCCTCGCGGCGTGCAGGTCGTGGGCGTCTACTTTGGTTTGGTCGACACCGACATGGCGAAGTTCACCGACTACCCCAAGTCCGATCCCGCCGATATCGTCCGCCAGGTCCTCGACGGCATCGAGTCCGGTGCCGACGAAGTGCTGGCCGACAACATGACCCGCGGCGTACGCGCCGAGCTGGGCAAGCCGATTCATGCGCGTACCGGCGGTATGTCGCGGGCCGACTTCTGACGGCTGGGCCCGCGATTCATTCGATGCAGCCCACCCCCTCCAGGAGGAACTCCGAAACATGACGACACCAAAACCCCCCAAGCAGTTGAACTCTCGGTCGACATTGGTGATCACCCGCCATCTGAGCAGGGCACATACCTTCGTCTATCGCATCACCCGAGGACGACTCGGCGGGAATCTGCGCGTCGGCGCCGGCTTCCGTAAGCCGGCCCCCACCCTGCTACTCGAACACCGAGGCCGCAAATCCGGCAAGCAATTCACCACACCACTGCTGTACATCACCGACGGCCCCAATGTCATCATCGTCGCCTCCGCCGCCGGACGCGACGAACACCCCCAGTGGTACCGCAACCTGCTGGCCCACCCCGACACCCACGTCGAGATCGGAGCCGATCGCCGCGCCGTCACCGCGGCCCAGGCCGACCCCGACGAAAGGGCGCGCCTCTGGCCCCTACTGGTCAACGCCTACGCCGACTTCGACTCCTACCAAACCTGGACCGACCGCGAAATCCCAGTGATCGTTCTTCAGCCGCGCTAGCGAGCGTCACGATGCACCGGTGTCGGCGAGCGATCACCGTCCGTCATCGCCAAGCCGGTGCCACACGTGGATACTCCGAAGCGGAATCAACAGGAGGCCACATGCACGTCGATGGCACGCCGCGTGGCTGACACGCACCAGCCGCCCCGATCCTCGAACGCGACATCTTCGGTCAGTACGCCAGCAGTTCATTCCCGTTGTGGGCGAGGCACTTACCGCTCGTGCGAGGACGTGAACCGTTACGCGGACCCGTTGCCACCATCATTCGCTCACCGCTTGGTCGATGAGCGTCGTGGCCGCCTTCCGCGCGTGGGTCCAACAAGCGGGGTCGTCGAGGGAGGTCGACAGCGCGGCCGCACCTTCGTAGAGAAGCGCCAGCTGGTTGCCCAGCAGTGTGGGGTTGTTGGCACCGGCCTGCCTGGCTAGTTTGATCAGGCCCTTGATGTAGCCGCGCTTGTGTTCATGGACGATGTCTTGAATTTCGGGCATGGCCTCGGCTGCCTCGACGGCGGCGTTGTGAAAGGGACAGCCGCGCATCGGCCCGCCCGGCGACGGGGTTTCGAACAGGGCCAATATGCGCTCGCGGGGCGTGCGGTTCGCGACGTCAGCACCGGGCCGGATCGGATCGCCAACGCCCTGCTGGATACAACGAAGATACTGCTCGACGACGGCCGTCTTGCTAGGGAAGTGCTGGTAAAGAGTCCGTTTGGACACCGACGCTTCGCTAGCGAGCCGCTCGACACCTGTGGCGTTGATGCCCTCGCGGTAGAACAGGTCAGTGGCCGTGTCGAGGATGCGCTGCCGTGCGCCGCGGCCGCCGCGTCCCTTCGTGGCCCGTGCCTCACGCTGGGTGGTCATGGGTCAAGGATACCGATGGGTTTACACCCTGCGCATGTGACGCCGACACTGCAACAACTTGCCCTACCGTCGACTACACATCCGCCAGATCGGCGGCTACGCGGGCAGGGTCCAGCAGGACCAGCGTGTCGCCATCGAGGGTGGATTGGATCTGGGAGCCGGCGGTTGTCGGGGTTATCGTTCGCGTCAACTTGTTGATGGTGGCATCCCCGGTCAGGGAACCGGTGTGGGTTCCCGTGACAGTGATGTCGGCGACGTAGTGGATGGTGTTCTGGGCAGCGCTTTGGTCGGTGGATTCGGTGCCATTGAGAATCATGCCTTCGCCGTTGACGTAGTCGGTGTACTGGACGGTGCGAATGACGTGACCCGTAGTCACGTTGGTCGTCTCGGCGACCAACGCGGTGCCGCCTCCGGCGCCGGTATACGTTCCAGTTGGAAGCAATTGCACCTGCTTGGGTGTGTTGGTGGCCAGCGTCGGGAAGCTTGACGACAGGGCCGGAGTCGACTTGTCCGCTGCGGCCCCAACGCTGGTGGTGTACTTCAGCTTGGCGACGACCAGCCGTGACCGCTGACCTGTCGGGTCGGTACTGTCGGCCTCCCAGAACGCGACCGCGGTGCCGTCGGCATTCCAGCTGGGCATGCTTCGGGCGGTCCAGTTGTCGCCCTCGTCCGCGGGGGTATTGGGGTCGTCGCTGACGAAAAGTGGAATTCCGTTCTCGCCGTTGAGGTCATCGTCGACGGCGACCAGCCACGGTTGATTCGAGACATTAGTGGCATTCGACGAACCGGCATAGACCGTGTATACCGACCCTTGGATCAACAGCGGAAGGAACGCCGGCCTTACGATCCTCGTCACCGGCGTAAGCGCGTCCAAGCCGCGCGTGCTATCGATCGCGAGCCACTGATTGTTGGGCGACAGGTCGACGTCTTCGTCGTAGTCGAGGTTGCCGGTCAGGCGGGTCACCTGTCCGGTAGCGATGTCGACGACGACGTCGTCGACGTTGCCCGACTCATAGAGCCCACCGAGGATGATCACGCCCTTGCCGTCGTGTGTCCATTGCTTGTCCTCACCGACCGGGAAGACCACCCGCGCATCCGTGATGTTGTAGACCTTGTTGCCGCTCCCGTCGACGCCGGCGGTCAACGTGCCCACGATCGGGACGGCCGTGATGAAGCCGGGTGGGTCCGAGGGATTCGGAACCAGTTGAATTTGGCTGAACAGCACGTGCGTCCCGTCCGGGGAGATCCTCATTTCCCGTTGAACGTCGGTGGCAATGACCCCCGGCTTTCCTGGCGGCGTGAGCACGCGGACGAGTCGTGTCCCGTTGGCATCGCTTTCGTAGACGACGTGGGTGTACGCCCCGTTTCCTGGGTCTACGGACTGGAACAGAATCCGCCCGGAGCCGTCCTCGAAGGGAACCGGCTTGAACAGGTTTCTAGGTGCGGTGGTGCCCGCGCGAAGAGGGGTGGGGTCGACAACGCCGCAGGTCACGCACGTCAGGCCGGTGCCGTCGACATTGACGTGATAGATCTCCCGGCGAGCGCCGGCCGCCGCGCCCGGCGGGGTGGCGCTGAACAGGAGGGACTGTCCGTCGGCGGAGAAACGTGGAATGGCCGCGTTGGTGAAACCAGCGGGTAGGTTCACGATCACGCGCTCGGCCGTGGGGTTGAGCACGGTCAGCCCGATGCTTGCCTGGTCACTGTGCGGCATTCCGAACAGGCTGAGCAGGTTGGCCTTACCGTCGCTGGCCGAGACGGTGAACGAATCCGTCTGTGCGGCAGTGTAGTTGATGTCATCGGGGATGTAGGTGAAGTTGCCGGTGGCCTGGTCGATCGTCAGACTGCCGTGCTGCGGCCCTTGCGTGACCGTGTAGGTCAAGGCATCGCCCTCGGCGTCGGTGGCACCGAGGTTGCCGGTGACGGTCTGCCCGGTCTGCAGCGTCGTGGTCGGGTTGTACGCGATGGTCGGGGCCTGGTTGAAGAAGTTGCGTCGAACCCAGGCCAGCACCGCCCAGATCGCGGGCGTCACGGGTTCGGGCGTGTTGGGAGCCGGTGCGAGGAACGGATTGAGCAGGTTGGTGACGATGCCGTTGAGGAATCCCACAACGCCGATAGCGGGCGCGGCGACTTGAGCGGCCGGGCCGACTGGTGCGACAGCCGCGGCAGCCTCGGCGACCGTCTGGGTCGCCACTTCACTGCTTACGGTGTTGACCTTCAACGCTTGCGCGGTCGGCGCCGCACTCGACTCGGTGTCCTTCGCGGACGGTTGCGCGGCGGTCGCGGCGGCCACCACACCGGGCGAGGGCAGTGTGTTGGTCGCGGCGGTGACCGTGGCAGAGTGCGTCGAATTCGATTCGTTCTTGGCCGGAGTCGACGTCGGCTGCTCGGGCTCCGGCGCTGATGTCGCGGGCGGCGTGCTCGACGCAGTGGGTTCGGGCACCCCGACGGGCACCGTGGGTTCGCTCGACTGAGGTGGCGGCTCAACGCCGCTGGTGCTCGTCGACGAACTCGGTTCCGTGGTGCTGGTATGCGCACCGCCGCTGCTGCTGACGGTCACACCGGGCGCTACCTCGGCACTCGACGACGTCGCACCCGACGGCTTCGTCTCACCGGTCGCCGTCGTCCCGCTACCGGTCGTCGTCGAAGTGGACGAGGTGGAGGATCCCGCAGTCGACGTGCCCGCGGGTTCACTGGACGTCGTATTGCTCGACGCCGAACTCGTCGACGACGAATCCGAGGACGCGCCGGTGGTGTCGGCCCCGGCCACTCCGTAGCCCGTCGCCACCGCGGTCACCAGCCACGCCGCCACCGCCATCCCACCGTATCCACCAAGTTTTGAGGCACTTTGGGCCGCACTTCGAGATGACGCGGTGCTCGCCGAAGAGGGCGAAGCGAACAGAGGATTGACGCGTGGATGGGTACCGGTCATGGGTCGGCTCCGATGCCTTGAGGACTGTTGCCATATTTAATTCATGTGACGAACTTAATAGCAGTTTATGATCGATGGCGTCAAGGAGGTCTACTGAAGCGATCAGAGCCGGCGGGGCGGGGAACACAGGTGCTGCGCCTGCTGCATCGCCAGCGAGTGGTGCACCTGTTGCGGACCTCCGGTCCGCTGGCGAGGGCTGACCTGGCCGACAGGCTCGGCCTGGCTCGCTCGTCGATCACGGCAATCGTCGGTGAGCTACTCGATGAGGGAACACTCGTCGAATTGGATTCCCGTGTTGAGGGTCCGGGTTATCGTGGCCGCCCGCGCACCCTGCTCGGCTGCAACCCTCAGGCGCAACGAGTACTCGGTATCCAGATCGACGGACGCCGCGCTCGCGTCATCGTGGCCGATGCCACGGGGACCGTCTCCCACGAGGGCGAGACGCCCACCGATGGAAGAAACCCGGCGTCGGTCATTCGCTCGATCATCCGCATAGCCAAGCAGTTGATGAACGACTCGACCGGCGGTCCCGTTGCCGCGGCTGGCGTCTGCATACCCGGGTTCGTCGACGGCCCTACCGGGGTCGTCGTCGAGTCCCCGGAACTCGGCTGGGCGAAAGTCGAACTGGGCCGGTCGATCTCACGGGCGCTAGGAATACCGACCGCCGTACAGGACACCACTCAGGCCATGACGCTCGCCGAAGCGATCGCCGGTGAAGCCCGATCAGCGCGGTCCGCGGTGGTACTCGATTACGGAGGACGCATCGGCGTCGGACTGATCATCGACGGACGACCGTACACCGGCGGGACGGGGATCGCCGGCGCAATCGGGCACGTGCCCGTCCTCGGCAGCCACGCCCCGTGCCAGTGCGGGCGCACCGGCTGCGTCGATGCACACATGTCCCTCGTCGCCATGCAGGCCGCTGCTCCGCAAACCGCAGGCATGTTGTATGAAGACGTCGATCTCGACGCGGTAGCGGAGGACACGCGACAAAACCCACACTCACAGAACATCATCCGGGATGTCATCGATCGGATGTCCCACACCGCCATGCTCATCGAGGCGCTGATCGATCCAGAACTACTCATCCTCGGTGGGCTCATCATGGAATTCGACGAACTCGCCGATGCCCTCGAAACACGCATCAACGAAATCAGACCACCCGACAGGCGAGGCCGCACCACCACCGTCCGGTCCCAGATCCGTCGTGATTCACCGATATCGGTCATCGTCGCGCTTCAACAACTCGACCCCGACATCGCGGAGATGTTGCGCACGCCGCCACTGCCGAACTAGCTGGTTCCCAACGGGTCGATGGTCCATGCGATGTAGAGCATGGCTGCACTGACCGACGCGGTGGTGGCGCAGTCGATGCCCCTGGATCGCACCACCAGCAGCCCGGCCCGGTCCTCGCTCATCGCCAGCCTCATCACGGCGGCGATGCCGACGCCGATGGCCATCACCAGGGCGCCTCGGCGCCAGTATCCTGCGACGACGAGTGCGAATGCGGCCAGCAACACCAACCCCACCGTCAGGATCGGCCACTGCCCGTGAAACACCTTGCGGGCGAACTCCTTCAGCGTCACGAGCGGACGAGTGCTTCTTCGAGTTCGACGACGTTGGTCAGCAGGAACGCGCGCGTCAAGGGGCCGACACCGCCCGGATTCGGCGATACGTGGCCCGCGACGTCCCACACGTCGGGCGCCACGTCACCGACGAGCTTGCCCGCGTCATCGCGGCTGACGCCCACGTCGACCACCGCCGCGCCCGGCTTCACCATGTCCGCGGTCACCATGTGCGGCACCCCGACGGCGGCAATCACGATGTCGGCCTGGCGCAGCAGCCCGGGAAGATCGCGAGTTCCGGTGTGGCACAACGTCACCGTGGCGTTCTCCGACCGCCGGGTCAGCAGCAGCCCCATCGGCCGCCCCACTGTCACGCCGCGCCCGATCACCACGACGTGCGCCCCGGCGATCGGGACCTCGAACCGCCGCAGCAGGTGCACGATGCCCCGCGGCGTGCACGGCAGCGGCGCGGGCTCGTTGAGCACCAGCCGGCCAAGGTTGGTGGGGTGCAGCCCGTCGGCGTCCTTGCCGGGGTTCACGCGCTCAAGCGCGGCATTCTCGTCGAGGTGCTTGGGCAACGGCAGCTGCACGATGTACCCCGTGCACTCCGCGTTGGCGTTGAGTTCGTCGATGGTCGCGTCGAGCGTGGCCTGGCTGACGTCGGCGGGCAGGTCACGCCGGATTGACGTGATGCCGACCTTCGCGCAGTCCGCGTGCTTGCCGCGCACGTAGGCGTGCGAACCGGGGTCGTCACCGACCAGGATCGTGCCGAGCCCAGGGGTCCGGCCCGCGGCCGTCAGCTTCGCGACCCGTTGGCTCAGGTCGGTGAAGATCTCGTCGCGCGTGGCCTTGCCGTCCAGAGTGATCGCTCCCACGGCAGTCATTGTGGCAGGCTCCCCTGATATGAACACTCAGCCCAAGGTGTTCACCGATGTGTTTGGCGCCGCCAAGCTCGGCCCGGTGACATTGCGCAACCGAATCATCAAGGCTGCGACGTTCGAGGCCGCCACCCCGGACGCGCTGGTCACCGACGACCTGATCACCTATCACCGGCTGCCCGCCGCGGGCGGCGTCGGCATGACGACCGTCGCCTACCTCGCGGTCTCGCCGGGCGGACGCACCGAGGGCAAGCAGATCTACTGGCGCCCCGAGGCCATCCCCGGACTGCGCACGCTGACCGACGCGATCCACGCCGAAGGCGCCGCGATAAGCGCGCAGATCGGCCACGCCGGCCCCGTCGCGAACGCCCGGTCGAACAAGGCCAAGGCGCTGGCGCCGGTGCGGTTCTTCAACCCGTTGAGCATGCGGTTCGCCAAGAAGGCCACCCATGACGACATCGACGACGTCGTCGCGGCGCACGCCAACGCCGCGCGCTTCGCCATCGAGGCGGGGTTCGACGCCGTCGAGGTCCACCTCGGTCACAACTACCTCGCGAGCGCCTTCCTCAGCCCGCTGATCAATCGCCGCAACGACGAGTTCGGTGGCTCCCTCGCCAATCGTGCCAAGGTCGCGCGCCGCACGGTGCTGGCCGTGCGGGAAGCCGTGAAGGACCAGATCGCCGTGACGGCGAAGCTCACGATGGCCGACGGCGTGCGCGGCGGCATCTCACTGGAGGAATCGCTGCAGACGGCGAAGTGGCTCGAGGAGGACGGCGGGCTCGACGCCATCGAGCTCACCGCGGGCAGTTCGTTGGTCAACCCGATGTATCTGTTCCGCGGAGACGCACCGATCAAGGAGTTCGCCGGGGCGTTCAAGCCGCCGCTGCGCTGGGGCATCCGCATGACCGGCAAGAAGTTCCTGCGCGAATATCCCTACCGCGAGGCGTTCCTGCTGGAGCAGGCCAAGCAGTTCCGCGCCGAGCTCACATTGCCGCTGATTCTGTTGGGCGGCATCACGAATCGCGAGACCATGGACCTGGCGATGGCCGAGGGATTCGACTTCGTCGCCATGGGGCGGGCACTGCTCGCCGAACCGGACCTGATCAATCGCATCAAGGACGACGGCGACGCGCACACCGTGCTATCGGCGTGCACGCACTGCAACAAGTGCATGCCCACGATCTACAGCCACACCCACTGCGTGGTGACCGGCTCGCCGGGTTAGCCCCAATACCGTTCAGTTAAGACTACAAGGGTGTAGTTTGTAGGGCATGCCTCGTGCGGGTTGGCGTAAGCCGGAGTCGGATCGTCGGTTGTCGGATTTGGTGTCGGTGGGCGTGTTGACGCGGGTGTTCCCGCCGGCGTTGGTTGATGAGGTGATCGCGGCCTCGGGTCGGACTCAGGTGCGTCATCGTGCGTTGCCGGCGCGGGTGATGGCGTATTTCGCGATCGGGATGGGTCTGTACTCCGATGGTTCTTATGAAGATGTGTTGTCGCAGTTGACTGATGGTTTGGCGTGGGCTTCGGGGTGGCGTGAGCAGTATCAGTTGCCCAGCAAGTCGGCGATTTTCCAGGCTCGGGAGCGGTTGGGGTCTGCGCCGTTGGCGCAGTTGTTCGCGCGGGTGGCTGCTCCGGTGGGTGGGCCGGATACGCCGGGAGTGTGGCTGGCGGGTCGGCGGTTGGTCGCGATCGACGGGACGTGTCTGGATGTGGCGGACACGCCGGTCAACGAGGAGTTCTTCGGCCGGCCGGGAGTGAACAAGGGTGAGAAGTCGGCGTTCCCGCAGGCGCGGTTGCTGGCGGTCGCCGAGTGCGGCACGCATGCGATCTTCGCCGCCACGATTGGCGCCTACCGAGACTCAGAATCCGCCTTGATCGAGAATCTGCTCACGGCCGTGACTCCGGGCATGCTAGTTTTGGCCGATCGAGGATTCTTCTCATATGCGTTGTGGCGTAAGGTTTCTGGAACTGGGTCAGATCTATTGTGGCGGGTGAGCACCGGCAGGAACGGACCGACCCCGGTGCATGTCGAAGACCTGCCCGACGGTTCCTGGCTGGCGCATCTGCGCGCTGACGGGGACCGGCACAATGAGCCGATGCTCGCCCGGATCATCGACTACACCCTCGACGACGGCCGCGAGAATCCCACCGTCTACCGCCTCGTGACCACGATGCTCGACCCAGTCGAAGCGCCCGCGCTGGCTCTGGCCGCCGCCTACGCCCAGAGGTGGGAAATCGAGAGCGTCTTCGACGAACTCAAGACCCACCAGCGCGGATCGAAAGTGGTGTTGCGCTCCAAATCCCCGGACCTCGTGCTCCAGGAAATCTGGGGATACCTGTGCTGCCACTACGCGATTCGCTCCCTCATGACCCAAGCCGCCGACCATGTTGGGCGCGATCCCGACCGACTCAGCTTCACCGCTGCGCTGCGCATCGTGCGCCAGTCCGTCGCCCAGCAGGGCGCTTTTTCCCCCTAACCACTCCCGATCCGCAGATCGGCACTGGCAGGCGTTCCTACGTCGTCTCCTCGACCGCCTCATCCCAGCACGACGGCAACGCTCAGCACCCCGAGTCATCAAACGCAAAATGCCCAAATGGCACGTGAAGAGAGCACATCACGCCAACTGGCCTCAGCCCCGCCACCCGCCAACCATCTGCATCCGCCGCTCTTAACTGAACGGTATTGGGGTTAGCCCGTGCTGCCCGACGCCTTGTTCACTGGCGCAGTCACCGGCGCAACTGGCGCGCGGAAGTCCCTGAACTCCAGCATCGGCTCGTCCCTGATCACGCGGAGCCCCGCCGTCAGGAGCAGCTTCTTCTCGGACACCGTGTAGGCGACCTGCTCGGTGCGCGCCCCGAAGCATCCGTTGGCCATGGCCGCCGCGGGCAGCTTCAGCAGCGCCCCATCCCGCAGGCGCATGCCGCGGTACTCGTAGTGCCCGCGGTTGTCCGTGCAGATCGCAATGAGCGACAGCGGGGTGCGTCCGATCAGCACCGCGGTCTGGGGTCCGTCGCAGCGCGCGGGCGAGTTGACGTAGCCCTGGCTGTCCGTGGGCGTGGTAGGTGGCTTCGCGCTGGCCAGGGGCAAAGCTCCGTTCGTAGCCAGCAAGGCGAAGCCGGCGCAGCCCAAAATCAGTGCCGCAACCGCTGTGCGCAGCGGCGCGCGGCGGCGTTCAGCAAGCACGTCGTTCGTCTGCATGTACCAACGAGACCACGTTTTACCCTCGATTTGGCGAACCTCGCCCAATCGAACACCGAATCGTTAACCCACTGAAATTAACGCCAGCGCGCAATCGGTGACGATTCCGTCGGCCGACGCCGGGATCGTTTGCCCCGCAACGAGGTGACGACGCACGACGGCGTACGGCACGTCCATCAGCGCGGCGCGCAGCCGGTCGGGGTCACCGCGCAGCCCGTCGAGCGCCGCGTTCAACGTGCGGTGAAGCTCGTCGCGCCTGGCGGCCAGGGACGCAGGCCATTCGGGACGCCTCAGCGCCTCGGCGCCGCTGAGCAGCACCTGGGCTTCGTCTGGGTGGTCGCGGCACCACTGGACGGTGAACCGGGCCGCGGCCACGCACCGGGCCTGCTGGTCACCTGGCGAGGCGAGCGCGTCGACGAATCCACGTTGGAACCGTTCCTCCGTGCGCATCCAGAGTCCCCCGCACAACGCCGCGTGGGTCGAAAACCGGTGGTACACCGAACCACTCGGCGCGCCGACCCGCCGCGCGACGGCACTCATGGTGACCGCCGCGGGACCGTCGGCCGCGAGCAGTGCCGCCGCGGCATCGAGAAGTTCGTCGACGGTGTAGCGCGCAGGGCGTGGCACGAGGTAATAATAGAGACTGATCTCTAAAAAGGACTCAACGACATGCCGACGCCCACCGCCATCGCGCACCAGTTCTACGACGCACTCGCCGGCGCGAACGCCGCCGCGCTGCTCGACCTGCTCACCGACGACTTCGAAGGCCTGGTCAGCACCGGTATGCCTAACGGCGTCGGCGGCCCTCACCACGGACCCGAGGACATGCTCGGCGTGTGGGGCACCATCGCCGCGGTTTACGACGTGGCCGTCGAACCAAGCGAATTCCTGCCGGTCTCCGACGACCGCATCGTCGTCATCGGCACCTATCGAGGCGCCGCACGTGACGGCGACGCCGTCGTCGACGCCGCGTTCGCACACGTCATCACCACCAGAGGCGAGCAGATGGCCGCGCTGCAGCAGATCACCGACACCGCCCGCTGGGGGTTTTCGCAGCCGAGGTAACCGCCCGGACCCACGTCGCGCGCGCCGGTGGAACCGATAGAGTCAGACGCGATGACGCGACCCGCCCCGCCCGTGCTGACGGTCAAGTACGACGGGTCGGCCCGCACCGTCGCCGCAGGCAACGACGTAGTCGTCGGCCGCGACCTGCGCGCCGACATCCGTGTGGCCGACCAACTGATCTCTCGGGCGCACGTGATCCTGCGCTTCGACCAAGGCCGATGGCTTGCCATCGACAACGGCAGCCTCAACGGGATGTACGTCAACAACCAGCGCGTGCCGGTCGTCGACATCACCGACGGCCTCAACGTGAACATCGGAAACCCCGACGGCCCACGGCTGCAGTTCGAGGTCGGGCGGCATCAGGGTTCGGTGGGCACGCCGCCGCCGACCTCGTCGGTGCCGATCGCCCCGCGGCCCAGCGCGTCCTGGCCCACCGCTCCCCCGCCGCAGGCGTACTCGCAGACGCCGTCGCCGTCGGCCTACCCCCAGACGCCACCTCCGCCGTCGCGATCGCAGCCGATGTACCCGTCGGCGGGGCAGCCCCGGTATCCGTCGGGCCCGGCACCCACCCCGACAAGCGGAGGCCACCGGCCGCCCAGCGCACCGCAGCCCCATCCGAGTGCGCCACATGCCTACACGCCGCCGAGCGCACCGGCGCAGCCGCCCGCGTCGGACGTCTACCCCGCCACCGCGCTCGGGCCGTCGGCGGTGCCCCGCCAGCAAGAGGGCAACCTCGCGACCAGCATGCTCAAGATTCTGCGGCCGGGCCGGGCGGCGGACGTACCTACCGGGTCCATCAAGATCGGGCGCGCCACCGACAACGACATCGTCATCCCCGACGTGCTGGCGTCGCGGCATCACGCCACGCTGATCCCGTCGCCCGGTGGCACCGAGATCCGCGACCACAAGAGCATCAACGGCACGTTCGTCAACGGCCAGCGAGTCGACTCCGCGATGCTGCGCGATGGCGACGTGGTCACCATCGGCAACGTCGACCTCGTCTTCGCGGGCGGCACGCTGGCCCGGCGCACCGAGACCGAGGCCGCCACCCGCACCGGCGGGCTCGACGTCTACGGCGTCACGTGGACCATCGAAGGCAACAAGACGCTGCTGGACAACATCTCGCTGAGCGCGCGCCCCGGCACCCTGACGGCGATCATCGGACCGTCCGGCGCGGGCAAGTCGACGTTCGCCCGGTTGGTCGCCGGGTACACGCATCCGACGACGGGCCAGGTGGCCTTCGAGGGACACGACGTCCACGCCGACTATGCGTCGCTGCGCTCCAGAATCGGAATGGTCCCGCAGGACGACGTCGTGCACGGCGAGCTCACCGTCCGCCAAGCCCTGATGTACGCCGCCGAACTCCGGCTGCCTCCTGACACGAACAAGGCCGACCGCGAACAGGTCGTCAACGAGGTGCTCGAGGAACTCGAGATGACCAAGCACCTCGACACCCGTGTCGACAAGCTCTCCGGCGGGCAGCGCAAGCGTGCCTCCGTCGCGCTGGAGCTGCTGACCGGTCCGTCGCTGCTGATCCTCGACGAACCGACGTCGGGGCTGGACCCGGCCCTGGACCGGCAGGTCATGACCATGCTGCGCCAGCTCGCAGACGCCGGCCGCGTCGTGCTGGTCGTGACGCACTCGCTGACCTATCTCGACGTCTGCGACCAGGTGCTGTTGTTGGCACCGGGCGGAAAGACGGCGTTCTCCGGACCGCCGAACATGATCGGCCCCGAGCTCGGCACCACCAACTGGGCCGACATCTTCAGCAGCGTCGCGGGCGACCCGGAAAGCGCCAAGCGGCGCTACCTCGAGCGACACGGCCCGCCACCGCCACCGCCCGCCACCCAAAAACCGGCCGACCTCGGCTCGCCGACGCGCACCAGCGTGCCAAAACAGTTCTCCACCATCGCGAGACGCCAGATGCGACTGATCATTTCGGATCGCGGTTACTTCATCTTCCTGGCGTTCTTGCCGTTCATCATGGGCGCGCTGTCACTGTCGGTGCCCGGAGACGTCGGCTTCGGCGTACCCAAGACCGCACTAGCAGGCGGCGAAGCGCCGAACGAACCGGGCCAGATTCTGGTGCTGCTCAACGTCGGCGCCATCTTCATGGGCACCGCGCTGACGATCCGGGCGCTCATCGGCGAGCGTGCGATCTTCCTGCGTGAGCAGGCGGTCGGTTTGTCCACGACCGCGTACATGCTGGCCAAGGTCTTCGTCTTCGCTGGGTTTGCGTTGCTGCAGTCCGGAGTCGTCGTGGCCATCAACATCTTCGGAAAGGGTTGGGGCCCTGGGGCGGTCACCAGCGGTGCGGTGATACCCAACCGGTCCATCGAGTTGTACGTCGACGTCGCGGCGTGTTGTGTGGGCGCGGCAATGGTCGGCCTTGCCCTCTCGGCGCTGGCCAAGTCGAACGAGCAGATCATGCCGCTGCTGGTGATCGCGATCATGTCGCAGCTGGTGTTCCAGGGCGGCATGATCCCCGTGACAGGTCGGATCGTGCTCGACCAGATGTCGTGGGTCACCCCGGCCCGCTGGGGCTTCGCCTCGACGGCGTCGACGATCGATCTGCTCAGGCTCGTGCCGGGCCCGCTGACACCGCAAGACGAGCATTGGAAGCACACCGCAGGTGCGTGGTGGTTGAACATGGCCTTCCAAGGCGCGATCTGCGTCGGCTATCTGAGCTTCGTGCGCTTCAAGATTCGACTCAAGGGCGGCTGACCCTTAGCACCCCTGCAGAATCGAGATCAGCTGTTCGCGGCTGTTGGCTCCGACGCGTTGGGAGGCGCGGAACAGGTGCCCTTCGATGGAGCGGGTCGACATGGTGAGCCGGTCGGCGATGTCCTTGTTCGATAGCCCTTGTGCGGCAAGAGAAATGATTTCGCGCTGACGGGCAGTGAACGGTTGCGATGTCGTCGCGGCCCGTAGCGCGGGAGTCTGGGCCCCTTGGCATTCGGCTGCCAGTCGCTGGGCGATGGTGGACGCGCTCATCGCTGCGCCGCGCGACCCGGCTTCTTGATACGCGACGACGGCTTGGGCCGCGGCGTCAGCGGCGGCGATGCGATCGCCGAATGCTTCGTATTGGTGTGACGCGTCGACGAGTGCGTCCC
This sequence comes from Mycobacterium sp. RTGN6, assembly GCF_033804605.1. Classification (NCBI taxonomy): domain Bacteria; kingdom Bacillati; phylum Actinomycetota; class Actinomycetes; order Mycobacteriales; family Mycobacteriaceae; genus Mycobacterium; species Mycobacterium sp. RTGN6. The sequence goes on from NZ_JAPZKZ010000010.1 coordinate 276,188, forward strand.
CGCTTCCCGCCGCGAGCGCTGCGGCATGAGCCGCGGCGGCCAGTGCACGTGGTCCTTGAATCTGGGCCTCCAGTTCGGCCAACCTCGCGGCGGTCGTGTGGTCACCGAACTGCGTCGCGGTCTGGAGTAGCACGACTTCCCAGGCGGTTCGGCCGCGTTCGGCTTCGTTGGCAGCTGCGTCACGGAGGATCGAGATCGCTTGCGACGTGGCGCCTTCGGCGGCGCACGTCCATGCCTCGGCGATGAATCGCTCGAGGTCCCACGCGCCGGCTTCGGCGTCTTGGGGAGACCGCTCGATGGCCGCGAGCTCGCGGCGCGCGTCGACTGCTCTGCCAGTCATAGCGGTCACGGCCGCCAACCATGACCGCGCGAAGGTCCTCGTCATGCGTCCGCCGCCGTCATTCTCCAGATGCGCGATCGCTTCTTGCAGGGCACGTTGCGCCGCGGGGAGCTCGCCTCGGCTCATCGCTGACAGGCCGGCGAAAAGGCTGTGCCACGCCTGCTGAAACGGAACGTCGATCGTGTCGCGCCCGATGCGGACGATCATCGCGTCCAATGACGTCAGCGCACCCGCGAGTCGATACGCGATGACTTGCACTGCGGCCAGCGGCAGGCGCAGATGCGAGGCTTCGGCAGACTTTTCGGCAAGTTGGTAGCCGGCGTCGGCCGCCGATTCGAGCTCGTCGATGCGGCCAAGATCGCCCAGCCCGGTGACCACCACCCAGATCGACATCATGTGTGCGATGTCGTTGGCCGGCGCTCCGGCGAGGATGATGCCGGCACGATCGACGGCTGAGGACTGGCCGCGCATCAGGTCGATCATGGCGCGCAATGCATTGGCGATCGCTTGCGCCGCTTCGTCGTCGGCGGGTATCGACTCGTCGAGTTCCCTTTCGGCACTGGCCGCATCACCGAGACTGATGGCGAAGTTCATCGCACGCAGGATGGCGATCTGAGCACGGGTGGGGCCGTTCGTCTCGCGGGCGAGTTCCGCGAGGAGGGCCTCCGCGTCGACTCCGCGCTCCTGCCACGTGATCGCCATCGCCAGGATCATCTTCGGCGGAAGCCCGCCTCCCGCAGCTACGGCCCGCTCAGCCAACATCTCGGCAAGCCGAAGATCACCGAGCTGCATCGCCGACGACGTGGCGGCGAGTAGCAGGTCCGGATCGAGTACGAGGTCGGATTCCAAGGTGAGGACCGCTTGTCGCACCAAGCCTCGCGGATCGGTCGAGCCCACTCTGGCGAATTCGGTGGCGATGCGCCCGCGCAGCCGCCGCAGCCGGAGGGACCCGCTGCGGCGCACCTCGCCGAGTAGCGGGTGAGCGAGCCGCACGGACGCGGGTCGTACGTGGGGGTCGACGCTGATCAGGCCAAGTGATTCGGCCTCGGCCACTGCGTCGGAATCGGTGATCGCCTCCAGGACCTGAGTTTCCATCGGTTCCGCCACCGCGAGGACGTCAAGCACGTCGCGCACGGAGCTCGGCACTTGGGAGATCCGCTCTTCAAGCAACTCTGCCAGTGTCGGGGATAGCTCCGGTTGACCATCCCAGAGCCACACTTCCGAGCGCTGCGTCATCCGACCGGCGCTTATTTCGTTGTCGAGGAGGTGGCGCAGATATAGCGCATTGCCTTGGGTGTACCGCCAAAGCCGTTGTGTGCTAAAGGAGTCCACCGCACCACCGAGCACATGCTCCACTAGGCCCGCGATTTCTGGCAGCGATAGCGGTTGCAGTTCAAGGCGTTCCAGATGCTGATCTTTCCAGATCGCGGTGATCGCGTCGGGCGGCGCCTCTCCCGAGCGAATGGTCAGAATCACGGTGGCCAGTCCGCGGGTGACGAGCTGGTGCACGGTGAACGCCGACAGGTCATCCAGGAGATGAGCATCGTCGACACCGACGACGACCTCACCATCGCGTGCGTCGCCAATGAGTCCGTCGATCACCTCACGCACCCGGCGCAACGGATCCGGGCCGAAATCGCTGGCGATGTCGGCGAATGCGCCTAGTGGGACGCTGCGCGCCGAAGCCGTGCCGACGATCCAATGTCGGCGCGCGGTACGCGGACCACAGCCCGCGACGGCTTCCCGCGCCACCCGCGTCTTGCCGACACCGGCGGAGCCGGACAGCACGATCCCGCCAGCGTGGTCGGCGGTGACCCGCGTGGCGTCGGCGATCACCGCAAGTTCCTCTGATCGCCCGATCAGTGGCCACTGGCGTATCACTGCCAGAGTCTAACCGGCACAGGCATTCCGCAGCGGGGATCGAGCAAGCGCGAAAACTAGGTCGGTGGCTCGTCGGACGCAGTTGCGAGCTTGGCTTCAGCCACTCGCATGAACGTCGGGAGCGCGGCCCGGTCCACCCCAACACGCTCGGCGATCATTTCGTCGGCCACCCCCGCATCGCGCAACCGGAGCGCGACCGCATACGGCAACGGCAACCGCTTCAGCGACTCGGCCCGGCGCGCATCAGTGGTCATGGATTCGATGGTGGACGCTGCGTCAACGTCGCGCTGGGGTATTTCACTACCCCACTACTGGCGGAACTGGGGTAGTCGACTACCCCAGCCGGCCCACCGCAGCGGACTTAGGTTTCTGACAACCACCTGCGAACCCGCAGTGAGTGTTTCGGTGAAGGGAACGTTCTCATGGCCAAGCATGCGAAGCAATCGCGGCAGCAGCGGATTCTTGCGTCGGCGGTCGCTGCCGGTGCGTTGGCGGCGGCCGGGGCCGCTCTAGTAGGTGGGCCGCTCAGCTCGCCAGCTCCGCCGCGCATTGTGAGCATGCCGGTCGTCCTGGTCGATAGTTCGGTGCCCATTCCAAACGATCTGCTCGCGGCGTCGTGCGCCTCTACCGACATCGTTTGCGCACTGGGCGCTGGACGGGGTGCCGACGGCGTGTTCGCCCCGGCAGTGTTCGTCCCGGCGGCGGTCCGCGCGGCCCAACCCGCGGCTCCCATCGACCCGATCCTGGCTCGCCTGTTGGGCGCACCGGTTCAGATCCTGGCCAACCCGTTCAACGTCGTCGGGCCGGGCGGTTGGCTCATCGGTGATGCCGTCACCGCCGGCGCCAATGGCGGGTTACTCATCGGCAACGGCGCAAACGGGCGCACACCGGGACAGAACGGCGGGCTCGGTGGCCTGCTTGTCGGCGCAGGCGGCAACGGCGCCAACGGCGGAATCGGCCAAGACGGCGGCAACGGCGGAGCGGGCGGCGTGTTCATCGGCAACGGCGGTCACGGCGGCAACGGCGGCGCCGCTGACCCCCTGACCGGTATTGCGGGCAACGGCGGTGACGGCGGCCGCGCATATAGAGGCGATGGCGGGGACGGCGGCAACGGCGGCGACGCCGGCTCGATCACCATCGTCAACGGCGAGCGGGTCGACAATTCGATCGCGGTGGCTGCGACCGGCGGCAACGGCGGCGACGGCGGCAACTCATCCGACGGCGACGGCGGCAAGGGCGGCAACGGCGGTAGTGCCGCCACGACGGTCGGTGACGCGACCGCTGGCAGCGGCGGTGACGGCGGCAACGGTGGTGGGGTCGGCAACGGAGGCAAGGGCGGCAACGGCGGGATCGGCGCGGCCACCACCGCCGCCAACGCCACTGCCTTCGGTGGCGACGGGGGTAACGGCGGCGACGGGGGTAACGGCGGCAACGGACCCGTCAGCGGCGGGGACGGCGGCGACGGCGGCGACGGCAGTCACAGCGTCGTGAGTGGGGCCGGCAACGCGTTCGGCGGCAACGGCGGTGACGGCGGCGACGTCGGGCCCGACGGCGAATTCGGCGGCAACGGCGGTGACGCCAATGCTTCCGGCGGCGATTTCGCCACGGGGGTCTTCGCGGACGGCAACGCGACTGGCGGTGACGGCGGCGACGGCGGCGCAGGCTGGTCCAGCGGCCTAGGCACCCCCTTCAGCCACTCAGACGGCGGTGACGGCGGCCCAGCCGCCGCAGGCGGTTTCAGCGGCGGCTTCAGCAACACCGTTGCCACCGGCGGAAACGGCGGGCGCGGCGGAGACGGCACAACCAACCATGGCGGCTATGGCAACGCGGGCAACGGCGGCCGCGGCGGAGACGCCAAGAACCCGCAAGCAGACGGCACGTCCATCGGCGGCAACGGCGGCGACGGCGGCAACAGCAGCCCGATTGAAGGCGCTGGCGGTGCCGGCGGCGCCGGCGGCAATGCCCAGAGCCCGGCCAGCGGCAACGCCACCGGCGGCGATGGAGGCGATGGCGGCACCGGCAATCCCGCTTCCGGCAACGCCCCCGGCGGGTCCGGCGGCTCCCCCGGCGGTCAAGACGGCGCCGACGCGTAGCTCAGTCGCCGTGGATGTCGAGGCCGTGCGCCGCGGCGAACGAGAATGCCTGGTCGACATCGATTTTGGCGCCGCGCACCGAAGCCGTCGTCCAGAACGTCGGATCGAGGCGCGCTCCCCGAAGGTCCGCCTCGTCGCACTTGAGGTTCTGCGTGCGGGCGCCGCGCAGGTCAGCGCCGCGTAGCACGGCCTTGCGCAGATCGGCACCAACCAGGCTGGTCTCCCGCAGCCGGCAGTCGGACAGCTCGATGCCGCGTAGGTCACACCCCCCGAGCACCGCCAGCGTCAGGTCGACCTCGACCATCGTGACGGGCCGCAGCCGGCATTCGGAGAACACCGATCCCAGCAGGCTGCAATGCCGAAAGGTGCTGTGGAACAAGGCGGTTCGACGAAACGTGCAGTTGCGGAACGCCGACCCAACGTGCTCGGACTCGGACATGTCGACGCCGCTGAAGTCGCAGTCGGTGAACACCACCCGTTCGGTGCGCACGCGGCTCAGATCGTCGTCACGGAAGTCATGGCCGACATACTCCCGGTCCACCCAGGAGTCGTCGTCGGGCGCCGTCACCGTCAGCCGGGCAGCGAGCTGAGGTTCATCAGCGCGTACTCGGTCACCGCGATGAGCGCGGCCCGCGCCGAATGCCTGTCACGCGCATCGACGGTGACGATCGGGATGTGCTCGGCCAGCGCCAGCGCCTTGCGCACCGCCTGCGCCGGAAACCTTGGCCCACCGTCGAATTCGTTGACCGCGATGAGGAACGGAATGCGGCGCGCCTCGAAGAAGTCCACCGCGGCAAAGCTGTCGTCCAGCCTGCGGACGTCGACCAGGATCACCGCCCCGATGGCGCCACGAACCAGGTCGTCCCACATGAACCAGAACCGCCGCTGACCCGGTGTCCCGAACAGATACAGCACCAGATCCTCGGCAAGAGTGATGCGGCCGAAGTCCATCGCCACCGTGGTGGTGTTCTTCTCGGGAGTGGCCTCGAGCCCGTCGATCCCCTGCGAGGCGTTGGTCACCAGGGCCTCGGTGCGCAGCGGCATGATCTCCGAAACCGCGCCAACGAACGTCGTCTTGCCGGCGCCGAAGCCGCCCGAGATGACGATCTTGGTGGACGCAGAGCGCCGCTCAGAGTGCCCGTAGGCCACGCAAGGTCCTCCCTATGAGTTCGCGTCGTTCCTCGGTGGTCGAGGTCTCGCCGAGGGTGTCCTGCACTTGAAGGTAGCCCTGTGTGACGAGATCACCGATCACGACACGGGCCACCCCGAGTGGCAAGGATAGGCGAGCGGCGATCTCGGCGACCGACGGGCTTTCGACACCCAACCTCACGATCTTGGCACGCACGTCGCTCGCCGGCCAACGTGGCGCGGGTCCGAACTCCAACGTCCTGATTGGCGCCTCGAGCGCCAGCGCAATGCGGGCCGTGGTGCGGCCCGACGTCAAGATGTACGGCCGGACCAGGTTGGCTTGATCCCTCGAGGTGCCCGATTCCCACCCGTCGCGCTGACCGTCCATCGGCGACTCAAGAGGATTGGGCGGCGCGGCGTCGGGCGGACTGAATCACGGTGCCCACCTGTTCGACCAAAACCGCCATCTCGTAACCGATCTGACCGATGTCGCACGATCGGGTGGCCAGGGTGGCCAGGTTCGAACCGTCACCGACCCGCATCAGCAGCAGGTATCCGTGCTCCATCTCGACGATCGACTGCATCACGTACCCACCGTCGAAGAGCTGCGCCGCCCCCATCGACAAGCTGGCCATGCCCGACGCGACGGCCGCCAACTGATCGGCCCGTTCGATCGGCATGTGCTCGCTCGACGCCATCAGCAGGCCGTCGGCCGACACCAGGATGGCATGCGACACCCCTGGCACCTCCCGGGCGAACTTGGCGACCAGCCAATCCAGGGATTCGCGTTGCCCCGAACCGGTCATCGTTCGTCTGCCTCCCTGCTGTCCCTGGCATGCGTGCGGCCTGCGTGCACGCCGCCGAAGTGATTGCTGATGGTTTCGCGCACCGCGTCGGGGTCGCGGTGCGGCAGTTCGGCCGATCCTGCGTCGCCCTCGGCGTCGGCGTCACCGTTGCGGTGCCGCCCGTTGCCGTTGCCATTTCCGTTGGCGCCGTGGCCATGCTCGGGTGCGTCAGCGGCGCCGGGAACCAGTCGGGCACCCGGGTCGCGCATGGGCAGGCCGTGTTCGGTGTGCTGCTCGACGGGCGCGTCCGCTGCGGCGGCGGCCGCCGACCAGCCCTTGTCCCACACCGTCTGCCAGTCGAGATCCGTGCTGGCGGCCAGCTCGACGGGATCATCGATCAGCCACTCCGACAACATCTTCGAGAAGATCGACCCATCCGAATCTGTGGCCGCGGCGGGCTCGGCCTGCGGAACGGACTCGCTCGCCGCCGGTTCGACGACTTCGACCGGCTCGACGGGTGCGGGCGGCTCAACGGGTACGGGCGGCTGACTCGGCACGCCGTTGGCGTGTTGGCCCGGCACGCCATTGGTTGCCGGCTGGCTCGGCTCGCGGTACTGACTGGGCACCTGGTCGCGGGAGGCGAAGAACGCCGACGTGTTCGTGGGCGTCGGAGCGGGACGGTCGGCCTGCGTCCACTGCGGCGGTGCGACGGGCGGCTCCTCGGGTGCATGCGGGGGTGTCTGCGCAGGCATCGAATCCTCGGGCCACTCGTCCTCGAGCCAATCCGACTCGGGTTCGGCGACCGGCTCGTCCGGCACCGATGGGATGCCGGAGATGCCGCTGGCACCCGGATTGCGTTGTGGCAGAAGCGAAACGGGGATGTCCGCGTGGCCGTTGCGGTACTCGGCCGCCGGGTACTCGGGTTCAGCGCCGTAGCCTGTTCCGTACTCGTCGTACTCGTCAGACTCGTCGTATTCGGCGTACTGGCCGTTGTCGACGGGCCCCGCGTCGAGGGACAACGCCGTCGCGATTCCGGCGTGCGCATCGGCGGCGACGGGGTAGCCCTGACCGTTGTCCTGGTAGCTGCCCGCGTGCTCGATGAGGAGCCCCGCGGGGATGAACACACCCGCCGTGGTACCCGAATTCTGGTCCCCCGCAACGGTACTGCGCAATCGGACGACGAGCCCGTGCTGCGTCGCCAATCGACCGACGACGAACAGACCCATGTGTCGCGCGGTGTATGGGTTGACCTCGCCACCGGATTGCAGACGCACGTTGGCCACCCGCAGGTCCGAGTCCGTCATCCCCAAGCCGATGTCGCTGACCTCGATGACGAGCCCACCATTGCCGGTGTGCACCGCCGAGACCCGCACCTGCGAGATCGGCGGCGAGTACCGCAACGCGTTGTCCAGCAGCTCGGCGAGCAGATGCACGAGGTCACCGGCCGCCACGCCGAGCACTTCGCTCTCCGGCACCGACGCCGTGATGACGCGCGCGTAGTCCTCCACCTCGGAGGCCGCCGCGTTGATCAGTGCCGCGACGGGTACCGGGTCGGCCTGCTCGCGCGGAATCTTCGAGCCCGCCAGCACCAGCAGGTTGGCGCCATTGCGCCGCATCCGGGCGGCCAGGTGGTCGAGGCGGAACAGGCTCTCGAGTCGCTCGGGATCCTCTTCGTTGCGCTCCAAGCTGTCGATGAGCGTGAGCTGCTGGTCCACTAGCGACCGGCTGCGCCGAGACAACGTCTCGAACATGTCGTCGACCTGCATCTGGAGGTTGGCCTGCTCGCCGGCCAGAAGCACGGCCTGCTCGTGCAGTTCATCGACGGCGTGCGCCACCTGACCGATCTCCTCGGTGGTCTGCACCGGCAGCAGCTGCACTGGACCCACCGCGCCGCCGGCCCGCACCCGCTCCAGTTCGCGCGCGAGGTCCTCGTGGGCAACCTTGAGGGCGCCGTCGCGCAGCCGCCGCAGCGGGCGAACCAGCGTGCGTGCCACGAACGTGACGATCAGGAGCGCGACGAGCATGGCGGCGGCGACGATCGCGGAGTCACGAATCGCCTCGGTGCGCTTGGCACTGGCCTGATCCTCGACGGCGGAGGAGACCGCATTCGACGTCGACTTGATGACGGAAAGGGCGATCTCGTTGGTGGTCGCCAGCGACTGGCTGTAGTCGGGGTTGTTCACCAGCGGAACCGCGGGATCGGAGATCATCCCCATCCGCTTGACGAACTCTTCTTGCAGCTTCTGCGCGTCGGGCGAGCCGACGCCGAGCACCTGACTGATACCGAACAGGGTCGACGGTTCGGTGCCGGCCAACGTGATCATGGAGGTGCGGAGTTCGGGCTCGGGAAGCTCGCCACCCCTGTTCACCAGCAGCTGCTGCATCATCATCTGCCCGCGGGCGCCCATGGCCCGGCTCAGCCCCAACGCCTCCGTACGGATGCCCTCGTCGTCGACGCGCACCGACCCGTTGACGACGTCCTCGGCCGTCAGCAGGATCGGCGCGTAGGAGGTGATGCGGTCGCGCAGGCCGATGCTGTTGGCCGTGACCTTGTCCAGCAGTGCCTGCCCGCCCTCGAGCAGCGTGGTGACGCCCTTGGCGACGTCCGGGGAGACGTCGGTGTCGGCCAGCCGCCGCTGGAGGTTCTGCTTGCTGTCGTCGAACGCGGCCAGCGCGGGCTGCGGATCGGCGCCCGTCGAGTTCGCCAGCATCGCGCCTTCCAGCGCTGCCGTGTACTCCTCGGTGGCGGGGACGAGCGCTGCGCGGTCCGTCGCGAGCCGGAGTTCGGATGCCGCGGTCCAGCCCGAGTAGATTCGCAGACCGCCGAATGCACCCGCCAAAAGCAGCGGCACCAAAACGATCGCAAACACTTTCCAGCGAACGGGCCAATTGCCCATCGACCACCGCGAGGGTCGCTTCGTCGGCTGCGCCAGATTGCTCTCGAATTCAGCAGATGCCGCGACGTGGGGTTGCTGCGCGAACGCCGTCATCGCGGCCCAGCCGTGCTACCAGCCGCTGGTCCGCATTTCACTAATCGCGCGTAGTTCATAAGGCTTCCTGCTGCTCTTTGCCCACGTTCCGCAGGCCTGGGACGATCGAGTCCGCCTGGCAATTGGTCGAGTATGACAGCGATGCGCGACCGTTTCCACAATTCTTACTGAACAGACAGAGTTCGTGACCGGGCCGTTGCGCCCCTGTGTGCTATACGAGCAAATATCGACGCACGACTGAGATCATGTCGGAATGTTCCGCGTGATGTTCTTCTCGCCACGCATCGCACCCAACACGGGCAATGCGATCAGGATGGTCGCGGCGACGGGCTGCGAATTGCATCTGGTGCAGCCGCTGGGCTTCGACCTGTCCGAACCGAAGTTGCGGCGGGCCGGCCTGGACTACCACGACCTGGCCTCGGTCACGGTGCACGCCGACCTGCCGGCAGCCTGGGACGCCGTGGGCCCCGCCAGGGTGTTCGCGTTCACAGCGCACGCCGAGACGTTCTTCGCCGACATCTCCTACCAGCCCGGGGACGTGCTGCTGTTCGGCCCGGAGCCGACGGGGCTGGATGCGGCCACGCTGGCCGATCCGCACGTGACGGCTCAGGTGCGGATTCCGATGCTCGCCGGCCGCCGGTCGCTGAACCTGTCCAACGCCGCGGCCGTCGCCGTCTACGAGGCCTGGCGCCAGCAGGGCTTCGCCGGCGCGGTGTAGCTGAGCCCTACCAGGTGTTCCAGTGGCTCAGCTGCTCGGCGGGCAGCCGCTTGGCCGGCTTGAAGTCGGTGCCCTTGGTGTAGGCGATCGGAAAGAGCCCGCCCTGGGCGTACTTGTCGAACGGGATGCCCAGGATCTCGGCGGCCTTCTTCTCGCCGTCGCCGATCAGGTGCAGCGTCGTCCACGCCGAGCCGAGCCCACGCGAGCGCAAGGCGAGCATGAAACTCCATGCCGCGGGCAGCAGTGAACCCCAGTACGACGCGCTCATCCCGGACGGTGCGCCGTCCGGGCGGCCCTCCAGGCACGGAATCATCAGGATGGGTGCCTTCTCGAAATTCTGGTTGAGGTACTTGGCGGAGCTCATCACCGCGTCGATCTGCTCATCGCGGATGTCACCGCGTTCGGGCTTCGGCAGGTCGAGGTACGGGTTGGCCGCGGTGCGGTAGATGTCGGCGAGCGCCTTCTTCTTCTCTGGGTCGTCGACGAAGACGAACTGCCAGCCCTGCGCGTTGGACCCGGTCGGCGCCTGCAACGCAATTTCGAGGCATTCCATGACGACGTCGCGGGGCACCGGCTTGTCGAAGTCGAGCCGCTTGCGAACCGAACGGGTGGTGGTCAGGAGTTCATCGAGGGACAGGTCCAGCGTCGGCGAAGTCGTCATAGCCGGAGACTACATTCGCGAACATGACCACCGAACTGGGCGCAGAAGTGACCGAACGCCTCACCTCCGACCACTACGGCTGGCTGACCACCGTCGCGAAGTCCGGTCAGCCAGTTCCGAGGCTGGTGTGGTTCTACTTCGATGGCACAGCACTGTTCGTCTACACCACGCCGTCGGCCGCGAAGGTTCGTCACGCCACGAATCACCCTCTGGTGAGCCTCAGCCTCGACTCCGACGGACAGGGCGGCGGCATCATCGCCATCGGCGGCACCGCGACCATCGACGCCGAGGGTGTCGACTGCCGCGACGACGCCCCGTACTGGGCGAAGTACGGCGAGGCCGCGGAGAAGTTCGGGCTGGCCGACTCGATGGCGTCCTACAGCACCCGACTGCGGATCAACATCGACAAGGTGTGGACCACGCCGACGGAAGGCTAAGCCCGACGAGGCGTGCGTCGAACGTGCGCCGAGGGTTGAGATTTCGCCGTTTCGACACCCTCACCGCACGTTCGACGAAGGTGTCACTGGCTGAAGTCGCTCACTGGAAGTCACGCGACCGGGACGCCACCTTCATGTCGACGGGCCGCATCCGGTCGGCGATCACCGTCACCGCACCCGTCGCGTTCTGCACGATGCCACGGATCACCAACGCCGACGCCGTCTGCGCCAGCTTGCGATGGCGCGCCCACACCCCTTGCGAACACAGGACGTTGACCATCCCCGTCTCGTCCTCGAGGTTCATGAACGTCACCCCCTGCGCGGTGGCGGGCCGCTGGCGATGCGTCACCGCCCCGGCGACCAGCACCCGCGTGCCGTCGGGCACCGACAACAACTGGTCGGCGGGCACGACGCCGAGGGCATCCAGTTGCTCGCGCAGGAACTGGGTGGGATAGCTGTCAGGTGAGATGCCGGTGGCCCAGACGTCGGCGGCAGCCAACTCCAACTCGGTCATGCCCGGTAGCGCAGGAACGTGCGAGGACGCCCCAACGCCCGGCAGTCGGTCCGGGCGCTGGCCTGCCGCGGCCCCGGCAGCCCACAGTGCCTCGCGCCGGGGCGTGCCGAAGCAGCCGAGTGCCCCCGCGGTGGCCAGCGCCTCGGTCTGCGGCACCGACAACTGCACGCGGCGGGCCAGGTCAAGCAGTTCGACGAAAGGCCCACGGGCGCTTCGGTCTTCGACGATCCGTTCGGCCAGTTCGTCGCCGATGTGGCGGACGCTGCCCAACCCCAACCGCACCTCGGTACCCGAGTGCTCCAGCGTGGCGTGCGCCAGGCTGGCGTTCACGTCCGGCCCGTGCACCACGACCCCGTGCCGACGGGCGTCGGCCACCAGCGACTGCGGCGAGTAGAAACCCATGGGCTGCGCCCGCAGCAGCGCCGCGCAGAACACCGCCGGATGGTGAAGCTTGAACCACGACGAGTAGAACACCAGCGACGCGAACGACAGCGAATGACTCTCCGGGAAGCCGAAGTTCGCGAAGGCCTCCAGCTTCTCGTAGATCCGGTCGGCGACCTCGCCGGTGATGCCGTGCCGTGCGCGCATGCCGTCGTAGAACCTGCCACGCAGCCGACGCATCTTCTCGGTGGACCGCTTGGAGCCCATCGCCCGGCGCAACTGGTCGGCCTCGGCGGCGGAGAACCCGGCGCAGTCGACGGCAAGCTGCATGAGTTGTTCCTGAAACAGTGGGACGCCCAACGTCTTCCGCAGTGCTTGCTCCATCGACGGATGGTCGTAGCCGACCGGCTCCTCGCCGTTGCGGCGCTTGATGTACGGATGCACCGAGCCACCCTGAATGGGACCGGGCCGGATCAGTGCGACCTCGACCACCAGGTCGTAGAACGTTCGCGGCTTGAGCCTGGGCAGCGTGGCCATCTGCGCCCGCGACTCCACCTGGAACACTCCGACGGAGTCGGCGCGCTGCAGCATCTCGTAGACCGCGGGCTCGGACAGGTCGAGCTTAGAGAGGTCGACGTCGATGCCCTTGTGCTCGGCGATCAGATCGATGGCGTAGTGCAGCGCCGAGAGCATGCCGAGGCCCAGCAGGTCGAACTTCACCAAACCGATTGCCGCACAGTCGTCCTTGTCCCACTGCAGCACGCTGCGGTTCTCCATGCGCGCCCACTCCACCGGACACACGTCGGCGATGGGCCGGTCGCAGATCACCATGCCACCGGAGTGAATGCCCATGTGCCGCGGCAGGTTCTTGATCTGCAGCGCCAACTCGATCACCGACTCCGGGACGTCCTCGACGTCGGGTGAGTCGGCCAGCCCGTTCCACCGGCTGATCTGCTTGCTCCAGGCATCCTGCTGCCCCTGGGAGAACCCGAGTGCGCGCGCCATGTCGCGCACGGCGCTGCGGCCGCGGTAGGTGATGACGTTGGCAACCTGGGCGGCGTAGTCACGGCCGTAGCGTTCGTAGACGTACTGGATGGCCTGTTCCCGCAGGTCCGATTCGATGTCGATGTCGATGTCGGGCGGCCCATCTCGGGCCGGCGACAGGAACCGCTCGAACAGCAGCTCGTTGGCGATCGGGTCGACGTTGGTGACGCCCAACGCGTAGCAGACCGCAGAGTTGGCCGCCGACCCCCGGCCCTGGGCCAGGATGTCGTTGTCCCGGCAGAACCGGGTGATGTCGTGGACCACCAGGAAGTAACCCGGAAAGTTCAGCTGGCTGATGACCTTCAGTTCGTGCTCGAGCTGGGTGTAGGCCCGCGAGGCTCGCTCCGGCGGTCCGTACCGGTTGCGGGCACCGGTCATCACCAGGTGGCGCAACCAGCTGTCCTCGGTGTGCCCCTCGGGTACGTCGAACGGCGGCAGTTGCGGGGCGATGAGCGCCAGCCCGAACGCGCACTGCTCACCGAGCTCGGCCGCCGCCGTCACCACCTCCGGGCAGTGGGAGAACAGTCGCGCCAGCTCCTCGCCCGACCGCAGGTGCGAACCACCCAGCGGGGCAAGCCAACCGGCCGCCTCGTCCATCGAGTTGCGGGCCCGGATGGCGCCCATCGCCATCGCCAACCGGCCGCGAGACGGCTCGGCGAAGTGTGCGGCAGTGGTGGCGACGACGTCGCACCCGAATCGTGGCGCCAGCGCGGCCAGCGCGGCGTTGGCCTCGTCGTCGCGCGGATGACCATGATGGGTCAGTTCGATGCTGACCCGGTCGGAACCGAAGCGGTCCACCAGGTCCGCCAACGCCGCGGCCGCTGCATCGGGCCCTCCAGCCGAAAGCGCCTGGCGGACATGCCCCTTGCGGCATCCCGTGAGGACGTGCCAATGCCCGCCCGCAGCCTCGGTCAACGCGTCGTAGTCGTAGCGTGGCTTGCCCTTCTCCCCGCCGGCCAGGTGCGCCGCCGAGATCTGGCGGGACAACCGGCGGTACCCTTCCGGCCCACGGGCCAGTACCAGCAGGTGCGGGCCTGGCGGATCGGGAACCTCGGTGCGGGGGGTGTTGCCCAGCGAGAGCTCCGCGCCGAACACCGTCGCCACGTCCAATTCCTTGGCCGCCTCGGCGAACCGCACCACGCCGTACAACCCGTCGTGATCGGTCAGCGCGATGGCGCGCAGGTCGAGCCGGGCCGCCTCCTCGACCAGCTCCTCGGGCGTACTCGCCCCATCGAGGAAGCTGTACGCCGAGTGGGCGTGCAGTTCGGCGTACGGCACCGACGAAGTGCCTCGGCGCTCCCCGACCGGTTCGTAGGCGCCGCGCTTGCGCGACCAAGCCGGGCTGTCCCCGCCGTCGGCATTCGGCTCGGGTAAGCGCGAGCCGGCACGTCGCGGCTTGCCCGTGAGCACGCGCTCCATCTCGCCCCAACTCGGCGGTCCGTTGTGCCAACCCATCGCCACAGTGTATCGAACAAATGTTCGAATATTGAGGTCCGATGATTTCCGCACCCCGATCCGGTCAACACTTCAGCACAGGCCATATCCAGGAGGAACTCATGACCGACCAGCAGACCGCCACCGCACTACCCCCGGTGGTCGACCAGGACACCTGGCGCGCCGCCGTCGACGACCTGCGTCGTCGCGAAAAGGCCGCCACCCGCGAACTGGACGCCATCGCCGCCCAGCGCCGCCGGCTGCCCATGGTGGAGCTACCCAAGTACGTCCTCATCGGGGAGAACGGCCCGGTCTGCTTGGCCGAGGTGTTCGACGGCCGCCACCAGCTCATCGTCTACAACCACATGTGGACCGACGGCGCCGAGTGGCAGTGCGGCGGCTGCACCGGCTTCACGTCGCAGTACACCCGGCTGGAGTTCCTGGAGAACTACGACGCCCGCTTCGTCATCGTCACCAACGGCCCGATCGAGGAGGCCCTGGCCTACAAGGCCAAGGTCGGCAACAAGATGGACTGGTACTCGTCGTCGGAGAGCTCCTTCGGGGCCGACGTCGGCGCCGCCCCAGGGACTGGCTTCGCGGTCAACGTGTTCCTGCGCGACGGCGAAACCGTGTACCGCACCTGGCACACCGACGGCCGCGGCACCGAACAACTCAGCCACTCGTTCGCGCTGATCGACCTGTTGCCGTGGGGCCGCCAGGAGGAATGGCAGGACTCCCCCGAGGGCTGGCCGAAGTCGCCGACCTACTCGAACTGGCTCGACTCCCCCGACATCGCAAAGGCATACGGACCGAACGGGAACGCCCGATGAGCGCCCCAACCCAAGAGCGCTACGTCGTCACCCGCACCATCGCCGCAACGCCGACGGACATCTTCGCCGTGCTCGCCGATCCGACCCGTCATCAGGACACCGAGCCCGGCGACTGGGTCCGCGACGCCGTGGACCCCGCCCCGATCACCGCACCGGGGCAGATGTTCGCGGTGAACATGTTCCTGGAGCAGGCCGGCGGCCACTACGTCATGCACAACCTGGTCACCGAGTTCGAGCCGGACCGGACCATCGCATGGCTGCCTGGCCTGCTGGACGAGGCGGGCGAGCACGGTCCCGGCGGCTGGTGGTGGCGGTACGACCTCACCCCCAACGGTGAGCACACCGACGTCACACTGACTTACGACTGGACTGACACGACGCAGGAGTTCCGCGACACCATCGGAGCCCCCGTCTTCGGCGCGGACTTCATCGAGGCATCGTTGGCGACGCTGGACCGCACGGTGACGGGAGGCTAGCCGGCTGCCGCACGCCGCGGCCCGAAGCGCTGTCGATACGCCGTGGGCGTTACGCCCATGTGTCGACGCATCTGGGCGCGCAAATTGGCCGCGGTACCCAGCCCACTTCGCTGCGCGACGGCGTCCATGCTCAAGGTGGTCGATTCAACGAGCCGACACGCCAAGTCGACCCGCTGAGCGGTAATCCATTGCAGCGGTGTGCATCCCAATTCAGCGCGAAACCGGCGATGCAGGGTCGGGACGCTGACGGCGCCCTTGGCCGCAAGCATGGGCAGATCCAGCTCCGCGTCGAGCCGGCCCCGCGCCCACTCGAGTACCGGCGCAAGCGACTCATCACGATGCTTGGGCAGGGGCCGGCTGATGTACTGCTGTTGACCGCCGTCGCGGTTGCCCGAGTACACCAGTCGACGACTCACCTGATTGGCCACCTCACGGCCGTGGTCGATGCCGACGAGGTGCAGGCAGAGGTCGACCGCGGCGGCGCTCCCCGCCGCGGTGAAGATGCGTCCGTCGGCCACGTAGAGCACGTCGGGATGTAGACGCACAGCCGGGAAGGCGGATCGGAACGCATCGGCCCACATCCAGTGGGTACAGGCGTCGCGGCCGTCGAGCACCCCGGCGGCGGCGAGTACGAACGCTCCGGTACAAAAGCTGACCAGCCGAGCACCTCGCGCATCGGCGCGTCGGATGGCCTCCAGGACAGCAGGATGCGGCGAGTGCTCGGTATCTGGTCGGTTGGGCACGATGACGGTGTCGGCCGATTCGACGGCATCGATGTCGGCGACGCCCGCGATCTCGAAGAGCCCTTCTCGCATTCGTGCGCCACCACCGGGCGCGCACATCGTCAACTCGTACCAAGCTCCGAACTCCGGACGCGAGAAGCCGAAGAACTCCGTGGCCACGGACATCTCGAACGGGTTGGAACCGTCGGAGACGATCGCCACCACGCGGTGATAGAAATCTTTCGACACATGTCATTTTTATCACTCGTCACCACGCGGGCAACACCCCAAAGTGGAGTCATGCAGAGCGAGCCGATAGACCTCAGCACGGCGCTGGCCACCTTCACCGAGCACTGGCAGCCGCGAATCATCGCCAATTTCAACGACTATGACGTGCGGGTCGCCAAAGTGCTCGGCGAGTACGTGTGGCACGCGCACGACGACACCGATGAGTTGTTCATGGTGATCAGCGGCGAGCTGTCCATCGATCTCGACGGCGACGGCGGCAATCAGACCGTCGTCCTGCCTGCCGGAAGTGTCTTCGTGGTTCCTCGTGGCGTCCGGCACCGCCCTAGAGCTCGATCCGAGACCACGCTATTCCTCCTCGACCCGACCGGTACCCGCACGACGGGCGACTTCGACGGCGCAGTCCCAGACCACATCGTGTCGACCACCGGTGTCCCGCTGGGCTGAGCACGTAAGACCTAGCATCCGAGCAGGTCGTCGACCCGCTTGGCGCCGGTGTGTCGCGGGGCGACGCCCTCGACGAGCGCCGCGATCGAATGCGAGTTGTTCAGGCGCAGAGGCAGAATGCGTTGATAGTCGGCAGACTCGTACCAGGCCACCGCCGACTCCCGGTCCGGGAAGCGGATGATCACCAGGGCCCCGTCCCACTGACCTTCCTTGGCCTCGAGCTCACCGCCATGCACGACGAACTCGCCGCCGAAAGGCGTGAACGTGTCGTCGATCTCGCGCATGTAGCGAATGATCTCGTCGCCGAAGTCGACGTCACGAAGGTAGGCCACCGCGTAGGCGGGTTTGGTGTCGGACATGACCCCATCGTCACCGAAGTCCGCCCCGAAAGCGATTACCCGCCAGGTAATCCCGCTCAGTCGACGTACTCGACCGTGCCGTCGTCGAGCACCAGCCGCGAGTTCGAGCCGTCAGCTTCAGCGGCCTCGGTGCGGAACACCGCGCGGCCGGGTTCGGTACGCCACACTGACGTCGTCAGCGTCTCGCCGGGGAACACCGGCGACGTGAACCGCGCGCCGACGGCCCTGATCTTGGTGGCGTCCCCGCCACCGAGTTCGGCCACCAGCACCCGGCCTGCGACGCCGTACGTGCACAGCCCGTGCAGGATCGGCTTCGGGAAGCCGGCGAGCGTCTCCGCGAACCATGGGTCGCTGTGCAGCGGGTTGCGGTCGCCGGACAGCCGATAGATCAGCGGCTGATCCTCGGTGGTGGGCAGCGCCACCTTCGCGTCCGGTTCGCGGTCGGGGAATTCGGGAGCGACGGGCCGCTCGCCCGGCTGGCCGCCGAATCCGCCCTCGCCGCGGATCACGGCGGTGGACACCGACTCGGCGATCACGTTCCCGTCGTCGTCGGTACCGACGCCCTTGAACACCAGGATGGCGTTCTTGCCTTCGCCCTTGTCCTGGATGTCGACGACCTCGGAGTACACGTTGAGCTTGCCTGCCGGCGGCAACGGCCGATAGAGGCGGATCTGCTGGGAGCCGTGTAGCAACATCGCCCAGTTGAAGCTGCCGACCTCGGCCGCGGCCCCCCACGCCGGGCAGGCGATCACGGCGTACGTCGGCAGCACCTGCTGCTCGGTGTCGTGGCTGTTCTCGGTGGTGAAGGCCAGGTCCTTGGTGCCCGCGCCGACGCCGAGCGCGTACAGCAGCGTCTCGCGGTCGGTCCATTCGAACGGTTGCGGTGCGGTCTTGGCACCGATGGCGTTGGGGTTGATCGGCATACGTCGGACGATAGCGGCCCCGACAGGCGACTTTGCGATCAGGTCACACCTTGTTGACGAAAGCCCCGGACGGGGTGACCATGGCTCGCATGCGCTATGTCGTTACCGGCGGTACCGGGTTTATTGGCCGCCGTGTCGTATCCGAACTCCTGGCCCGTGAGGGTGACCCCGAGGTGTGGGTACTGGTGCGCCGCGAGTCGCTCGCCAGGTTCGAAGGCCTCGCCGCACAGTGGGGCGAGCGGGCCAAACCGCTGGTCGGCGACCTCACCGCCCCTGACCTGGGACTCACCGCCGAGACCATCGCCGAGCTCGGCACCGTCGATCACCTGGTGCACTGCGGCGCGATCTACGACATCACCGCCGACGACGACGCTCAACGCGCGGCCAACGTCGACGGCACCCGCGCGGTGATCGGCCTCGCGACGCGGTTGGACGCCACCCTGCACCACGTGTCGTCCATCGCGGTGGCGGGCAACTTCCCTGGCGAGTACACCGAGGAGGACTTCGACGTCGCGCAGGAGTTGCCGACGCCGTATCACCAGACCAAGTTCGAGGCCGAGCTGCTGGTGCGCTCTGCGCAGGGCCTGCGCTATCGGGTCTATCGTCCCGCGGTGGTCGTCGGGGATTCACGAACCGGCGAGATGGACAAGATCGACGGCCCGTACTACTTCTTCGGCATCCTCGCGAAGCTGGCCTGGCTGCCCAAGCTGACACCGATCGTGCTGCCAGACACCGGGCGCAGCAACATCGTTCCCGTCGACTACGTGGTTGACGCGATGATCGAAATCATGCACGTCGAGGGCCGCGACGGACAGACGTTCCACCTCACCGCGCCGAAGACCGTCGGGCTGCGCGGCATCTACCGTGGCGTGGCCCGCGAGGCCGGGCTGCCGCCGTTGCGCGGCACCCTGCCTGGTGCGACCGTCGCGCCGTTCCTCAAGGTGAGCGGACGGGCCAAGGTGCTGCGCAACATGGCGGCCACGCAGCTCGGCATTCCCGCGGAGATCCTCGACGTCGTCGACCTCGCCCCGACGTTCACGTCCGACAACGCCTCGGAAGCGTTGCAAGGCAAGGGCATTAGCGTGCCCGAGTTTCGCGAGTACGCGCCGAAGCTGTGGCGGTACTGGGCCGAGCACCTCGACCCCGATCGGGCCCGCCGCGACGACGCGGCCGGGCCGCTCGTCGGCAGGCACGTCATCATCACCGGCGCGTCCAGCGGCATCGGACGCGCCTCCGCCATCGCGGTGGCCGAACGGGGTGCCGTGGTCTTCGCACTGGCGCGCAATGCGGCCGCACTCGACGACCTGATCGCCGAGATCCGCGAATTCGGCGGCACCGCTTACGCATTCACCTGCGACGTGACCGAATCGGACTCGGTGGAGCACACCGTCAAGGACATCCTCGGCCAGTTCGGCCACGTCGACTACCTGGTGAACAACGCAGGCCGGTCGATCCGCCGATCAGTATCGGCGTCCACCGACCGGCTGCACGACTACGAACGCGTCATGGCGGTCAACTACTTCGGTGCGGTGCGCATGGTGCTCGCCCTGCTCCCGCATTGGCGCGAGCGCCGATTCGGACACGTCGTCAACGTCTCGAGCGCGGGCGTGCAGGCGAGCAGCCCCAAGTACAGCGCGTACATCCCCAGCAAGGCGGCACTCGACGCGTTCGCCGAAGTGGTGGGCACCGAGACGCTGTCCGACCACATCACCTTCACCAGCATCCACATGCCGCTGGTCAAGACGCCGATGATCGCGCCGTCGCGCCGGCTCAACCCGATGCCGGCGATCAGCCCCGAGCACGCCGCGGCGATGGTGGTGCGCGGCCTGGTGGAGAAGCCCGCGCGCATCGACACCCCGATGGGCACGCTGGCGGACGTCGGCATGTACTTCACCCCGAAGCTGTCGCGCCGGGTGCTGCATCAGCTGTACCTGGGCTACCCCGATTCGGCCGCGGCCCGCGGGGTCGAGCCGCCCGCCCCCACCGAGGATTCCCCGACCCGCCGGCCCAAGCGGCCGGCCCGCTCCGCGGCCGCGAAACTCCGGGTGCCGGGGCCCGTCAAGCGGGTCGTTCGGCTGGTTCCCGGCGTGCACTGGTAACACTTACGCATGACGAAAGCCTCGCCCGTCTTCGCGGACGTGGACACCGGCGTGGACGATGCGATGGCGCTGGCGTATTTGCTCGCCAGCGAGGACGCCGAGCTCGTCGGGTTGGCCTCGACCGCGGGCAACGTACCGGTGGACCAGGTGTGCATCAACAATCTGGGCCTGCTCGAACTCTGTGGTGCACTCGACATTCCGGTGTCGAAGGGCTCCGAGCGTCCGTTGACGGCGCCGTTGCGCACCGCGGAGGACACCCATGGCCCCACCGGGCTTGGCTACGCCGAACTCACCGACGGCCTCCGAGCGCTCACCGAATACGACGCGGCCGAGGCGTGGGTACGCGCGGCGCACGACCGACCCGGCGAACTGATCGGGCTGGTCACCGGTCCACTCACCAACCTGGCGCTGGCGCTGCGCATCGAGCCCGCACTCCCCCGGTTGCTGCGTCGGCTGGTCATCATGGGCGGCGCCTTCGGCTACGGCGGCAACACCACCCCGGTAGCCGAGTGGAACGTCAGCGTCGACCCCGAGTCGGCCGCCGAGGTGTTTGCCGTCTGGGGTGCGGCGTGGGGACTCGAACCTCCGACGCACCTGCCGATCATCCTGGGGCTCAACCTGACCGAACACGCGGCCATGACCCCGGCGATCCTGAGTCGGCTTGCCTCAGCGGCGGGTTCGGCGACGACGCCCATGAGTGTGCTCGACGACAGAGGCACCCGGTCGGTGGCGACCAACCCGCTGATCCGACTGCTCGAGGACGCGATGCGGTTCTACTTCG
Organism: Mycobacterium sp. RTGN6; assembly: GCF_033804605.1. Taxonomy (NCBI): domain Bacteria; kingdom Bacillati; phylum Actinomycetota; class Actinomycetes; order Mycobacteriales; family Mycobacteriaceae; genus Mycobacterium; species Mycobacterium sp. RTGN6. Next base: position 297,477 of record NZ_JAPZKZ010000010.1, read on the forward strand.
AGTTCCACTTCGACCAGGGCGAGGGGTATCTGGCCCATCTACACGACCCGCTGGCGGCGGCCGTCGCATTGGACCCCGACCTGGTGCGCTACCGGCAGGCCGCCATCGACGTCGAACTGACCGGCACGCTGACCCGCGGCATGACGGTGGCCGACTGGCGAGGGCAGTGGGGCAAGCCACCCAATGCGCACATCGGCGTCGAGGTGGACCCCGACGCGTTCTTCGACCGGTTCATCGCGCGGGTGGGGCCGTTCGCCGCCGGTCTGGCGTGACGCAAACGCCGAAACTGCAGGGAGATCGCAGATTTGGCTGAAATCGCGATCTCCCCGCAGTTTCGAGGGCTCAGTCGTCAGTGACGACGAGCTTGACGTCGATGTTGCCGCGGGTGGCATTCGAGTAGGGGCACACCTGGTGGGCCTTCTCGGCAAGCTCCTGCGCGGCGTCGCGGTCCAGGTTGGGCAGCGTGACCTCGAGTTCGACCGCGAGGCCGAAGCCGCCGTTGTCGAGCTGCCCGAGCGAGACCCGGGCGCCCACTGCGGAATCCGAGACGTCGGCCTTCTCCTGGCCGCCGACCAGCCGCAGCGCCGAGTGGAAGCACGCCGCGTAGCCGACGGCGAACAGCTGCTCGGGATTGGTGCCGTTGCCGCTACCGCCCATCTCCTTCGGAATGGCCAGGTCGAGGTCGAGCTTGCCATCGGAGGTGCGGCCGTGGCCGTCGCGACCTTCGCCCGTGGCCAAGGCCTCAGCGGTGTAGAGCGTCTTCATGCGGATTCCCTTCGTGAGGATGCGTTGAGCGCATCGGTGAGTTGACGGACCGCATCGCGCAGATCCGCGGCTTGCTTCTCGGACATCCCGGTGGCGGTGAACAACTCCCCCGGGATGCACTGAGCCTTCTTCTCGAGGCGGCGTCCGGCCGTAGTCAGCGTGACCTCGACGAGGCGTTCGTCGTCCCGAGACCGTTCGCGACGGACGAATCCGTTGGCCTCGAGCCGCTTCAACAGCGGCGAGAGCGTGCCCGAGTCGAGCTGTAACCGCTCACCGAGCCGACGGACGGTGACGTGCTCGTCCTCCCACAGCACCAGGAGCACCAGGTACTGCGGATAGGTGAGGTTCATGTCGGCCAGGATCGGTCGATACGCGGCCGTCATCGCTCGCGACGCCGAGTACAGGGCGAAGCAGAGTTGACTGTCGATTCCGAGCGTTGTCACACCAAGAACTGTAGCCCACAATTCAATTGTGCACAACTAAATGGTGGGAGCGATCACTCGTACACCCCTTCGAGGTACCACCTCCGCTGCCGGTAGCACAGCAGCATGGCCGGGCCGCCACCGTCGAGCAGCACCTGCACTCTCGCCGTCCGCCCATTCTTGGATTGTTCTGGATCCCACCATCTTTCGTCGACTGGCCACGGCCCGGCCCACCAACTCAACTCGCCCGCACCGGTGGCCAGCACTGCAACGGGACTGGACGTCAGGCGGGCCGGATCGGCGGAGAAGAGCCCCCGACTGGTCACCCGCACCGGGTTTCCCTCGGCGTCGAGCAGCTCGATGGGATCGTCGAGCAGCACGGTCGGCGACGGCTCGGGCAGTTGGCCCGGCCACGGCTGGCTCGGATCGGCCCGCGGCACCGGCTCGTCACCCAGGGGCGTGAAGGTGATGCGTTCGGCAGGCCCGCGGCCGCCACTGAGCACCGGCACCTGAACCGCCTCCGGCCCGAGCAGACCTTGGACCCGCACCAAGGCACGTCGAGCCCGCAGCCGGTCGTCGTCGCCGGAGGAACCCCACAACGGCAGCTGCAACGCTGCGGCCGACACCACCTCCACCGGGTGCAGGCTCAGCGTGGTGATGGGGGCGGTGGGCCGGTCATCCCTTCGCCGGTTGAGCCAGCCGTCGAGCTGCCAGCGCACCCGATCGGCCGTGGCGTCCTCGGTCAGTGGTTCGGCGCAGCGCCAAACCCGTTGCAGTTCTTCACCGTTGGCGGTGACGGCACGGATGGCCAACCGAGTGCAGCCGACGCCTGCGGCCTCCAGGCTGCGGTGCAGTTCCCCGGCCAGCGATCGTCCAGCGAACGCCGCCGCGTCCACTCGGTCGACCGGAGGATCGCAGCCCATCACCGCGTCGAGCTCCGGCGACAACTCGCGGCCCGACGGACCCCGGGCGGGCTCGCCGCGGGCGAACCGGTGCGCGACGACCGCATCGGCGCCGAACCGGGAGGCCACGTCGCTGCGGGACAGCGCCGCGAACTTGCCCACCGTGCGAATACCCAAGCGCCACAACAGATCGGCCAGGTCCGTTCGGCCGGGCGCAGCCAGACTGGGTTCGGCGGCGAGCTGCCGGATCGACAGTCCGGACAGGAACCGAGCGTCTCCTCCCGGGGAGACGATGTGTCCCGTGCGGGCGGCGAACACCGCGGTGGGCAGCTGGTCGGCGATACCCACCTGACATTCGGCTCCCGCCGCGGCCACGGCATCGACGAGCCGTTCCGCGACGGCCTGTTCCGACCCGAAGTAGCGGGCCGCCCCACGCACCGACAACACCAGCAGCCCTGGCCGCATCACCTCGGCCCGTGGCACGACGTCGTCGACTGCAGCCGTCACGGCCTCGAAGTGGCGGGCATCGCGCGCCGGATCCGCGGTGACGACGTGCAACTGCGGACACCGTGCCTGAGCCTCCCTGCGCCGCAACCCGCGCCGCACGCCGACCGCACGGGCCGCCGCCGAACAGGCGACGACACGGTTCGCCAGCGTGACCGCTACGGGGTCGGTCGCGGGCAGGCCCGCCGCGGCCGCCGCGGCCACCGCAGGCCAATCCATGCACCAGACGGCCAGCACCCCGGCGCCGGCGGATCGATCTGACACTTCATTCGCCCACGGCGCGAACGGGGCGGGCGAGCCTGCCGCGAGCCGTCGTGTCCAACCGCACGCGACTGATCCGCCCGCACCCGGGAGTGGGCGGGCCCGAACCCGCGCCGGTGACCTCGTAACCGCAGACTCGAGCGTCGAGGCGCGCGGACGCCCCCGGCCAGTCGCCTCCGGTGACCAGCAGGGTGCACCCCTTCTGCCGAGCCCGCGCCGTCACCGCCCTGGCTCGGGTCGGCGCTATCGACCGCGCACCCAAACCCAGCACCACCAAGTCCATCCCGTCCATCAGCACGGCGGCCACCTCGACCGGATCAGTCCCCGGATCCGGAACGACCGCAAGGCGGCTCAGATCCGCACCCATCTCGACGGCCGCCAGCAGCCCCACGTCGGGCTGGCCGACGATGGCGGCGTGCCCACCCGCGGCGGTGACGGCGGCCACCATCTGCAGCACCAACGACCGCGCCCCCGACAGCACCGCCACCGACCCGCGGGGCAACGGGCCAGGAAGCCGCCCGGCCAGTGATTCGGGGAGCGGCAGCAAAGTCTCCGAGTCGGGTAGCGCAGCACTCGAGAGGGAGGGCCCACGCCACGGCGAGCCCCCCGATCCGGACGCCTTCCCGGACATCCCGGCGATCTTGCGGCGCAGGTGTTCTACCTGGTCAGCACGGTTGGATCGGTCTCGATCCAGGTTCATCGCCGCTGTCACAGCAGCACCTCCCGCACCATCCGAATCAGTACTTCATTCGAACATTTGTTCGATATCACGAGTAAACACGCGCCCTCCGACACTCGTCAAGCGGGCGCCCGCTCCCACTGCTGGTCAGCAGTACGCCGACTGCGAAATGCCTGTGCGGCGAACTGGGCGTTGGGCTAGAGTTCGATCACCAGAACCCGCTTCGGGATGGGGCTGGTGTACGGCCCTCAGCTAAAGCCACGGGGCGTGCGGAATCGCAAGACGATTCGCCGAAGACCACGTGTTCGCTACTCGGGGATAGTAAGGACTGCACATGAAGTCGAATCGTTTGGCTCGTCGCATCGCGGCGGTCGTCGGCGGCACCGCGATCGTCGCCATGGTCGGTCTGACCGCGGCCTGCGGTGGCGAAGAGAAGAAGGCTCCCGAAACGTCCACCACGCCGTCGTCGACCTCCGCTCCGTCGGTGACCCCGACGGAGAAGTCGATCAACCCCACCGGTGGCAACCTGTTCACGCCTCCGGTCAAGGCTCCGCCGGCACCGACCGCCATTCCTGGCGACAACTGACGTCGTGATGTCCCGGGAGCCCCACGCGAAGCAGTGACGGCTCCCGGGACACCGCGAGATCATTTTCTTGAGATGGTTTGGCGGCCTTCGACCGTGATGGCCCGCGGTCAGCACATCACCCCCGTGCACTGGATGCTGGTGCTCGTCACCGCTGCGGCCCTGATATGCGCGTCGTGCCTACGATCCGCACCGAGCCCAGATGCGCCCACCGAAATCGATGGCCCCTTCGCCTCGCTGCTCGATTCGTCGACGGATCTCGGCCCTGCACGGGGCGAGCACGTCCAGCTCACCGCCAAGCTCAAGGCCGCCGCGCAACCGGACGGGTTGATCGGTTGGGCCGACCAGCAGCACATGTCGGTGAACTGGCGACCCGGCGACGACTGGGCGATCGTCGAAGGCACCCCAGGTGCCGTGGCGAGCGCATTCGGCGTCGAGATCCACGACTACCGCGGCAAGAAGGGGCAAGAGTTCTACGCCTCTCCCCAACAACCCGTGGTGCCCTCGCAACTCCGCGACGAAGTCGCCGAAATCGGCCGAATCCTCAGCTACACACCGCATCACAGCTCAGTGCCGCCGACCTTCCCGCTGGAAGTCCCCGATCGCGGGCTGAGCCCCAACGCCTTGCTGACGACGTACAACGCGGCCAAGCTGGCCAGGGACGGCTTCACCGGCAAGGGCCAGACCATCGTGATCTTCGCGTTCAACGGGTTCAGCCAGAGCGATCTCGACCTGTATGCCACGACGTCCGGGCTACCCACGTTCACCCCGACCCTCGTTGGCGACCAGTTGCCCGAACCGTACGGCGAAACCACGATGGATCTCGAAGTCGCACACGCGATTGCGCCCGATGCGACCAAGGTCGTGGTCAACGCGCGGCCGACCGTGGAGGGCGAGGGTGGCTACCAGAAGATCGGACAACTGCTCGAGGACACCGAACGCCGCTTTCCCGGTGCGGTGTGGAGCTTTTCGATCGGCTGGGGGTGCGACAAGCTGATCACCGCCGCCGATCTGGCCCCCGTCCGGTCCGCGTTGGCCGACGCGCACGAAAGCGGCACGACGGCCTTCGACGCGAGCGGCGACCTAGCCGGATTCGAGTGCAAGAGCGGCGACGACTGGGACTCCCCGCCCGGCCCGAATGACATCGGACTTGACTCGGTGGCCTCAGTACCCGAGATGACCAACGTCGGCGGCACCACGCTGTCCACCGACGCGCAGGGCGTCTGGCTCTCCGAGCAGGCCTGGTTCGACGTCCCGCTGTCCCAGGGCACCGGCGGCGGTGTGTCACACCTGTTCGAGCTACCACCCTGGCAGCGTGGAATCGCTGAAAGTGTTGCGCCAGAACGGAAGACCGGCAAGAGAATGACGCCAGACATCGCGGCGGTGGCTGATCCGTTCACCGGGGTGAGGATCGTGCACGACGGCCAGCCGGCGGTCGGCGGCGGCACCTCGCAGTCGGCACCCATCCTGGCGGCGCTGACCGCCGTGATGAACCAGTACCTGCTCGCCAACGGCGGCAGGCTCATCGGTGACATCAATCCCGTGCTGTACCGCATCGCACAAGGTGCTCCGCTGCCCGCGTTCCGCGACGTCGTACTCGGCGGAAACGCCGTCGACGATGCGGGTCCCGGCTACGACCTGGTCACCGGGCTCGGCACCCCGGACGTCGACAACCTGGTGCGCAACATCCTCCTCTTCCAAAGGGCCACTTGATGAGCACCGACGGTAGTGACTCCGGAGTCACCGACGACCCACGCCCCACGATTGAGTGCTCGAGGTGCGAGCTGGCCGTGCCCGCAGGCGAATTCTGCGGGTGGTGTGGCGATCCCCTCGACGAGGAGAAGCGCAAGGGACCGAAGTGGTTGCGCATCGGGGCATTCAGCGCCTCGCCCGGCGAACACCTGCTGACCCCGAACATCGCCAGCTCGCTGTTCCCGCACCTTCCACCTGCTTCGCGGATCGTGTTTCTGCTCGGACTGGGGCTACTGCTGGCCGCCCTGGTCGCGGCCACGCTGTTTCGGCTTCCCGCGGCGCTGATCACCGTTGCGGCGCTTGGCTTGCCCCTGCTGTTCCTGATCTACCTGCAGGAGGCCGACGTCCACCGCGACATCCCGTCGGCCACGCTGGTGTTGACGGCCGCGCTGGGCATCGGCCTCGGCGTCGGCTGGGTGCTGCTGACCGGCGCGGCGGTGGCACGTTCCTACGGCGTGCCGCTGGGGGCAGGCATCAGCGGAGCCCGACTAATGCGCGACGGGCTCGGCGTCCCCGTGGGCGGCATGCTTCTGATGGTGGTGCCCGCCGCGTTGGTCCGACTGTTCCGGCCGGGCACGCGAGAGTCGTTGGACGGCTTCGCACTCGGTGCGCTTGGCGCCCTGATGTTCACCGGCGCGGCGACGCTCACCCGGTTGGCGCCCCAGTTCGCCACCGGCATGGTGGCCAAGGCGCGACCGATGGGAGGGCTGATCGTCGAAGCCGGCATCCGCGGCATCGCGGTGCCGCTCACCGCGGCCTGCGTCGGCGGGCTCGTCGGTGCGGCACTATGGTTCACCCGGCCGGCCAACAAGAAGGGGCAAGGGCGCAACTACGTGCGGCTGTTGCTCGGGCTGATGGCGCTCGTGGTGATGGCGATGTACGCCGCGCTTGGCCTCGTCGACGTGGCGCGGGTACCCCAATTCCTCCAGTTGGCAGTACATCTCACGATGGCCGCCATCGCTGTGCTGGCGCTGCGCGTCGGACTGCACCTCGCTCTGCTGCACGAGGCGCATGACGACGTCCACGAAGACGAACCGATCCTGTGCCCCCACTGCGGCCACGTCGTCCCCGACATGGCGTTCTGCGTCGCATGTGGCGCGGCCACCCGGGCGGCTTCGCGGTCGTCGCGGCAGACGCGCCGAGACACCCGGCCGGTGCACAACGAACCGGAGTCGGATTCCCCATGACCACCGTCGTTCCGGGCCATACCTACTTCTCGGGCACGTACACCGCGCCCGCCGTGAAGAAGACGTCACACCGCCACCTGATCGTCGTCTGGGTGCTGGCCATCGCCGTCGTCGCGGCCGGACTGGTCACGCTGTCGGGAGCCCTCGAGAAGCCCAAGGCCCGCTATGTCTGCCCGCCCAACTGCGGAAGTCCGCCGATCGGCGAGCCGGTGACGGCCAATCCGCGGTTCACCTCCGCAGACGGCGCCTTCTCGGTGTCCTACCCCGCAACCGGTGCGGCCTACAACGTCACCACCGCACCGGACAGCGTCACTGCCGACCTGTTGGCGGGCGACGGTGGCACCATGCGCCTGTTCAGCCAGCCTGCGGCCGGGCGCACGCCCAAACAGATCGCCACCGCGTTGGTGAACCAGACGTTCCCCGACACCAAGACGGCCTACGAGATCCCCAACGCCATGGTTGGCTACCAGCCGGGCTACGGCCTGGTCGCCGACTGTTGGCCCCAGGGCGCGACGGCGAGCTACTCCCGGATGCGCGTGATCGTCATGGTCGCGATCAAGGGCGACCTCGCGCTGGTCGCTGGCGCGGTTGGCCCGTACCACGCGTTCAGCCCGGAATTCGGCTCGGGAAAGCCGTCCGCCGCCAGCCTGCAACTCGCCCTTGACATGGGCAAGTACGTCAACAGCTTCACCTGGCGCGGCGACCCGCTGCGCTGAACCCACGGCTTGAGCGTTGAGGTAGCGCTCACGGTCATGGCCACTCGCAGTTTCGCGCAGCCAGCACTATCTCAACGACCGGGTACAACCCGTGACCTGATTCACCCACGGCCAAATGTTGACATTGACAAATGTCATCATTCGCTGCTGTACTCGATTCGTGACGGATACCTTGCCCGTCCGCGGCTCGATGAGGAGTCGCGGCGCCGCCGCGGTCAGCACGTTGACCCTGCGTCCTGTTAGCGCGGTGCTCCCACCCGAGCGCGCTTGGGGCCTGTGGGCCTCCCGCCGGATCGTCGCCCGGATCATGAACGCGTTCGGCCCGTCGCTGGCCGGGACGCGCGTCGAACCCGTCGACGTTCGGATGGCCGACGGCCGCCGGGTCGTCGGGGAATGGGTGCGCGGCCCGGGGGTAACGACAGGCGAGCGCGCCGTCTACTTCATCCACGGCAGCGGCTTCGCGTTGTGCTCGCCGCGGACCCACCGCAGGCTGACCGCCTGGCTGTCCCGCTTGACCGGGTTGCCCGTGTTCTGCATCGACTACCGGCTCGCGCCCGAATACCGGTTCCCGACGGCCGCCATCGACGTCCGCTCCGGCTGGGACTGGCTGTGCAGCGAACGCGGGCTGTCCCCGGACCGGATCTTCGTGGCAGGCGACTCGGCCGGTGGTCACCTGGCCGTCGACCTGATGTTGCAGCCCGACGTCGTCCACCCGGCCGGAATGGCGTTGTGCTCCCCCCTGGTTGACCTGACGTTCGAGCTGTCGCGCACTCGGGAGGCGCTACGACGCGACCCGGCGGTCCGTGCGGCGGACGCGGCCCGGCTCGTCAAGTTGTACTGCGCGGGAACGGATGTCAGTCATCCCCGGCTCACGCTCGACGTGGCGGGTGGGCGGGCGATGCCGCCGACGCTGATCCAGGCCGGCGGGGGCGAGATGCTCGTCGCCGACGCCCGCAAGCTCGCCGCCGACATCGTCAAGGCAGGCGGCGACTGCGAACTGCAGGTGTGGCCCGACCAGGTGCACGTATTCCAGGCGCTCCCGAGGCTCACCCCGGAGGCCGCACCCGCGATGCGCCGGGTGGCCGCCTTCGTCTTGGAGGCGCTGAGCCGCAACATGATCCACGAAGCGGTGGGGTGAACGCCATGGGCATCTTCGGATCACAGAAGCGCAGTCGCCGCGCGGACGCCGTCATCACCGGCGCGGGCAGCGGCATCGGTGCGGCGTTCGCCGTCGAACTCGCCACGCGTGGCGGCCGGGTGGTGTGCAGCGACGTCGACGAGGTTTCCGCCCGTGCGACGGCCGACCGGATCAACACCGCGGGCGGCGACGCGACGGCGCTGCGCTGCGACGTCTCGCAGCTCGCCGACGTCGCGCTCTTGGCCAAGGAGGCGCAGGCCTGGTTCGGCGGACCACCCACCCTGGTGATCAACAACGCGGGCGTCGGCGCAGGCGGCAAGGCCATCGGCGAGGCCGAGCTCGACGACTGGAACTGGGTGCTCGGCGTCAACCTGTGGGGGCCCATCCACGGTTGTCACGTGTTCGCGCCCATCCTGCGCGAGGCGGGCCAACCGGCGGGCATCATCAACGTCGCCTCCGCAGCGGCGTTCGGCGCGGCGCCAGGAATGGCGGCCTACAACGTCAGCAAGGCCGGAGTGCTGTCGCTGTCGGAAACCTTGGCCGCCGAACTGTCCGGCACGGGAGTCAACGTCACCGTGCTCTGCCCGACGTTCGTCAAGACCAACATCGTCGAAGCCGGGCGGATCACCGCACAGTCCACTCAACTAGCCGAACGCCTGATGCGCTGGACCGGCTTCTCTCCCGAGCGCGTGGCCCGCACGTGTCTGGACACGCTCGACCGCGGCGACCTCTACTGCATGCCGCAGCCCGACGCCAGGATCGGTTGGGGCATCAAGCGTTTCACCCCGACGGTGTACACCCGCGCCGTCGGGCTCACCACTCGGTTGACGTAACTCATCCAAAACCGACTAGGAGGTTCGCGATGGCTATCGACATGGATGCGATGCTGGCGAAGATCAAGGACCGCCAGTGGGCGCTGGCCGACATCGATTGGGATGCGCCGGGCGCCGAGTTCATCTCTGACGAGCAGCGGCCCAAGCTCAAAGCCTTCATGGCCGATCTGTGCTGGATCGAGAACATCGGCGCCCGCGGCTTCGCGGCACTGGCCAAGAAGGCCCCGACGCCAACGATCGCCGAGATCTACCGCTACTTCCACGCCGAGGAGCAGCGGCACGCCAATGCCGAACTCGCGCTGATGAAGCGGTGGGGCATGCTCGAGGACGGCGAAGTCCCGGAACCGAACGTCAACATCCGGCTGGCCATCGACTGGCTGGACCGCTGGGCGGACGACATGCCGCTGTCACTACTCGGCACCGTGATCCCGATGCTGGAGGTCGCGCTCGACGGCGCGTTGCTGAAGTTTCTGCTCGACGAGGTGGATGACCCCGTGTGCCACCAGGTGTTCGAGAAGATCAACAACGACGAGTCACGACACCTCGTGGTCGATTTCGAGGTGCTCGACATGATCGGGCACGCCAAGGTCCGGCGCTTGCTGATCGACTTCGTCGGCCGCAACGCCACTCCGGGTCTGGTCATCGGCGCGATCATGGGTGCGCCGCTGATAAACAGGATCCGCAACGAGATCGTCGCAATGGGCATGGAGCCAGAGCGGCTGTACAAGGCCGTGAAGCGGTTCAAGGAACTCGGCGATCGGGGCGAATCCACCCGGCGGGTACCGACATACCGGTTTCTGAGGCGGTACGCCGGCGTGGTCACCAACCCCCGCCACCCCTACCATCTGCTGGCCAACTCGATGGTCTGGCTCTCCGATCGGTACCCGCGGCCGCTGCTGCCGTCGGTACCGAGCTGGGTCAATGAAGTTACCCACGAACCGGCGGCCTGAGCCGTGGCCAAACACGTCTACGACACGCTGATCGTCGGGACCGGGTTCACCGGAATCGGTGCCGCCGCCAAGCTCACCGAGGCAGGCGTCGACGACCTCGTAATCCTCGAGCGCGAACAACGCGTCGGCGGCACCTGGCGGGACAACACGTATCCCGGTGCGGCGTGCGACATCCCGTCGCTGCTGTACTCGTTCTCGTTCGTGCCCAACCCGACGTGGTCACGCGCCTACTCCCCTGCCGAGGAGATCCGGCTCCACATCGAGGGCATGGTCGACGCCTTCGACCTACGCCGGCGCATCCAGTTCGGCGTCGAGGTCGACGGCCTGCGCTTCGACGAGGCCGAAGGCACCTGGACGGTGAACACGACGGGCCGAAAGCAGTTTCGCGCCCGCACCGTCGTGCTGGCATCCGGACCGCTGCCCGACCACGGGTGGCCGGACATTCGAGGCCTCGACACATACGAGGGACACAAGATCCACAGCGCCCGGTGGGATCACGACTACGACTTCAGCGGCAAGCGCGTCGCCGTGATCGGCACGGGTGCCAGCGCCGTCCAGATCGTGCCCGAGCTCGTGAAGACCGCGGGGTTCGTCAAGGTGTTCCAGCGCACTCCCGGTTGGGTGATGCCCCGACTCGACGTCGCCACCCCAAGACGCGCCCAGGACTTGTTCGCCAAAGTGCCTGCCGCCCAACGACTCGCACGCCAGGCCTTGTACTGGGGGCATGAGGCCAGCGCCACCGCCCTGGTGTGGGACACCCCGCTGACCCGGCTGGTCGCGCGGCTGGGCAAGGCGCACCTGCACCGCCAGGTGAAGGATCCCTGGCTGCGCCGCCAGCTGACCCCGGACTTCACCCCCGGATGCAAGCGCATGCTGGTCTCCAGCGACTACTACCCCGCGCTGCAGAAGGACAACTGCAAGCTCATCGACTGGCCGATCGCCACCATGAGCCCGGTGGGAATCCGCACCAGCGACGGCATCGAACACCACCTCGACGCCGTCGTCTTCGCCACCGGCTACGACGTGCACCTGACCGGCCCGCCGTACCCCGTGACGGGACTCGGCGGACGATCGCTCGCCGACGAATGGGCAAGCGGCGCGCAGGCTTACAAGAGCATCAACGCGCATGGCTACCCCAACCTGTTCTTCATGACCGGGCCCAACTCGGGCCCCGGCCACAACTCGCTGCTGGTCTACGTCGAGGGCCAACTCGACTACGCCGTCGCGGGCATCACCACGATCCTCAACGACGACCTGCGCTACCTCGACGTCCGCGCCGACGTCCAGCGCAGGCACAACGAGTGGCTACAGAGGCGACTGACCAAGACCACCTGGATGAGCGGATGCAGCAGTTGGTACCTGACCGCCGACGGTTTCAACGCGTCGATGTACCCCGGGTTCGCCACGCAGTATCTTCGACAGATGCGGGACTTCCGATTCGCCGACTACCTGGCCGTGGCGAGCGACGTGCGCGCGCCAGCCATCGCCTCGTCGGGCTGACGTGCCCGCACGACAGCCGCGACAGCAGGCGGGGGCGATCTCGACGATCCTGACGGGTCTCCGCCGGGCGCCACGACGCGTCCGGCGCGGCTCACAGGGCGTCATCGAGAATGCGGTGTCGCAGCTGTTCGACGCTGCCGTGCGACCGCACGGCGTCGAGGCGTCCGGCGAGTACCGCATCGAGGAGCTGGCGCGGCTGGGCGGCACCACCACCCGCAACATCCGGGTGTACCGCGATCGCGGCCTGCTGCACCCACCGCTACGGGTGGGCCGAATCGCGTTGTTCAACGACACGCACCTCACGCGGCTGCGGCTCATCACGTCGATGCTCGACCGCGGCTACAACATCGCGCACGTCCACGAAATGCTCAGTGCCTGGGAACAGGGCAAGAACCTCGGCGACATGCTGGGCCTTGAGTCGGCGATCGCGGGCAGCTGGGCGACCGAAAAACCCGAGCGCATGTCGGTGGCCGACGCCAAGCGACTGGTCGACGACGAGGCCGGTTTCGAGCGCATGGTCGGCCTCGACGTCATCAAGCTCCAGGACGGCGAGGCAATCGTCGTGCGGCCCAAGCTGATCGAGGCGTTCAACGAGATCCGTCGGTACGGGGTGACCACCGACACCCTCATCGACATCCACGAACAGATCGCGCCGCTGATCGATCAGATCAGCGGAATCCTGGTACGCGCCGGTGTCGAGCACGTCGTCGACCAGATCAATCCTGGCGCCGCGCTGCCTCCGGATACCGAAGTGGCCGAACTGATCACGATGCTGGTGAGGTTTCGCACCCAGGCGGTCGCAGCGGTGTCCGCAACGCTGGCCTTTTCGATAGAGTCGACCATCGAGTCGGTGGTAGGCGAGATCCTGACCAACTTCATCGACAAGGAAGCCGAGAAGGATCCGGAATGAGGAATCCGCGTTGCACCGCATCTTGTTGAATACGTTCGTCATCGATGCACCGTCCGAGGTTCGAGATCAGACCGTGGCGTTCTGGTCCGGTGCCCTCGGTGCGAATGCCACCCCGACAGGCATGGACAACTACCACATCCTCGACGGAGCGATGCCGCCCAACAGGGTCGTCGTGCAGGACGTGGGCACCGGAACCGCGGGCGTTCACTTCGACATCCACACCGACGATCTCGACGCCGAGGTCGATCGGCTCCTCGGACTTGGCGCCACGATGGTCGACGCCACCTGGGCCAAGCATCCCGGCCGGTGGGTGATCATGCGGGATCCCGCGGGCGTTCAGTTCTGCGTCGTCGACGCGCTCAATCCGCTTCGCTCGCAGGAGCACCGCGATGACTTCGAGAAGCGTGCTAAACCCGTCTGAGCCGGGTCACTCCCACTCGATGGTGCCTGGCGGCTTGCTCGTCACGTCGAGCACCACCCGGTTGACCTCGGACACCTCGTTGGTGATGCGCGTCGAAATCCGTTCCAACACTTCGTAGGGCACCCGCGTCCAGTCGGCGGTCATCGCGTCCTCGCTGGACACCGGCCGAAGCACGATGGGGTGGCCGTAGGTGCGTCCGTCGCCCTGAACGCCGACCGAGCGGATGTCGGCCAGCAGCACCACCGGGCACTGCCAGATCTGGTGGTCCAGCCCGGCGGCGGTCAACTCCTCGCGGGCGATCGCGTCGGCGCGGCGCAGCGTGTCGAGCCGTGACGCGGTGACCTCGCCGACGATACGGATGGCGAGCCCAGGTCCTGGAAACGGTTGGCGCGCAACGATTTCCTCGGGCAAGCCGAGCTCGCGTCCCACCGCGCGGACCTCGTCCTTGAACAGCAGCCTCAGCGGCTCGACGAGTTTGAACTTCAGATCGTCGGGCAGCCCGCCGACGTTGTGGTGGCTCTTGATGTTCGCCGCACCCGTACCGCCCCCGGACTCGACAACGTCGGGATACAACGTCCCCTGCACCAGGAATTCGACGTCGGATCCACTGTCCCCCACGATATCTCGCACCGCACCTTCGAACGCGCGGATGAACTCGCGGCCGATGATCTTGCGTTTGCCCTCGGGGTTCGTCACCCCGGACAGCGCATCCAGGAAGCGGGCCTCGGCGTCGACGGTGACCAGCTTGGCACCCGTCGCGGCGACGAAGTCGCGCTGCACCTGCCCCCGCTCCCCCGCCCTCAACAGCCCGTGGTCGACGAACACGCAGGTCAACCGGTCACCGATGGCGCGCTGCACCAGCGCTGCCGCCACGGCGGAGTCCACCCCACCGGATAGCCCACAGATGGCCCGGCCGTCGCCGACCTGCGCGCGCACCTGTTCGACCAACGCCTCGGCGATGTTGGCCGCCGTCCACGTCGCGCCGATGCCGGCGAACTCGTGGAGGAAGCGGCTGAGGATCTGCTGGCCGTGCGGGGTGTGCAGCACCTCGGGGTGATACTGCACGCCTGCCAACCTGCGGGCGCGATCCTCGAACGCCGCGACCGGGGCACCGGCGCTGACGGCGACGACGTCGAACCCCTCCGGCGCCTCCGTGACCGCGTCGCCGTGGCTCATCCACACCGACTGGGTTGCGGGAAGATCCGAATGAAGCTCTCCGCCAGTCACTTTGAGCTCGGTGCGGCCGTACTCGCTGGTTCCAGTGTGCGCGACGGTACCGCCGAGCGCCTGCGCCATCGCCTGGAAGCCGTAGCAGATGCCGAACACGGGCACGTCGAGCTCGAAGATGGCCGGGTCGAGTTGCGGTGCCCCTTCGGCGTACACACTGGCCGGCCCGCCGGACAACACGATGGCGCTGGGACCCTTGGCCTTGATGTCGTCGACGGTGGCGGTGTGCGGGATGACCTCCGAGTACACCCGCGCCTCGCGGACCCGCCGTGCGATCAGCTGCGCGTACTGGGCGCCGAAGTCGACCACCAACACCGGCCCGGGACCCGGGTGATTTGCGGGGGAATTCACCACCCCAGTCTAGTGGCGGACGTCCGCCTCACCGTTCGAGCCCGGCCCTGGCGCCGCGGGGGTGTCCGCGCCCATGTACTGGTGCACGGCCCTCGTGAGTTCCAGGATCTGCTGCGATAGCTGCAACAGCTGACAGTTCTGCTTGTCCTCCTCCTGAACCAGCTGCCACTGATGGTCCGCGATGACCTGGCGCTTGGCGTCGGCCCGGTTCTGACTGATCATCACGAACGTCGACAGGAAGATCGCCTCGAGCGACACGATCATGGTCAGCAGCCCGAAGGGATAGCTGTCGAATCCGAGCAGCGTCCCAGACACGATCCAAACGGCGAACCAAACAACATGGAGGTAGACGAAGGCCATCGACCCAGCGAAGGTCGTGATCTTGTCGGCGATGCGGTTCTGCAGGCTGTTGGCTCGCTCCTCAGCGTGTTTGAGCAGAGCCGGACTGATGTGCGGGTGGAGGTGCGTGGTGGGCACGGTTGACATGGCTCACGGTAACCAGCCAACCGGTGTCCAACCTGGTTTGGCCAGCGCATTCACAGTGAGGTGACAGGAGTTTGGGTCACTGCGCATTTGCTCGCCACAGCACCGAGATCCCTTCCTCGCTGACCGCCATCGCCCGGATGAACGTCTCGTTGTCGAAGCCTGGCAGCTCCTGCATCTCGTTCAGCAGCGCGTCGTCCTCGCCGAGCGGCACCGACTTGGTGGTGCCGTCGCGGTAGGTCAGCACGAAGAACACGTCGTCCGAGACCGGGCCGGCCGACGTCGTCATCAACGCGACCTCGGCCAGTCCGTCGGAACGGGCGGCGACTTGCGGTGACCCGGCGAGGTGCGCTTCGAGCAGGTCGTCCACTTCACGGCCGAACGGCTGCAGTACGGCCGGGCCGCGATCGGGGAACCCGAAGCGGATCGCCCGGTACGTGCCGAGTTCGACCGGGCCGACTTTGCGGTCGAAGTTCTGCTCGGTCAGCCGGACCTCGCTCAGCGGCCAGCTTCCGAACAGGGCGACCCCGCGGTCGGGGTTGGCCCTTGAGGACTCGACGACGAACAACCTGCTGGCGCTCGCTGCGATCAAACTCCAGTTGGGCAGCCCGCCAGCCAGATCCTCACGGCCGAGCACGCCGGGTTGGGCACCCATGCTGTTGCCCAACCAGGTGAAGTTGGCGGCGGCAACGAGCGGCGCGTCGGCGAAGGGCTGCGTTCGCTTGATCAGCAGCCGCATCCGGCGGCGCTGGAGGAAGTTCACGCGACCATTCTGGCAGCGGATACCCAGCCGACGCGCGCGACTAGGTAACCAACGGGTCTCGACTCGGGTATTCCAGCTGAGCCGCCGCAGGCCAGCACGGCGTTTCCGTTAGCCGAAGGGCCGCTCGTCCCTATGATGTGGGCCATAGTCAGACGTGCTGATGCGGTTCCTGAACCAGGGGGAGGACCGGGGACGTGGACGTAACGAATGAAGACGTGACGAAAGTATTCGTCAGCCACTCGAGCGAAGACGGTCGCGCGGTGACGTCGCTCGTCGGTGACCTTCAAAGGGCCGGAACGCAGGTGTGGCTGGACCATCAGCTGAAAGGTGGCGACGCCTGGTGGCCGTCCATCTTGAGTCACATCCGCGCTTGCACGGTGTTCGTCTTCGCCGTCTCGGAGAACTCGCTCAACTCCGAGCCTTGCCAAGCCGAATTGCGCTATGCGATGGACTTGGGCCTACCAATCCTGCCTGTGCAATTGGGTGAGGTGCGAAGCTATCGCATCGACACGATCTTCTCCAGGCAGATCATCGATCATCGCAACCCCACGGCCTCCTCCGCAGCGGCGCTGTTCGGCGCGATTGCAGAGTTGCGCACGTTCCGGAGCAGCCTCCCCGACCCGTTGCCGACTCCGCCACCCGACCCGTACGAGTACCTGCGACGACTTGGCGAGGTCGTTAATGGGCCCGAACCGGTGTCGTACACCCAACAGGTCGACATCCTGAATCAACTTCGTGAGAAGTATCGACAAGAGCGGGATCCAAAGGCTCACGCTGACGTCCGCCATCTTTTGGAGACACTGCGTGATCGACCCGAAACTGCCCAATCGGCGGCCGAAGACATCAACACGCTTCTCCAGTCCGCGAATCGAAACACCGGTCCCCACAGGCAGGTACCTCCGCCACGCACGCGTAGCCGAAAGCCGCTCGCCTGGCTGGCGGCCATCATCGTCCTGTTAGCGGTCGTTACCGGCGGCATCATCGGTGGCTACCTGCTGCTGAAGCCGTCGCCGACCCCGGTCGCCGGTCCACCCGAGCCTGGCGATCTCCAGGTGGCGTGGAGTGACGACGGCTTCGGCATCGACGTGGGCGACCCGAACGCACCGTCGAGGATTTCGCTCTTCATCGACCCCCAGTGCTGGCATTGTGCGAACTTCGACGCCCTCTACGGAGATGAGATCTCGCGTGGGATTTTGGACGGTGACCTGCAGGTGACGTACCGGCCGTTGATTGGCCAGGACGAAGAGAAGCAGAATGATTACTCGAGCCGGGTGGCCAACGCGTTGTTCCTCGCCGCGAGTCCTGATACCGGCACCACGCCGCAATCATTCGCCAAATTCGTAAAGCTGCTGTGGAATCCGCCAACGGAAGGCACACCGGACAACGCGGGCATTGCGGCCATGGCAGAGGACAGCGGCATCCCATCGGACGTCGTCGAACTTATCGACTGGGGCGAAGCCGCCGTCGAGGTCCAACAGATGTACGAAGCGAATCTCGACGAGTTCTGGCGCAAGGCCCCCCGCACCAATACGACGCCCGTCGTCTACGACGAGGTCGCTGGTTCCACCGTTGACTTCGACAATCGCGATTGGCTCAACCGACTCGACAAGTCCGGCTAGCCGGTACGACTCACCCGGCCGAGGTAGCCGGCACGATCGGCAACCGCCGCAAAGCGCCAGGGGCGTCCGCAGGCACCACCGGATGTTCGGGGGCGATGGGTGCCAAGCGCTGGTACGGCTGCCCCTGCGCGGGGCGCTTATCGTCCTGGTTCTTGTTCGGCCACAGCGCTGCCGCGCGTTCGGCCTGGGCGGTGATGGACAGCGACGGGTTGACTCCGAGGTTCGCCGAGACCGCGGCACCGTCCATGACGGACAGTGTCGGATACCCGTACACGCGTTGGTACGGGTCGATGACGCCGTGCTCGGGGGTGTCACCGATGGCGGCGCCGCCGAGGAAGTGCGCAGTTAGCGGAATGTTGAACAATTCGCCCCACGTGCCACCCGCGACGCCGTCGATCTTCTTGGCGATGCGCCGGGTGACCTCGTTGCCCGCGGGGATCCACGTGGGGTTGGGCTCGCCGTGGCCCTGCTTGCTGTCCAACATGCGGAAGCCGAACTTCGTTTTCCGGGTGAACGTGGTGATCGAGTTGTCGAGGTGCTGCATCACCAGCGCGATCACCGTGCGCTCGCTCCACTGCCGGGGGTTGAGCATCCGCAGCATCTGCTTCGGATCCTCGCCTGCCTGATCCAGCAGCTGCCGCCACCGCGGGGTGTCAGTGCCCTGCGGTCCGGTGCCGTCGGTCATCAGCGTCTGCAGCAGACCCATCGCGTTCGAGCCCTTGCCGTAGCGCACGGGTTCGACGTGGGTGTCGGCGGTCGGGTGGATCGACGACGTGATCGCCACGCCGTGGGTGAGGTCGTACTCGCCGGTGACCTTCAGCGTGGCCGCGCCGACGATGGACTCCGAGTTGGTCCGCGTCAGCACGCCGAGCTGGTCCGACAGCTTCGGCAGCGTGCCCTTGTCGCGCATCTTGAACAGCAGCTTCTGGGTGCCGTACGTGCCCGCCGCCAGGATCACGTAGCGCGCCGTGAACGTCTTTCGCCTCCGTCGCAGCTTGCTGCCGGTGCGCGCCGTGCGAACCTCCCACAGTCCGTCCGCGCGCTGCTCGAACCCCTTGACCATCGTCAGCGGATGTACTTGTGCGCCAGCCGATTCCGCCAACCCGAGGTAGTTCTTCAGCAGGGTGTTCTTGGCGCCGAATCGGCAGCCGGTCATGCACGCTCCGCATTCCAGGCAACCCGTGCGCGCCGGGCCCGCCCCGCCGAAGTACGGGTCGGGGACGGTCTTGCCTGGGGTCTTCTCGCCGTCGGGCCCGAAGAACACCCCGACCGGCGTCGCGACGAACGTGTCGCCCACGCCCATGTCGTCGGCGACTTCCTTCAAGATCCGGTCGGCGTCGGTGAACGTCGGATTCGGGACGACGCCGAGCATCCGCTGCGCCTGCTCGTAGTGCGGCATGAGCTCGGCGCGCCAGTCGGTGATGCCCTTCCACTGCGGGTCGTTGAAGAACGGCTCCGGTGGGACGTACAGCGTGTTGGCGTAGTTGAGCGATCCGCCGCCGACGCCTGCGCCCGCCAGGATCATCACGTTGCGCAGCAGGTGGATGCGCTGGATGCCATACATCCCAAATTGCGGGGCCCACAGGAACTTGCGCAGGTTCCAGGAGGTCTTGGCGAACTCGTCGTCGGCGTACCGCCGACCCGCTTCGAGGACGCCGACGCGGTAGCCCTTTTCGGTCAGGCGCAGCGCGCTGACGCTGCCGCCGAACCCCGAGCCGATGATCAAGACGTCGTAGTCAGGCTCCATCGGTCGATTATGAACTTACTGGCGGGTAACTTCTAGAGAGGCGACCCTAAGTACGCGAGTTCTGCGTGGTAGCTGCGATCAGCGGGAGACAGCGACGACCCTGCTGCAGAACTCGACGATCACCACGCCCATTTCTGCGGAATGGTCGTGATCACCTCCGGACCACGACCCTGCTGCAGAACTCGCGTACTCAGAGCCCGCCACACGCCGATGGGGCGAAGAAGGGGACGTTGAAGGGCGGGCAGTAGTCCGGCCGCTGCGGCGGAGGCGGCGGGGGCACGTCGGGCAGCGGAGGCGGGGGCGCGATGACGTGCGGAGTGCCGTGCCACGGGTAGACGATCATGGTGGCCACGTCGACGATGCCGTCGGAGTTCCAGTACCAGTCGTGGCAGACGTTCCAGTCCCAGCTGAGGACGCCGAATTCGCTACCAGGAATGGGCGGGTCGCCGGGGCACCAGTGGGTGCAGCTCATCCCGGCCGGACAGTTCCCACCTGAATAGCTGGGACCCCAGCCGGGTTCGGCCTGGGCAGTGCCGCCCGCCAACCCGAGACCGCCGGCCACCACGGCCGCTGCTGCCAATCCCGTGATCAGTGTTCGCTTCATGGAACGAGTACAGCGGATCGGGATGGCTACCGATCCCAATAACTCAGGAGCCGATGGCCAGTCCGACCTTCTGGAATTCCTTGAGGTCGCAGTAGCCGGCCTTGGCCATCGAGCGACGCAAACCGCCCACCAGGTTGAGCGACCCGAACGGATCGTCGGACGGCCCACTGAGCACCTGCGCAAGCGACGGGCGCTCGCCCAGCGCGACCTGCAACAGCGCGCCGCGTGGGAGTGACGGGTGCGCCGCCGCCGATGGCCAGAACCAGCCGTCGCCCATCGCCTCGGCCGACACGGCCAGCGGCGTGCCCAGCACGACGGCGTCGGCGCCGCACGCGATGGCCTTGGCCAACTCGCCGGACGTGTGGATGTCGCCGTCGGCCAGCACGTGGACGTAGCGGCCACCGGTCTCGTCGAGGTATTCGCGACGGGCGGCCGCGGCGTCGGCGATGGCGGTGGCCATCGGAACGCTGATGCCGAGGACTTCGTCGCTGGTGGTGACGCCGGACGTCGATCCGTACCCGACGATCACGCCGGCCGCGCCGGTGCGCATGAGGTGCAGGGCGGTGCGATGGTCGAGCACTCCGCCCGCGACCACGGGGATGTCGAGCTCGGAGATGAACGTCTTGAGGTTGAGCGGCTCGCCGTCCTGCGCGACACGTTCGGCCGAGATGATAGTGCCCTGGATGACGAGCAGGTCGACGCCCGCCGACACCAGTGCGGGGGTCAGCGCCTGGGCGTTCTGCGGGCTGACCCGGACCGCGGTGGTGACCCCGGCGTCGCGGATCCGCGTGACGGCCGCACCGAGCAGCTCGGGATCCAGCGGCGCGGAGTGCAACTGCTGGAGCAACCGGATCGCCGCGGAAGGTTCCGGCTCCTTCTCCGCGGCCTCGATGACCTGGGCGATCTTGGCCTCGACGTCGGCATGCCTGCCGATGAGCCCTTCGCCGTTGAGCACGCCCAACCCGCCGAGCCTTCCGAGCTCGATGGCGAACTCGGGCGACACCAACGCGTCGGTGGGATGCGCGACGACGGGGATCTCGAAGCGGTACGCGTCGAGTTGCCACGCCGTCGACACGTCCTGCGAGGAGCGGGTCCGACGCGACGGGACGATGTTGATGTCGCCGAGTTCGTATGTGCGGCGGGCGGTTCGGCCCATGCCGATTTCGACTAGGTCACGCATGCTCTTAGTCCTAGCGGGCGTAGTAGTTGGGCGCTTCGGCGGTCATCGTGATGTCGTGCGGATGACTCTCCTTCAGACCCGCCGCGGTGATCTGCACGAACTGTGCCTGCTGCAGCTGCTCGATGGTGGCCGAACCGGTGTAGCCCATGGCCGCCCGCAAGCCACCGGTCAACTGATGGATGACCGTCGAGAGCGGACCGCGGAACGGTACCCGGCCCTCGATGCCTTCGGGTACCAGCTTGTCCTCGGAGAGCACGTCGTCCTGGAAGTAGCGGTCCTTGGAGAAGCTCTTCTGGGGCCCGCGGGTCTGCATGGCCCCCAGCGAACCCATGCCGCGGTAGCTCTTGAACTGCTTGCCGTTGACGAAGATCAACTCGCCAGGCGCCTCGGCGGTACCCGCCAGCAGCGAGCCCAGCATGGCCGTCGATGCGCCTGCGGCGAGCGCCTTGGCGATGTCGCCGGAGTACTGCAGTCCGCCGTCCGCGATCACCGGGACACCGGACGGCGCGCACGCCGCCACGGCCTCGAGGATCGCGGTGATCTGCGGGGCCCCGACGCCGGCCACGACGCGCGTTGTGCAGATGGACCCCGGTCCCACGCCGACCTTCACGGCGTCGGCCCCCGCCTCGACCAGCGCGGCCGCCGCAGCGCGGGTGGCGACGTTGCCGCCGATGACGTCGACTCGTCCGGCCGCCATGGTCTTGACCCAGGACACCATCTCCAGCACGCCGCGGTTGTGAGCGTGTGCGGTGTCGACGACGAGCACGTCCACCCCGGCGTCGACGAGTGTCATCGCCCGCTCGCGCGCGTCCCCACCCACGCCGACGGCCGCCCCGACCAGTAGCCGGCCGTCACTGTCCTTGGTGGCCAACGGGAACTGCTCCGTCTTGACGAAGTCCTTGACCGTGATGAGCCCGGTCAGCCTGCCGTGCCCGTCGACGATGGGCAGCTTCTCGATCTTGTGGCGGCGCAACAGCCCAAGGGCGGCCTCGGCGGACACGCCCGCCTGGGCGGTGATGAGCGGCGACTTCGTCATCACCTCGGCCACCGGCTTGTCCATGTCGACTTCGAAGCGCATGTCGCGGTTGGTGATGATGCCGACGAGTTGACCGCCGCCGTCGACCACCGGCAGCCCCGAGATGCGGAAGCGCGCGCACATGGCGTCGACCTCGGCCAGCGTGTTCTCGGGCGAGCAGGTCACGGGGTCGGTGACCATGCCGGCCTCCGAACGCTTGACGGTCTCCACCTGTCCGGCCTGTTCGGCCACCGGCAGGTTGCGGTGCAGCACGCCCATTCCGCCGGCCCGCGCGATGGCGATGGCCATGCGCGATTCGGTGACGGTGTCCATCGCCGAGCTCACCAGCGGCACCCTCAGCCGGATCCGCTTGGTGAGTTGGCTGGACGTGTCGGCATTGGCGGGGACCACGTCGGACGCGGCGGGCAGCAGCAGGACGTCGTCGAACGTCAGCCCGAGCATCGCAACCTTGGTCGGATCGTCGCCGCCGGTGGGCACCGGAACGGCGATGGGAAGGCTGCTTTCAGCGATCGACATGGGTGAGGCCTCCATACGGCAGGACTAGGCATTCATCTTATCTGGACGGACCCCAGTCGCTGGTCGCCCCACACGGTTCGAGGTGCGCTCAGCACGCACGAGAACCAGGGCGCAGCGGCGTGGAGCGCTGGCGCGATACCCCGGCCACTGCGTACTGTGGAGCCGTGCGCGACCACCTGCCGCCGGGTTTGCCTCCGGACCCGTTCGCCGATGACCCGTGTGATCCGTCGGCCGCTCTTGACGCCATCGAACCGGGACAGCCGCTGGACCCGCAGGAGCGCGTCGCCGTCGAGGCCGATCTGGCCGACTTGGCCGTCTACGAGACTCTTTTGGCGCACAAGGGAATCCGCGGCCTCGTCGTCTGCTGCGACGAGTGCCAGCAGGACCATTACCACGACTGGGACATGCTGCGCGCGAACTTGCTGCAGTTGCTGGTGGACGGCACCGTCCGGCCTCACGAGCCGGCCTACGATCCGGAACCCGAAGCCTACGTGACCTGGGATTACTGCCGCGGATATGCCGACGCATCGCTCAACGAGGCGACGTCGGAGTCCGACGGATATCGCTGACGGCGTAACGCGCTCAGCGCGGCGGTGCGACCGTCGTCGTCACGACTTCCTGCTCGTCCTCGCTCGGCTTTTTCGGCGCGTTCTGAGTGACCGTCGTGGGCTCGGACTGACTCGGCGCGGACTGACTCGGCGCGACGGCCGGGCCCGAACCAGTTGATCCTCCCGCAGGTGGCGCGGGCGCAGCAGGTGGCGCGGGCGCTGCAGGCGGCGCCGGCGCCAGTGCGACCGACGAGCTGGCCGGGACCGGTGCCTGGGTAGCCGTGGACGGCTGCGCGGCGGCGGTCTGCGGCACCGACGTCACTTCCGGAGGCCGCGACGTCGTCGTGGTCGTGGTCGTCGTGGTGGACGTGGGTGCGCTCGTCGTGGTCGTCGTCGTTGTCGACGTGGGCGGGCTCGTCGGGGTCGACGTCTCCGTCGCCTCCGTCGGACTCGTCGGACTCGTCGGGCTGGTGAGCGCGATCTCGGGACCCGGGAGCTCCGACGACGTCGACGTGGACGTCGTCGTGGTGGACGTCGTCGTCGACGAAGACGTGGACGTCTCGATCACCGGCACCGGCAGCAGCGTCAGCGGCGAGTCGGGCAGGACCGGCAACGGCTCACCGGCTGGCGGCAACGTCGCGGCAGGATCCTGCTCAACGACCTTGTACGTCAACGCATTCCACTGCTGGATCAGATCCTGCTTCTGCTCGGGCGGCGCCTCCACGCTCTGCACCGTGGTGCTGAGCTCGGCGAGCTTGTCCTGCGCCTGCTCCCATTGGCCTTGATCGATCAGCTGCTGCACCTGTTGGAGCTGCTGCGACGCGAGCGTGACCTGCTCGTCGCGCACCTGCTCTTGACCGAACAGGGTGGTGCGCATGCCGTAGAAGGCGTCCCCCGGGCTCGAGCCGAACACCGCGACGCCGAACCCACCGAGGCACAGCACCGCAGCCGCGGCCGAACCGACGAGCGCGAGCGAAGTTCGGCTGCGCTTGCGAGTGTTGAGCCCACCGCGCAGCGCGGCTGCGGCGTCACGCGGGGTTACCGGCGCGGTCACGGGTGCGTCGCGGACGTCGTCACGCCAGTCGGCGAGCAGGAACGCGAGCTCGGCCTCCGCGTGATCGGTGGAGTACGCGGTCTGCTTGTCGCTGAGCGCGTCGAAGAACCGGTCGACGCGGTTGATGTCGTTGAGCGACGGATCTCCGCCATTGGAGGTCCAGCGACCGAAGTCAGGCATCGCTTTCCCTCCTTCCGTCGAGTTCAGCCTTGAGCCGTGTCAGTGCGCGGTGCTGCGCGACGCGGACCGCGCCAGCGGTGCTGCCGACCGCCTCGGCGGTCTCCTCGGCACTCATGCCGACCACCACGCGGAGGATGACGATCTCGCGCTGCTTCTCGGGCAGGACCGCCAGGAGCCTGTCCATGCGGGCGGCCGCATCGGAGTCCAGAGCGAGTTGCTCTGGGCCCAGATCGCCCGAGGCACGGTCGGGCAGAGTGTCCGTGGCGTCCGATTGGTTTCGTCCCATGGCGCGAAATGCGTCGGCAACCTTGTGGGCGGCGATGCCGTATACGAAGGCCAGGAACGGTCGTCCCTGATCCTTGTAGCGCGGCAGCGCCGTGATGGCGGCCAAGCACACCTCCTGAGCCACGTCGTCCGCAGACAACCCGCTTCGCTCCGCCGTCCCGACCCTCGCCCGGCAATACCGGAGCACGATCGGACGGATGGTTTCCAGCACCTTCTGGAGCGCGTCTCGATCGCCCGCCACAGCCCTAGCAACGACATCATCGAGACCATCTCCCGAAATTGTCATCGTGGGCAGTATCTCCAGCGTTACGGATGGGGCGATAGCCCAAGTGGATGTGTCAGCTAAAGACTAATGATCCGGCTCTTGCGCGTGGAATCAGCGGTCCGACCACACGCCACCTCGAGCACGCACGACGCTTGCACATTCGTCGCGCAGGGCGGTGATCTCTTCCGGCGCGCGCGAGGCACTGCCGATGTCGGCGAGCAGACACGCCAGTGCCCAGGTCAACGGCACCAAACCGTGTCGCTCCGTCGCCTCGAGCGCGGCATCTGCGACGTGTTGCGAGCGCTCGGTGAAACCCGCGGAGCACAGTGCCGCGGCGAGCACCACGCCGGACTTCACGGCGTGTCGCACCGAGCCAAGCGGGGCCGCGAAAGCCACCGCGTGTTCGGCGTGTCCCACCGCCGCGGCACCCTGCCCGGTGAACATCGCCAGCTCGGCGCTGACCCACGCCAGTCGCACCGGCAATCGCGCCGAGTCGGTTGCGTCGACGAGTAGTTTCGCGCGTTCCAACAACCGGGCCGATAGCGGGAACCGGCCGACTCCGAGCGCGTCGGCGGCCAGCCCGATCAACGCGTCGGCACGCGCGTCGGCATCGGACCCCGCGATTGCCAGGGCGCGACCATCCCACTCGCGCGCGTGGTCGTGCCATCCGAGCTGGCGAAGAAACGACGCCCTTGTGCTGAGCGCGAGCGAGCCAGTGGGATCGCCCGCCCCGGCCCGGCGCACCGCCTCGAGTTCGGTGAACGCGACGGCGTAGCGACCCTGCCCACCGGCGGCCACCGCGCGTAGCCAGTGCTGTTCGCCGGTGCTCGCCGAGCGCAACGGCCAACGACCAGGGTCGGCACCGAAGGCAGCGTCTGCCAACGTATTCATCGAACGGCGACGCTATCAACATCGGAAATCGTGGTCACAGGTACCCGATACCGGCGGGCACGGATGACGAAACTGTCGCCAAAATAACTTTCGTTAACAGTTGATGCTGGTGATGTTAACGGCATGTCAACTACCTACTGAGCGCTGGAAGTGATCAACGTAAGTCCGTTTACAGCGAACAGCGGAAACACGAAAAGAGATCGTGCGGTTGGCGTTTCGTGATCCCCTTCCGCGTTGCTCGCGGGTCGCAATGATGAACGTGATGTAAATTCTCACGCTGCT
The DNA here is from genome assembly GCF_033804605.1 of Mycobacterium sp. RTGN6. Taxonomy (NCBI): domain Bacteria; kingdom Bacillati; phylum Actinomycetota; class Actinomycetes; order Mycobacteriales; family Mycobacteriaceae; genus Mycobacterium; species Mycobacterium sp. RTGN6. The sequence goes on from NZ_JAPZKZ010000010.1 coordinate 324,031, forward strand.
GTTATGTGGTTGAGCACACGTGCCGGCTATTGACTCGATTTCCTGAGCCCTTCTACGTTGTGTGCACGAGTAGTCATCGGCGACATGTGCTCGGATCGGTTCCACGACTCACGCGCACCCCTAGTTCCACGAAATGGGGTTGTGTAGAGAGGGGTTTACCCAATGCCACAGCCGCAGCAGCTACCCGGGCCCAATGCCGACATCTGGGATTGGCAGATGCAAGGCCTTTGCCGAGGTGTCGAGTCATCGATGTTCTTCCATCCCGACGGAGAGCGCGGCCGGGCCCGCGCACAGCGGGAGATGCGCGCCAAGGAAATGTGCCGCAGTTGCCCCGTGGTCGCTCAGTGCCGCTCCCATGCCCTCGCCGTCGGCGAGCCCTACGGCATCTGGGGCGGACTGTCTGAGTCCGAGCGCGAACTATTGCTCAAGCGGGGCATCCGCCGCACCGCCTGACTGTTCATCCGACCCAACCGACGATCCCCGGCCCGTCCGGGGATCGTCGTCGTTTTGGGGACCTGCCGCGACGGGTCGACGCGCCCTCGCCAAGCGCACGACTACGTACACGAGCCCGCAGGCCACGGCCAGCGCACCAAGCCACGGCAGCAGCAGTCCGAACAGTAGGACCAGGCTGCCCACCACCGAAACCATTGCGTCCCAACCGCGTTCGATCTGACCGGTGAACCCCTTGTACTCCTGCGGCGCAGGTCCGCCGATCTGTTCGGCGATGAAGCTGACGTTGACCGTGCTGTAGTCGATGCGATCGCCGAGCTGATCGCGCTGCGCCCGCAGGCTGTCCAACTCGGACTGTCGCTCCGAGAGCGCATCCTCGGCCTTGATGAGCGCATCAGAGTCCTTGGCGTCGCGCATGATGGCCAGAAGCCGATCCACCGAGGTCTGCAGGGCCTTGATCCGAGCGTCGAGGTCGACGCGTTGGGCGGTGACGTCCTCGGAGCTGGTCTCGGCGGTCTTCACCGCCCCGAGTGATTTCAGGTCCCGCACCACACCGTCGAGTTTCGAGACGGGGACGCGCAACACGACGGAGGTGCTGGCCCGCCCACCGCCCGAGCCGGCGTCCTCGGAGCGACTGTCCACTCGACCGTCAGCGTCCTCCGCAAGCACGGCGGCCTTGTCCGCGGCCTCCGAGGGGCTGGCAACCGTGATCGTCATCGACGCTGTCTTGACGACGTCGCGCTGTTCGGTCGGCGGTGGCGGTGGCCCGAACTCCGGGGCAGGCGCCGTAACGCTGTCCTTCATGCCGGCCGCCGGAGCGCTCGTCATTCTGCTTTCCGGCGGCGCCATGTTGTCGTGTGATGCAGAGCAGGCCGTCAGCACACTCAGCACCGCGAAACCCACCATCGCCACCGACACCCATTTGCGGTTCAACCTCGAAACTCGGTTCATGATCATCAACCTTGCCATCGGCTGTGAAGTACAACCATTAGTGCAGTTCAACGTCCATGCAGCGACGGCCACGGCCGTCGCTAAGGAGGTTTGGTCAGCTGGCCAACCCGTTCACGAGCGCATCGACGAGCTGCGCGATGTCGTGATCGTCGATCGGCTGGCGGGTTAGCAATGCCCGAAAGTGCAGCGGTGCAATGACGAGTTCGAGGGCCATGGCCGCGTCGAGGTCGGTCGGGACCTCGCCTCGGTCCTTGGCGCGGGCGATGATCGCACTGGCGAGGTCGAGTCGCGACTTCCAGAACTGGGCACGTCCCGCGGCGAGGGTGTCGTCATCGCCGGCGACTGCCATCGACCTGACGAGTGTGCGCCCGAGCGGCGAGTCGAGGTAGCCGGCAACCGCGGTCGCGAACGCGATCAGGTCGTCCCGCAGGGCCCCGGTGTCGGGGATGGGGAGCTTGGCTTCGCTGTAGTCCAGCAATGCGTCGAGCACTAGATGTTCCTTGGTGGGCCACCGCCGGTAGATCGACGTTTCGTGCACGTCTGCCTGGCGAGCGAGCTCACTGATGCTGACCGCGTCGGCGCCGTGCTCGGCCACCGCCTGCAGTGTCGCCTTCAAGACCGCCTCGCGGACCCGGGCCGAGCGGCCGCCGGTTCGGCGCCGAGAAGTTGGTTCACCCACGGGTTGCATTCTAACGCAGCTTTCTTGCCTTTAGCGGCAGGTGGTGCTACCGTCCGTTAACGCAGTATTCCTGCATTAAAATGGAGGGTGAAGGAGCTCGCGATGTCCTTTCAGTGGCCGGTCGACGCCGAGGATCTGTTCGGCGAGCGGTATCCCCAGATGGTCAACACCGGGCTACCCGCCCCAGACGTCGACGCGGTGCGCGCCGCGATCACCCAGATGTGGACGGATGCGCCCGGCGGTTGGGTGTACGAGTGGTCGGCGCTGGCCGCGCGCTACGCCAGTGAAGGCTCGCACCAACTTGCCTCGCTGGCCTACGGGTGGGCGAAGTTCCCAACCCTGGCCGACGACTCCAAGCGCCTGGCCTTGCGAAACCAGCTTGAGCAATATCTGCTTGCCGCACCGGATTTCGGGGTGGACTTCCAGCGGCGGGTGTTTGACGTGCCGTACCGCGGTGCCACGACACCGATCCCGGTGCACGTCTTCGCCGCGCCCCGCCTGCCGGCAGGTGCGCCGGTGCTGCTGGCCTCCGGCGGGGTGGATAGCTGGAAGATGGACATGCACGGCATCTTCGTGCTCGCCGCCGCGACGGCTGGAGTCCGGGTGGTGGCCTTCGACATCGCAGGCACCGGCGAATCGGGGGTGCCGATGACTCCCGACGGTGGCGGGGAGCTGGTGCGCGGCCTGATCGCCGAAGCCCGGACGCTGGGCAACGGCATCGTCATCCACATGGGCATCTCGATGGGCGGCTACTACTCGGCCCGGTCGGGGCTGGCTGGCGAGGTGGACGCCGCGATCGTGCTTGGCGGACCGGTCGAGGCCGCGTTCAGCAAGGACGCTTCGATGGCGCAGTTCGGAATGGACGGAATCATCGGCAATGCGCTGGGGTTCTCCCAGCGCCCCAGCGCCGCGGAACTGGCGGCGACGTTCGGCGCCTTCTCGCTGCGTCCGCTGCTCGACCAGGACACCAACGCCCCGATGCTGGTGGTCAACGGTGCCGACGACGTGCACGTCCCCCAGCACGACACCACGGTCTTCGAGGGCCGCCGCGACACCGTAGTCCACCTCATCCCCGACACCGGGCACTGTGCGACTTCCAAACTGCCCGAAGCGATCGGCCTGATGTTCGGCTGGTTGCAACGCACTCTGGAACCCCTTCGGGCGACGGCGAATTCGTGACTGACTCAGGCAACGTTGGCAAGAAGCGGGCGACCCGCAGAACCACCGGGGTCATGTACTTGATCTGTAGCCGGTCCACCCAAGTCGGAAACAGCAGCGGCACGCCTGGGGCGCTGTTTGGATGATCCTTGGGCCGGGAGACTAAACGTCCTCGCACAGCTGCAATTGTTTACACCCAAACCGAACCCCCTGGTAGGCGGCGGTATGCAACTTGCCGGAAGTGGTTTTAGCAAACGACCCCGTCTTTGAGTGATATGGGTCACAGTTAGTGCAGCACAGGTGGGTCCACTCGAGGGGGGAGGACATTCGCGATGCGTTCAGGGGCCTCGGCCGCCTCGGCGCTCCTGTCAGTGAACAACCTGGAGGTCGTCTACGACGACGTGATCCAGGTGCTCAGGGGCGTCAGCATGACCGTGCCCGAAGGCAAGATCGTCGCCCTGCTCGGCGCCAACGGGGCGGGTAAGACCACGCTGCTGCTTGCCATGACCGGACTCCTCGACGTCAACGACGGCGAGATCACAAAGGGCTCAGTCGTTTTCGACGCCCAAGAAATCCACCACCGACCGCCGACCAAGATCGTGGCGCTGGGCATCAAACAGGTCATGGAGGGCCGTCGGATCTTCGCCGAATTGACCGTGGACGAAAACCTGCGGATCGGCGGGCATGTGGCACCCAAACAGCTATCCGAGAATCTGGAGCGGGTGTACGGCCTGTTCCCCGTGCTCGCGCAGCGCGGCAAGCGCACCGCCGGCTACCTGTCCGGCGGCGAGCAGCAGATGCTGGCGATGGGCCGAGCGCTGATGTCGCGGCCCCGCTGCCTTCTGCTCGACGAGCCGAGCCTGGGCTTGGCGCCGATGGTCGCGCAGCAGATCCGGGACCTGATCGTGGAAATCAACGCGAGCGGAACCACCGTGCTTCTGGTCGAGCAGAACGCCGCCATGGCACTGGCCATCGCCGACCACGGGTACGTGATGGAAAACGGCAAGATCGTGATGGACAAACCGGCGGCCGAGCTGCTCGAGGACGAGGACGTGCGCGAGTTCTACCTCGGATTGGGCGCCGAGGGTGCGGCCAAATCCTTCCGCGACGTCAAGCACTACAAGCGGCGCAAGAGGTGGCTGTCGTGACCGCGACCGCCGAGCGGGCCGCCGCGGAGCCGGAAGTCGATGCCCCGGTGCTGGAGTTCGACGATGTCCAGTTGTCTTTCGCGGGCGTGACGGCCATCGACGGGGTGTCGTTCAAGGTCGGTGGCAGCGAGCTGTTCGCGATCATCGGCCCCAACGGCGCAGGCAAGACCTCGATCTTCAACGTGCTGTCCGGGGTGTATCGCCCTCAGTCCGGCCGGGTCACCTTCGCCGGCACCGACCTAGTCGGCAAGCGTCCCGACGAGATCGCCGAGCTCGGGATTGCCCGCACGTTCCAGAACATCGAGCTGTTCGCCAACCTGACCGTGCTCGACAACCTCATGCTCGGCCGCCACCACCACAACACCTATGGCGTGCTGTCGTCGTTCGCCTGGCTGGGCAAGGCGCGGCGGTGCGAGCTGCTCAACCGGGCAGCGGTCGAGGACATCATCGACTTCCTCGAACTGGAGCAGTGGCGGCGGTTCCCCGTCGGCCAATTGCCTTACGGCGTGCAGAAGCGCGTCGAACTCGGCCGCGCACTGGCCATGGGCCCCAAGCTCTTACTGCTGGACGAGCCGGTGGCCGGGATGAACCTCGAAGAGACCGAGGACATGGCCCGCTTCATCCTCGACGTGTGCGACGAGCTGCGCATCCCGATCGTCATGGTCGAACACGACATGGGCCTGGTGATGGACCTCGCCGACAGGGTGCTGGTGGTGGACTTCGGCAGGCCGATCTGTATCGGCACGCCACGGGAAGTCTCCACCAACCCAGACGTCATCAGGGCCTATCTAGGCCAGGAGCACCGAACCTCCGGGGGCGCGGCATGACCGTTGTCGCTCAACAGCTCAGCACCAAGGTCACCACGGTGGCGAGCCGGGTCCGCGATCGAGGTCGCGAGATGCCTGATCGGATTGCGTTACGGGAGAAGGACTTCGGCATCTGGCAGGAGGTCAGCTGGGCGGACTACTGGAACTGCGCCGTGTTGGTCGGGCACGCCTTGCTTGCGCTGGGCATCGAGCCTGGCGACCGGGTCGCAGTGCATTCGGAAAACCGCCGCGAATGGCTGTACTCCGACATAGGCGCGATCGCGGTGCGGGCCACCACCGTTGGTCTGTACCCGACCAATCCCCCTGCCGAGGTCGCCTACTTGCTTTCGCACTCCGGCGCCAGGGTGCTGATCGCCGAGGACCAGGAGCAGGTCGACAAGGCGTTGGAGGTGCTCGACCAACTACCCGAGCTAGAGAAGATCATCTACCTCGAGCCGCGCGGAATCCGATATCGCTACACCGACCCGAAGCTGTTGTCCTGGGACGACTTCCTCGCCCTCGGCGCCAAGCACCGCGAGTCCGATCCCGACGCGGTCGACCGCCGGATGGCCGAGGCTAGCGAGGCCGACGTCATGACTCTCGTCTACACGTCGGGCACCACCGGGCCACCCAAGGGCGCGATGCTCGCGGTGTCCAACGTGGAGTTCTGCATCAAGGTGCTCGTCGAGGGCGGCGGGTTCGCCTCTCCCCCGCCATCCCCGTCGGACGTCATGCTGTCCTACCTGCCGCTGTGCCACGTCGCGGAGCGGGTTTTCACCACCTGGTTCTCCGCGAGCGCCGGCATCCAGGTGCATTTCGCCGAGTCGATCGAGACGGTGCAGGCCGACCTGCATGAAGTGCAGCCGACGATTTTGTTTGGGGTGCCGCGCATCTGGGAGAAGATGCTCGCCGGAGTTCAGATCAGGGTCGACCAGGCGACCTGGCTCAAGCGTGTGTTCAGCCGGTTCTGGTTGCGGGTGGCTGACGACATCGCCGAGACGCTGGTTCGCACCGGTGGCCGCCACACCGTGAGTACCCGCGTGCGCTACACGATCGGTTGGGTCTTCTACTACCGGGCGCTGCAGGATCGGATCGGCGTGCGCAAGGTCCGCCACGCGACGTCGGGCGCCGCCCCGATCGCGCCCGAGGTGTTGCGGTTCTTCATGGGTATCGGGGTGCCGATGCACGAGGTGTACGGGATGACCGAGAACACCGCGATCGCCACGGCCAACCGGCCTGGCAGGGTGAAGCTCGGCACGGTCGGCGAGCCGCATCCCGGCATCGAGCTGCGCATTGACGAGGCCACCGGGGAAATCCTCACCAAGCATCCGGGGACCTTCGCCGGGTACTGGAAGAACCCGGAGGCAACCGCCCGCACCATCGATGCCGACGGCTGGTTGCACACGGGCGACGTCGGCGAGTGGGTGGACGGCACGTACCTCAAGATCACCGACCGGATGAAGGACCTGATCATCACCGCAGGCGGCAAGAACGTGGCGCCGTCGGAGCTCGAGAATGCGCTCAAGGCCTCGCCATACATCAAGGAGGCCATCGTCATTGGCGACGCGCGGCCGTATCTGACCGCGTTGATCGGGATCGAGCTCGACACCGTCGGCCACTGGGCGCAGATGCGAAAGCTGCCCTACACCACGTATCGCGACCTCGGTGAGAAGAAAGAGGTGCGCGGGCTCGTCCAGTCCATCGTGGACGACGTGAACGGGCGGTTCGCGAGGGTCGAGCAGGTCAAGAAGTTCTCCATGCTGACCAAGGAGTTGGACCACGAGGACGGCGAGCTGACCGCCACCCAAAAGGTGAAGCGCAAGGCGATCGCGACGATGTTCGAAGACCAAGTCGAGGGCATGTACCGATGACCGAACTGGTGCAGTGTCTGGTGCGCGGACTGGGCGACGGCTCGGTGTACGCGCTCCTGGCGTTCGGCTTCGTGATCATCTTCAAGTCGATGGGAGTGATCAGCTTCGCCCAGCCGGCATTGATGCTGTCGGGTGCGGTGCTCGTGACCTATCTCGTCACGACCGTGAACTTCTACCTGGCAGTGGTCCTGGCCGCAGCTGCGGTGGCGCTGCTCGCAGTCGGTGTGGAGCGGACCGTGCTGCGCCCGATGATCGGCAAGCCGGTGTTCGTCATCTCGATCATCACGCTGGGCGTCGACATCGTGATCAGGGTGGTGGTAAACGCCTACATCGGGCTGGACGTGCGGCAGGTGGGCGCCCCTTGGGGGCTGTCGACGTCGCGCCTGCTTGGCGTCGAGGTGCAGCAGCGGCACCTGATCATGTTCGTTACGACTATGGTGCTTGTCGCCATCCTGTTCGCGTTCTTCCGCTATTCGCGCATGGGCCTGGCGATGCGCGCTGTCGCGTTCGATCAGGAAGTGGCGCTGGCCCAAGGGGTTTCAGTGGGCTTCGTGTTCGCCCTGTCGTGGGCGATCGCCGGTGCGCTCGCCACCGTCGCCGGGGTGTTCGTGTCCACCGGCGCCGGGGTCGACCAGCAGTTGTGGATCATCGCGCTCAAGGCACTACCGGTGATCATCCTTGGCGGGCTCGACTCGCTGGGCGGCGCAGTGATCGCCGGGCTCGCGATCGGCGTGGTCGAATCGCTGGTCGCCACCTACGGAGCGGACATCGCGCCCTGGCTGGGCGGCGAGTTCTCCCTCGTCACACCGTATTTGGTGATGATGGTGGTATTGCTGGTCCGGCCGTACGGCTTGTTCGGCACCCGCGAGGTGATCCGAATATGACGTCATCCTTGCGGACCAGGTTCGGCCGCCCCGAGTTGTACACGTCCTACAGCCAGGACATGGCACTGCTGAACACCACGCCGAAAAAGGTCTTCCTCGCCGGGGTGCTGGTGGTCGCACTGGCCATGACGTTCTCGGTCGACGATGGCTTCTTGCAACTGCTGGCCACGGGGTGCGCGCTGGCGATCGGGGCGATCGGGCTGAACATCGTCACCGGCTACGCGGGCCAGGTGTCGCTGGGCCACGCCTTCTTCGTGGCCATCGGCGCATACACCGCCGCGGTGCTGTCCGGCGACCCGAACGGCAGGCTGCTCGGCTTCGGGATCACCGAGGTACCGGTCTGGCTGCTGGCCGCCGGGGCGATGTCGGCGCTCGCCGGCGCGCTGGTTGCGCCGCTGGCCGTGCGCCTGCGCGGGCTGTATCTGGCCATCGTCACGCTAGGCCTGGTCTTCATCGGGCAGTACGTATTTCGCGAGTGGACGGAGCTAGCCGGCCCGCCCGACATCGGTCGGCCCGCGCCGGTGGCCACCCTGTTCGGCACCCGTATCGATGTCGATAGCGCGGCGCTGACCCGCGTCCAGCAGCTGTATCTGCTGATGCTGGTACTCCTGGTGGTCTTCGCCCTGCTCGCCCGCAACCTCGCCCGGTCGCGCACCGGCCGGGCCTTTGCCGCGATCCGAGACCGGGACATCGCCGCCGCAGTGATCGGGGTCAACCTCACCCGATATAAGGTCATCGCGTTCGCGGTCTCCTCGTTCTACGCCGGGGTCGCCGGAGCGCTGCTGTACGTCATCCCACAGACGTTCACCGCGGGCAACTTCAACCTGCTGATGTCCGTGCAGTTTATCGCCATGATTCTGATCGGCGGCGTCGCAACGATTTCCGGGTCGATCATGGGCGCGATGTTCATCACGCTGCTGCCGCGCATCACCTCCGAACTGCCTGCCGTGCTGCCGTTCATCAGCACCAGCGCGACCGGTGGAGGGATCACCGTCGTTCAGGTCGAATCGATCCTGTACGGCCTACTCATCATCGGGTTCCTGCTATTCGAGCCGAAGGGCTTGTTCGGCATCTGGATTCGCGTCCGCAACTATTGGAAGGCGTGGCCGTTCTCGTACTGAGTGCGACCGGAAAGTGAGACATCCCATGACCATTCGACGAAGCATGGTCGCGGCGCTGACCGTGCCGCTTGCCATCGCCTTGGCCGTCCCCGGCTGCCGCTCCCAGGAATCCGCCGCTCCCCAAACGGGCAAGGAGGGCATCACGGTCGACTTCGGGGTGACCAACGATCCGTGCCCGCAGGCGATCGATACCAGCAAGGGCTGCGTCTACCTCGGCACGATCTCCGATCTCACTGAAGGGCCGTTCAAGGCGCTCGCCGTGCCAATCACGGACGCGCAGAAGGCCTTCTGGCGGCGGGTGAACGAGCAGGGTGGCATCGGCAGCTACGAAATCGACGTGACGAAGTACGTCAAGGACAACAAGTACAACCCGCAGATCCACAACCAGGTCTATCAGGAGATCAAGCCCCACATCTTGGCGCTGGCCCAAACCCTCGGCTCGCCGCAAACCGCAGCCATCCTGCCGGACCTGAAGGCAAGCAACATCGTCGCGGTACCGGCCTCGTGGACGTCCTTGTGGGCGTTCGAGGACGTGGTGGTCGAGTCGGGCGCGAATTACTGCATCGAATCGATGAACTCGGTGGACTACGCGGCCGACAAGCTGGGTGCCAAGAGTGTGATGGCCGTGCACCTTGCCGGTGACTACGGTGACGACGCCGCGGCCGGCGCCAGGGTCGCGGCCGAAAAGCGGGGGCTGACGTTCACCGACGTCAAAACCGCGAGCGGACAGGACAATCAGGCGGGTGCGATCGACGCGATAGTGTCCGGCAACCCCGACGTGGTCATACTCACCAACGGCCCAACCGACGCCGCAGTGATCATCGGTCAGGCAAGCGCACGCGGATTCAAGGGCAAGTTCATCGGCACCAACCCCACTTGGAACCCCGGCCTGTTGAAGGGCCCAGCCGCGGCCGCGGTCATGTCGCAGTATCTGCAGTCCTCGCCGTTGCAACCTTACGGCGCAAGCACTCCTGGCCATGAGGCAATGCGATCGGCCCTCGGCAACGTGACAGGCAATGAGGGCTACACCGCGGGCTGGGTGTTCTCGTACCCGCTGAAGGCGGCATTGCAGAAGGCGGTCGAGAACAAGGACCTCACCCGAGCCGGGCTCCTGGCTGCGGTGAACTCACTGACCTCCGTGGACTACGAGGGCATGCTCCCCGAGGGGGCGGGCAATTACAGCGGCACGCCGAACGAGATTGTGTTTCGGCGGAGCGAGATCCACAAACCCGACGAGGCCGCGCCGTCCGGAGTCAGTGAGCTCGAGCCATACTTCACCGGGCCAACGGCGAAGGACTTCGTGTTCGAAAAGCCTTGCTACCAGTAGTTGTTCGGCGCTAACCCGGATCGCGGTCATCGAGGCACCGCTGCTGCGCCTCGCGAAATGCGTGCTCATACCCGTCCGTGTCGAGTGTGCCCGCTCTCGCCAGGAGCGACTTGCACTCGCGCAGCGCCGCAGCCGAGAACCCAAGCACACGTTCGGCAAGTTCGCGGGCCGTGGCGTCAAGCTCGGCGCGGGGCACGATTCGGTCAACCAGTCCGATTCGCAACGCCTCATCCGCATCCACATACTCGGCGAACAAACACAATCGGCGGGCAGTGGCGGCGCCGACGATCGCCGGCAGCACCTCGGGTGCTGTGCCGGGAAGGATGCCGAGGCGCAGCGCGCCGAGCCCGATGTAGAGATCGTCACTGGCGAGCCGGTAGTCGGACTCAAGGGTGAGCATCGTTCCGCCACCGAGGCAGTGGCCGTGAATCGCGGCGATCAACGGAATCGGAAGCTCCCGCAGCGATCGCATCATGCGGTTCCAGTCGACGAAGAATTCGACTTCTAGCGCGCCGCGGACGAGTTCCTTCACGTCGAGCCCGGTGCAGAACGACGGCCCGGTGCCGCACAAGATCGCGACACGCGCCTCCGGGTCGTCGGCGAGCTGGTGCACTCGCTCCGCCATCAGCGCCATCATCTCCCTGCTGAAAGCGTTGTGCGCCTCAGGGCGATTCATGCGCAACCACGCGATCGGCCCTTCGCGCTCCAGCAGCACCTCGGCCACGTTCTCAAGCGTAAGCCGGAAGATCGCATTGACGGGCAGAAACCGGTCAGAGATTGTGGCTCTGACCTGCATCTTCTTGTGGTGCTGCAGGGCATCAAACCCGCTCTAGAAATCACCTCGACCTGCGGAGACGTCCGAATTGACTACGTGAGCCACTCGACGCGCTGCGCCCCTTCGGATTTGCCAACACGGATCTACAGACAGCGGTCGGTCGCTAGGCTCCTCGATGTCTGGGTCACATCGCGGATCGGGGAAGCCCACTATGAACGAGCGTGAGCGTCAGAAGCAAGCCGCCGCCGCGAAGGAAGCCGAGTATCAAGAAAGCGCCCGTCGGCTCCGGGAATTCGTTACGGAGGCGACGTTCTCCGACAACGACCTGCAGCGGATCGTCCGAGCAGCACATCGCACCTCGACGTCCGGGCCATGGCCGCTGATTCAGGAACAGACACCTTCGGACGCCTGCTACGTCCTGCTCAGCGGGGAGGCGGCGGTGTACGTCGGCCAGGACCGCGTTGCCGTGGTGGGACCGGGGGAGGTGTTCGGCGAATCCGCGCTTCGCCGCGGGAAACTGCGGAATGCGACCGTGACGACGACCGGAAAGGCCGAGGTGCTGCATATTGCGCGCGATGACCTCGACCGCTTGCTCAACGAGATACCTGCACTGCGTGGAGTCATGGATGCGACTGCCGCGCGACACACGCCTGGGGGAACTGTCGATCCGAGTTAAGACCCAACTGGGTCGAGGCCGAAGACCTGCACGGCGGCTGACTTTCCCTTCAGTTCGTGTGATCCCCGGTCGATGAGTCCGTGCGGTCGAGATGCCAGGGCGTCGACGGTCTGGTGGGTAAGAAGGATCGCGTCACCAGTGGTCTTGGTGAGCTGCTCGACGCGGGCGGCGACGTTGACGGTGTCACCGATCAAGGTGAACTCGAGTTTGCTTCCGCCGCCGATGGTTCCGGCGATCACCTTGCCGGTGTTGATCCCGATGCCGATCCGAAGCTCCCCGCTGAATCGCTCGGCCACCAGGCGGTAAATCAGCACCGCGGCGCTCACCGCGGCCTCGGCATGATCGGCGAGATCGTTCGGTGCGCCGAAGACGGCCAGCGCGCCGTCACCGAGGAACTTGTTCACGTGCCCACCGGCCTCGACGACGGCAGGCACCACGATCTCGAACAGGGCGTTGAGCCGGGCGACGGTGTCCTCGGCGGTGTTGGCCTCGGCGAACGGGGTGAAGTCACGGATGTCGACGAACATCACCGTCACCTCGCGGCGCTCCCCGGTGAAGACATCGTCACCCTGCTCGAGCAACCGCGCCGCCAGAGCCGGGTCGACGTACGTGCCGAACGCCGCCTGAAGTCGTTGCCGCTCAGCCAAACCCGCCTGCATGCGGTTGAACGACGCCGCCAGCGCGCCAAGGTCGTCGTCTTGAACTACCGGTACGCGTTGGCTGTAGTCGCCAGCCGCAACTCGTTCGGTTCCGTGCGCGATGTCGCGGATGGGTCGCAGGGACTGAGAGAACGCGACGCCGACGGTGATCGGCACCGCGAAGAGAAGCGTCAGCCCACCGCCGATCACGACCGCAAGTAGGGGCACCTCTCTTGACTGATCGACCACGGCTGCCAGCATGGCGCCCGCGACGGCGTACGAGAAGGCGACCGCGAGCATGGACACGTCCGACCACGCGGCAAACGTCGGCCGGGAGCGGGGCAGGGAGTCACCGATCCCCGTGTCACCGGCGAGGGCGACGCGGCCTGGACGCAGTGCTGCTTCGACCATGCTGTGAATGGCGATCAGCTGGACGGCAGCAGCGAGGATGGCGGTGACGATCGCGTACTGGACGAGTCGCGATCCACTCGCCCCGGCGATGGTGCCGACAATGACCGCCAGCACAGCGGCCCACACAGCGTTGCACGACACGGACCGGGCAACTATCCGCCGAGCGTAGGAGTAGGTGGCGTCCAGTGCCCTTGCCCGATCGACCTTGTGGCCAGCAGCCCACTGTTCAGCAGGGCGAATCAAGCCCGACCCGGGAAGCACCGTCACGTACGCCACCACCATCACGCCGACGACTGTGATTGCTACCGCCTCAACGTAGCGGCCGGAGTCTTCGAACGCGACGATCACAAACGCTGGAACAAGGTAGATCTGCAGCAGAATCCAATAAATGATCGCACCGATCGCCCACGAGTACTTCGCTCCGTGCCGATCCCACGCCCACTGCCAGATTCGGTCCATGCCGAGAACGAAACACCCCTGGCCTCGCGACCGAGGGAGTTTCGTATTACCTCTGGTGCTCTAGCATCCGTGGCCGTGATGGCCGCCGTGGCTGTGGTCTTCCTCAGGTCAGGACGGCGACGAGCCGGTATTGCCTACCTCGACGCGCCCTTTCTTGGCCAGCCAGTTGATGCCTGGCCACACGGTGAGGCTGTGCAAGAGGAGACTCAACGAGACCGTGACTCCTACCGTTTGCATGATCCAGTACTCCCGTTGGGGCACAGTTTGTTCGATCATTATCAGGCCCAAGACGATGGTGCCGAGGCCACGCGGGCCGAACCAACCGATGAACATCCGATCTCTTGCCGGCAGGTCGGTACGAATCAGCGCGACCGAGACGGCGATGAGACGCACCCCGAACAGCGCGACAATTGCGAAGGCGACGACCTGCCATCCCACGGCGCGCCAGGACTCCACCACCGCGTAGGCGCCGAACATCGCGAAGATCGCCAGTTCCAGCAGATGAGCGACGGCATTTGAGACGTGCGAATCGGGGCGACCCCCTGCCCGTTTGGCCGCGAAGGCGAACCCCAGGCCGCCGGCGAACGCGGCGACCAGCCCGCTGCCGTCCAATGCCCCACCGATCTCGAAGCAGAGCAACGCCCCCGTCAGCATGGAGAGCTGAGCCCATGTGTCGCTCATCCATCCACGCCGAAGTGACCACGTGATCACCAGGCCCCCGATCGCGCCCAGGGCCAGACCCACGACCACCGACATCACTTCGGTCCGGACCAGGAACCACACCAAGTCGCTGTATCCGTGGTGGGTGTCTTCCTTTTCATTGGATACCGCCAACGCGGCGATCATGGTGGTCAGGGCGAATCCGTCGTAAAACCCGCTCTCGGTGGACAACGCATGTCGAACCGGCTCGGGGATGCGGCGGTCCTCGAGGAGTGCAGCGATGAGTGCCACTTCCGCCGGGGCCACGATCGCCGCCATTGCGACCGCCTCCCACAACGGCATGATCGGAATCAGGAGTGCGCCGGTGAGGGTGCCCAGCCCGAGTGACAGCGGTATGCCGATCACCAGCAGCCGGAAAGTGATGCCGCCGCGTCGCACTACTGCCGATAAGTCGAGAGCGGACGCTTGGTTGAACAGGATCAACGTCAGCGCCAGCTCGGCGGGGAGCAAGAAGTTGTCGACGTTATTGCCCACGTCGATCGCACCGATACCGAACGGCCCCAAGGCCATTCCGCACAGCACGAATATCAGAGCGGGCGCTACGTACCACCGTTTGACCAACGCCGAGATCATCGCGTAGCACAACACCATGGCGGTCAGAGTGAATATTGTGGTGTTATCCATCTGTGGTCCTCAGTGCCCCGTTGGTGGGGCCACCCGAGGTCAGGTCCGAGATGAACGGATAACCCAGATCGACTGTGCTGGAGTAGGTGTCGTGGGACCACAGGGCTGGTCCCGACTTGGCTTGTGTCACCAACGTATTGCGTCCGTCGCGGCCGTAGAGAAGCATCGTGATGCGAGGTTAACCCCACGACGTGCCCGCAGAGCGGATTCTGCGCTAACTATCGAAAAACCGAATCCTCAAAGGACGTTGCCGCGCATACGCCTATGCTTTCGCAACAGACGGCCGGCAACCGCTGCGATCGCCTAAAGGGTTGGAGAGCGTGTGCCAGAGGACCCGAGTACCCGACGCGCACCATCCGACCCGAGCCCGATGGGTGACCGACGAGCCGACGAATCAGCCAGTTCCCGATCGATGTGGCTGCTGCTGGCAGCCACGCCGCTGGTCCTCCTCGTTACCTACTACGTGTCCTTCATGACTCACGAATACGGCCACTCCTTCGCCGCGTGGCTCCTGGGCATTAAATCGAGCCCGTGGCCAATCCACTGGGGCAGCAACAGCATCGGCAACATCTTGTTTCTTGACGAAGTAGACGAACACGTCGACTACGACACTGCGATGGCATCGGGTAAGAATCTGGCAGTCGCTGTGGTCGCAGTTTCCGGCATCGCCGTCAATGCTCTGCTGTACCTCGTCTTTCGCTTCGCCGCCCCTTTGTGGCGCACAAGTACGCGCCGGCTCGTCGCTTACTCGACGTTCTGGTTGTTGTGCATGGAGGTCGGCAATTTCTACTGCTACGTCCCGATCCGGGTCGCCTCGCCGAGTGGCGACATGCACAACTGGACCGTGGGATCACATCAGTCGTGGTGGTGGCTGTACGTGATCATCGGATATCTGACGTTATGGGCGATGATCGACTTCTACCGAACCGTGCTGCCGGCGTCGCTCGATACGACCGGCATCGGCACCCGGGCTGGCCGGGCGCTGGTGTTGGTGACTGCCACCCTCCTGCTCTTCGGCTACTTCGCGGGGCCCGGTCTGCTGAAGGACGATGACCTCACACAATTCATATCCCGAACGTCGCTGCTGCTGATTCCCGTCGTCCTGTTGGCCAGCTGGCGGCGGGTTGTGAGGACTGCGCACTAGATCGCAAGTGAGGCGCTATGCATGACGAAAACACCCCCGGTCGTTGTGACCGGGGGTGCTCCGTGTTGGTCCTTCTACCTAGTGCGAGTGACCGTGGTGTCCGTGGCCGTCGTCCTCGGACTCGGCCGGCTTGTCCACGATCGCCGTTTCGGTGGTCAGCACCATGCGGGCCACCGATGCGGCGTTGAGCACCGCGGACCGGGTCACCTTGACCGGGTCGACGATGCCATCGGCGAGCAGGTCGCCGTAGGTGAGCGTCGCGGCGTTGAAGCCCTGCCCGGCGGGCAGGCTGGCGACCTTGTTGACCACCACCGAGCCGTCGAGCCCGGCGTTGGCGGCGATCCAGTACAGCGGCGAGGACAGCGCGGCGGCGAACACGTCGACGCCGAGCGCCTCGTCACCCTTGAGCGACTCGCGCAATGCCTTGAGCACCGAGCCGGCCTGCAGCAGCGCGGCGCCACCACCGGTGACAATGCCCTCCTCGACGGCCGCCTTGGCCGCCGAGACGGCGTCCTCGACCGCTTCCTTGCGCTTCTTGAGATCGGTCTCGGTGGCCGCGCCGACCTTGATGACCGCGACGCCGCCGGACAGCTTGGCCAGCCGCTCCTCGAGCTTCTCGCGGTCCCAGTCGGAGTCGGTCGCCTCGATCTCGGCGCGCAGCTGTGACTTACGGGCGTCGATGGCGTCTTCCGTGCCGCCGCCATCGACGATGACGGTGGTGTCCTTGGTGACGACGACGCGGCGGGCAGTGCCCAGCACCTCCAGGCCGACCTCACGGAGCACCAGACCGACGTCGGGGTTGACGACCTGTCCACCCGTCACGACCGCGAGATCGTCCAAGAACGCCTTGCGGCGGTCGCCGAAGAACGGCGCCTTCACGGCGACGGCCTTGAGCGTCTTGCGAATCGCGTTGACCACCAACGTCGAAAGGGCCTCGCCCTCGACGTCCTCGGCGATTATCACCAGCGGCTTGCCCGACTCGGCCACCTTCTCCAGCAACGGAAGCAGGTCCGGCAGCGAGCTGATCTTCTCGCGGTGCAGCAGCACCAGCGCGTCCTCCAGCACCGCTTCCTGCGCATCGAAGTCGGTGATGAAGTACGCCGAGACGAAGCCCTTGTCGAAGCCGACGCCATCGGTGACCTCGAGTTCGGTGTCCAGCGTCGAGGACTCCTCGACGGTGACGACGCCGTCGTGACCGACGGTGGTCATCGCCTCGCCGACCAGCTCGCCGATCTGCTCGTCGCGTGACGACACGGTCGCGACCTGAGCGATCGACTTCTTGTCGCTGACCGGCGTTGCGGCCGCCAGCAGCGCCTCGGATACGGCGTCGGCGGCCTTGGCGATGCCTGCGCCCAGTGCGATCGGATTGGCGCCGGCCGCGACGTTGCGCAGCCCCGCCTTGATGATGGCCTGCGCCAGCACGGTGGCGGTGGTGGTGCCGTCACCCGCTACGTCGTTGGTCTTGGTGGCCACCGACTTGACGAGCTGGGCGCCCAGGTTCTCGAACGGGTCCTCCAGGTCGATCTCCCGGGCGATGGTGACGCCGTCGTTGGTCACCACCGGGCCGCCGTACGCCTTGGCCAACACCACGTGGCGGCCGCGCGGCCCCAGCGTGATCCGCACGGCGTTGGCAAGCTTGTCGACCCCGGCTTCCATTGCCCGGCGCGCAGTCTCGTTGAACTCAATCTGCTTGCTCATGAATGTCCTTTTTCGACTCGAAACGCGTACCGCCCCGGAACTCTCCCGTCGAAACGGGAAGCTCCGGGGCGGGACACGGGTGCTTACTTGTTGACGACAGCCAGCACGTCACGGGCCGAGAGGATCAGGTACTCCTCGCCGCCGTACTTGATCTCGGTGCCGCCGTACTTGCTGTAGATGACGGTGTCGCCCTCGGCAACGTCCAGGGGGATGCGCTTCTCGCCATCCTCGTCCCAGCGGCCGGGGCCAACTGCGACGACGGTGCCTTCTTGCGGCTTTTCCTTGGCGGTGTCGGGGATGACCAGACCAGATGCGGTCGTGGTCTCGGCCTCGTTGGCCTGTACGAGGATCTTGTCCTCGAGTGGCTTGATGTTCACGCTCGCCACGATGGGGCCCTCCAGTAGTTCGGGTGTAGGTCCGGGCATATCCCGGGCCTTTGGGGATTTACAGGTGTTCGGCACGCATCCGTGCCCGTTGCGCCGTCGTCGCGGGTGCCGGCGCAGGGGGTTGGCTGCCTGCCACCTAGCACTCTATACACGCGAGTGCTAGCACTCAAGGGTGGGGTTGTGCGGATTCGCCAGCGGCCTATCCGCAGGGCAGCGAAGCTGCCTAATCCTGTCGGACATCGCGACTACAATCGCACGTATGTTCGAATCGCTGACCGACGCTGAGGTGATCGACACGATCACCGGCCGGGCGCGGGCCAGCGCGATCGCCGACGCCGAACGCTACTCCGCGATCGCGGAGTTGCAGCGGCGGCGCTGCACCGGCGATGACGAGCGCCGATTCTGGGCGTGTGATGACTGGGACGGTGCGGCCGCGGAGCTTTCGGCGGCGCTGAACATCGGGCACGGCCGCGCGTCTGGGGAAATGGATCTGGCTGTCGCGCTGCGTGACCGGCTGCCCCGGGTGGGCGCACTGTTTCATGCCGGTGTGCTCAACGGGCGTCGGGTTTGGCTCATCGAGCAACGCACCGCCCACGTCACCGACCCCGAGACCCTCGCGGCACTCGACGAGGTGATCGCCGACCGGATCCTCGGGTGGGGGCCGCTCTCGGAATACAAGCTCACGATGACGTTGGACGCCGAAGTGGAGAAGCTCGACCCGGCCGCGGTCCGGCGGGTCCAGCAGCAGATGCGGGCACGCGACTTCGTCGTGGGCACCGATCACGAATCGGGCACCACGGCGGTGTGGGGTCGGCTGTCGTGCACCGACGCCGCGCTGACCCGCACGCGGGTCGACACGATGGTCCGCAGCGTTTGCGCCGATGACCCGCGCACACTCAAGCAGCGTCGTGCCGACGCCGTCGGTGCGGTCATGGCGGGCTCGCAGGTGTTGTCGTGTCAGTGCGGCAACCCGGCCTGCCCCGCCGTCGTCGACGACGGACGGGCCAGCAGCGTCGTCGTCCACGTCATCACCGATCAGGCCAGCGTCGAGGCTGCCGACGCCGACCCCGCCCTACACGGCCCGCGCGACGCCGACGAGGACGCGCAAGCCGAACGGTCGCGCCGTCGCCCCGTCGCGGTCATCCCCGGCCACGGCGTCGTACCGGGGCCGCTACTGGCCGAACTCATCGCCCGCGGCGCCAGGATCACGCCGGTGCTGGCACCCACCGGTGGTGCCGAACCGCGCTACCGGCCGTCGACCGCGCTGGATCGGTTCGTCCGGGTGCGCGATCTGACCTGCCGTGCGCCGGGGTGTGATCGCCCCGCTGAATTCGCCGACATCGACCACACCGTTCCCTACCCCGCCGGTGCGACGCATGCGGGAGGGGTCAAGTGCTACTGCCGAAAACATCACTTGGTCAAGACGTTTCATGCCGGCTGGTCGGATCGGCAGCTGGCCGACGGCACCGTCGTCGTCACCACCCCGACCGGGCACACCTACACCACCACACCCGGGATCGCCCTGCTGTTCCCGACCTGGAACGTGACTACCCCGGCCCCACCCAGCTCCCCCGTCGAACCCGGTGCCCACCGATCGATCATGATGCCGCGCCGAAAACGCACCCGCGCCCAGGCCAAAGCCGACCGCATCAAGGCCGAACGCGCACTCAACGAGCGCGCCGACCCACCACCATTCTGAACTCGGCTCGCTACTTAGGTAGAAGCAACCGCGAACAGATCCCAGTCACCAGGCACGCCCTTGAGGGCGTGAGCGCCGCGGTCATCGAAGTCAAGTCCCGACCCAATCACGAGGTCGCGCAACGTTCTTGACATGAGCCAATCGTTCGGTCCGGCGCATTAACCAAATTCCGTCGGGTCGATCAGCAGGTGGTCGGACACGTCGCCGATCATCTGGACGTCCACCGTGCGCTCGGTGAAGTACCAGCCTGTGTCGTCGCGTGCGAAGGCGTCGGCGTAGCGCCCGACGACGATCGGTTGCAGCGCAACCGCTTCGGTCTGCTGGATGACCACGAAGGTGGAGCGCGAAGTAGCCGTGTCTCCGTCGACGTCGACGATCGGGTTCTGCACCAGGTGCCGCGTCCGTGGCGTGTTGTCGTGGTCGGGAAAGCGGCGGGTGGTGGTGGCGAACAGCTTGCCGATCTTCGCGGCGCCCGCGACGCCCATGAAGTTGCCCCGGCCCAACAACTCCCCGACGCCGTCGAAGTCGCCCGCGTCGATCAATTCGGCGTACCGGTAGAGCAGTTCGGTGACGGCCAGCTTGTCCCCCAGCAGGCTCACTGGTGGACCATCCTTGTGTCGGTGATCTTCGATGGATTGCCGATGCACCCGAGGTGCCGCTGATCTACCGCCCTGCTTGCTCGACACATTTGATGTCCAGCATGA